>NZ_AFWE01000145.1 GCF_000222585.1 Vibrio scophthalmi LMG 19158 | reverse complement strand
ACGTGCAAAGAAACTCTGGACGCCACTGTCAATGATGCAGTCTATTTGTGACGAGCTAGGTATTGACCGCCAGCGCTCAGCGGTAGCGTGTCAGGATTCAATCATCGAAGCGTTAGCGCTTGAAAATCGCCCTCTTTTCATCGATGAAGCGGACTATGTGGTTGAGTCAGCGGCAATGGTTGAAGCGATTCGTGACATTCACGATATGTCAATGGTGCCAGTGATTCTGATTGGTATGAAGAACTTTGCGAAGAAGATTAAACGCTTTCCTCAGTTCGATAACCGAGTGATGCAATGGGTAGAGTTTGCGCACTGTGATATGGAAGACGCACGTAAAATCGTGAGCGCCATGTCAGACAAGGTGGAAATTGCTGACGACTTACTTGAGGCATTGGTGGCGGAAAGTAAAGGTGAAGTACGACGCATTGTGGTTGGCCTTTACCAAATCGAAATTTACGCCGTAAACAACGATAAAAAGACATTGAGCTTGAAAGAATTTAAAGGTCAGTTCCACTTAGGCCATGCGGGGGTTTAATCATGGATATCTATGAATTAGGTGAACATGCTCAAGAAATGAGCTCACAACATGAAGATATTCATGCTTTCCGAGGCAATGAGGATGTCTATCGCCAAGGGACCGTCATTATAAGCATTCTTCTTCACCTCCCAGAGGAAGTGAGTCCGGTTACAGATGACTATGAGGGTGATTTTAAACATATCATGATCAACCCTTGCACTAAGGAAAGCTGGAAGAACGGCTATCGACTAGCAAGACAGATAAAAAATTCGGTTATCGCTAAATATCAAGGTTAACAAGATGAAAAGAACATTCTTTAACTCAGGCCCTCGCCGTAAGGTTTGGATGTCAATGCGCATACTACGCACTTTTAGCCAGGCAGATTTGATTATCACCACCGAAGGGAGTTACCGCACCGTGCGTCGTTATTTAAGCGCTTTAATCAAGGCCGGATATATTCGTCAGCAAGGCCGTGGTCAATCCGCTAAATATCAACTGCTGCGCAATACAGGGCCAAAGCCGCCAGCCATTAAAGGCGATGCGCTTTTCGACCAGAACACGGGAGAGCGTTATGAGTTGGCTTGAAGCACTACAAACACGCGCCAACCTCGTGCCGCTAACCGTGATAGCAAAAGAGGTTGGATATTCCAAAAGCACCATTAGCCGAGTATTGAACGGCTCATATGGTGGGGATATCGAAGCGGTTAAGCACGCAGTGCAAGACGCTTATTTATTTAAAAAGGTGGAATGCCCACTACTTGGTGAGATTGAACGCAAGCAATGCGAGCAGAACCAAAACCGCCCCTTTGCTGCGACGAACCCGATGAGAGTTCAATTACACCACACATGCAAGAGCTGCACTTATCGCACTCAAGGAGGTGCACTATGTCATTAACTGAGGGGATTATCTGGTTGGCGGGAAGCAGGGTAAAAACCAGCCGAACCATTGGACGTTCGAGAGTGTTTGAGTGCGACTATGAGCCCTTATTGACTCATGGACGCGTCAAACAGTTTATTGGCGAAGTCGAGCCTACCTTGATGCAGACAAGCCGTGGAACCATCGCGGTGGTGCGTATCGGCAAGGACATTATCTTTTGGAATCGAGAACGTATTGCGCAGGTGCCTAATGACAGAATCCCCTAACTACCTGCGTGAAGCACGAATCGCGGTACTACTGGAAAAGCGAAGGCATTACCTCGCGGCAGGTATCCAGTGGTTGAAAGCCAGCGCACTGGCTAAAAACAGAATTAACCAGCATTGGGCTGATGCCCGTGCAGAGTATTGCAATAAATACAGCGCCAAGGAGGCGTAAACAAATGAGTAACGATAAAAAAATCAAGATGGCGCAAGTGGTCGTAAGTGTTGGTTTTGATGGTGACCGCTTTGTGGTTCAAGGCGAGATTAACGGCGGCGGAGCTGAAAAGCTCGCGTGCTTTGCAGCCTCGGCTATCTCTGGCGCTATCTTGCCTATCGTACACAACACAACGACGCAAATTGCTCAGCTTTACAACGAAGTGGGCGAAGAAATGTATGACCTAGTACAAGCCTCTGTTGATGAGCAAGAAGCTGAGGAAGCGAAAGTAAAAGCTGGCGCTGAAACTCAAACCGAATCAACTAACGTAACCCATTAAGGATTAGAAGATGACTACACAAAAAATTGATACACCAGAAGGCTACCTAAAAGATCGCAAAGGTCGCCTAGTTCCTGAGAACCTTGTTGAAGCGCATGACCTTGAGATGAATGATTTTGTGATCCGTATGGTTCAAAAGGCAAAAGAGCAGCAAGAGCTATTGCGCCAATTCAAAGTTGAAGGCTTTGCTGAG
>NZ_AFWE01000146.1 GCF_000222585.1 Vibrio scophthalmi LMG 19158 | reverse complement strand
GGTATAACCAATGTCAGTAGAGCTTCAGTGAATGTCAGGGCAATTTTAGACTGGAAAGGAGAAATGTTACGGATTGTTGCGGGTGAAGAGCAAGAGTGTGTAGAGTTGAGAGTCGAGAAGCGCTCGTTTGGAATATAGAATTAAAAGTACAGGTTTGAGATCGCTTCTTCAAAGTGAAGCATCGGAGAGGCTTTGTATATGGCAGGGGTGGAGAGATTCGAAAGCTTCGCCCCAACACGCGCTATTTAGTATTAGGGGAATCCGCTGCTCTGCCAATTAGCGACAAACCATAACATGCCGATGTAAAAAAGCCCCAGCATTTCTGCTGAGGCTTAATATATGGCAGGGGTGGAGAGATTCGAACTCCCAACACGCGGATTTGGAATCCGCTGCTCTGCCAATTGGAGCTACACCCCTGTTGTTCGTGTTTAAAGAGACGACTCTCAAA
>NZ_AFWE01000147.1 GCF_000222585.1 Vibrio scophthalmi LMG 19158 | reverse complement strand
AACTAAGCACTGTATTGTCACTTTGGTGGACAGAATGACAGGCTACACTTTTATTGGCCAATTAGACGACCGAACGACGGGATCACTTAATGTGAGAATGAGCAAAATCATGACCCGTTCCGATTTACCTTTTAAGACAATTACAGCTGATAACGGCACTGAATTTCACCAATACGCACAACTAGAAAGGTTTCATAACTGCTTGTTTTACTTTGCAAACCCATATCATTCATGGGAAAGAGGCACCAATGAAAATACCAATGGATTAATACGTCAGTATTTACCAAAACGAACTTCTATGTCACATGTGACACAGAAGCTCTGCAATGAAATTGCCCACAAACTAAATACGCGCCCACGCAAAAGGCTTGGGTATAGAACTCCAACGGAGTATATTCATGCGCATCTATAGAATTTGTCGCACTTCAAACTTGATACTAAG
>NZ_AFWE01000148.1 GCF_000222585.1 Vibrio scophthalmi LMG 19158 | reverse complement strand
ATATAGACTAGCGATGGCGATGTAAGTTAAGTGGTTCTTCATGTTCCGCTTAACTTTTTTATAAGACGTCCCATAAGAAAATAATGACGCCACTTCCTATAGACCAGATCAATCTTATCATTCACTCGCATACCTCCTATCACTTAGTTTTAGTCAACACAAATATCGCTTATCTCTGCGAGACTGCAATACAATCTTAAAGCCGGAACACAATAATCTGACCAACAAGAGTACGTAGCATTGAATTTATGGCATTAACTGATTTTTTATCTGACCGGGAGGGAAGAAGGAATGAAAATCCGCGCAATACCGTTATAGAGAGAAGGTATTGCGCGTAAGCTGACAAGGCAGTTATGTCGTTGTTATTATCACTATGCGGGTTATTGAAGTTGGATAGGAGATAACCGCAACATAGTGAGCACAATTTACTCTATTATGTGATTGTCTCACAACGCGCCGTATTCAAACTGATGGGTTGGTACAAAAAAATGTTCATCGCGGCTTTCCAGGGAAAGCTGCTGTTATCTTCAAGAAGAAGTAGTCTGTATCTCGATAACCATATCCCATTCGCTTGATTAGCTTTATCTTGTTGTTTATCCCTTCAAGTGTGCCGGTATTTAACGAATAACTAGCCGATGCGATAATCCCGTGAAGATAAGGACCGAGTTTTCGTGCGAACTCTTTTAATTTCCACTACGACCTAATCCTATCCAAATGACTTGGTGAGTTTTAGCGTCAGCGATGACCGTGGCATATCGATGTCCTTTAAAAATGGCGAACTCGTCCATGACGAGTTGCCTTAAGTCTTCCCATTATACTGACGGTACAACTTGTTTAAGTTGGCGTTTATCTATCTCTTTAATGGTGTGCCAATGAACGCTCGTTAACTGGGAAATATGCTTAATGGGGAGAAGAGGTAATAGTTGTTCTATATAGCTTTTTAGGCGCTTTGTTATACGAGCATAAGGCTCTAACCAAGATAGAGACTCTGTTTTTATGCCGCAGTCGCGACACTTAATCCTGCGTGTTTGAACGGAAAGTTCAACAGGAACACCGAGTAGCATGGCTTCTTTTACATTACGCCATTGATACTCATGGATAGCTTCGGCCTCACGACCACAAAGGCATTTAGCCTGAGAGTTAGGGAAGGTGCGAATAAGTCCCAGATATGAGATCATTGCGGCACAATCCATCACAACACACAACACACAACGCCCATGAGCCAACAATTATCCTTTGCCGATAGTGAGTTTTCGAGTAAGCGCCGCCAGACTCGTAAAGAGATTTTTTTATCTCGGATGGACAACCTGCTGCCGTGGTCTCAACTTTTCGAAGTGATTGAACCCTTTTACCCCAAAGCCGGCAACGGCCGCCGCCCGTATCCACTTGAGACTATGTTCCGCATTCATTGCATGCAGCAATGGTACTGTCTTGGTGACGAAGCAACCGAAGATGCCTTATACGAAATTGCTTCAATGCGTCAATTTGCACGATTATCACTGGATAAAGCGATCCCAGACCGCACCACTATCATGAACTTTAGGCATTTGTTGGAAAAGTACAAACTCACACGTAAATTATTTGAAACCGTCAACCAATGGCTATCAGACTGTGGCGTCATGATGACGCAGGGAACGTTGGTCGATGCCACCATAATCAGAGCACCGAGCTCCACTAAGAATAAAAATAATGAGCGTGACCCAGAGATGCATCAGACCAAGAAAGGCAATGAATGGTACTTCGGCATGAAAGCCCATATTGGCGTGGATGCCAAGAGCGGTATCACCCATACGCTCGTAACCACTGCCGCTAATGAACATGACCTGAACCAATTGCATAATTTGCTGCACGGTGAAGAGGAATTCGTTTCCGGCGATGCTGGTTATCAAGGCGCACAGAATCGTGAAGAACTGAAAGACACAGATGTGGAGTGGCTGATTGCAAAGCGTCCCGGTAAAATCCGAGTGATGAAAAAGCACCCTCGCAAGAATAAGACAATGATTAACATCGAATACTTAAAAGCAAGCATTCGAGCAAAGGTCGAGCACCCGTTTCGCGTTATCAAAAGCCAGTTTGGCTTCACCAAGGCACGTTACAAAGGACTGATGAAAAATGACTCACAGTTAGCCATGCTATTTACTTTGGCAAATGTGTTTAAAGTAGATCAGATGTTACGACGACAGGAAAGATCTATCTGAAATCCGGGAATAGCCCGAAAAAAGGCCTAAAACGGCCAATAATTGGCCTAAATTAGAAATTCATCGTTTAAAAAGTGAACATGTAAAGTAAAGGCTTGATCCAGACCTAAATAGCAGGACTTATTCGCACCTTCC
>NZ_AFWE01000149.1 GCF_000222585.1 Vibrio scophthalmi LMG 19158 | reverse complement strand
GCAAGCGCACGGCACCGAAACGCTCTACTACCACACCAGTAAGAAAGGCAAAGCCTTAGCGGGCGCAGTGCAAAAGCACATCGTAAAAGCATTGGGCCTTCGTGACCGCGGCATTAAGAGCCGTCAAGCCGAAGACCGCGGCGGTTATCTGCTGCGCTACACCCAAGCGCCGTGTGTCATTGTCGAACCTGGCTTTTTAAGTAACGACTACGACTTTGAGATCTTAAACGAGCGTAAAGCGCAGTACTGCCAAGCCTTGGTGGCTGCGGCAACTGAATACGCCCGTGACTTTGGTCTAGTGTAAGGCGGCCACCATGAAGGGCGCGCACATTGCGTATCACACAGGCCGTAAGCAGCGTCTTAAGGC
>NZ_AFWE01000150.1 GCF_000222585.1 Vibrio scophthalmi LMG 19158 | reverse complement strand
CTCGATAACCATTCCTTATAAAAGAAAGTGTTATCAAATTGGTCACTCAGTTCATTGAACCCAATTTATTTCCGAAGAAACTGTTTTCACCGAAGCGAAAACTTATTGGATTATCATCAACGAGTGCCCACACAGATTGATAGGTTTATATTGTTAAAGAGCTTTACTTCAAGTCTTACTCTCGAAGTGGACGGTCATTTTAGCGAGATAACCTTTGGTGTCAAACACTTTTTGGTTATTTCTCTGAAAGTTATCTGAGTAACTTTCTCCGCCTTTGTCGCCTGCTATACAGCGTGGTTTCCCGTGGCAACGGAGGCGAATTATAGGTAGTTCTAACCCGAACACAACCCTTTTTTTTACTCAACCAAATCGTTTGCACACTTTTCACACAAAGCACTCAAATAAACGGCAAAAAGGGGCATTTCGCCCCTTTCTTTATTCACATTTCGCAGTGTCTTTATTGATGAGCAATAATTTGATCATTATTAACCAGCAATTTGACGGTTTTTTCTGGAATAATTCTTCCCGATAAAATTGCTTTTGCTAATGGGTTTTCAACACTCTGTTGAATTGCTCGTTTCAAAGGGCGAGCCCCATAAACAGGGTCAAAGCCAACTTGAGCTATCAAATCGAGCGCTTTTTCAGAAACTTCCATATGATAGCCACGCTCTTCCATACGCTTTGCCAGACGTAATAGCTGGATTGCGGCAATCGACTTAATATGCTCTTGGCCAAGAGGGTGGAAAACGACACTTTCATCTACACGGTTTAAAAATTCCGGCCTGAAATGTTTATTCACCACTTCCATCACTTCATTCTTAATACCTTGGTAGTCAAGCGTATTGAAGTTTTCTTGAATACGCGCAGATCCCAAGTTAGACGTCATGATGACGACGGTATTTCGGAAATCTACCGTACGACCTTGCCCATCAGTGAGTCGTCCATCATCAAGCACTTGCAGTAAGATGTTAAAAACATCAGGGTGCGCCTTTTCTACTTCATCCAACAAAATAACTGAATAAGGCTTACGACGTACCGCTTCGGTTAAATAGCCGCCTTCTTCATACCCGACATAACCCGGAGGGGCTCCCACTAAGCGAGCAACCGAATGTTTCTCCATAAACTCTGACATGTCGATACGTACCATGGCATCTTCACTGTCAAACATGAACGTTGCTAAGGTCTTACATAATTCTGTCTTACCGACCCCTGTTGGGCCCAAGAATAAGAAAGAGCCAATAGGTTTGTTAGGATCAGATAGCCCCGCACGGCTGCGACGAATCGCGTTAGAGACGACTTCCACCGCTTCTTTTTGTCCTATCACGCGTTTGTGCAGTACTTGCTCCATACGTAATAGCTTTTCTTTTTCGGCCTCCAGCATTTTAGCCACTGGAATGCCGGTTTGCTTTGATAGTACATCTGCAATTTCGACATCAGTAACCTTATTACGCAATAAGGTCATCTCTTGCATTTCGGCTTGCGTGGCGAGATCCAGTTGTTTCTCGAGCTCAGGGATACGACCATATTGCAGTTCAGACATACGACTCAAGTCACCTGCTCGTCGAGCAAACTCCATATCCATACGAGCTTGCTCAAGTTCAGATTTGATATGCTGGGTGCCTGATAGCGCAGCCTTTTCTGCATTCCAAACTTCATCAAGTTCAGCAAAGTCGCGTTCTTTTTCCAACAATTCATTATTGAGCATTTCTAAGCGCTTTTCGCTCGCTTCATCATGCTCATTAATAAGTGCTTGCTGCTCAATTTTAAGTTGAATGATTTTTCGCTCTAGCTTGTCGAGGGATTCAGGCTTGGAATCTATCTGCATGCGAATACTCGACGCCGCCTCATCTATCAAATCAATGGCTTTATCTGGCAACTGGCGATCGGAAACATAACGATGAGATAGGCTGGCTGCCGCGACAATCGCAGGATCGGTAATTTCAACGTGATGATGCAGTTCGTAACGTTCTTTCAGACCACGCAAAATCGCGACGGTATCTTCGACACTCGGTTCATCGACAATCACTTTTTGAAAACGACGCTCAAGTGCCGGATCTTTTTCCATATATTTGCGGTATTCATCTAGCGTCGTGGCGCCCACGCAATGCAACTCACCTCGCGCTAAGGCAGGTTTTAGCATATTACCGGCATCCATCGAACCTTCACCTTTACCTGCGCCGACCATGGTATGAATTTCATCAATAAAAAGAATGACGTTACCCTCTTCTTTAGACAACTCATTCAATACCGATTTTAAACGTTCTTCGAATTCACCACGATATTTCGCTCCCGCAACCAAAGCCCCCATGTCGAGAGACAGTACTCGGCGACCTCTTAGGCCCTCTGGTACTTCATTATTGATAATGCGTTGAGCCAAACCTTCAACAATCGCCGTTTTGCCTACGCCCGGTTCACCAATGATCACTGGGTTATTTTTGGTGCGACGTTGCAAGACTTGGATGGTGCGGCGGATCTCGTCATCACGACCAATAACAGGATCAAGTTTGCCCTGCTCTGCTCGCTCGGTTAAATCAACGGTGAACTTTTCCAATGCTTGGCGTAGTTCTTCGGCATTTGGGTCATTGACCTTTTGGCCACCTCTGACCTTATCGATCGCTTCACCCAAATTCTGCTCGGTTAAACCGCTTTCTTTTAATAAAGCGCCAAGAGGGCCACGATCTTCTAAAGCCGCCAATAAGAATATTTCTGATGAGATATAGGTGTCTTGACGCTTTTGCGCCACTTTGTCACACAGGTTAAACAGCGTCCCCATGCCACCTGACAGTTGCACGTCACCACCTATGCCGCTCACTTTTGGTAGACGGTCGAGCATTTCACTCAGTTTAGAACGCAGTTGAGTGACATCGATATTTAACATCGTCAACAATGGACGAATTGGACTGCCATTTTGGTCCATCAGTGCCACCATTAGGTGCACTGGCTCTATATACTGGTGGTCGCGGCCTAGCGCCAAAGACTGCGCATCAGAAATAGCGATTTGAAACTTGCTAGTAAATCTGTCGAGACGCATATCAACCTTCCTAAACTCTATCGAAATAATCTAATAATCAATATGAAAGATGGCTACGCTCGCGGAGATTTTCAAGGGGATAAAAACGAAAAAGGCTGACACGAGGTCAGCCTTTGAAATAAACATCAGATCTAGTCGCTACTCAATCCAGATGAAACTGGCTAAACGCCCAGTCACACCATCGCGGCGATATGAGTAAAAATGCTCAGGATCAGAGTAAGTACAGAGCCCACAAGCAAACACTTGCGTTACGCCTAAGGCGTTTAAACGTTGAGTGGCAAGGCGTTCCATATTGGCCCACCATTTGCCAACCTGCCCCGTAGGAATGAAAGCATCGATCGCTTGCGGATTCGCATCACAAAATGCTTGTAATACGTCTTCGCCAACTTCAAATGCACTCGCTCCAATCGCAGGTCCAAGCCAAGCGATCATATTACCGTCTATGGCATCACGCCCAAACGTTGCCACTGCATTTTCAACAATACCATCAGCGAGACCACGCCAACCAGCATGCACTGCCGCCACTTGAGAACCTTGAGTATTCGTCAACAGAACAGGTAAGCAATCGGCTGTCATAGCAGAAAGAACGACACCTGGTTGTGATGTTACAAGTCCATCAGCGTCGAGTGTTATCTCGGTTGGTTGGTTAACCTGAATCACTGCAGTTGAGTGGGTCTGGTTCAACCAAACTGGCGCAGAAGGCATTTTTGCCATCTGCGTCAATTGTTGGCGGTTGCGGAATACCGTATCGAGATCATCCCCAACGTGGCTACCAAGGTTTAACCCTTGATATACCCCAGTTGAAAAGCCCTCTAATCGTGTTGAAGCTATTGCCTTAACATTTTTAGGTGCATTCCAGTTAGGAATAATCAGCGACATATTAGTACTCTTCTTCTAAACCGTGCTCTTGTGCATCTTGGCGTAGAGCTTCGGTCAGAATCACCATGTCTTCTGGCACTGGCGCATGGAACTCAAGTTCTTCACCCGTTACTGGGTGTTCAAACTTCAGCATCACAGCATGCAATGCTTGACGATCAAACTGGCGGATCATCTCCGTCAATTCTTGGCTCGCTCCCGAAGGAATACGAGCGCGACCGCCGTAAGCAGTATCACCAAGTAGCGGATACTGTAGGTACGACATGTGGACACGAATTTGGTGGGTACGACCCGTTTCTAGACGCAGACGAATACGCGTATGTTCGCGGAAGTGCTCCGCAACACGGTAGTGAGTTGCTGCCGGCTTACCCATTGGGCTTACCGCCATCAACGTACGTTTGGTTGAGTGACGGCCAATTGGCTGTTCAATCTTACCGCCCGCCGTCATACGGCCAATTGCAATGGCTTCATACTCACGCGTAATGTTACGTTTTTGCAGCGCACGCACTAAACGAGTTTGTGCTGGCACTGTTTTCGCCACAACCATAAGGCCAGTGGTGTCTTTGTCCAAACGGTGAACAATCCCCGCACGTGGTACTTCCGCGATATCAGGATAATGATGAAGCAGTGCATTTAGCACTGTACCATCAGGGGTTCCTGCACCTGGGTGTACTACAAAACCGCGAGGTTTGTTCATTACGATAATGTCGTCATCTTCGTAGACGATATCCAAAGGAATATCTTGCGCTTCCCAGCGCTCTTCATCTTCAAGTTCCGCTTGCAGGATGATGACTTCACCGCCCATCACTCGAGTACGTGGTTTAGTAATTACTTGACCATCCACTTGTACTTTACCCGCTAAAAGCCATTCTTTTAGACGAGAACGAGAGAAGTCGGCAAAAATTTCGGCGATAGCCTGATCAAGTCGTTGACCTAATTGGCTATCTTTTACTGTATTAGTTAATTCAATCTGCTGAGCCATATCGAACTTTTTCAAAAACTGTGAGACTAATTGTCTACAGTGTGGAAGAATATTGATCCATTGTATCTGCTACCGGCATAAAAGTAACGGAAGCGACAAAATTATTTACTTCAAGGAATAGAATCCTGACATGAAACAGCATACTTTATCTGGATTATTGGCATTAACATTACTCGTAGGCTGTACGAGCAGCGAAGAGATTGTTCCAGATGTTCCGCCATCAGAGCTCTACTCTGAAGCGCAGGTATTATTGCAAGATGGTAGCTGGATGACTGCCATCGAGAAACTCGAAGCTTTGGACTCTCGCTACCCTTTTGGTGCTTATTCAGAGCAGGTACAGCTTGACCTTATCTATGCCTACTATAAAAACGACGATCTAGCTTTAGGCCTAGCAACAATCGAGCGTTTTATTCGTTTGAATCCAACACACGAAAAGCTCGATTGGGTATTGTACATGCGTGGTCTTACACACATGGCGCAAGACCGCAACTTCATGCATGACATGTTCAATATCGATCGTAGTGACCGAGATCCTGAACCAGTAAAAGCGGCATTTGCCGATTTCAAAAAGTTATTAGACCGCTACCCAGCAAGCCCATACGCTGAAGATGCACAAAAACGTATGTTCTCATTGAAAAATCGCCTTGCTGAGTATGATTTAGCCACTGCCGATTTCTATCTACGTCGTGAAGCTTGGATTGCTGCAATTAATCGCTGCCAAGAGCTACAAAAAACCTATCCAAATACTGAAGCTGCGCGAAAATCATTAGACATTCAACTCGCCGCTTATGAAGAACTGGGTCTTGAAGAAGCCGCCAGCCGCACGCGTGAATTAATCAATCTTAATCCTTTATAAAGAATTAAAAGTAACAAGCCGCTTAGTAACCCTAAGCGGCTTTTTTGTGTCTGTGAATCCTTGAATTATCTTTAAGACTAAACGACCTTGAACTGCAAAATAATATTTCGCATATTGGCAGCCAGCTGGCTCAACTCAATACAAGCTTGCGCTGTCTGCGCAGAGCCTGTCGCGACCTCTATTGACGAACAATGAATATGGTCGACATTGCGCTGCAACTCTTCCGATACCGAACTTTGCTCGCTGCAGGCACTGGCGATCTGAATGTTCATGTTGGCAATATTATCGATTGAATTACCAATTCCATCCAGGATGCCACCCACCGTACTCGCTTGTGCATTACAAGTGCCGATGGTTTCACAGCTTTGAGTTGTAGCATCAACAGCTTTTTTAGCACGTTGTTGTAATTTCTCAATAATACGTACAATTTCCTCGGTAGAACTTTGTGTTCGTCCAGCTAAAGTACGGACCTCATCAGCGACCACCGCAAAACCGCGTCCTTGTTCGCCTGCTCGTGCCGCTTCAATCGCGGCATTTAAGGCTAATAAATTGGTCTGTTCGGCAATATTTTTGATCACATCGACGACCATATTTATATCATTTGAATCTTTCTCTAGCTGTGCAACAAGCATTCCTGCATCTTCAATAACCTGTTGAGCGACTACAATTTGGCTCATTGCCTCACTTACACCACCAGCGCCTTGACGGGTGGTGGTACTAGCATTATTTGCAGCACAAGAAGCTTCTTCTGTATTACTCGCAACTTCATTGACCGTTGCCTGAAGCTGATTCATTGCAGTAGCAACCATGGCTAATTGACTTTGTTGTTGAAGCATCCCTTGCGATGTTTGTTCAGAAACAGCGCTCACTTCGTCAATAGAAGACGCCAACTGTACAGCTGCACTGGCGATTTTTTCGACCAGTTGCTGCAATTCTTGTTGCATCGTTTGGCAGGTATCAGCCAACTGACCAAATTCATCACTACCTAATTTTTGACGGTCTATTTTATAAGTTAGATCGCCATTAATAATATGACTAGTCAGTGCCATAATACTTTGTAGCGGTGCTCTAATTTGCTTAACGAGAAGCACTCCTATGCCAATCAGGAAGATAATCACTGCAGCCATACCTATAAAACTCACAATAGAAGTATGCTTCACTCGCTCATCAGCAGTGAGAGTGTCTTCAGACATGTATATTTGGTTGAGTTTCTCTAACCCAGCCATCGCTTTAAATGCGTCTTGGTATTCATTGTAACCTTGTACGGTTAGATGATTGGCTTGATAAATATCACCTTGCATAAATGCCTGACGAAATAAACTCAACTGCTCTCTATAAACTTGCCAATACTGTTCTAAATTAGCGAAAGCAGCACGATCGCGCGCATCCCATAACCCTTCACGATAATTGTCTAAGCTAGCAACCACGCGCTTTTCGTAGTCATGCATATTTTGCTGCCAAATTGGTACAAGTTCATGATTTGGGTTAGCAACTAAAGCGTATTGATCACGGCGAATCTCTTCTAGCGTAATTTGCATATCTTTGACTAACAGAACACTTGGTACTGTTGTATCGGTAAAGACGACCAACGCATCTCTGACACTATCTACTTGCTTAACAATAAAAGTAACCAGAGAAGCGACTGAAATAATAATCGCCACAAAAATAAGGATAATCTTATTTCTTATTGAAATATCTTTAAATTTCATAATTAACAATTCTTAATGGTATATAAAAGGAAATAACCAGTATTAAATTTCACATTAAAGGTATAAAGCCAGTTTTATATACCACTGCAACTTTAAGGGGGGCATCGCAATATTTTAAATTCCCAGCCCACTTCACGGTTTACTCTGGACAATTGTAAATATTACTCGGTAAATTTTACGAATTAACTATTAATGGGGTTATTTTTAGTCTCAAGTTAACTTTTCGGAAATACATTCTGGAATGAACATCAAATTTCTTAGTGTTCAAGTAGCATAGCCAGACAACTGATAATTAAAGAGGCATGTCAAATCGCGAGGAAGTCTCCCATCATTGCCATGATAGAGTGCGTTACTGTTCAGCAGCCAATGCCTAACTTAGTGGTTAAATACTTGTTTAGATGGCATTCGCGTCTACCTTTAAGAGAACGATGTTTAAAGGTGAACGAATGATCCGAGCTCTAATCATGGGACTTTTGCTAGCAGTGCTTCCCTTACAAGTACAGGCCTTATCTCTTGAGCCGCTGACCAAAGATCCACACACCGGAGATCTAGCGGCATTGGAAAAAAAAGGCGTCATTCGCGTATTAGTCTCAGCGGATCTTGGTTTCTATTATATAGAAGCAGGACAACCCAAAGGGATCTTAGCCGAATTGCTTTATCATTTTGAAAAACAGCTCAAACAGCGTTCTTCCTATTTAAATCTACAGGTCATTCCTGTGAACCGTGACGAACTGATTCCTTCACTAGAAAAAGGTTACGGTGATCTCGTGGTGGCCAACCTAACCATCACAGATAAACGTAAACAGGAAATCGAGTTCAGCCGTCCGGTATTGAACGATGTACAGGAATGGCTGATTACTTCAAAACAAACACCGCAGTATTACCAACTCTCGCAATTAAGCGGCAAGGATATCTGGGTCAGGCCTAGTTCTAGTTACTATGAGAGCTTACAAACGCTTAATCAGCGTTTACATCAACTCGGTAAGCCTCTAGTGGAGATCCATTTTCTCGATGAAACGCTACAAGATATTGAAATTATAGAGCTGGTTAATCAAGGCCATATCGGAGCAACGGTATTAGACAGCCATAAAAGTGAACTTTGGCTCAAGGTAATGGATAACATTCACGCGCACAAAAAAGTGCCTTTGCGTCGCAGTGGGAAAATTGCGTGGGCACTGCGTAAAGATAGCCCACAACTCAAAAAACTGGTCGACAACTATTTAGATGAATATCGCTCTGGCACCTTACTTGGTAATGTAATTTACGGAAAGTACCTCGATAACACTCGTTGGCTAAAAAAGATCCTCGATCCTAAACACATTAGCCACCTCGAGTCACTTTCCAAACTGTTTGATCACTACTCCAACCAATATGATTTTGATCCGCTGATGATTTCAGCCCAAAGCTATCAAGAATCCGGACTCGATCAGAGTAAGGTTTCTCATCAAGGCGCGGTTGGCATAATGCAAGTGTTGCCCAGCACCGCCAGCGATCCCAACGTGAATATCCCCAATATTTATAAACTCGAAAATAACATTCACGCCGGTGTGAAATATATGCGCTTTCTGAAAGATCGTTACTTTAACGATGAGGCCATTACTCCAGATAACCAGGTCTATTTCTCTCTTGCTGCCTACAATGCAGGCCCAGGAAACATTCGTAAAATGCGTCGTCTCGCCAAACAACATGGCTATGATCCGAATGTGTGGTTTAAAAACGTAGAGATAATCGCGCGTAGAAATATCGGACGAGAGCCGGTGCATTATGTTTCTAACATTAATCGCTATTTCATCATCTATAAACAATTAGCATCATTGAAGAAAAATCGCGATGAGGGGAATAGTGAGCAACTTAACCCACTCTTATTTCCTATCGAGATGGGTTCGCCATAATCACATTTGATGACAAGTGAAGGATGAGACTAATTGATAGGCTGAACGTCGTCGACATGGAAAATTTCGTGTTGAAGATCACAAATAATTGCTGAACAAGGAATGAGCAGAAGGTTTGTTTAGGCCGTACTTGTTCACTAAAAAGCGAATGATTTTTAGCAAGGCACTTCTACCAATCTATAGCGTTTTTTGACTTTCTCAAGCACTTTCGTTCAAACGACTAAGGACAATTTGAGTTAGATCACAATTGACTTTAACTGGAAAAAACCCTCCCAAAAAGGTGATGTAGATCACGTTCTTTTAAACCTAAATCGTTAATCTGGAGTTAACCCATGAGGGATGACACAGAGGAAAACATTTATGAAAGTAAACATCACTGGTAAAAATATCGACATCACCTCTGCTATCCGCGATCACATTGAGAGCAAATTTAAAAAGCTAGAGAAATGGCAAGTAGACATCATCGGTTGCCAAGCTAGCTTCAGCGAAGAACCAAATAAACAGAAAAAGTTTGAAGCTGTTATTACCGTACCAAAAGGTAAGTTGGTTGCTTCAGCGATTCATGAAGATTTATACGCTGCCGTGAATGAGGTAGAACAAAAACTAGAACGCCAGCTGAATAAACTGCGCCACAAGCCAGAAGCACGTCGAACTGACAAGCCAGAGCTTGAAGAAGAAGTAGAATAAGTTAACGAATCGAGAGAGATAGCGCCGAAAGGCGCTATTTTTTTGCTTGACGCTGAAAACTCGGTTGCTTATTGTGGAGTGGACTCCATAAAGAGACTCATTTATGCCGCTGACTGATCTGTTCTTTTTTGACTTGTTTTTTCTCCACTAACCTTGGAGGCAGACTCGTTTTCGAAAGATAAGTCAAAAACGAATAGAAAGCCTCCCAAGTGGGAGGCTTTTTTATGTAAGGAAATTAGGATGACTGAACAACAATACTCGCTCGATGAAATTCGAACTCGACTCAATGAGCTAGACGACAACCTACTGCAATTATTGTCTGAACGCCGCCAAATGAGTATTGAAGTGGCGAAAAGTAAAGTTCAGACGTCAAAACCAGTGCGTGACGCTGAACGTGAACAGCAGTTATTGGTTAAGCTGATCAATAATGGCCAAGACAAATACAACCTTGATGCGCAGTATATTACTAAGCTCTTCCACACTATTATTGAAGATTCGGTGTTGCTGCAGCAATCTTATCTACAGAACCTAGCCAATCCAGAGATCAGCCGTAAACCGCTTGCCCGCGTCGCTTTCTTGGGTGCAAAAGGCTCTTATTCACACTTGGCAAGTCGTGAATTTTTCAGCCGTAAAAATACCGAACTGATTGAGCTTAATTGTGAAGGTTTCAAAGAAGTGGCGAATACGGTCGAGTCTGGTCATGCCGATTACGGGGTACTACCAATTGAAAATACCAGCTCAGGTTCAATCAACGAAGTCTACGACCTACTACAACATACGACACTTTATATTGTTGGTGAGCTGACCTTACCTATTGAACATTGCTTAGTCGCCACCAGCGATATTCGCTTAGAAAACCTCACCACCTTATATTCACATCCACAGCCGCACCAACAATGTAGTGAGTTTCTCAGCCACCTCAAAGGGATTGAGTTAAAAACCTGTGCCAGTACCGCTGATGCAATGCAGAAAGTCCGTCAGCTCAACCGTGACGATGTTGCAGCGATTGGCAATGCATCATCAGGTAAAATTTACGGTTTACAGCCAATCAAAGGCAATATCGCCAACCAAACCGAAAACCATACTCGTTTTATCGTTGTCGCGCGCAAACCGGTTGAAGTGTCACCGCAGATTCCGGCGAAGACCACATTGATCATGTCCACGTCACAAGAGGCAGGTTCACTGGTTGCGACGCTACTGGTATTGCAACGCTATGGCATCAACATGACCAAGTTAGAATCTCGTCCTATCATGGGTAACCCTTGGGAAGAGATGTTTTATGTCGATGTTGAAGCTCATTTAGACTCAGAATGCGTGCAAGATGCCATAGTTGAACTGACCAAAATTACCAAACACTTAAAAGTGCTTGGTTGTTACCCAAGTGAGAATATTAAGCCAACTCAGGTAAAATTAAGTTAAATAAAGTCTTACAGTTCAAAAAAAAACCAATAAGTGGCTGACACACCTTGTAAATATTACTAGCATCCTTGACCTGTTTTGAGCTTGCTGCTGTGTGTCGGTCACTGACTCTTATCAAAGCTCGGCGTTATCCAAACTACAAGGATCAGGTAACCCGCAATGCGTTTGACAAGAATACTACTACTCACTATTTCCTCTATTAGTGCTCATCCCGCGATATCTGCGCAGAATCAGTTAAATCTTTTCATGTGGGAAGATACCCTCTCTCCTGCCGTTATTGAGCAATGGCAAAAAGATACCGCAACCACTCTCCAATTGACCCATTTCGATAGTGATGACGAACGTAACGTCTTAATGAGTCGCAGTGAACAACTTCCTTTTGACATTGTCGTTCTTGATAACGTCTCGGCACAAGTTTATGGCCAATTAGGCCGACTAGAGAACCTCTCTGAACTTGATAATCGAAAGCATCAAAGTACTCAATGGCAACAAGCGTGTGGCGATTATGCGATACCCTACTTTTGGGGCTCAGTAGGCATTGTTTACCGCAAAGATAAAGTCCCGAAACCGCCTAAAACATGGCAAGAGTTTGTTCACCCACCACCGGAATTAGCCGGGCATATTGGGATGATCAACGATACGATTGATACTTTTCTGCCCGTTTTGAATAGTCTTGGCATTGCCCCTGATACTGAAGATGTTCAGCTGTTACAGCAAAGCTTTGCCGACATCATGGTCTTTAGCGCCAAAGTGCTAACCTACGAATATGTTCTCAGCTATGTACGCAGTAATCCCAATGCCGATAAGCTCCATATGGCACTCGCGTACAGTGGGGACGAACATTCGCTTAATCGATATCAAGATGAAATAGAATGGGGCTTTATTGTGCCTCAGGGCCCCCCTTATATTTGGGTGGATTGCTTAGCGATTAATCAAGCATCTAAAAATAAACAACTCGCCATCTCATTTTTAGAGTACCTTTCAGATCCCACTATTGCTGCAAAAAATGCAATCGACGTCAAAGCTGCAACCACCAATCGAAGTGCGCTGAAACTACTGCCGCAATGGTATTTAAATGATGCATCATTGGCAGTCCAAGGAACATTACCTCAGCAAGGACAAATTGATAGCCCACTCTCTGCCGCCAATATTAGTCTTAGAGCGAAGGTTATTAATCGCATATTGAAACATCATGAAACTCAACACTAGAGTCTTATTGTTGGTTGCCCCGGTAGTGTTGCTTAGCGCTGCCATTTCAAGCTATGGCATTTATCACAATCAAAAAGACGCATTGATCAAACGAGAAACCAGCTATTTGCAACTCACTATGGAGAAGCTGGCTGGTCACTTTAGGCAATCTTTCGCTCTCATCAATAGCTATTCACAAACGATAACCAAAAGTGAAATGGTCCGTCGCTACTTGCATCAGCAAGATAACCCTTTCAAAGAGATGGAGTTATTGACCAATATGCAGCGTATCATCTCTACCTTGCATTCCATTTCACAAGATACGATCGGGGTGGCCATTCTTGATAGTCAACGCAACACACAATTTTTTGTCGACAATCAAACCGATCCATTTAAGCAAATAGACGACAAAGCTCTACAATATGTCAAAGACACATATCGCTTGTCCGGCGCTCAGACCCACGTAGGATTTAGCAAGAACGACCAAGGGCAAAGTCTTCTTATCAGCTACAACGTACTTGATCCTCGCACCATGGAAGTCCCTCTTAGCTACAACAAAGAAGAAGTGTACTTTTTGGTGGTCTACTTAACTTTAAGTCAGTTTGATCAACTCAAACACATCATCGAATTCGACAACGATAGCTCACTGTTTTTTTCCGACCTGCCGGTCAATAAAAGTGGTTTAACCCAGTCAGTTGAATTGAAATCGACGTTATTCGCGACCCTCGACCCGGCGCAATATTTACTGGGTGATAAACTCAAAGCGATTGAAAATAAATTGCTGATTTCCTATGTCGCATCCTCAATTGCCACCGTACTGATCCTATTGCTATTACTCTATCGTCATGTCACTCGTCCAATTGCTGAGTTAGAAAAGCAATTGCTGGATGTTGAGTTACGTAAACGACATAACATTGAAAAACGCGATCATAATGATGAGCTCGGTCGGTTATCCAAGCGCTTCTACAACATGTATCAAGAGCTGCACAGCAGCTATCAAAAAACCAAAGCATTAGCCGAAAACGACCATCTAACCGGACTGGCCAACCGCTATCAATTTCAAACCTTTATTGAAACAAAGCTGAGCGACAATATTCGCCACCACTACGCGTGGATTTTGTATATTGACCTCGATAACTTCAAATACGTTAACGATAAATACGGCCATAACATCGGCGATAATCTCTTAATAAATTTCGCCCAACACGTTAAAAAAGTCTGCCGAGATTGGCAAAATAAACACGCGATTGATTGCTTAGCCTCACGCTTGTCAGGGGATGAGTTTGCTATTTTTATTGCTTCATCTCAGCAAGATGTCTACGCAGAATCACTTGCTGAAGCCATTCTAGAACCATTGTTAGTCAGTGGACGTTCGCCGCTAGGTAACTTCCCGATCACTGCCAGCATTGGTATTGCCGCCTACCCTAGCGATGGAGACAACTTTGCCAGCCTGCTTTCTAATGCCGATACGGCAATGTATCAAGCCAAACGAGCCGGCAAAAACCAACTGTCGTATTATTCCAAAGCGCTCGATAAGTCCGTTCGCCGTCGAACACAAATAGAAAGAGCACTGCGCAGCGGTGAATTTAACAAAGAATTCTCACTGCAATATCAGCCCTACTACAATCGAACGGGTGATAGGATCATGGGGGTTGAAGCGCTGCTGCGCTGGCACTCGCCAAAACTTGGTAAGGTCAATCCGGCAGAATTTATCCCAATATCGGAGCAAACGGGGATCTTTGGCCTTATCGACCGCTGGGTGATTGAGCAAGCATTCGCGAACTTTTTTGAAATTCAATCAATGTTTGAGCATGACATTCAACTCTCGATAAACCTATCATCGGCAGAACTCGACTCTCATCAATTGGCTCGTTATATCGAAGCGATGGCGCGTCACTATGATGTGCATCCGCCACTGGTTGATTTTGAAATAACCGAAACCTTTGCTACGGACTCACAAAGCTACTCTTTGTTACATGAGCTTTCGACCATGGGCTTTAAATTAGCGATCGATGACTTCGGTTCTGGCTATACATCTATCACCCAACTTGTAGAATACCCAGTACAAAAAATTAAACTGGATCGCGAATTCTTAGCAACCTTGATCAAAACCGATAATAAGAAAGTGGTGAAGCCATTAGTTGAACTGTGTCATTCTCAGTCGATGATCGTGACTGCCGAAGGCATTGAGTCGCAAGATATGCATCAATGGTTGGCAGATAATAACTGTGACTACATGCAAGGCTACTACCTTTCCTCCCCTGTCGACCTAGATCAGTTAAAAGAGCTCGTCGCCACACAAAAGGCTAAGGTACATGACCACCCAGACCGTTATCGTCGCTTCGCTTAATCCGGCAAAAATTAACGCAGTCGAAAGCGCTTTTACAGCCGTATTCCCACAGCAATCTTTCCAATTTATTGGGGTTAGCGTTCCCAGTGATGTCGCCGAACAGCCGATCAGTAACCAAGAAACGTATCAAGGGGCGCGAAATCGTGTCACCAATGCCAAACGGGCACAATGCCATGGTGATTTTTACGTCGGCCTAGAGGCCGGAATTGAAGGTGCGGTCACCTTTGCTTGGATGGTGATTGAATCCGATACACGACGCGGCGAATCTCGCTCAGCCAGCATGATGCTGCCTCCTGCAGTCGCGACACGTCTTTCTCCTGAGGTTGAACTCGGCAGTGTGATGGATGAGGTCTTTGGCACCACCAATATCAAACAAAAAGGTGGCGCGATTGGTGTACTTACCCAGCATCAACTAACACGCAGTTCGGTTTATCATCAAGCATTGATCATGGCTTTGATCCCTTTTACCAATCCTCAGCACTATCCTACTAACGTATAATCTGGTTATAAGCGAAGTAATAAAAAAGGTGCCCTAGGCACCTTTTCGTTAATCAATCTCAATTTAAAGCGACGAGCCTTTCAGCAAATCGGCGATAGCCTGCTTTTCTTCACTACTTTTCGATTTAAGTTCATTAGAACCACGAGTAATGGTCGCCACACCAACACCAAGTAATTGGCTGATTTGACGTTGGGAAAGATCACCTTTAAGCAGTTCGCGGAAAATGTTCACTCTCGCCACTAGAGCTTCTCTTTCATCTGGGGTCAACAACATGGTCAATAACATTTCATGTTGACCGGTATCGCTACTGTGCTTCACCAAATCTAAGATTTGTTGCCACTCTTTATACTCGGGTTGTAATGACATGATTTGCCGCTCGCTTAATACTTAGTATTCAATTCATTCTCATGGAGGAAGACGCCATCTTGCTTTAGCAGGCCTCGGTAGTATGTTTCAAACATCAAGATGTTTTGTACATAACCTCGAGTCTCATTGAACGGGATCGCTTCTATAAATGCATAAGCATCTAATTTTTCTTGTGTTCGTCCGCGCCACGTTTTCACTCTTCCAGGCCCTGCATTATACGCAGCAAAAGCGAAAATTCGATTGTTATCGTACTTCTCAAGCAGGCTCTGCAGGTAGCGACTGCCAATTTCAATATTTTTGCCAACCTTGTATAAATCATCCACGCCGGCATAGCCTAAATCATATTTCCGCGCGGTGTATTTCGCTGTCGCAGGCATAATTTGCATCACCCCACGAGCACCCACGGGTGATTTCGCTTCAATGTCCATGGCACTTTCTTGACGAGCAAGTGACATCAACGTCACCGGATCAACGCTGTGTTTTTCACCATAAAAATCAAACCACCAGCGATGTGCCAATGGGAAGCGTAAGGCTAAATTACCCCACATTTTGGCTTGAATCGTCGCGGTAACCGTCAAATGATGCCAACGCTTTTGTGCCGCATAAGCGGCAAGCATCTGCTTTTGCTCTGGCGTCGCGCGGTTAAGTAAATGGCGCCACTCACTTTTCGCTGCTGCTATTTTATCGCGCGCAATCAACTCTCCAATTCGTTCTAAACTGGCATTAAAAGGCTTAACCAGCGAGCGCTGTAAAGCTAGACTCGTCTGTGGGTACACCACTGCGCGGTTAAGTTGCTCTGCCGCCGCAACACTATAGAAGTTACGTTCACCCAGTATCGCCTCTAAACGGCGCTCACCTTGCGCCTTGGCGCCTGTCGCCATTTCAGATCGGCCCAACCAGTATTGCCAGCGTAAATTATTCGCTTGCTCCTCAGGCAGTGTGGCAATCCAATCCGCAATGCCAGACCAATCGGCCTCTTGAATCGCTAAACGAATACGACGCTCTTTAAGTTTGATACTACTTGAGATCGCAATCTGTTGATCACGCCACGAAATAAGCTCCGCAGAATCGGTGCTATTCACTAAGCGCAGAGCGATATAATCTGCCAATTTCTGCGCTTGCGGCGGCGTCAATTTTTGCCCATCAACCACTGTCGCCCAGGCTTGCTGCGCTTGCTCTACATTTTTACGAGCGAGTTTTTGCAGAGCCATTTCACTTTGCTTGCGATAAAAAGTATTGGCGGGCTGTTTTTTGGCAAACGCGGCAACATTTTCAGGTTGATTAAACAAAGCAATCATTTGCTGCGCTTGTTGTTGTGACTGTTTTGATTGCAGTTCTTTCGCCAGGTATTTTAATAACCCACCATTGCGCGCATCAAAGGCCAACAACATGCGATTCAATATTTGCTCATCACTACGCAGGCCTGCTTTTTGCCAAGCTTTAAACAACGGATCACACGCATCAGAAATACTGCGTCCATGTAGCCATAGATCTTCCGCACCTTTAAAGGCCAAAGCCTGATTACCCGTTTGATATTGGGCATTATAGTAATGACATTGATATTGCTCACCGCGTGGCAGATCAGCTTGAAACTCAAGTAATGTCTGCCACTGCTGTTTACGTGCAAGCATATCAATATAAGGCGCTCGAATGCGGCTCGAAAATGGAAAGCTCTTATGTTGCTCAATAAACCGTTCAACCTGTTGTGGTGACTGCTCATCCAACGTGGCTAACAAGGTGCGATAATCCACATAAGGAGTTAGTGGGTACTGAGCGATCTTTGACCGCATTGCTTGGTATTGGTCGACCTGCTTATTATCGAGCAACTGCTGTGCTTGATCGTAAAGTGCGCGCTGTTCTTCTAAATAAGAAGGGCTAGCTGCGAGCCCATTTACGCTGTATAGCATCGTTGATACGGCGATCAACGATGAAGGAAGGCGATACAACGTTTTAATAAATTTGGTTGTCATGTCTTCTCGTCCTGATGAGAAACGATATATTGAAATGCTATTAGGACTATTCTACTAAGTTCTGTAAAGCATATAGGTGTAAACAAAAATTATTTCACCTAAGTGTGACACATTTAATGAATCGTACATCAATATTAGGTAAATCCTACTGACACTTCATTTCCTGAAGCCAATGAAGATCATAGGTAACAAACCTAGATTGGTTGGTGTAAAATAGCCGTTTATGTGTAAAGCAATTTAGGAACGATCGGCAATGGCTGAATACGTATATACCATGTCGCGGGTGAGCAAGATTGTGCCACCGAAGCGTCAAATTCTAAAAGACATTTCTCTAAGCTTCTTCCCTGGTGCAAAAATTGGTGTTCTTGGCCTAAACGGTGCAGGTAAATCAACCTTGCTACGCATCATGGCCGGTATCGATACCGATATCGATGGTGAAGCTCGCCCTCAACCAGGTCTCAACGTAGGCTACTTGCCACAAGAACCCGTTCTTGATGAATCAAAAACGGTACGCGAAATCGTTGAAGAAGCGGTTGGTGATGTTGCTGGTGCACTGACTCGTCTTGATGCGGTATACGCGGCTTACGCTGAACCAGATGCTGACTTCGATGCACTTGCAAAAGAGCAAGGTGAGCTAGAAGCACTGATTCAAGCAAAAGATGGTCACAATCTAGAGAACGCTCTTGAGCGTGCAGCGAACGCACTACGCCTGCCTGAATGGGATGCAAAAATTGCGAACCTCTCTGGTGGTGAGCGTCGCCGTGTTGCAATTTGTCGCCTGCTACTAGAAAAGCCAGACATGTTGCTGCTTGACGAACCAACCAACCACTTGGATGCGGAATCAGTTGCTTGGCTTGAACGCTTCCTTGTTGATTACACCGGTACTGTTGTGGCAATCACGCACGACCGTTACTTCCTAGATAACGCAGCTGGCTGGATTCTAGAACTTGACCGTGGTGAAGGTATTCCATGGCAAGGTAACTACACCTCATGGCTAGAGCAGAAAGATGCACGTCTACAACAAGAGTCATCTCAAGAAAGCGCTCGTCAAAAAACCATCGAGAAAGAACTGGAATGGGTACGTAAGAACCCTAAAGGTCGCCAAGCGAAGTCTAAAGCGCGTATGGCTCGCTTTGAAGAGCTACAAAACAGCGATCACCAGAAACGTAATGAAACCAACGAATTGTTCATCCCGCCAGGTGAACGTTTAGGTGATAAGGTTCTTGAAGTAAACAACCTGACTAAGTCATTTGATGGCCGTGTACTGATTGACGACCTATCATTCAGCATGCCGAAAGGAGCTATCGTTGGTATCGTCGGTGCCAACGGTGCGGGTAAATCCACCCTATTCAAGATGCTAAGTGGCACAGAGCAACCAGATTCAGGTTCAATTGAACTGGGTGAGACGGTAAAACTGGCCTCTGTTGATCAGTTCCGTGACAGCATGGACGACAAGAAGACCGTTTTCCAAGAAATCTCAGAAGGCGCTGATATTCTTAAGATCAACAACTTCGAAATTCCTGCGCGTGCTTACTGTTCTCGCTTTAACTTCAAAGGTTCAGACCAACAGAAGATCATCGGCGAATTGTCTGGTGGTGAGCGTAACCGTGTCCACCTAGCAAAACTGCTTAAAGCGGGTGGTAACGTATTACTACTCGATGAACCAACCAACGATCTAGACGTTGAGACACTGCGTGCACTTGAAGAAGCACTGCTTGAGTTCCCAGGTTGTGCCATGGTTATCTCGCACGACCGTTGGTTCCTTGACCGTATTGCGACCCATATTCTTGACTACCGTGATGAAGGCCAAGTTAACTTCTATGAAGGTAACTACTCTGAGTACATGGATTGGTTGAAGAAAACCTTGGGCCCTGAAGCCGCTGAACCTCATCGCATCAAATACAAGCGTATATCTAAGTAATCACTTTTTGAGCGCGTTCATGACGTTAGCTGATTAAGTATGACCTATTGGTCCGGCAGAGAAGCCGCTTGAATTTTGTTCAAAGGCCGCTATCATAGCGGCCTTTATTGTATACGGTTAAAATGCCGTTTCATCAAAATCGAGCCTGATCACTAAGTTTGGATATTTCCACCGAGCTAGAATATTTAATCTGTTAAGCTATAAAAAACAGATCAAGAGAGCTCAGCATGATAGAACGTCGTCGATTTTCACGCATCGTATACCAAGCCCTAGCGGTTGTGACTCAAGGCCACACTCGAGTAGAGTCGAATGTAAAAGACCTATCACTCCATGGATTGTTACTGGCTTGTCCAGATCACACATCGTTAGATCCATTAACCCCGATCTCTATACAGTTTCAGTTGACCGATAGTGATATCACTATCCAACTACAAGGAAAGATTGTTGGCGTTGTTCAAGATCTCATTCGTGTCACGATTGAGCATATTGATATTGAAAGCATTGGCCATATTAAACGCATGGTTGAACTGAATGTGGGAGATGATGAATTACTTCATCGTGAAATAGAGCACTTATCCGATTTAGGTGAGTACTCCTAACAAAGTTGTATGTCGAACAAAATAATTATTAGCATCCCTACAAGTAAAGAGGTACAACACTTCTCTATCGGTAGAAAATCTCTAATCGCTTCCTTAGTGGCTATATTTGCCGTAATGGGGGGCGTCGCAGGTTACATCTCTCACAAACAAGAACATATCGAGGCATTGTCGCTACAGTTGCAGCAAAGCCAAGCTGAAAACGCAACATTAGATCAGCTCTATGCGGAACAAGTTGATGCCTCTCACTCCCTCTCCCAAGAGTTAGAAGAGAAACGTAGCCAGCTGCATATGCTAGGAAAACGCGTCTACGATGTAGAGTCGGTACTGGGTTTAGCACGAGAAGAAGAACTCGATGAAGCCAATATCGAAGATCGCTTAGATGCTGCTGCGGTTGATTCCGCCGTACGCGCGACCATGTTTCGTATGATCCCTAATGAGTCACCTCTCGATTACCAACGCATTTCGTCATCCTATGGTCGCCGTACCAACCCTATTTCAGGTAAACGCCATACCCATACCGGTATCGATTTAACTTGTAAGATGGGCACGCCAATCATCGCCCCTGCCGATGGCGTCATCGAGACAGTAAGACCAAGCAACAAAGGTTATGGCAACTACCTTACCTTGCGTCACTCATTTGGTTTTATGACCTCTTATGCCCACCTAAAAAACTTCAACGTCAAAAGTGGTCAGTTTGTCTCGAAAGGGGATGTGATTGCCAACTGCGGCAACTCCGGCAACTCAACCGGCCCACACTTGCATTATGAAACGCGCTTTTTAGGCCGCTCAATCAACCCGAAGAACACCATGGATTGGACACCGGATAACTTTAACTCTCTATTTGAAAAAGAGAAAAGCATTAAATGGGCACCATTGGTTAAATTAATTGATGATAATGTGCGCTTGCAAGTTAACCTGACCAACAATCCACCAAATGATCTTGCAGTGGAAACCGTCAGTAATTTAACTGGCGATGTAGCAAGCAGAAAATAAGCTAAAAAAGCAGCCATCGGCTGCTTTTTTTAATTGGGTTTAACCACGATGAATTGAGTCATTGGCTTGCTTAAGCAAGTTCTGACTTTCATGCATAAACTGCTGTGAATAATCACCGAACCAATCGCTGACCTTATCAAAACTTTCAATAAAGGCTTGTTTATCGCCCCCTTCTAAAATCTCGACGGCTTCACCAAAACTGCGGTGGAAACGTTTGATCATCTCGATATTCTGCTCAGAAGAAAAAATAATGTCACCGTATAGGTTTGGATCTTGAGCAAAGAGACGCCCAACCATCGCCAACTCTAAACGATAAATCGGTGAGCTAAGTTGTAACAGCTTATCAATATTAGGATTTTCACGACTTAAATGTCGGCCATAAGCAAACGAAGTGAAGTGGCGCAGCGCTTGAATCAGCGTCATACCGTGGTCATGTTCACTCGCCTCTATTTGACACAAGCTTGCCCCCCAAATAGAGAACTGCTTGAGTAGCCATTGGTAGTGCTCTTCTCCTCGACCATCACAATAAACGATGACCTGCTTCGCTAGGCTTGGAACATCAGGGCCAAACATTGGGTGCAAGCCAACCACTGGACCTCGATGAACATTAAGCATTGCTTGCAGTGGCTTGGTTTTAATGGAGGTGAGATCGCACAAAATGCAATCTTCTGGCAATGTCGATAATTTCTCAATCACACCTTCAGTAAGGTGAATAGGGACCGTGACCACCACCAAACCTGCACCATCAAGGATCTCCTCAGCGCGATGCCAATCTTGACTACCAAGGACTTTGACTTGGTAACCAGAAAGCGTAAACATACGGCCAAACAGACCACCTAATTGACCTTTACCACCGACAATCACCACCGAACGTAACTCTGGGTTTAAACATTTAAAACCTGAGTCCTTTTCACTCGCGTAAGACTCACGCATGGTGCGGCGCAAAATATCTTCGATCAGTTGCGGTGGCACACCAATCTTATCCGCTTCTGCACGTCGCGAAGCTAACATCGCCGCTTCGCGATCCGGCGCGTAAATCGGTAAACCGTGCTCGCTTTTTACTTCACCGACTTTTTCTACCAGCGCCAAGCGCTCTGCCAGTAAGTTTAATATTTGCTTGTCGACTGCATCTATCTGATCGCGCAGTGCATTTAACTGTTCAGCCATGAATGTCCCTATCTAGCTCAATTAACCTTTTAAGCGGTCTTGTAAAAATGGCACCAACTCACTGTGGGCATGTTTTAATAGTGCCTCAGTTGCTGACCAATTGATACATGCATCGGTAATTGAAACGCCATACTCCATCTCATTCAATGGCAAATCTGAAGACTGACTGCCCTCATTGATGTGGCTTTCAATCATCACACCAATAATCGATTGATTACCTTCGCGAATTTGGTGAATCACATCCTCAGCGACTAACGGCTGACGGCGGTAATCTTTACGTGAATTTGCATGGCTACAATCGACCATCAATGACGCATCCAAACCCATTTTTGCCATATCTTGCTCACACTCTGTGACAGAGACTGAGTCGTAATTGGTTTGTTTACCACCACGTAAAATAACATGGCCGTTTGGGTTACCTTGCGTGGTCAAAAGTGCGACTTGCCCTTCACGGTTAATCCCCATAAAACGGTGACTTGAAGAAGCGGCTTGCATGGCATTAATTGCAGTAGAAAGGCTACCATCTGTACCATTTTTAAAACCAATCGGCATCGAAAGACCACTGGCCATTTCACGGTGCGTTTGCGACTCGGTAGTGCGAGCACCAATCGCCGCCCAACTAAAGGTATCGGATAAGTATTGCGGGCTAATAGGATCAAGCGCTTCGGTCGCTAGCGGGATTTCCATTTCGGCGAGTTCGACCAATAGTTCACGGCCAATATGCAGTCCATGTTCAATATCAAAACTGCCGTCCAAATGAGGATCATTGATTAACCCCTTCCAACCAACGGTTGTACGTGGTTTTTCAAAGTAAACGCGCATAACAATATACAGTTGATCACTCAACTCTTCAGAGAGTGCTTTGAGGCGACGAGCATAATCCTTTGCTGCTTCAATATCGTGAATAGAACACGGGCCGCATACCACCAATAAACGGTGATCTTTTTTATGAATAATGTCGGCAACCGTTTGACGTGATTGTTGAATAAAACGACGGGCATTATCACTTAAAGGTAACTTTGCTTTCAGCGCCTCTGGGGTAATTAGCACTTGCTCGTCACTAATATTAACGTTACTCAATTCACTTTTTTGCATAACCACTACCTGTATATTATAATTTACACTCTAGCAATCCATTTGCTCAAGATTTAACTCTACATCTAAACTAACAGGATAAGACTAAATTTCAACCGTAAACAATAAAAAACACCATTGTAAATCCAAGTTTACAGCCATTCTTTTCGCTATCCAAGAGGTCTTTTATCGCTTGGCCTGTATTCTCTATTGCCGTTCTTGATTAAAATATTGAACTATTGGAATGGAATACAGGCTTGACGATATGGATCTCATCCTATCATTATTACAACAGATGTGTGTCTACTTAGTGCTGGCTTATATGCTCAGTAAAACCCCCATCTTTTTGCCACTACTGAATATATCTCACCGTTTTAGCCACAAGCTCACTATCTACATAGTTTTTTCGTTGTTCTGTATCCTCGGTACCTATTTCGGTTTACAAATCAATGATGCTATCGCCAATACTCGCGCGATTGGTGCCGTGATGGGCGGATTGTTTGGTGGGCCAGTAGTGGGCTTTTTTGTCGGTCTAACCGGTGGATTACATCGCTACTCTCTCGGTGGTTTTACCGATCTTGCCTGCGCGATTTCCACCACCGCCGAAGGTTTGATTGGCGGCTTACTGCATACTTATTTATTACGGCGCGGCAAAGGTACCTTGCTGTTTAGCCCCAGCATTGTATTTGCGATTACTCTTTTTGCTGAACTGGTACAGATGGCGATTTTGCTTCTGGTCGCAAAACCGTTTGATCAGGCTTACGTCTTGGTTTCTGCCATCGCTGCACCGATGATCATCGCCAATTCAATCGGTGCTGCGCTGTTCATGAGTATTCTACAAGATAGAAAAACCATCTTTGAAGAGTATTCCGCCAGCTTCTCTCGTCGTGCGTTGAATATTGCCGAACGTTCTGTCGGTATTCTTGCCTCTGGCTTTAATAGCGCCAATGCGGAAAAGATTGCACGCGTAGTTTACGAAGAAACCAAGGTTGGTGCTGTCTCTATCACCGACACCAGCAAAATTCTCGCCTTTGTTGGTATTGGTGACGATCATCATCGACCTGAAACCCCTATCTCCTCACAAAGCACTTTGGATGCCATTGAACAAAACGACATTATTTATCTCGATGGCAAAGAAAGGCATTATCAATGCTCGCTCTCAGCGGAGTGTAAATTAGGCTCCGCATTAATCATCCCGCTACGAGCGGGAGATAAAGTGATTGGCACGATCAAACTCTACGAACCAAAACGTAAGCTGTTTTCCACTATCAACATGGCAATGGCAGAAGGAATCGCGCAATTACTCTCTAGCCAAATTCTCTATGGTGATTATCAGCAAAAGCAATCCCTGCTCGCCCAAGCCGAAATCAAATTATTGCACGCGCAAGTGAATCCACATTTTTTGTTTAATGCTCTTAATACCATCAGTGCCGTGGTGCGTAGAGATCCCTCCAAAGCGCGTGAACTGATTCAGCACCTGTCGCAATTTTTTCGTAGTAACTTAAAGCAGAATATTGAGGCGGTAACACTGAAAGATGAGTTGGCCCATGTGAATGCTTATTTAACGATTGAAAAAGCGCGCTTTACCGACCGTTTAGAAGTGGAAATTGATATCGACTCAAGCTTGCTACAACGTAAATTACCGACCTTTACTCTGCAACCATTAGTAGAAAACGCCATCAAACACGGTATTTCGAATTTACTTGAAGGTGGAGTAATTCGAATTTACAGCCAACCAGAAGCACAAGGTCAACGCATTATCGTCGAAGACAATGCGGGTAGTTACCTCACGCCACAAAGTGAACATGCAGGTTTAGGTATGCAAATTGTCGCCAAACGACTGACCAATAAATTTGGCCAGATCAGTGACCTAAAAATTGATGTGAAAGCGAACCAATACACGCGAATGAGCTTTCTCATTCCTAATGATGATTGTTAAGGATTAACCATGCTATCTGCACTTGTGATAGATGATGAATTATTTGCTCGCGAAGAGCTTACGGAACTGTTAGAAGAAACGGGACAAATCGAGGTTATCGGCCAAGCTAGCAATGCCATTGAAGGACTAAAAAAAATCAATCAGCTCAAACCCGATGTGGTGTTTCTCGACATTCAAATGCCACAAATTACCGGCATTGAGTTGTTAGGCATGCTTGACCCTGACACCATGCCATATGTGGTCTTCGTGACGGCTTATGATGAATTTGCTGTACAAGCGTTTGAAGACAATGCTTTCGACTACCTGCTCAAACCCGTTGATACGCAAAGATTGGCGAAAACCGTACAACGACTCATCAAGTCCGGACAGTTCATGTCTGGCCCACAAAATCTACAACCAGTCAGTGCCATTGCGCCACAAAGCCTTGATCAAGTCCCTTGTATTGGCCTGAACCGCATCATGATTATCCCCACCCATGAGATTGAGTTTGCCTACAGTGATATCAGTGGCGTGCATGTACAAACTCCACAGCAGTCAGCCACTAGCCAGTTAACGCTTAAAATACTGGAAGAAAAAACGCCTTTAGTGCGCTGTCACCGCCAGTATTTAGTGAACGTTAAAGCAATCAAAGAAATCAAACTGCTGGAAAATGGCTTAGCCGAAATCTTAACTCATAGCCAGCAGCCCATTCCTGTTAGCCGCCGTTACTTAAAGCCGCTCAAAGAGCGTTTAGGCTTTCAGTAAACAGCGTTTGGATCATGATGAGTAAAAAGATCATCATGATCCAAATGCTCTAATGCTTCTCCATCTATCGCGTCTGCTGCGATCAAAAAGAGCCACATAATGTGGCTCTTTCACTCTGGGTTTATCCCTTATTCACCCTCAAGCATGCGCTTCATCGCTTCTGAGGCTTGACGCCACTTCTCACTACTTTGCAGTTCACTCAAAGAAAAGTTCTTTTTCTTCATTAGACCCAATGCTTGTGGGGTTTCCATGATCGGTAAGTTATCGAGTACTTCAATCTGTTGGTCGCGATTGTTACATAGCAGTAGCATGTCACAACCCGCCACCAGCGCTTGATGGGAGCGTTCCGCCGGGCCACCCATGATAGCAGCGCCTTCCATATTGAGGTCGTCAGAGAAGATAATGCCTTTAAAACCCAGCTGCTCGCGCAGTACTTGTTTAAGCCAAAATGACGAACCGCTAGCGGGCTGATCATCATAATGCGAGTAAATAACATGTGCCGGCATCATCGCATCAAGCGTGCCCGCTTCAATTTGGGCTTTAAAGATCGCCATATCCTTTGCAAGAATGGTATCACGCTCATCATAGGGCGTTTCCAAATGCGAGTCGGCCAACACGCCCCCATGACCAGGGAAATGCTTACCGGTCGTAGCCATACCAACCGCCTTCATACCGCGCATAAACGCACTGCTGTAGCGTAAGATGCTATCAACATCATCGCCAAAAGCGCGGTCGCCAATCGCTCGGCAATCGTGGCCTTTGTCCAGTACTGGCGCAAAACTCAAATCGATATCATGCGCGATCAGTTCCGCCGCCATTAACCAGCCACCTAACTCAGCTAATTGCTCGCCTTGAGCTTGCTCACCAAACAATTTCGCCGCCGGGATGCGGGAAAAACCTTCACGGAATCGTTGTACGCGCCCGCCTTCTTGATCAACACCAATCAGAATTGGGCGTTTTGCCGCTTTACGGATGGCGGTATTGAGTGCCAACAACTGTTGATTATCGTGATAATTACGCGAAAACAGAATCACGCCCCCAACGGTTGGGTGCTGTAAAATCTCTTTATCTTCGGCAGTTAACTCATACCCTGCTACATCCAGCCATAACGGACCCATAATTTCTCCTGATTGCGGTCGATTTTCGCTATGGTTTCGAGGTTATTCTGATTGTTCTCGGTTTACAATGGATATGTCACCCTATTGGTAAAAATTGGATATGAATACAAAACAACGCTTTATTGGTGTGATGTCAGGCACCAGCATGGACGGTGTCGACACCGCACTGGTCGAAATCGAAGGCAACCAAATTCAGCTATTGGCGGCGCATGATTTTCCGATGCCCGAGTCGCTCAAGCAGCGTCTGTTGAATATTTGTATCGGCCAACCGACCAGCTTGGCAGAAATTGGCGAACTGGATCATTTGCTCGGCCACCTCTTCGCTGACGCCGTCAATGCGCTATTGGCAAGCGCGAACTGCAGTGCCGAAAGTATTACTGCTATCGGTAATCATGGCCAAACGGTCTACCATAGGCCAGAAGGTGATGCGCCTTTTACTATGCAGCTTGGTGATGCCAATATCATTGCCGCTCAAACAGGTATTGATACTGTCGCCGATTTCCGCCGTAAAGATATGGCGCTCGGCGGCCAAGGTGCTCCGCTGGTGCCAGCCTTTCATCAGTGCTTATTTGAATCAACGAATTCGAGTGTGGTGGTGTTAAACATTGGTGGGATTGCCAATATCTCGGTACTGCGCCCTAATCAAAAAGTGATTGGCTACGATACGGGCCCAGGCAACATGCTAATGGACGCGTGGATACAAAAACATCGCGGGGATAAATACGATAATGATGCTTTATTTGCCCTGCAAGGTGTCATCAATCAGCCATTACTAGATGATCTACTCAATGAAGATTATTTTGCGCGCCAAGCACCAAAAAGTACCGGCCGTGAACTGTTTAATCTACCGTGGTTAGAGAAAAAACTCACTACACACACCTTATCGACACAAGATGTACAGCGCACCTTATGTGAGTACACCGCGGTGACGATTGCTAACGATGTGTCGCGTTATACGCACGGTGAACAGCCTGAGTTATTAGTCTGTGGCGGCGGTGTACGCAATCCTCTACTGATGCAGCGCTTAATTGAATTGTTGCCTAACTGGCGCGTCGCTTCCACCGAAGATAAAGGGGTCGATAGTGACAATATGGAAGCGATGGCTTTTGCTTGGTTAGCACAACGACGTATGCATAACTTACCAAGTAATTTGCCTGAAGTGACTGGAGCAAGCCAATTAGCTTCATTAGGTGTGCTTTACTATGCCGATAAGTAAAGCGGCTAGATTACCCAGGAAAAAAAACTAAACCGCTAAAACTAAACCGCTAAAATAATAAAGGCTTGGATAACCAAGCCTTTTCATTGCTGTCATGGCGTGACAGCAACGCATATGTCATTGGCTTAATAGCTATTTTGCTGATCGTTCCAGCCTCGTTGCCATTCCATACGAAATTTCTGTGCATCTTCAGTGCCTTCACAAACACCTTCATAATATTGGCCAGACAGACCAATTTGGTAAGCAAAATTGGGATTACAATACTCTTCTACACCCGTTAAATAACCTTGGGTATAATCCGCTTGGTTTGCCTCGCCCAGTTTGGCTAAATCTGAGAATGAACGCTCGGTGTTACCGCTCACACCATCTTGATAACCCACTTGATACCAATCACCCGTTTTAGCCAACTGCTCCACTGAACTGGCACAGCCAGCCAGAATGGTAAGTAGTGCCACTGCCATTAGCTTTCTCATTGTTTTTCCTTATTGTTCTTTCCTTGCTCTAGTGTAACCACTAATCACTATCGATGACCACTGATGGTGAGTGATGAGCAACAATAAAACCACTTAATACCAACCAGAACCACTTAAATCCCCATATGACCACTCAAGGTAAAAGCGGATGTTTCTCGCCTAAGCGTTGTTTATTATCGACCATGAATCCAATACCCAAGGGACAGAATTTATGTTGTGGTTTTTATCCTGTGTCGCTGCATTGATCGGCGGCTACTTTATTTATGGCGCTTTCGTTGAGAAAGTATTTGGTATCAATGAACAGCGCAAAACCCCAGCGCATACCAAAACCGACGGCGTAGACTATGTACCAATGTCGACCCCTAAGGTCTATCTGGTTCAGTTACTTAACATCGCAGGCGTAGGTCCAATCTTTGGTCCAATCATGGGCGCACTCTACGGCCCTGCTGCAATGCTATGGATTGTGATCGGTTGTATTTTCGCAGGTGCCGTACACGACTATTTCTCTGGCATGCTTTCTATTCGCAACGGTGGTGCTTCTGTTCCAACCATCACAGGTCGTTACCTAGGCAATGGCGCCAAACATTTTATGAACATTTTTGCCATTGTTTTGCTGCTTCTTGTCGGTGTGGTTTTTGTATCAGCGCCTGCTGGAATGATCACCAACCTTATCAATGAACAGACCAGCTTGAATGTCAGCATGACTACCATGGTTGTGATCATTTTTGCCTACTACATTCTGGCAACGATTGTTCCGGTTGATAAAATTATTGGTCGTTTTTACCCGCTCTTTGGCGCTCTGCTGATCTTTATGTCGATTGGCTTAATCAGCGCAGTGGCATTCTCAAGTGAACATCATATTTTGGGTGGCTTTGAAGTGACGGACATGTTCACTAACCTCAACCCAAATGACATGCCAATTTGGCCAGCCTTGTTTATCACCATTGCTTGTGGTGCAATTTCTGGCTTCCACGCCACTCAGTCACCACTGATGGCGCGTTGTATGGAAAATGAAAAAAATGGTCGCTTTGTTTTCTACGGAGCGATGATTGGCGAAGGTATCATCGCTCTAATTTGGTGTGCGGTTGCACTTTCTTTCTTCGGTTCTCTAGAGTCTCTGCAAGAAGCCGTCGCAAATGGTGGCCCGGGCAATGTCGTTTACAGCGCTTCATTTGGCTTACTGGGTGTGTTTGGCGGTATCATTGCCTTCCTAGGCGTGGTCATTTTACCTATCACATCTGGCGACACGGCATTTCGTTCAAGCCGTTTGATCCTAGCTGAATACTTCAACATGGAACAAAAAACACTGCGTAACCGCCTATTGATGGCTGTGCCTCTGTTTGTTGTCGGTGGCGTGTTGACCCAAGTGGACTTCGGCATCATCTGGCGCTACTTCGGTTTTGCTAACCAAACCACAGCCGTCATGATGCTATGGACAGCGTCGGCTTACCTACTGCGTTACAACAAGCTACATTGGATCACCACCATTCCAGCCGTATTTATGACTGCGGTGTGTGCAACCTTTATCTTGAACAACAGCACGCTAGGCTTTGGCCTACCAATGCAAATCTCAACTATCTCTGGTGTGATATTTGCCCTAGCGGCAATGGTTTATGTGATTAAGATTTCGAAAGGAAAAGGCGATAAAGACCTAGCTGACGAAGACTCAACGACCACTGCAGAAACAAAAACGGCGTAAGTTACCGATCTAGAAAATTAACAACGTTTGGCTTATCAATACAAAAGGCTCCCTCGGGAGCCTTTTGTTTATATCTATTTCACTGAGCGACTAATCAACTAATTTGATTTGCAGCTCTTTAGGCACTTCAAAGAACATGTTCTCTTCGCGGCCCGACACTTCTTCAACCGAGCGCGTACCAACCAATTCTTTGATACGTTCCAGAATTTTGTTCACTAGCTCTTCTGGCGCTGAAGCACCTGCGGTAACACCGACTTTGTGTTTACCATCAAACCAAGCACTATCGATATCTTCAGGACAATCGGTTAAGTAACCCGGTGTGCCGAGTTTTTCCGCCAGCTCTTTTAATCGCGTTGAGTTTGATGAGTTTTTCGAACCAACTACAATCACCACATCAACATCACCGGCCATTTCACGTACTGCGTCTTGACGGTTTTGCGTCGCATAGCAAATATCATCTTTGCGCGGGCCTTGAATCTCAGGAAATACTCGGCGTAGTTCCATAATGACATCGGCCGTTTCATCCACCGATAAGGTGGTTTGACTGACATAGTGCAGCTCGCTTGGGTCTTTGACTAAGCTTAATAATCTTTCGACATCTTGCGGCTTTTCAACCAAGTACATGCCACCTTCAAAGCTAGAGTACTGTCCCATCGTACCTTCAACTTCAGGGTGACCAGCATGACCAATCAACACCACTTCCATATGTTTACGGCTGGCACGTGCAACTTCCATATGAACTTTTGTCACCAATGGGCAAGTCGCATCAAAGACGGTTAATGCGCGCTCTTTTGCTTCCTGACGAACGGCTTGTGATACGCCATGAGCTGAAAAAATGACGATGTTGTCATCTGGCACTTCGCTAAGTTCTTCAACAAAGATCGCGCCACGCTGTTTTAAGCCTTCCACCACAAAGCGATTATGTACCACTTCATGACGTACATAAATTGGCGGCTGGTAAAGTTCTAAAGCGCGCTCAACGATACTAATCGCGCGATCAACACCCGCACAAAAACCACGTGGGTTGGCTAATAGGATTTTCATTTCATTGCTCATGGAATTGTTATCTTCTTGGGGCGTTATTCTACTGACAAAATTTCGACTTCAAAAGTCACATCTTGTCCTGCTAAGGGGTGATTAAAGTCAACGGTGACCGAATCGCCAGCGATATCGGTAATAATACCAGGGATTTCCATCCCATCGCGGCCACTAAACGCCATTATTGTTCCCACTTCCACTTCAGCATCACCAACAAATTTGCTGCGATCCATGTAGTGAATATTATCTGGATTTGGCATACCAAAAGCATCAGCAGCGGGTAAATCTATCGCTTTTTTATCGCCAGTTTGTAAGCCAAATAAACACTGCTCAAAATTCTCACTCAAGCTACCATCACCAATGACTAACTTAGCCGGCTTGCCCATATTGTAAGTGCTGTCGGCTACTGAGCCATCTTTCATTTTAATCGTAAAGTGCAATGTTACTGCCGATTGTTGAGCGATTATCGTCACGAGACTGCTTCCTTGTCATTGTTATGCTGCGAAGGGGAATACTTCAAAACAAATAGAGACGTCTATTAAATGAAAAAGCGCCGTCCAAATCAACAGACAGCGCTTAGGGTTATTCAATATTTGCTCTATTGAGCGGTTTGTTTATCTTTGTTGCGAAAGCCATCAAGAATAATCATCGCCGCGCCAATACAAATTGTGCTATCAGCAAGATTAAAAGCGGGCCAATGATAATCACCCCAGAAGAAATCAAGATAATCGACCACAAAACCATGCACGATACGATCGAACACATTACCGACTGCGCCACCAATGATCATCGCGTAGGCAATATTGTTCCATTTCTCTTTCGCGGGTAGTTTGCTCATCCAGTACGTCAGCATCGCGGTCACAACAAAGGCGATCGCGGTAAAGAACCAGCGCTGCCATCCAGCTTGATCGCTTAGAAAACTAAAAGCCGCACCGTAGTTATGGACATAGAGAAAATTAAAGAAAGGCAACACCTCAACTCGATTTGCCCAGCCATAACCCATGTTATCCATAACAAACAACTTGATAGCAATGTCTGCCACAAAGATTACGACAGCAAGCCAAAGCCAACGTACGCCTGATTGTTTTAGTGGAATGTTACTCATTAAAGTTCCTATAAAATCATGAACGAGACACTACAGTTAAAAATAACCCCAGCAAATACTGGGGCTATAAATTTCTAATAAAGTTCAATCGCTAAAGCGAGATTACGCAAACTTACGTACTTCGCCTTCACCATCAACGTTGGTCACACAGCGGCCACAAATTGTCTCGTGTCCTGCGATAGTGCCTACGTCAGCAGTGTGGTGCCAACAACGGTCACACTTCTCGCCTTCTGAAGCTGCAACTTCAACCAATAGGCCTTCGATGTCAGTTTCTTTCGCCGCTTCTGTCTTCTCAGATAGAGGTTTAACAGCCGCTTTTGACGTTAGTAGAACAAAACGTAGTTCATCTTCTAGCTTATTGATCTTCGCCGCTAGCGCTTCATCAGCAAACAGAGTGATCTCAGCTTGTAGTGCGCCACCAATCACTTTCTCGCTACGTGCAGCTTCTAGAAGCTTGTTCACGCTGCCACGAACCGCTTGGATTTCTGCCCAGAATTCGTTGTTCAGCTCTTCGTTTTCAGTAAGACCGAATAGACCATCGAACCATTCGCCAGTGAAGACAAACTTATCGCGTTGACCTGGCATTTCATTCCAGATTTCATCTGCAGTGAACGACATGATTGGTGCCATCCAACGAACAAGTGCTTCTACGATGTAGTAAAGCGCAGTTTGACAGCTACGTTGGGCATGACCACCACGTTTCGCTGTGTACTGACGGTCTTTAATTACGTCTAGGTAGAATGAACCCATTTCGATTGAACAGAATTGCATTAGACGCTGAGTTACACCATGTGTGTTGTACTCTTCGTATGCTTTCACAATCTCTTCTTGAGCCGCTAGAGCACGACCTACTGCCCAACGATCCAATGCCACCATTTCTTCAGCGGGTACTAGATCGGTTTCTGGGTTGAAACCGTTTAGGTTTGCTAGGAAGAAACGTGCTGTGTTACGGATACGACGGTACGCATCTGCAGAACGTTTTAGGATTTCATCAGAAACCGCAACTTCGCCAGTGTAGTCTGTTGAAGCAACCCATAGACGTAGAATGTCTGCGCCTAGTTTGTTGGTCACATCTTTTGGTGCCACAACGTTACCGATAGATTTAGACATCTTACGGCCGTGACCATCAACCACGAAGCCGTGCGTTAGTACTTGTTTGTATGGCGCAACGTCTTTCATCGCGATAGATGAAATTAGAGAAGATTGGAACCAACCACGGTGTTGGTCAGAACCTTCTAGGTAAAGATCCGCACTGTGGCCATTGAACTCTTCACGAGCATCAACAACGGCATAGTGTGTTACACCTGAGTCAAACCATACGTCTAGTGTATCAAGCACTTTTTCGTAGTTTGCAGCGTCATCAGCGCCCATCAGTTCAGCAGCATCAACATCCCACCAAGCTTGAATGCCTTTTTCTTCCACTAGCTGTGCTACTTTTTCAATGAGCTCTAGTGAATTAGGGTGTAGCTCTGCGGTCTCTTTATGAACGAATAGAGCAATTGGCACACCCCAAGTACGTTGACGAGAGATACACCACTCAGGACGACCTTCAATCATACCTTCGATACGGCTTTGGCCCCATTCAGGCATCCACTGAACACCTTTGATTGACTCTAGTGCTTTTGCACGTAGGCCAGCTTGATCCATTGAAATGAACCATTGTGGTGTTGCACGGAAGATGATTGGCGTTTTATGGCGCCAGCAGTGTGGGTAGCTGTGCTCGTAAGCGTGGTGATGCAGTAGCGCGCCTTTTTCTTTAAGCACTTCAAGCACTGAATCGTTCGCTTTGAAAACGTGTTGACCAGCAAATAGCGGAGTATCTGGTAGGTAAACGCCGTTTGAACCAACTGGGTTTGCCACTTCTAGACCGTACTTTTGACCAACCACGAAGTCTTCTTGACCGTGGCCAGGTGCAGTATGAACCACGCCCGTACCTGATTCAGTCGTTACGTGATCGCCAAGGATCGCTGGAACGGTAAAATCGTAGAATGGGTGGTTGAATTGTAGCAACTCAAGATCAGCACCTTTCGCAAAACCAAGGTTATGGAAATGCTCGATACCCGCACGATCAATTGCATCTTTCGCCAGCTCAGAAGCGACGATGATACGTTGCGCAGGCTGTTCGCCATTCGCTTCAACTTGAATCAGTGCGTACTCTAGATCATCACGTAGACATACTGCGCGGTTTGCTGGCAGAGTCCATGGCGTGGTTGTCCAGATAACGATTGAAAGCTCACCTTCACCGGCATGACCATCCGCTAGTGCAAACTTAGCCAGTACAGCCGCTTCATCCGTCGCTGCAAATTTCACATCGATAGATGGTGATACTTTATCTTTGTACTCTACTTCTGCTTCAGCCAATGCCGAACCACAGTCTGTACACCAGTGAACAGGTTTGAAACCTTTTAGTAGATGGCCTTTATCAGCAATCTTACCTAATGCGCGAATGATGTTTGCTTCTGTAGCAAAATCCATCGTGCGGTATGGTTTGTCCCACTCGCCCATGATACCAAGACGTTTGAAGCTCTCTTTTTGACCTTCAACTTGACCGGCTGCATATTCGCGACATTTTTCACGGAATTCTGCTGCCGTTACTTTTTGGCCTGGTTTGCCGACTTTCTTTTCTACCATCAATTCGATAGGTAGACCGTGACAGTCCCAACCTGGAACGTACGGCGCATCAAAACCCGAAAGCGTTTTGGATTTAATAATAATGTCTTTAAGAATCTTGTTTAGCGCGTGGCCAATGTGAATATCACCGTTAGCGTATGGAGGGCCATCGTGTAATACGAAAGATTTTTTGCCTTTCTTCGCTTTACGGATTTCACCGTAAAGATCTTCTTTATACCAACGCTCAAGCATTTCTGGCTCACGATTGGCCAGATTACCACGCATTGGGAACCCTGTATCAGGTAGGTTCAGGGTATCTTTATACTCACTCATCGATTCTTAATTCCGTTGTATTGGGCGAAAGTTAGACATTATGGTTAACGGTGGAATAAACCGATTAACGCTTAAACTGACGCAGCCACACCCTTGCTGCCTCAGCATCCAATTCAATTTGCTGTTTTAAAGCATCGAATGACTCAAATTTATGTTCATCACGAAGCTTTTGCAAAAGTACTATTTCTAGTTGTTTGCCATATAAATTGGCCTGGAAGTCAAATAAGTGTACTTCCAGTTGCTGACGAACGCCATTGACTGTTGGTCTTTGGCCAATATTCGCCACCCCTCCTATCGCTTGTTCTCCAAGCCCTAACGCCTGTACAACATACACACCTGAAACAGGTGAGACACAACGTTTTAGAGGGATATTTGCCGTAGGAAAACCGATCGTTCTCCCCAGCTTGCGGCCATGTGAAACACGGCCACTAATACTGTAATCACGCCCCAACATTTGTGCGGCGGCTGGTAAATCATCTTGCGCGAGGGCATTGCGAATTGCAGTACTGCTAACACGCAGTTGCTGCAAACAAAAACTCTGCGTACTGACGACGTCAAAGCCGTAGCGTTTTCCGGCTTGTTGCAGCATCGCAAAGTCACCTTTGCGGCCACGGCCGAAACAAAAATCATCACCAATGACGAGAAACTTAACACCCAATCGCTTGACCAACAAGTCAGTAATAAATTCATCTGCCGTTAAGCTGGCAAAATAAGTATTAAAACTAACGCAGAGCAAACGATCGATATCCAACTTATTCAGTTGAACAAACTTGTCTCTCAATCGAGTTAAACGCGCCGGCGCTTTGTCTTTGGCAAACAATTCCAAAGGCTGAGGTTCAAACGTCATCACCATTGAAGGTAGATCTAACGCCTTGGCTTGCAGGGAGACTTGTTCAAGTACTGCCTGATGACCAAGATGGACGCCATCAAAGTTTCCTATGGTAAGCACACACCCTTGATGGTGCGGCTGAATGTTGTGAATGCCTCGAATCAATTCCATTGGGAGTTGCTTACTGCCTTTTCAATTTGCACGACGTGAAACCGACGGATTATATACCAAGCGCAGCTACTCTGTCGCTGCTTTTAAATCTTTAAGGCGCACACCTAGTACCAGTAGACAAACCAGATAAACCGTCGCACCTAGGCCGATCAGCATGGTTAGCGCCATCACTCGTTCAACAAAGCTCCATGCTAGCCAAACATCGATTTCTTCTAGTTGCCACACAATCGCCGCCACCATTGCACCACCAGCAATCACCAGACGAGCGATGAAAAATAAGGTTTTCTTGCTGATCTGATAAACACCTTGCAGATGTAGTCCTCTATATAGCAACGCCATGTTGACCAAGGCAGACAGAGCCGTTGCCATTGCAAGTCCTACGTAACCATAGAAATAAGCAAAAATCGCGTTAAACACCATATTGGTGCTCATTGCGATAATGCCGTATTTCACTGGCGTCTTGGTATCTTGTCGCGAGTAATAGCCAGGCGCTAACACCTTAATCAACATAAAGTTTAAAAGACCCGAGGCATAGGCAAACAATGAGAGTGATGCTTGCTGAACATCATGGGGAGAAAATTCCCCCCGCATAAACAGCACCATCAGCATCGGTTTTGCCAGCACCATTAAACCTAGCATAGCGGGTAAACCCAGTAAGATAACCATGCGCACCCCCCAATCCATGGTGCTAGCAAAGCCTTCGCTATGCGCATCAACGTGTTTACGGGATAAAGCCGGTAGGATTACTGTCGCAATCGCGATGCCAAATAGGCCTAATGGAAACTCCAGTAGACGATCAGAGTAGTACAACCAACTGATTGAGCCGGTTTGCAAGAAGCTGGCAATAAACGTATCAAGCAGTAAGTTAATTTGGCTAACCGAAACGCCAAATAACGCCGGGATCATCAGGGTACGTATTTTCACTACACCCGGATCGCGCCACCCCCATTGAGGTTTCACCATCACACCCGCTTTGATTAGAAACGGAATTTGAAACAGGAACTGTACTAAACCGCCCAGAAAAACCCCAATCGCCAAACCAATCTCAGGCTGCGACAACTGTGGAGCGATAAACCAAGCCGAAAAAATGATCATTACGTTTAGGAAAACCGGCGTAAATGACGAGACAGCAAATTTACCTAAGGTGTTGAGTATCGCCCCAGAGAGTGCGACAAAGGTGATGAACCATAAATAAGGAAAGGTAATTTTGAGCATGAAGCTCGCCAACTCAAACTTTTCAGCAGAAGGACCACCGTTAAGCCAATCTAAAAACCAGCCAAAGCCAAATAAAGCAGTGACAACGCCAGAACCTAAAACCCCCAGCAACGTCACAATAGAGACAATCACACCAAGTGTCCCCGCCGCCCGAGCAATAAGTTGACGGGTTTTATCCATATCGCCTTGGGCGTAGTTTTCAGTTAATACCGGTACAAAGGCCTGTGAAAAAGCCCCTTCCGCAAACAAACGACGCAGGAAGTTCGGGATTTTATTGGCAAAGAAAAACACATCGGCACTCGCCCCTGCGCCCATTAAATTGGCAACGACCACATCGCGGACTAAACCAAGCACACGAGAAATTAAAGTCATCGCGCTGACGATCATGCCAGACTTGAGTAGACGTTTACTCACAAACACCTCAAAAATATGCAATACTTGGTTAATCTGACCTAATAGATGAAGGAAAGTCGGATTCAAGGCAGATAAGTATTAGCATTGAAAAAAAAATACTGATAGAATCCCCGCCATCTTAACCGTGATGACTCGTTGAATCCAAAATTTGTTTTGGCTGAGACTGGTTTTTGCACAAATCAATTGACATTTCGGCGCAAATAAGGGATATTCCCTGCCCTTAAATTGTCACCGAACTAAGTTTTTGGGAGTTAGACCCTTGGCAAATAGTAAATCTGCTAAGAAGCGCGCTATCCAAGCTGAGAAACGTCGCCAGCACAACGCTAGCCGTCGTTCTATGATGCGCACTTACATGAAGAAAACTGTTGCTGCTATCGAAGCAGGCGACAAAGAAGCTGCAACTGCTGCATTTGCATCAGTTACACCAATCCTAGACCGCATGGCGACTAAAGGCCTTATTCATAAGAATAAAGCTGCTCGTCACAAGTCTCGTTTTGTTGCTGCGATCAAAGCTCTTTAATTAGAACTCTGATTCCCAGTGAAGAAAAACCGGCTCTCGCCGGTTTTTTTATATCTAAAATTTGGTTGTTCTGACCGTTTCCGTGACTATCCACTTAATCGCTACAATAAATATTGTGCAATAGTTCGATCATCGCCTTCACTTCTTTGCTGCTTAACGTGTAATAGACGGTCTGCGCTTCTTTACGTGTATTGACTAACCCATCACGACGTAGCCACGCCAAATGCTGAGATAACGCTGATTGGCTCAATGCCAATTTATTACACAGCTCACCCACCGACATTTCCTGATTATGCAACATGCAGAGGATCTGTAAACGCCGTTCATTCGCCATGGCTTTTAATAACACCACCGCTTGGGTAGAGTTTTTTTTCCATCTCTTGCACATTCATCAGGTACTACTCCTCGGAACAGCAAAACTTCTCACAAGAGGTTTTGGGTAAATTAGACTAAATTATCAATTAGATGTCTCAATGATGTTAATCGATCTCGTTTGCTGAGTAAAAGCGATCAATTAAATAGAGTGCTAAAATCCGCATCACATACGTTTTTTACCGCAGGGTGTTGAATCATTCTCTCTGCAAATATGACGTAGTACTCTTCTTTGAGCTCATCGATGTGGCCAATTAACTGTAATGGAATGTCATCGCCCACTTCAGTCATATATAAAGAGGGCGCTAAAAAAATCACATCTTTGTGGTAACGAGCAAAAGCCTTCATTAAGGCAACATCATCAAACTCACCTAACACATTAGGCTGAATACCTTGCCTATCAAACCACTCTATGACTTTACGCCCCATCGCGGTGCGACTACCGGGGATCAAAAGCTTACGCTGTTCTAAGATGGCAGGAAACGACAAGTCATCAACATTGCCGGAGCAGAAAAAACTCATGCGACTTTCACCGAGTTTTTTACTAAACAAACCAGGGCTCTGGCCAGAATCCACTGGGCAATCCGATAAAATCATATCCAACTTATGCTGCGCGAGTTGTTCCAATAGCATTTCGTGAGTCGATTCAAAACAGCGTAAATGGATGCTGTTATCGCTTGGCACCGTGGTCATTAAAATTTTACTGACGAGCCGTTTTGACAATGCATCAGCGACACCGACATCAAATAAAATGTTTGAGTGCTGGCTGTAATTGACAATATCCAGCATTTCATAACTAAGGCCGAACATGCGATCGGCATACTTAAAGACCAATTGCCCCAACTCTGTTGGCTCAACACTGCGGCCATTACGCTTAGTTAACTTACCATCCAAGCGTTCTTCGAGCGCTTTGATTTGCCCTGTGACTGTCTGTGGGGTAAGGAAAAGAGCCTCCGCCGCTTTCGTCACTGAGCCTTGCTTGCAGACCATCCAAAAATAGTACACATGGTTATAGTTTAAATGGGACATAAGACTTCTTTCGCACTCAATTCGGTAATGATATCTCTGCTTTAGATTATCTCAGCTGTAAAAAATGACAACAATAACTCGCTATATACGAACAATCTCCGGAATTTGGAAAGTTTTTCCGAATCCAAAAAAGCATTTATGACAGCGTACTGTCATAAAACAGCTGATAAAAATGGCTTTAAACGCTTTTTTTGATAATTTTTGCGACTTGCACAACATTTAAACATACCAATAAAATCCAATTGTAATCAGCAACTTAAATGCAATTCATTTCCCTGTAAACATAGATCACCACCTATACATCATAAAATTCGATTTGTTACATCGAACTGTAATATTACTGAAATATTTCCACTCTAGTATCGCCCTCAGATTAAACATACAGACCAAAACGAAGATTCTAACGGTCAATGGAGAAAATTATGATGAACCAAGCTACTTCTACAGCAGCGCCAATTTCGAGCACTACTCGCTGGTTACGCTGGGCTAACTTGGCATTCATGTTGTACTTACTACTGCTTGCAGTTTCTATGGTAGGTACAGGTTTTAAATGGTCAGTCGGTGATCAAGCGAAGGTTCTATTTGAATTTGCTTCGCACCCAGTCGCTGGCTTAATGATTGGTCTTGTTGCTACGGCACTGATTCAATCATCAAGTACCGTTACTTCTATTATCGTCGGCCTTGTAGCTGGTGGTTTACCTGTAGAGACAGCAATACCTATGGTTATGGGTGCCAATATCGGTACAACTGTAACAAATACTCTTGTGTCTCTTGGTCATATGCGCTGTAAAGAAGAGTTCCGCCGTGCGTTTGCTAGTGCAACCATTCACGACTTCTTCAACCTATTGGCAGTATCTATTTTCCTACCACTTGAGATGATGTTCGGTATTCTGGACAAGATTTCTCATTGGTTAGTATCGCCACTGCTAGCAACTGGTGATATGAGCATGGGCGGTTTTGACTTTATCAAGCCAATCACTAAGCCAGTGATCACCGCTATCCAAGGTCCTCTAGGTTCATTTGGTAACACGGTTGGCGGCGTAATGCTAATCGTACTAGGTATCGCGACTATCTTCCTAGCTATCACCGTAATGGGTAAACTAATGAAAGGCCTAATGGTTGGTCGTGCTCGTGACATTTTGAAGAACGCGATTGGTCGTGGCCCTATCCACGGTATCGTTTCAGGTTCAATCGTAACAGTGTTGGTTCAGTCATCTTCTACAACAACAAGCCTAATGGTTCCACTAGTAGGTACTGGTGTGTTGAAAGTACGTGATGTTTACCCATTCACTCTAGGTGCGAACATCGGTACGTGTATTACAGCTCTACTGGCAGCAACAGCAGTTTCAGGTGAGTTTGCAGTATTCGCACTACAGATTGCTCTGGTACACCTAGTATTCAACCTAATGGCAACCGTATTCATCTTTGGTATCCCGTTCCTACGTGAGATTCCGGTGAAATGTGCTGAATGGCTTGCTGATATGGCAATCAAAAACAAAGCAGTTGTAGCCGCATACTTACTATTCGTATTCATCGTGCTACCAGGTTCAATCCTAGCGCTGACTGTATAATAAAACGTTCCACACCTTTGCTTGCTAAGCCCCCGTCGAAAGTCGGGGGCTTTTTTTCGTTCTTAAGAGTGAAAAGGAATCGAGAATCTAGAGATGAGAATCGAGAAAAGAGCAGGAGGCTCTGCTGCGAGCAGCGAGAAACTGAAAGGAGCGCCGAGAATCTAGAGAGCAGAATCGAGAAAAGAGCAGGAGCGCTTTGCTGCGAGAAGCGAGAGACAAAAAAGAGCGTCAGAATCTAGAATCGGGAAAGGCAACTGGATCGGTAATTGATGGTTTTATCGTATCCAACAAACCAAAGGCTAGATTCCCTATCCTGTGCTGACGCACTGTAGGGAATGACATCAGCACGCTTCATCGTGGTAAAAAATCGGCTACCTATAACCTCAAGAGATGAAGTCGAGTCCCCATCTCGATTCCCAACTCTCTACTTCTCGCCTCTCAATTCTGCTCCCCCCACCTTCTGCAAGGCAAAAAAAAGGCTGACACTCGGTCAGCCTTCTCTCATAACGCTCTTGGGAGTTAAACCGAGAACGGGAATTTAATTGCTTCGTGTGACTCGTAGCCTTCGACCCAAAAGTCATCCAAGGTTACCCACGTTTCTAAATCTTCCAATGACTTAATTTCTGGGTTGATATGGAAAGTCGCTGGTGCCAGCGGTTCACGCTTTAACTGCACATCACGCATCAGCTCTAACTGATCCTCGTAAATATGTGCATTCACAATCTTATGGTAAGCCACACCCGCTTTCTTACCGGTGATTTGCGCCATAATCGCGAGGAAGACGTAAACCTGAACCATATTGAAGTTCAAACCAAGAGGCACATCACATGAACGCTGCGTGCTGTTGAGATACAGAGTATCACCGAGCAGTGAAAAATGGTGGCTGTACATACAAGGACGCAGACAACCCATATGGAACTCACCCGGGTTATAGAAATTCAAAATTTCACCACGGTCATCCACGCCACGCGTTAGATCATCAACAATCTTACGCAATTGATCGATATGACCACCATCTGGTTTTGCCCACGCACGGCCTTGTACACCGTAGACGCGGCCCATATCATCTTCACCTTTACGGTATGGGTTATTAAGCCAAGCGTCGTTCAAGTTTGCGTTGGCATCCCATGTTTTGGTGCCTAGCTGACGAAAATCTTCTGCATTGTCGTAACCACGAATGTAGCCAAGCAGCTCAGCAACCGCTGATTTCCAAAAGCTCTTACGCGTCGTCACTAACGGGAATTGGTTGTTAGCCACATCGTAGGTCAAATCGGCATTAATCACCGTAAGGCAACGCTTACCCGTACGTTCATTTGCTACCCACTCACCATGGTCAACGATTCGCTGACAGAGATCTAAATACTGTTTCACACCAATTCCTTACTTCGCGTTCTGTTGAGGGAGTTCATCTTTGTAGTGACCACGTTTGTATGCCCAAACCATCAGGGATACACCAATCACAATCATCGGCGTCGATAGAATTTGTCCCATAGAGATAAATCCACCAAACAAGCCTAGCTGTGCATCGGGCTCACGTACATACTCGACTAAGAAGCGGAATGTACCATAACCGGCTAAGAAGAGTCCTGACACAGATCCAAGTGGGCGTGGCTTTTTGATAAACCAGTTCAAAATAAAGAACAACACGATGCCTTCAAGCGCCATTTCATATAGCTGAGATGGGTGACGAGGAAGCGGTCCGCCATTAGGGAAAACGATCGCCCAAGGCACATCAGTCACGCGGCCCCAAAGCTCACTGTTCATGAAGTTCCCCATGCGTCCCATACCTAAACCAAACGGTACTAATGGCGCGATAAAATCAGCAACACCAAAGAAAGTGCGACCGTTTTTACGTGCATACCAGAACATGGCCGTGATGACACCTAATAAGCCACCGTGGAATGACATACCACCGGTCCACACTTTGAATAGATAAAGTGGGTCTTGCAGAAATAAATCAAAATTATAAAACAGCACGTAGCCAATACGGCCACCAATCACAACCCCTAAAAAACCAGCAAACAGGAGATCAGAAACCTGCTCACGATTCCAGCCACTCCCCGGCTTATCTGCACGGCGATTCGCCAGCCACAGAGCAAAAGCAAAACCGATCAAATACATCAAGCCATACCAGCGAATAGACAGTGGGCCGATGGAAACTAAAACAGGATCGATATTAGGAAATTCAAAGTATCCCTGAGACATAAACAGATAACTCTTGTAATGATTGATTTAGATGAGATTACGTTATAGCAGCATAGTTCCTGCTACGAACATCAAAAATAGTGCAAATATTTTTTTCAGTACTGTTGTTGGCAGTGAAGTGGCTAACTTAGCACCAACACGCGTGGTCAACATCGACGTTGAAGCAATCGCAGCCAATGCTGGCAAGTAAACATAGCCTAGGCTAAAAGCTGGCAAATTATCCGCACTGTAGCCATTGAGGATGAAGCCTATCATGCCTGAGATAGCAAGAACACAACCGCACACCGATGACGACCCGACGGCCTTGCGCATTTCAACACCATGACGATTAAGAAATGGCACGGTAAGAGAACCACCGCCAATGCCCGCTAGACTCGAAACAAGTCCAATCAGCGAGCCATAAAACGCCGTTAAACCGCTTGCTGGCATGCTTCTTTGTGTGATGCTCTTCATTGACATTAACATCTGTAACGCTAAGCAAAGCACTATAACGCCAAACACTTTCGGTAGATAATCGGCAGGAATCCATTCAGCGATATTGGCTCCAATGAAGCCACCAATGACGACACCGGGCATCAACCACTTAATGACGAACATATCGACATTGCCCAGTTTTAAATGATTGAGTGCAGATGAGCCGGAAGTCACAATGATGGTCGCGAGGGAGGTTGCAAGCGCAATATTCATTGAAATTGCAGCATCAATGCCTGCTTGTGGTAACAGAATCAATAAGGCAGGTACGACGATAAGCCCGCCACCAATTCCAAGTAGCCCGGCCATAACGCCAACAAAAGATCCCAAGATTAACATTAGGATCAACAATTCTATCGTCACGCTATACCCTTATTTGTTACCAGCTCGAATAAAGCCAGAGAAGCCTTTCTGCTCGAAAAAATCTTGCATCATAGTATAAATATCTTTGCCGTATGGCTGCATCAGTGCTTTGTCAGCTAACTGTTTTAATTCATCCACTTGTGTATTGCGCAGTAAGTATTTTACCTTGGCCACATTAGAAGTGTTCATACTCAAGCTGCGATAGCCAAGGCCAACCATCAATAATGCGCCAATCGGGTCACCCGCCAACTCACCACAAATACAAACGGGTAGCCGCAACTGTGCGCAGCTTTGATGGATATGATTCAACGCCATAATCACCGCAGGATGCATCGACTCATACACATCCGAAACCCGTGAGTTATTGCGATCGACGGCTAACAGGTATTGAGTTAAATCGTTAGTTCCGACGGAGACAAAATCGACTTTATCCGCAATCAATGGCAACAAATAAAGCATCGATGGCACTTCAATCATAATACCGATGTGTGGTCTAACGATTCGGGGATCAAGCAATGACAGCTCTTGATAGGCTTGTTCAATAAAAACAATCGCATCATCCAGCTCTTGCGCTCCAGAGATCATTGGCAACAGAATGCTCAAGTTCTGCGTCTCTGCACTCGCCTTCATCATGGCGCGAATTTGCATTAAAAAGATATCGGGATGATCGAGCGTAAAACGGATACCACGCCAACCTAAAAAGGGATTGTCCTCTTCAATTGGCAAATAAGGTAATGCCTTATCACCGCCGATGTCCAAAGTCCGCATCACCACACGTTTGTCAGGGTAAGTACTTAATACTGAATGATATTGCTGTGTTTGCTCTTCTTCTGAAGGAAAGCGATGCTGCAGCAAGAAACTAATTTCGGTGCGATATAAACCCACGCCATCAACGCCTTGGTTAACCGCAATATTGGCATCGGCACTCAAGCCTGCGTTGAGTAAGATTTCGATTCGTTCGCCATCAGCGGTAAAGGCCGACTCTTCAATACGTTGATTGACCATGTTGGCCAATTCACGCTCTTCGTTGGCTAAAGCGCGGTATTCTTTTAATAGTTGGCGACTTGGCGAGACTAAAATTTTGCCACTATAACCATCGACAATGCCTTTTTTACCATTAATGCTATCGAGGTTAAGGTTAACGCCCATCACGGCAGGAATGCCTAATGCGCGCGATAAAATGGCGGCGTGAGAATTAGCAGCGCCTTCAAGTGAAATCACCGCCAGTAACTTGTCTTTGGGAATAGAAGCAATCAGCGACGCGGTCAGTTCACGGACGACAAAAATAACCGGTTGCTCAAATTGATGTTGTTCTTGCTCGGCATTGTGGAGGAAAAACAGCAACCGCTGGCCAAGTTCACGCACATCTTGCGCGCGCTCTTTTAAATAGCCATCGGTCATACGAGCAAAACGGTTGGAATACGTTTCAACCACTTGGCGTACCGCCCAGTCAGCGCGATCACCTTCTTGGATCTGTGCCTTAAGATCTTTGCGTAACATGGGATCATTAAGCAAGTGAGTAAACAGATCAAAAATGGCTAAGGTCTCTTTATTGATTTCGTTATCAAGCTTTTTACGCATTCTGCGGAAATCACTCAATGCCTCTTCAATCGCGAGCATTAACCACTCTTGTTCACGCTCAATATCAAGCGTAGAGGCCGGACGAACATCAGCGAGTTGCGGCTGTGAGTCATCCCACCAAAATGTGCCGATAGCGACACCAGAAGAAGCTGGTATACCACGAATGGCTTGCTGTTTCTTCTCTAAACGCCACTGACCTTGGGTTTGTGCATGCGCGATGATGACCGCCAACTGTGCAGCCAACGTGACAAGGAAAGACTCTTCCATTTCATCGAACTGACGGGGAGCCTTCTGCTGCACAACCAGCACGCCCAGCACTTGTTTTCGATAAATGATCGGCGTACCGAGAAAGCTCTGGTAAACCTTTTCACCTAGCTGAGAGAAGTATTTGTAGTTAGGGTGTTTTGATGCTTCAGCAAGGTTAAGTGGCTCGGCACTGCGTTTCACCAGCCCAACCAAACCTTCTTTGAAATGAATGTGGATTTTTTTGCCTTTGAAGCGCAAGCCTTGAGTTGCCATCAACTCAAGGCGCTGCATCTCTTCATTGGCGAGGTAGATGGTGCAACACTCCGTATTCATCGCAAGACACGTTTGTTGAACCAATAGCTCTAACGCGCTATGCACGTTTTCCACTTTGGAAACTTGTTCAACTATGTCCCTTAGTTGAGAAAGCATCACTACCCTCTTCGCGGTTTACGCTTACCTTTTGCTCGACGTTCTTTAAACGGCATAGCCATAGAAGCAAACTCCTTCATCGCTCGACGATATACATCGCGCTTAAAAGAGACGACTTGACGCACTGGGTACCAGTAACTCACCCAACGCCAACCATCAAACTCAGGGGAATTGCCACGTTGCATATTAATTTTGGACTCTTCACAATCCAAACGCAGCAAAAACCATTTCTGTTTTTGGCCGATACAAACAGGCTTTGAATCCCACCTCACCAATCGCTTTGGTAACTTATATCTTAACCAATGACGACTGGTCGCAACGATTTTGACGTCTTGCTTAGTGAGACCGACCTCTTCATACAATTCACGATACATGGCCTGTTCTGGGTTTTCCCCATCATCAATCCCCCCTTGAGGAAACTGCCATGAATGTTGTCCGTATCGTTTAGCCCAGAAGACCTGACCATGGTTGTTACAGATTACAATTCCCACATTTAAGCGGTAACCATCGCCATCTATCACTGGCCAACCTCTAATAAAATCTTTAATTACCGCGATTTTTCCACATATCCCCAAACGGAGCAAACTTACTAGTGTGACTAACACAGAAATTATCGCCGAATATCACCAAACTGGATAACTATTCGTCAGTTATGCGGTTATTCACACACTAATGAGACATAGACCACATTTATTCACCTTTTCTGTGTATAACTATGTGAAAAAGCGATCAACAAACATTTCCGTTGGAATAACACCTTGTTTGCGCAACAACAACACCATCAAAAACAAACTACAAAAACGAACAAAAACAAAACCTTAAACAAACAAGCGCATGAGTTGCCATTCTAAAATCAGTGATTATTAACACCAAGCAACGGAACGGTCAAAGATCAACCAACTGCATGTTTATCCACACACAGAGCAAAACGAATTAGGATCACCACAGAAAATCAAGCGTTATATGATCACAAAAACCTGTAAATTCATACATATGTCACCAAGATTAATAATTTTTACCATTTGCTTGTGGATAAACCCTGAATGACGATCTTTTCAGCAACTCGATGAGATTGACAGCAAGTCGCTATTTTTTTAGATCTCGCTACAATATCGGTAACTCAATCACGATATGACATGATGAAGCCAGAACCTCAATCCGAACAAGAACTGCTCGCACGCGCTCGCGATATTGCCGGGATCACTTTTGCCGAACTTGCCAATGAAGCAAAAATCAAAATACCGGCCGATCTTCGACGAGATAAAGGCTGGGTTGGCCAACTATTAGAGTGGCATTTAGGCGCAACCGCAGGAAGTAAGCCTCAACAAGATTTTGAGCAACTCGGTATTGAGCTAAAAACTATTCCGATTGGTTATCACGGTAAGCCACTTGAAACGACCTTTGTTTGTGTCGCGCCACTGACAGGCGTGCATGGTTTAACGTGGCAGCAAAGCCATGTTCGCAACAAGTTATCACGGGTATTGTGGGTGCCTGTTGAAGGCGAGCGCGAAATCCCGCTAGCCGAACGTCGAGTAGGCTCTCCGTTAATTTGGTCTCCAAACCAACAAGAAGAGCAGCAACTACAAACTGACTGGGAAGAGTTGATGGAGTTAATTGTCCTCGGCCAAGTTGAAAAAATTACCGCCAAACATGGTGAAGTGTTGCAACTCCGTCCCAAAGCGGCCAACAGCCGAGCACTAACCGATGCTTATGGCGCAAGTGGTAAAGTCATCAAAACGTTGCCACGAGGCTTTTATTTACGCACTCAATTTACCGCCAAGATCCTCAGTAATTACTACGCATAAGTCGACATAAATGTTTAGCGCTTAATGCGTCGTTAATGACATTTCAATATCGTGATACATCGGTCCATCAGTGGCACCAAATTCGTCATAAGTATTGTGCAAGCGCAAAAAAGCACGTTCGACACCTAAACGCAGCAACTCATCTTTCACCTGATCAAGCGACTCAAAATGAATGGGTTCGTTATCCACCAGCACAGGCTCAACCTTATGTTTGTACTCCACCGCGAGTAAATAGCACGATAGATCAGAACAACTGATAACAAACACCTTCGGTGGCTGATAACTCGATTGATGAAATCCATGAATCCACTTATCTAGTTGCTTACGATGCATAACTCCCCCTACTGTATTTTTTCACGGCAGTGAGCTCACTGGTTCAAATTGATGTTCATCCGTGAAACAGAGACTCCCTAGGTAAGTATAGGAACAGAATTGTCATTTTGTGCTTTAGCCATTTGGCTCAACTTATAAGCTGACTTATATTGAGCTAAAGCGTGAAATGTACAAAATTCAAACACGCCCATGAGCGTTACACAAAACAAGGAAAGCTTATGATCTATCACAAACTGCCGCATTCAAATTTAGAGATCAGCAAGATTTGCTTAGGGAGCATGACTTTTGGAGAACAAAACAGCCAAGCAGATGCCTTTAATCAGCTAGATTACGCGCTAGAGCGTGGGGTGAATTTTATTGATACTGCGGAAATGTATCCGGTGCCACCCAAACAAAATACTCAAGGTGCGACCGAACAATACATTGGCAATTGGTTAGAAAAATCAGGCAAACGTGAAAAAGTGGTGTTAGCTACCAAAGTCGCAGGGCCACGCAATGTGCCTTACATTCGTGATGATATGAAGTTAGACCGCCGTCATATCCATCAAGCTATTGATAATAGTTTGACGCGATTAAAAACCGATTATGTCGACTTGTACCAACTGCATTGGCCACAGCGACAAACCAATACTTTTGGTCAACTCAATTACCCTTACCCAGATGAACAGCAAGAAGTCACGTTAATCGAAACCTTAGAAGCCTTGGCGGAACTGATCCGCGATGGCAAAGTACGTTATATCGGTGTTTCTAACGAAACGCCATGGGGAGTGATGAGCTTACTCAAGTTAGCCGAGAAGCATAATCTGCCCCGTATTGTCTCAATCCAAAATCCCTACAACCTGCTAAATCGAAGCTTTGAAGTCGGCTTGGCTGAGATAAGCCACTTTGAAGGCGTCGAACTGCTGGCTTATTCACCTTTAGCATTTGGTTGTTTAAGTGGAAAATATCTCAATGGTCAACGACCTGAAGGTGCTCGTTGTTCTGTGTTTGAACGCTTTGTTCGTTACTTTACACCGCAAGGCATTGCCGCAACTCAAGCGTACGTTGAACTTGCCCGAGATCACGGCCTAGATCCCGCACAAATGGCATTAGCGTTTGTTAATCAGCGTCCATTTGTTGCCGCTAACATCATAGGCGCGACAACAATGGAACAACTGAAAATGAATATTGATAGTGTTTCTATCAAACTAAGTGATGCGATACTCGCAGATATTCAAGCAATTGGGACCACTTACTCCAACCCTTGCCCTTAACTATATTGGGGTGAACCAAATCAAAGGCTCACCCCTTTGCTTACGTCGTTATTCGAGCCGTTAAGACACGACGAAGATGACGGATGCGACGTTCGGCTTTGACCTGAGGCGCCTCACTGCGGCCGATTGGACGACCATCTAGATCAAGGCCAATATCACGCAGTAGATGCTCATTGTGCCATGGGATTTCATAGGCACTACGACGCACTTTACGCTTCCAAGCTCGCTCTTCACGACGTAAATCGGCTTTGACTAACACAGTGGCCAGTTTTAGATAGATAGAATGACTCATGGTTTTTCTCCCGTTGGGTATTTTGCTGGGAAAAAGGCCACAAATTAAAAATAGGATATTTGACTATTTAATCAGCTGCCTTGTTTCCGCAGCCAATTAATATTGGTGTACGGATTATTGTTTTGCTTGTTTCGATTTTCGATCACAACACGTGGTCGCCATTGGCGAAAAACCATTCGGTTTACACATGGGATCAATAGAGGCACAAACGGTTTGAATGACATTGAAATGGTTCATTGTGCGCCTCCTAGCAAAGTAATAATCCAATAAATTTGAGGGTATGAGCCTGCAGCTCATGGTTAAATTTTATGCAGATAAGAATAATATTCAACCACCAATTGTTAAAAAAATGAAAAACAATTTTTTAAACTAAAATAAAGTCTTTCTATGTTAAGTGCATAAGATATTCCTCTTAGAAATAACACTCACCCCGTAGATTTGTTTTGTACACAAAAAAACCAGCTCTGATGAACTGGCTTTATTTTCAATTAGTTAACTATACGGCGTTTAGTAAAAACCGTCACCGTACAGACTACCTTACTCAATGCTAGTAAACGGTGTCGATTACAACCCCTTTCTCAACCAGCCATTCAACATGCTCATCATTGTTAAGCATTACAGCAACATCAACCGGCTGTTCAGGGTTAAAAGCGAATTGCCATACAAATGACACTTCCCACTGGTTTTCGCTGTGACTGCGTAGCTCAAGTAAATCACCATCAATCAACCACGTTTCATCACCTTGACGCAAAGAAATGCTTTCCACGTCAAGCTCGGCGGGCAAAGTAGTACTCGTTTCCAAAACCAGCGCACCATGCAATGCTTGCTCTTGCATCTCACCAATGGTCGGCATTTTATTCAGCCAAAGACTACTGGTTAAATGAACTTTTGCCTGATTTATCTCGATTTGATTGTCTTGATCCCAACCAACTTGCGGTGAAGAGCACCCGGCTAACAAAGCTATGCCCAGCGAAATTACAGCTATTTTTTTCATTTGTTCACCTTCAGTTTTATGATCACAGCAGCGATGGTTTCTTACCTTACCACTCAACGTTCACTTAACCACTGTTTAAGTATTTGAATATCATTCTGATACTCGTTCTTTATTTCTTCAACCCAGTCATCAATATTTTGCCACCAGGTTGGGTGCTCCGGTGATTGCGCTTTTTGTGCAACTTTCTGGATATGCTTCAAGCCTATAGAGCCTGCCGCTCCTTTGATTTTGTGCGCTTCAGAAACAATGCCATCTTGATCTTTGGCGGTCATATTCGAGTCAAGCAGCTCAATATAATCCGGCATCATATCTTCAAACATAGCGACGCTTTCGAAAACCGGCTTGGTTCCAACAATGCCGATGTAAGAATCCAACATTTCAAGATCGAGCAAACGCTGATAAACCTCATCGTTAACAGGCGGCTTTTCAACCACTGCCGTGACTAATGGTGCAGGGTTTTCAAACTCTGGAGTCATCATCGCAATCACCTCTTGGACCGCCGAGACAGACAATGGCTTGCTTATCGCTTCATCCATACCCTTCTCGTAATATTCTTCTTTGTTCTTAAGTACGTTAGCGGTCAGCGCCACCAGCGGCGGCACGATATCGTAGTTATCACGATAGTAAGCAGCAACATCGAAACCGGTCATATCTGGCAACTGAATATCCAAGAACACCAGATCATACAAATCAGGGTCAAAGTTATCGATCGCTTCTTGTCCGGTCATTGCCACCGTCACACTGTGGCCCATGCTTTCCAACAATGAGCGCGCGACCGTAATGTTCAGTTCAATGTCTTCGACCATAAAGATATTTAGTTGATGCTGAGCAGGCTCAACATCCACCACTTTGATTTCATCACTACTGGCTAGCGGCACTCGAAGGGTTACCGTGAAAGTACTACCAAAGCCTTCTTCACTGCTGACCGAAATATCACCATCCATCTTCTTGATCAGTTGTTTTGATACTGCCAGACCGATACCCGTTCCCACCGCATGAAGATTATCTTTGCCCGACTTCACTTGGTAATACATAGCGAAGATTTTAGATAGCTCTTGCTCTGGAATACCAACACCAGAATCTTCAACTTCTAAAGTCAGATGTGCAAAATCTTCATCGCAATCAGCACTGACAGACAACACCACGCCGCCTTCTTTGGTAAATTTCATCGCATTGCTGATTAAGTTCCACAGCACTTGGCGCAAACGGGTGGCATCCACATTGATTGCCACAGGCAGGTCACTCAATCTTTCCAAGTCAAAGCGTAAGCCTTTTTGCTCAGCCATCAGCGCTGCAATGCTTTCAATTTCAACGATAAACTCATCAAAGTTAAGTGCCGCTGGGTACAGCTCCAGTTTGCGGCGATCAAACTTATCCATATCGATAATATCGTTAAAGATACTGCCTAGCGTCACCGCACTGACATTGATGGTTTGCATGTGTTTGCGCTGTACATCCGTCATTGGGGTATCAAGTAACATGCGACTCAAACCGACAATACCGTTCAGCGGCGTGCGTAATTCATGGCTAATAGTGGAAATAAACGTCGTCTTATCGCGACTGGCTTTTTCTAACGACTCTTGATGACGCTTGCGCTCGGTAATATCACGACCAAAACCGACCAAGCCTAAGTGACGACCATCTTTGCTGTAGAAGGGAACTTTACGTAACTCAAAGTAATTTTTATGGCCATCTGGGTATTCCAACCATTGCTCATAAGTGAGTGCTTGATTGTTCTTAAAGACCGCTTCATCCGTTTCAACAATGTGTTGGGCATCTTCTTTGCTGTACACATCCCACGGCGTCAAGCCCACTAACTGTGACTCTTTCATCCCTGTCAGTTCTTCTAGAGCTCGGTTACAACCGGAGAAAACCCCTTCCGCGTTACGGTAATAGATTAAGTCTGGTGATGCATCAATGAAAGAACGCAACAATGCCGTACGCTCTGCCAATTCAACTTGGGTACGCTCACGTTGATAGACTTCATTCTCGAGATCTTTCATCGCTTCTTCACGTGCCTCTTCGGCTTTTTGACGCTCTTCAATCTCTTGATTTAACTGGGTGATATTGTGTTGCAGTTGGTTATTTAACTCTTGATCTCGAGAACGCATATCTTTTAGTTTTGAGACCACTTTTGATAAACGCTGGCGTGATTCTTCCAATTGATCAACCACCACCGAGAGAAAATAGACAGCCCAAGGCGTGATGAGTAAACCAAAGAAGACCGAACGAACAATATCGATATCATCGACATGACCACTCAACACTAAGGTAATGCCAACCTGCACCACGACGGCCAATGCGACAAGGGCAAGTGCGAGTAAAATAGAGAAACGCAAAATGCCCAGTTTGACTAACAAATCAACATAATACTGGGCAAGGTTTTTGATGGTATTCATTCAGCGCTCCGGCGACAATCTTAGCTAGATCTTACCTGTTTTGCCTGAAATCGGCTAAAGATTCCATTGGCTCGCGGAGCTTAATTTTCGGATGTGTGATGTACACAAGTTTGATTACGACCATTGGCTTTGGCTTGATAGAGTGCGCTATCAGCCAGTGCCACCATTGATTCGGCATCATCTTGAGGATGAGGTTTGAGCGAAATAAGACCGATACTGACCGTAATATGCGATGCTACTCGTGAGTTTTGGTGCGGAATCGCCAACCTTTCCACTTCAGCATGGATGCGCTGTGCCAGCAACTCAGCGCCTTCTGCTGTGGTATTTGGCAAGATAAAACCGAATTCCTCGCCCCCATAACGAGCAACACAATCACTAGAGCGCGAAGCCACACGACGAAAAGATTGCGCCACCGCAATCAGGGCTTCATCGCCTTTTTGGTGGCCATAATGATCGTTGTAACCTTTGAAGTCATCGATGTCACACATCATCACTGTTAATGGCTGTTTTTCACGTACGTGCAAATGCCACAGAGTATCCAGTTGCTCATCAAAACGTCGACGGTTAGATATTTGCGTTAAGCCATCAATAAAACTCAAACGCTCTAGCTCTTGATTGACAGCTTCCAATTTTTGTTCCGCTAAGTAACGCTCTGAGACATCACGCGCCATTACCAATACGCCGTTCGTGCCCGAGGCAGGATCGCGAAATGGGGATTTCACCACGTCATACCAAGTAATCTCGCCATTACTGTGGAATACTTGATCGATGTAGCGTAACGAAATGCCTTCGCTTAGCACTTTTTGATCACTTTCCGATAGACGGCCATACGCGTCATCAGCAATCACGTCTTGTAAGCGCTTGCCGATCAAATCATCGACATCAGAGATACCCAGACCTTTTACAAACGGCTTATTACACGCTTGGTAAACCATATTCTCATTAAAGATGCCGATAGAGTCCGGGCTAGATTCTAGAATATTTTGTAAAATCGTATCACGTTGGGCCAGTGCCACTTCAGTATCTTTACGCTTTTCCATTTCATCACGTAGATTCTGCTGCATGTTATGCCAATCGGTCACATCATGGCTGATACCAAGCATGCCTAATGGCTTGCCTTGATCCGACATTAAGATACTTTGGTGGCTTTCCAACAAACAGCTGCGCCCTTGTGGGTCAACGGTCCAACGACGGTTCGACGCTCGCCCTTTCATCATGCCGCCGATCGCACGATAGCCTTCTTCAGCGCGCTCCCCCCAGAAACGATCAAAAGCGCGGTTACTCACCACCGAGTCATCTTGTTTTTTGATAAAGATAAGTTCAGACAAACTATCAAAAGCACTTTTCACCATCGTCAGCGACTGCATCTCAGCCATCACTTCAACGGCACTGGATTTATAAGGTGTGACATACAATAACCACACCATACGACCACGGTAACGTGTTTGACGCCCAGTAATTTCCACTTTGATGGTTTTGCTAGCAGAGACAGCCCAGTCGAGTTGATAGCCAGCAAAGCCACTACCAGAGAATTGCTTGATGAGCTTGAGAATAAAAGCTGAAGATAAAAGTTCGGGTAATAAATAGGAGCGACCAACACGTCGAACTCCCAGCACTTGGGTGGCAAACGCATTGGAAAGCAGTAACGCGCCCGATTTGGCATCCACTAACAGCAGTGGCGTGGGCGCATCTTGAATTAATGTTTTTAATTGCTGATTAAAACGAAAATAGAGGCGAGCTATCAACGCGAACACAATCATCACGATCAGCACTTCAAATCCATGGAAATGAAATGTATTGGATAGCTGTTCGATGGTCTGTTCTATCATAACCCTCTATCTTTCTAAACGAATTTAACGCGCTAAAAGATACCAGCTTATGTGCACTTAGTCTCGGATAATCAAGGTTTAACGTATTGGAAAGGTCGCTCGAGTAATGAACCTTGAGCACCGTCGCGATTTAATGCACGACCGATCTCAGTCATTGCGAGCCAACGATTCTCACACCATAGTGGCGACAGCAACGTTGGACGACGAGCTGCGGAAGAGACGCGATGAAAGACCACTTCCGGAGGTGTCATGCGGATCATTTCACTGGCAATCGCGACATATTCTTCCAGCTCTGGCGCTTCTAATCGCCCTGCTCGCCATGCTTTCGCCATGGTGCTGCCTTCAACAATATGTAGCCCATGCAGCTTGATTCCGTCCGTTCCCACCGCTAATACTTTCTCTAACGTTTGCACGTTATCATCACGGGTTTCTTTCGGTAAGCCGACAATCAGGTGAGTACATACTTTAATGCCAAGGGCTCGTGCTCGCTGAGTGATTTCTGCATAGCATTCAAAATCATGGCCTCGGTTAATATGCTTTAAGGTTTGGTTGTTTGCGGTTTGCAAGCCCAACTCAAGCCAGATTTCATAGCCTTGTTCCACGTAACCAGACAAAAGATCCAACACAGCATCAGGCACGCAGTCAGGACGAGTCCCCACACACAAGCCAACGATATCCGCCGCCTTTAAAGCCTCTTCATACATATTCTTCAGCACTTGCACTTCACCGTAGGTACTGGTGTAGGCTTGGAAATAAGCGAGGTATTTTTTGGCACGGCTAATTTCACCGGCGCGATCAGTTAATTGCTCGACAATAGTTTTAACTTGCGTCTGCTCATCAGCAAAAGAAGCCACATTGCAAAATGTGCAGCCACCTTTACCTATAGTGCCATCTCGATTTGGACAGCTAAAGCCGCCATGAAGGGTGAGCTTATGGACTTTTTCACCATAACGACGCTGAAGATCTTGGCCGATGGTATTAACTAATTCGTGTAATTGCATCTTATTTAAATACTAATGATTATCATTCTGTTTAGTGTAATTTGATTACACCTTTGAAACCTTTTTTTAGCACCTGCGATCTAACCATATTTATTAATTTGATCCCTATCACAAATCAATAAACATGCAGAAACACGTGCTTCACACTAAGAATTAGTCAAAAAACAAACATAAAATCTATTTATTGCGCGAAAAAACTGCGCAACAGTGCGGAGTTTTGATTGATTTTTAGGCCTAGTAAATTGTAGGATACTTACAGGTTTTACTTGCTCGGCGTAAGCCAATTAAAAAACTAACTGCAAGAAAATCGGTGATAGACAGATCCCACCTATATAAATCACTACTTTAGTGATGCAGTAAATTGGATATCACCAAGGATTGTCTTTCTCGCAACATTTTTCCTGTGAGAAGAAGAAGAAGGGAATCAAACTTGAACAACCTCGTTCAGGTGCGAATCAAATTATAAAAGGAAGTGACGTGCGATTAAGTTCGCTTAATAGAAGTGCGTCCAAATTAGATTGGAAGGATGTATCTATGGTAGATAGAGAGCAGAGCGCACGAGGTCTGTATACTCCTGAACTGGAGCACGACGCTTGTGGTATCGGTTTTGTCGCTCACCTAAAAAACCGTAAATCTCACGAAGTTGTTACTCAAGCTCTTGATATGCTGGCACGTATGGAACACCGTGGCGGCCAAGGCTGCGATCCATGCAGTGGCGATGGCGCAGGTATTCTACTTCAGAAGCCTCATGAATTTCTGTTAGAAGAAGCCGTTAAGCTTGGTATCAAGCTGCCTTCTTTTGAAAAGTACGGCGTTGGTGTGGTTCTTTTCCCGAAAGACCAACACAAACGCGAGCAATGTCGCGACATTTTAGAACGTAATGCTAAACGTTTAGATCTTGAAGTGATTGGCTACCGCGTGTTGCCAACCGACAACTCAATGATTGGTGCAGATCCACTCAGCACTGAACCTCAATTCGAACATGTATTTGTTACTGGCGGCCCAGGTGTGACACCTGAAGAGCTTGAGCGTAAGCTTTATGTACTGCGTAACTACACCGTACGTGTTTGTTTAGAAAGCGTATCGAACATTGGTGATGACTTTTACATCAACTCAATGTCGTACAAAACGCTTGTCTACAAAGGCCAGTTGACCACAGAGCAAGTCCCTCAATACTTCTTGGATTTACAAAATCCGACCATGGTAACGGCATTAGCGCTGGTTCACTCACGCTTCTCAACCAACACCTTCCCTCGCTGGCGCCTAGCGCAGCCTTTCCGTTACATTGCCCACAACGGTGAAATCAACACTGTACGCGGTAACTTGAACTGGATGAAGGCTCGTGAAGCGATCATCGAATCGGATCTGTTTACCCAAGCAGAAATCGACATGCTACTGCCTATCTGTCAGGAAGGTAGCTCGGATTCATCTAACTTTGATATGGCACTTGAGCTCCTAGTTCTTTCTGGTCGTAGCCTGCCACATGCATTGATGATGATGATCCCGGAAGCATGGCAAGAAAACAAAAACATGGATCCAACACGTCGTGCATTTTATCAATACCATGCCAACGTAATGGAACCATGGGATGGCCCTGCATCAGTCTGTTTCACCGATGGTGTGCAAGTTGGTGCGACGCTTGACCGTAACGGTCTACGCCCTTCTCGCTACACAGTCACTAAAGATGATTTCCTTGTGATGGCATCAGAGTCTGGTGTCGTAGATATTGCTCCTGAGAACGTTGAGTTCCGTGGTCGTCTACAACCAGGTCGTATATTCGTTGCTGACCTTGAGCAAGGCCGTATCATTTCTGATGAAGAAGTGAAAGACGGTATCGCAAACTCACAGCCATATGAAAAATGGGTTGAAGAAAATCTACTGAGCCTGAAGAAGCTGCCTGACGCGAGCAATGAATTTAGCCAGCCATCGCCAGAAAAACTGCTGCACAAACAGCAATCATTCGGTGTGAGCTCAGAAGAAGTGAATGAGATCATTCTGCCTCTTGCGAAAACAGGCTACGAGCCACTTTCGGCAATGGGTGCCGACTGGCCTTTGGCGATTCTTTCACACCAATCTCAGCACCTTTCTAACTACTTTAAGCAGTTATTTGCTCAGGTAACCAACCCACCAATCGACCCAATTCGTGAGCGTATGGTGATGTCTCTGAACACTTACTTAGGTAAAGATCAGAACCTGCTAGCAGAAACCCCGCAGCACTGTCAGAAAGTTGAGCTTGAATCTCCAGTTCTCTCTAACTCTGAGTTAGAAAAACTGCGCGCGATTGATAACGAGCACTTGCAAGCGAAGACATTGGATATCGTATTCCAAGCCAGTGAAGACGAAGGCAAGCTTGAGCGCGCGCTAAAACGTATCTGTCAGTACGCTGAAGACGCGGTGGTTGATGGTTACTCAATCATCTTACTAACGGACCGTGCGGTTAACTCTAACCACGCAGCGATTCCTGCCATGCTGGCTGTCGGCGCAGTTCACCACCACCTAATCCGTAAGGGATTACGTGCTAAGTGTGACATTGTGGTTGAAACTGGTGACGCACGTGAAACGCATCACTTTGCAACACTGGTCGGTTACGGCGCGAATGCCGTTAACCCATACCTTGTGATTGAAACCATTGTGGAGCTGCAACGCACTAAGAAACTTGATCCTACCATTTCAGCTAAAGAGTACTTCGATAACTACCGTAAAGGGGTTAACGGCGGCCTACTGAAAATCTTCTCGAAGATGGGGATTTCAACCCTACAGTCTTATCACGGCGCACAGATTTTCGAAGCGCTTGGTATTAGCAAATCTGTGGTTGATAAGTACTTCACCGGTACAGTAACGCGTATTGAAGGCTTGACGATCGATGACATCGCCAAAGAAGTTTTGGTTCGTCACCGCGTGGGTTACCCAATGCGTGAAATCCCAGTCCAAGTTTTGGATGTCGGTGGTGTCTACCAGTGGAAACAGCGTGGCGAAAAACACCTGTTTAACCCTGAAACTATTTCACTACTGCAAGAATCGACGCGTAACAAAGACTACGCTCAGTTTAAGCAATACGCCAAAGCGGTTGATGATCAAGGCGACAATGCAGCGACACTGCGTAGCCAACTTGATTTCATCAAAAACCCAGCGGGTTCAATCCCACTGGAAGAAGTAGAACCGATTGAAAACATCCTAAAACGCTTTGCAACGGGTGCAATGTCGTTTGGTTCGATTTCGCATGAAGCCCACTCAACCCTTGCGGTAGCAATGAACCGCATCGGCGCAAAATCAAACTCAGGCGAAGGCGGTGAAGATCCGGTTCGTTTTGAGCGTAAAGAAAACGGTGACTGGGAACGTTCAGCAATCAAACAAGTCGCATCAGGCCGTTTCGGCGTGACCTCTTACTACCTGACGAATGCTGATGAGCTACAAATTAAAATGGCTCAAGGTGCGAAACCAGGTGAAGGTGGTCAGCTACCGGGTGATAAAGTCGATGATTGGATCGGCGCAACACGTCACTCAACTCCAGGGGTGGGGCTGATCTCGCCACCACCACACCATGATATCTACTCAATCGAAGATTTGGCTCAGCTAATCTACGATTTGAAGAATGCTAACCGCGCAGGTCGCGTGAACGTCAAACTAGTATCAGAAGCGGGTGTTGGTACGATTGCTTCAGGTGTTGCGAAAGCTAAAGCTGACGTAGTACTGATTGCTGGTTTCGATGGCGGCACAGGGGCATCTCCAATGTCTTCGATTCGTCATACTGGTCTTCCTTGGGAGCTTGGTTTGGCGGAAACACACCAAACGCTGCTAAAGAACGGTCTACGTAACCGTATCGTTGTTCAATCAGACGGTCAGATGAAAACACCTCGTGACCTTGCTGTTGCAACACTTCTGGGTGCTGAAGAATGGGGCGTAGCAACCGCAGCGCTTGTGGTAGAAGGCTGTATCATGATGCGTAAGTGTCATAAGAATACTTGCCCTGTTGGTATCGCAACCCAAAACAAAACTCTGCGTGAGCGCTTTGATGGTCGCGTAGAAGACGTGGTTACCTTCTTCCAATACATGGCTGAAGGTCTACGTGAAGTGATGGCAGAACTTGGTTTCCGCTCTATTGATGAGATGGTCGGTCAGTCACAGAAACTGAAAGTTCGTGATGACATTGGCCACTGGAAATATAAGAACCTCGATCTATCGCCGGTGCTGCACATTGAGCCAGCACGTGCCGAAGACGGTGTTTATAACCAGACAGTACAAAACCATAACCTAGAAAACGTGTTAGACCGTCAGTTGATTCAAGCTGCCCTTCCAGCGCTTGAGAAAGGTGAAGCGGTTACGGCCGAATTCCCTATCATCAACACTGACCGTTCAGCAGGTACGATGCTATCGAATGAAATTTCGAAAGTGTACAAGGACCAAGGTCTACCTCAACCAATGAATGTGAAGTTCTACGGTTCTGCGGGTCAGTCTTTCGGTGCTTTCCTTGCTAAAGGCGTCAAGTTTGAAGTTGAAGGCGATGCCAACGACTACTGGGGTAAAGGTCTCTCTGGCGGTACGCTAGTTCTATACCCTGATGCGAAATCGACCATCGTCGCTGAAGATAATATCGTGGTAGGTAACGTTTGTTTCTACGGTGCAACTTCGGGTGAATCGTTCATCCGCGGTATGGCTGGTGAGCGTTTCTGTGTACGTAACTCAGGCGCAAAAGTCGTCGTTGAAGGTGTGGGCGACCACGGTTGTGAATACATGACTGGTGGTGTAGCAATCATTCTTGGCTCAACAGGTCGTAACTTTGCGGCAGGTATGAGTGGTGGTGTGGCTTATGTTTGGGATAAAGCAGGTGACTTCGAAACCAAGCTGAACCCTGAACTGGTCGACCTAGATCCTATCGAGCAAGAAGATAAAGATCTTCTACTGGATATGCTAACTAAGCATGTCGAATTCACAGGAAGTGAAGTTGCTCAATCTTTCCTAGACAACTTTGAAGCAAGCCTAGCCTCTTTGGTTAAGGTAATGCCGCGTGATTACAAAGCGGTGCTTCTTAAGCGTAAAGCGGAAGCAGAGCAAGCACAAACGGAAGAAGTGGAGGCAGTATAATGGGTAAGCCTACTGGATTTTTAGAGCATGGTCGTGAGCTTCCAAAGAAGCTCGACCCTTCAGTGCGAATTGAAGACAACAAAGAGTTCGTTCTTAACGAAGAGTTTGGTGACAAAATTAACACTCAGGCTTCTCGTTGTATGGACTGTGGTGTGCCGTTTTGTCATAACGGCTGCCCTATCGGTAACATCATTCCTGAATTTAATGATGCGGTTTACCGTGATAGCTGGGAAGAGGCTTGGAATATTCTAAGTTCAACCAACAACTTCCCTGAATTTACCGGTCGTGTTTGTCCTGCACCTTGTGAAAGTGCGTGTGTTCTTGGTATTAACCAAGATCCAATCACCATCTGTAATATCGAAAAAACCATCGTCGAAACCGCCTACCGTGAAGGTTACGCTAAGCCGAAAAAACCGCGTGTTCGCACGGGTAAGACAGTCGCGATCATTGGCTCAGGCCCTGCAGGCCTAGCGGCGGCAGAACAGCTTAATAGCGCTGGCCATTGCGTAACGGTATTTGAGCGTGATGAAAAAGTCGGTGGCCTACTGCGTTTCGGAATCCCTGATTTCAAACTGGGTATGGACGTCATTGATCGTAAAATCAACCTAATGGCGGATGCTGGCATTGAGTTCAAAGTTAACCAACACATTGGGGTTGACGTTAATGCACAGCAGTTACGCCAAGAGTTTGATGTGGTTCTTTTGACTGGTGGTTCAACCGTTCCTCGTGACCTTCCCGTTCCAGGACGTGAACTAAAAGGGGTGCATTTCGCGATGGACTTCCTTGGTCAAAACAATCGCCGTGCCAACGACATGGATCTAAAGGGTGAAGAAATCCACGCTAAAGATAAGCACGTTGTGGTTATCGGTGGTGGTGATACCGGTTCTGACTGTGTCGGTACTTCTAACCGTCATAAAGCAGCCAGCGTTACTCAGGTTGAGATCATGCCGATCCCACCAGAAAAGCGCCCTGCTAACATGCCTTGGCCTCAGTTCCCAATGATAATGAAAACCACCACTTCACATGAAGAAGGTTGTGAGCGTCATTGGAACATCCTGACCAAAGAATTTATTGGCAACGATAAAGGTGAAGTCACGGGTTTACGCATTGCCGATATCGTGTGGCAAGATGCGAAGCCTGGCGAACGCCCTGGTTTTGAAGAAGTGGCAAATTCTGAGCGTGTCATTCCTTGCGATATGGCTTTCTTAGCCATGGGCTTTTTGCACCCAGAACCAACCGGTGTGCTAGCGCAGCTTGACGTTAAGCTTGATGAACGCGGCAATGTAGCAACCAATGGTTTTGCAACGAGTCAGAAAGGCGTTTTTGCGGCAGGTGATATGCGCACAGGCCAATCTTTGGTCGTACGTTGTATCAATGAAGGTCGCGAATGTGCGATTGCCGTTGATAACCACCTAATGGGTAACTCAAACCTAGAAGCGAAAGCGAATTCATTAATGCTTTCTGCTTAATGCAACTCGGCGGGAGCTTACGCTCTCGCCAATCAGTTCCTTCAATCTATACCTTTGACCAGCCTCGTGCTGGTCTTTTTTATGCGCTAATTTGATTAGGCAATATTGAACGTTTTCGCCTATTTACCGTACTCTGCTACACTGAAACACTCATGAATTCAAAGACAAATAACATGAAAAAAATCGTATTCCTATTTGTTAGCAGTTTAGTCATGGCTGGTTGTAGCCATGGAGGAACAACCATGAAAAATAAAATAAACCAAGCTTGTGGTGATAAACCCAACTGTGTATCGACCTTAGATCAGCGTGAGAAGTTTCACATTGCCCCCTACCCACTAAAAGCAGGCGTAACCCTTGCTCATGTTGAACAAGTAGCTTTGAAGCTACCAGGAGCGAAAACAGCGGTGACTGAGGGCGATTACTTACGCATTGAGTGCACCAGCAAAATTATGCGTTTTGTCGATGATTTAGAGATACAGATTAAAGATGGCCAACTGATGGTCCGTTCTGAGTCACGCGTGGGTTATTCAGACTTTGGCGTCAACCGTAAGCGTGCTGAACAGCTAAGAAACTATCTTAATGACGCCGGTTTGCTTGGGGTAGAATAAAAGCGAGAAGCGAG
>NZ_AFWE01000151.1 GCF_000222585.1 Vibrio scophthalmi LMG 19158 | reverse complement strand
AAGGCGTTTATGTTCGCTTTGAAGCAAAAGCCAACTACCATAAACATATCTTTATAGCAGTTGGCCTTTTAGTGCTTACAATCAAGCATTAGAACGTCTGTAGGATTTCCTCAAGACGCGAGGCTTTATCACCAAGAACTACAATATACTCGTTTTGAAAGTCGAACGTAAAAGAATCAGAGTGCCATGCGGCCGTGTTCTGAAAAGATGCCATCTCTCTAATTTCAGTAATTAGAGTCAAAGCCTCCGCTGGCAGCGTTTTTTCACATGATTTATTCTCATGCGTTCCGGTTAGTGAAAAGTCTAGAGTGTTGTTATCAGCTAGAGAATTTAAGATACTTTCTTTCATATGAATTTCCTATATTGAGTGTGGGTTTTCATTCCTCTAGTGGTGTTACAGCACCACTAGAGGCTATCGATATAATTTAAAGCAACTTATCAGAGCGTAAACAAGCAAGCATATAAGCTTTAAGCGCATTGGTAGGGTTTGTTTGATTGACCTTACAAAGCTGATTAAAATCCTCCTTCAATTCTCCGTTGCAACGAAAATTAAACGTAGAATCCAAGTCCCCCGAATAAACTTTTTCCATCCGAGCTAATCTAGCCTTACTGACATCATCATAATGACGCCCAATAAATTCCTGAATATTATCCTTACTCATGTATATACCCTGTGATTGCAAATGAACAAAAAAAGCATAAGCCAAAAAATATGCAATTACAAGAGGATTACGTAAGAATTACAAAAGTAATTTTTAATAATTCTGATGGAATTGTAAGTCATTGAAAATAAAAGAAAGGCAAAAAGCGAAGTATCATAATGAGACAAGAGTACACTATTAAAGATAGTGTACCCTCCGGTGAAAACAGCGAACGTGGCGCCTTCGCTTCTCCCCCGTCCCGCTGTTTTCTTTCACCATGAAAAGCAAAAAGCATCTTGGCAGTGAGGTGAGGTGTTTTTCCTAGCAG
>NZ_AFWE01000152.1 GCF_000222585.1 Vibrio scophthalmi LMG 19158 | reverse complement strand
GTGAAGGTTTCAACTTTGGTTTCATCTTGCGCCAGGTATTGCACGTCAGCGTTATCGACGTTGTAGACCCAATTACCATCCGCATCGATGGTGAGGGCGCCTAATGCGCCGGTCGGCGTGACCACGCTAGTCGGATCGAACTTGGCTTCGCCGGTGTCAGAATCAGTTAGGGTTAATACGCCCGAATCCGTCAGAACCGGGTCGGTATCATCTTCGGTCACCGCGCCAATTGCATCGCCTGAGATCACTGCGCTGTCGTTAACCCCGGTAATGGTGATCACTATGTCATGCGTGGTGCCATCCACCGAGGCG
>NZ_AFWE01000153.1 GCF_000222585.1 Vibrio scophthalmi LMG 19158 | reverse complement strand
GCATCAGCTCGCCTTTTTTCATTTGAAGTGCACGACTAAATTGGTTGGCGTCATTTACACCGTAAAACGGTCAACCAAGTCATACAGTTCATTAGCACGGCTATTGAGGGTTTGACTACCAGCGCGGTTTTCGTTGGCTAATTTCGCTGATTGAGAGCTCTGATCGGAGATAATGACGATTCGCTCAGAGATCTCTTGGCCGACTAAACTCTGCTCTTCAGTGGCAGTGGCGATCAGCGCGTTCATGTCCATGATGGTATCGATAGAATGTTGGATTTTAACCAACGCTGCGGCAGCGGCATTGGCTTCTCCAACAGTATCTGAACTTCGAGATTGGCTCGATTCCATCGCTTTAACCGCATCATCAGACGCAGATTTGAGCTGTTCGATCATTTTGTGAATCTCACCTGTGCTTTGTTGAGTGCGGCTGGCCAGATTACGAACCTCATCTGCCACCACCGCAAAGCCACGTCCTTGTTCGCCTGCTCGAGCGGCTTCAATGGCGGCATTTAAAGCCAATAAGTTGGTTTGCTCTGCAATGTCCTGAATGACTTCCAGTGATGAGGAAATATTTTGTACATCACCTTCTAAACGAGAAATCACTTGTGTCGCTCTTAGCACTTCATCAGCTAAAGCTTCAACTGATGAGGCGGCAGAGTTGACGATTTGCTGCGCTGCTTTGGCATTGTCATCGGCTTCTCTCGCCGAATCCGCCGCTTGGCTTGCGTTACTGGAAATCTCTTGAGCGGTGGTGGTCATCTCTGTCATCGCGGTGGCTACTTGCTCTGTTTCTTCGCGCTGGCCAGTTGCCAGTTGATCCACTTGAGCGGCGCGGTTAGACATGTTGGTGGTTTCACTGACCACTTGCACACCCACTTGGCTGACACTGCTGATAATATTCTGCAGGCTGGCTACAAACGCATTAAAGTTAACGCTTAAGCGGGCAAACTCAGGGGCTTTGAACGCTTCCATTCGGGCAGTGAGATCGGCATCGCCATTGGCAAAAGATTGAATTGAACGATCAAACTGTTCAAGTGGGCTCATGATGGTGCGATTGACAGCAACGGCGAAAATCGCCACCAAAGCGGCAATGGCTAAACAGAAGGTAGCAATAGCGGTGAGCGTGCTTTCCAGCGCTTCATTTGAGCGCTGGTTCATCTGCGCGACAACGGCATCTATGTCGTCGGTGTAAAAACCCGTCCCCAGCATTAAATCCCATTCAGGGATAAAAATGGAATAACTGAGTTTAGGCAGTGCGACGGTTTCGCCCAATTTCGGAAAATAGTAGGTGGTGAAGGCGCCTGTTTTCGAGTTTTTGATCAGATCACGAATTAAGTAATTGCCCTTTTGATCTTTTAAGTCGATGTAGTTTTTACCAATGCCGTCGGTGTTTTTCCCAACCACGACGCGCACCCCTTTAGAGTCGTAGCCAAAAATGTAGCCGGATTGACCATATTCTAATTCTCTCAGTGTTGGTAAGGCTTCTTCAAGCGAAGCTCCGCGATCAAGGAAAGGTTGAATCGAGGATTTCGCCATTTGCAGATACGCGGTGAGTTCGTTTTGCTTCATCTCCATCATATTGTTACGAGTCGCTTCGACTTGCTGCGCTGTTAGCGCCGTGGTTTTATAATAGGCCACACTCATCATACCGATGGCCATCAGCAACAAGGGAACAATTGATAAAATATAGAGTCGTTTTCTTATTGTTAGATTCATACTATTTCCTGCACTCATTTTCTTAAATCCATTATGACTTGATAGACAAATATGTAAGTAATTGTTTATTAAGTAGCAAAGATGTTAACAGATTTATCGGCAAAGAAATGTGAAACTTAAATGTTTTAGATTTAATAATTGATGTAAATTATCTTTGTTTGATGTTGATCTACGGTTTAATTAGTGTTGTCCAAATTATCGTCATTCTTGTTCGCCATGATGCAGATAGCGATGCCAATTGTGACTGATGGTTTGGAATTGATAACGGCAGAATTGTTTCCTTTCGCTGAGGTAGTCCTTTTCAACTTCATCAAGTAGCGCGGCGTGTTTTTCAGTATCGCTACCTTAGACGAGACAGAGGGTAGAGAAGTAGCGTTGTAAATCAAAACTATGCTCATCAATATACTCCCCCCAATCGTAATAATCCGGTCTCTGCTGAGATTCAAAGGCAAACATATCGGCGGCACTGATGGCTGCATCATCTCCCCCTTCGACATATTCAATCATCATGATGGCGGCAAAGTTATCGACCGCATCTTCCTCTTTGCCTAAAATCGGGATATTTCGGTCTGCAATATAGGCGTGGCCGCCTTCGTGCAATAAGGTATGTAAAAGCGTATCTATGGTGCCAAGTTGGGCAGAACGGCCAAACTTTTCTTGATAATTGTTGCCGATAAAATATTGCAGAGCCTGCTGGTAAAACTCGTAGGGTATGTGGATTGTGTGAGTGTCTGGATCATAGAGTGGCCCTTCCTCACTACCATATTGCACCGTCAAGCGTTGGCTAAATGGAAAGTATTGATTGGCAAGCTCGGCGAACAATTGATTTATCTGGCTTTCTTTTATTGCCGATTGTGCTTGGCGATCTGCGGGATTTGTGGGCGAAAGGTATTGGAATTCAACCGTCTCTAATGCTGAACTTAGTGGGCTGAAAAGTACGGCAACAGAAAAGAATAAAGTAGAATATTTTTTCTTCATCATGAGGTGGCTCAGTCTCTTAAATGTGTTGCTTTTAGGCTAGCACAATAAATTGTCTCTTTTCGCGTCGTGCACTGGTATTATTTGTTCTACGGAAGGAGTGATACCTATGCTATACTCCGCGCCCTCAAAATATGAAGAGTTGATCACCATGACTATCAAACAAGACATCCAGAAGCTAACTAACCGTATTGATACTTGCCGCCATAAACTTGATGCTGCTAAGTCTCGTGGTGATCAAGCTATGATCAGTAAATTTACGGATGACTTAGAAGCGTTAACGAAGAAGCAGGCATCACTAAAAGGTAAGCAAACCTACGATCTTAATAAAGAGCGTAAAGAGCTACAAGATATGCCGTTCTACCGTGAAATCACGAAAGAAGAACAAGCGGACTTAGGTAAGCTTAAAAAGTCAGTGAAAGGACTGGTACTGGTTCACCCGATGACCAAAATGGGTAAACAGCTTCGTATCGAAGTGATGACCGGCTTTGCACCGAAGAAATTCTAAAAACAGCGCCGAGTAAGGCGCTTTTTTTTCATCGAAAGTCAGCCCTATGACGAGTTCTGTGATTCATTGTCGATTGCTTTTGTCATACGCATGGCATCCTTACGTTTATGTATGTCCAACTTCTTATAAACGCGATAAATGTGCGATTTAATCGTACTCTCTGATAGAAACAGTTGCTTCGCAATTTGTTTGTTGGAGAGCCCAGCGGCGACGTGATCAAGTACTTGACGCTCTCGAGTGGTTAAGCTGTGGTACATCGCACAGCGCAAAAGACTTGGATCACGCTTTATCTGCACCAATTTTTCTAAACACTTCCTCGGTAGCCATAATCCCCCGTTAAGAATATAACCGACACTTTGATGCAAATGATGTATTGGTGACGTATTAATCAAGATACCTTTGAGTGAATGCCAGTAGAGAAAGGGTTGCTCCAGTTCCGCTTCTGGTGTGTTGTGCACGAGAACACCAACGCCAAGCAGATCAAAATTAGGCATCTGGTTTGTTTGCATCAGTGGTTCTATGTGCTCGAAATCAAGCAGAACTAGCTCGGTTTGTTGGTCATTGGTCGTCGTAGCCAGTAAGGAGTGGGGAATGGTCGAAACATTGATATCCAACTCATCATGAAGCTGCCGTTCCATTAAGCCTGAGTGCAGATTTTTATCAGACAATATCACCACGTGCTTTTTAGCCATAGCTAACAGCTCCTCGACGCCACTTATAAGTAAACCCGAATTATGCCCTTGTTCTGAGCAAGGTTTAAAATCAAGTATATTCAAAATCCGAGTATGAGAGCGATAATTCAAACGATGTCATCATCAAACTACCATGAACGGTTAGTAGGTAAGTTTAGGTGATAAAAAAATAATTGATTCTTTTGTCATTATTTTACGTATAAGCCGCTGAAATTAGCCGATAGTGACAGTAACGGAGTCAACCTTGTCCTCATTAGCATTAAAAATTGCTGATATTGTCCTAAAAAGTATGAGGCTAATATTAGGTCAAATTGCACATAAATCTTCATACTTTATTCCATTTTCGCCTCACGTTTTATTGTAATACATTGTTAATAAACATAATTAATCAGATGCATATCATGGGTTTTTCTCCTTTTCGGGCCCTAGAATTTCTCAGTCTCATTTTTGAGAATTTCAACGTCAATCTCCTACCTATACTTCGGTTGCTTCACAGCACAAACATCAAATTCAGACATGGATACACAACGGAGTGAAAGGTTATGAATCTTAAAAAAACAGGTATGGCAATTGCGATGGCAGCGTTCGTTATGAGTGGTTCTGCATTGGCTGGTTATGGCTACGGCGGTGGTGGCGATACGACAGAAGACAATGACATCCTAAGCCACAATACCAGCAATATCGGTGCAGGTAATGACAACAATGGCAATGGTGCAGGCAATGATGGTAACACACTAACATCAAACACAGGTGGTGGTGACGACAACAACAAAACGTGGAAAAACAGTGCCAATACCACAACGACTACGACCAATACGTTGAACAAACATCAGCTAAGTATGGAAGTCGATATGGTGGTGGCAAAATCCGATCTCGATGGCCATATTTCAAACGTTCAAGTTGAGTATGGTGAAGCGGGATCGATGTATCACCGCGGCTGCGGTAAATGTGCAGGCGCTGGCGTGAATGTTCGCAATTCAAACTCAATTGATGGTTTTGCAAGTTCTGCGGGTATTACCACCATTGGTCAAAATGCGGGTGCGGCGTCATTAGTGCAACAATCTGTTGTGACTAACGCTTCTGTCCATACGAAGTAACTCTGGAGAATGTCATGCGCTTAGCACTAATCGCACTAAGTATGTTGCTCGCTGTCAACGCTTATGCTGATGATCTTGTGCTGGCTGACGACTATGAGCTATCCAATGATGTTATGGATAGCTCGCGAGGTGGTCAGTACACCATAGATTTAGATAGTGTGACAGCGTCTTCGGAAATTGTGGGTTTGAGTGAAGGCAATATTGCAAACAACACGATTAACGGTGGTAACGTCATTGCTGCGGGTGCTTTAGCAACCAGCTCTGGCGTCACCAGCGTGATTCAAAACACCGGCAATAATGTGCTGATCCAAAACTCAATGGTCGTTAACCTGACACTGAAATGATATGGTTTTTTGGCGAACAGTAATATTGGGGATGCTGGCTTTATCCGCATCCTCCCATGCGTTAGATTATATGCCCAGCCGAGGCGTATTCTCGGTGCCGGTCAAAAGCTACAAAGAAATGTTGTTCGGCGACGTTGTTCGCCAACAGTATGATTTTAGCTGTGGTTCGGCGGCGGTCGCATCTCTTCTAACCTACCATTACGATAACCCAGCAGATGAAAATACGATTTTCAAAGTAATGTTTGAGAAAGGTGATCAAAGTAAGATCAAAAAAAGCGGCTTTTCATTACTAGATATGAAACTGTACTTGGAATCTCTTGGGTATCAAGCAGATGGATTTAATGTACCACTCGAAAAGATGCGAGAGCTTGGTGTTCCGGGTATTACCCTGGTCAACTTTGATGGCTACATGCATTTTGTGGTGATTAAAGGCATGAACAATCACTCAGTGATTTTGGGTGATCCTTCGCGTGGAACAATACAGATGAGATATGAGAAATTTTCTCAGTACTACTCTGGTATTGTGTTGCTTATTCGTAACCATCTCAACATTGCACAGAACACTTATATTTCTGATGACAACTACACATTGTACGCGCCTTCGCCGGTTGAATCGGGAATCAGCCGAGATTCATTAGGCGTATTTAGCATTACACTGCCCGAAAGTGGGGAGTATTAACAATGTTTAGAACACTTTGGTTGGTCGGCGTAATAGGGGTTTGCTTTAGCGGGCAAGCCTATTCTGCGGCCTATCAACTTAATCAACTCGTACCTTTACAAGAGCACGAGCTATCGAACTATCGTGGAGGTTTTAAATTCAATGATGATTTTATGGTCAATATTGGGTTAAGCATCCGTACATCCATTAATGGAGAAATGTTATTTACCAATCACATTGCGAATTTGACGATTCAAAACGGTCGACTTACTGCACGACAACAAAGGGTGGCTCCTACTACGACTACGGTTGTACAGGTAGGAGGAGGAAACTCAATAGCACTGCCAGTGAGTACGGCCACATCATTGCCTGCTAATGACGAGCCTGAAGCGTTGCAAGCGAATGCTCAGCAAGTTGACGTATCGCCAGTTAACGGACTAGAAGCGAATGAATCGCAAAGTTTTGAGCCTCAAAGCCCAGAACCTCAAGTTAATGTGAGCCAAACTGTTGCACCATTACCTCAAGTGAATCAAACATCCATAACCAGTATCATTCAAAATTCGTTGGATAATACCGTGTTAGGCTTTGATACCGTCATTAATATTGATGCTCAGGTTGGGGGAGTGATGAAACAAATTGAGCGAAGTAACAAGTTACAACAAGCGCTTCAATTCAGTTTTCAGTAACGGTTAGAACACTTAAAGTGCCAGCGCTCTTATGAGCGCTGGCACTTTATATTGACCGAAATTGATGATTTAAAATGAGAAAGGCACACGCACGTTGAGCTGAAAGTCGGGCGTATCTTCGGTTAAGCCTGCTTGCGCGCTGATGTTAACTGAGCTCGTCGGGCTAAACGCATAATTTACGCCAAAAGTCATCGAGTCAAGTTGCAGCAGTTTTGCTTCATCATCCGTTCTTCCATCGACTTTACTCTTGAGAATCGTTTGGTGGCTAAAGCCGATCGATAGCGATAAATCGGGATTGATCGCAAACCCGAGCCCAGCGCCAAGAGATATAGTGTCACCGAGATCGATTTCTGCCGATTGCCCGTCAAAATCTACATCGTCTTTAAAGTTATAAATATAAGAAGCACTAGCGAAAAGTACCGCCGGATCGGTTGGATAAATCATCGAAATGCCGGGCTCGATACTCCAAAATCCCGATCCTGTTGGGGCGTCTTTGAGTGCATTGGTACGCGGATCGACGTCGATATCATAAGGGGACTTACCCGTATCCGATTTTATCCGTAGGCTACCAACCCAGTAAGGTGTGGTCTCAAAGTTAAATTGGTGTCGAATGGCAAACTCAATATCTCCCAATCCTCCGCCATCTAAATCGCTGTTAATGGTTTCATCTGCTGCGCCATCTTGAATCGGTCTCACTGATATTTGATCGTTGCGATAGACAAAGGGTAGGCGGATTTCTATTTCAGTATCGTTGGTTAAGCCATAACGCCCTGTTAAGCCGGCGGTGATGGTGGTGCGATCAGAATCACTCACTTCAATGCGGCCAATAATAAGAGTAGGGAGTACGGTATAGCCAATGATATTGACTTTATTAGAGGAGTTTTGTGAGTAGTTGAGTGACGCTTCTACGCCAAATTGTCCTTTTGGCGTTAAAACCCCCGGTCGTTCAATTACATCGGCAACGGTTTGTGCTCGTTTGGCCTCTTCAGGCGCTTGATGATTGTCAGCCAAAATGTTGGGTGAGAAAAGCAGAAATGGCAGCGAAAGTATCAGAGGTTTTGTCATTATTGTGTCCCTATTAATTATTCGTCCCTCTCTTAGATAGGACAGCAATAGGATTATTGCCACTGTTGGTACGCGGATTTTTTACCGCTTAAATCAAAGGAAATAAGCAATTATCGTGATGACTTGCTTTTAGCCACTTGATATATAGGGTTAATAATCAAAGTAGGGCACGTAAGCGCATTTCATGCTGTTGCCTATACGTACTTTTTTCATACTTATAGCCTTTCAGTTTCTCAAAAGTGAGACTGGTTAATCTGCAGCGAATGTCGCTCGTCATGTGCTAAGAGTATCGGTATCACAATAGAGGCAATCATTGCAGATAAAAAAAGCGCTTATCGAAATAAGCGCTTTTTTGTAGGAGCCTAGAGGGGGAGGTGGTCTCTCAAATTAAACCAGAATAATTTTCACCCCTGCTTCTACCAGCGATTGCAGCGTTTCTTTATCTGCTGCCTCATCGGTGATCAGCGTATCAAGCTGCGAGGCACATGCCAGTAACTTACCGCCATGTTTGCCAATCTTAGAGCTATCCATGAGAGCAATTAAACGATCGCCGTATTCGAGCAGTTTTTTCTCGGCCATATAAACCAAGATATCAGAGGTATAAACCCCCGCTTTGGTGATACCAGTTCCGGTAAAGAAAACAAAGCGGCTGGAGTGTTCATCGGCTGATTCAGCATCTGGTGAAATCGTAATGTGACGCTCTGGCAGATACTGACCACCTAAAATGATCAAGCTAGGGTGATTGGCTTGAATCAATTGATAAGCAAGCGGCATAAAGTTGGTGATCACTTGGATGTTATGTCCGGCCAAATGTTCACCCATTAAAAAGGTGGTGTTGCTACCACTGACAATCACACTGTCATTTTCTTCACAAAGATCGGCTGCAGCACGCGCGATACGTACTTTCGCATCGTAGTTGTCAATATCCATTTCTGCCGGAATGAAGTGAGAGGTCGCGTGTGCGCTGCTTACTTGCTCATCATGACGAATTGCTTCGGCACCATTGCGCATCTTAGTCAGTCGACCTTCTTCTGCCAACTTAGTGATATCTCTGCGTGCAGTAGAAAGAGAGATATCAAGCATTTCAACATAGTCATTAGTACTGATGTAAGTATGGTTTTCTAAATACTCCAGCAACCTTCTATGACGTTGCACTTCATTCATAACTAAGCCCTTGATTTTTATGTTTGGTTTATTTTGACCGAATTTGACGTTTTGAGCAAATAAAAATTCATTGTGACGTTTTTTGATTTTTAAATGACCTGAATTTGTGATCTTTAGCTGATTTTTAGTCATAAAAAGTCACAAATGACTTTACGTGACGCCATTTGGTCATTTATAGTCATTTCGAGTCACAAAGAGTCATTGGAGGCCAAGGTGAAGTATCAAGCAATCATTATTGATTTAGATGGAACGCTACTGAACGACCAACATCAGATCAACGCGAATAATATTGATGCGATAAAGCTCGCACTGCGTGAAGGTTATCAAGTCACACTTGCCAGTGGTCGTCCTCATAATTTGATGCTGCCTTATGTCAACCTGTTGGGAGTGACTGCTCCCATTATTTGTTGCAACGGTGCTTACCAATATGACCCAGTGAAACAACGTGTTAACCACAGCACCATTATTGAAACCGCGCAACTTACTCAATTGCTCGACATGCTCAATCTTGGTCAGTTCTACTTCACTATCTATGCACAAAACGGCATTTATGCCACGCAAGAGTCAGCGCATTTCCTTGGCTTGAAAAAGCAGATGGAGATGAACAATGCACAAGGTGAGATTGCCATCATTAAGGCGGTAGAAGAGCTAACAGCGCACTGTGGTGATGTGTACAAAGTATTAGTGTCGAGTGATGACAAAATCGCACTTTGTCAATTGCGCGACACCCTAACAAGCAGCCTGCAAGCTGACCTTTCTGCGCCCAACAAACTGGATATTACCGGTTTAGGTGTCAATAAAGGTCAAGCAACGCTGTGCTGGTTGAATCAGCAAAATATCGCTCCTAAACAAACCATCGCATTTGGTGACGGTGACAACGATGCAGAAATGTTCCGTATTGTTGGTGAACCCGTAGCGATGGCAAATGCAAGCCCTGCTTTGCGCGGCTTAGCCAACCTCATTGTTACAGATAATAACGGTTGCGGCATTGGACAGTATCTCAGACTGGTTGTGTCTGAAGGTCAACACTCTTGCCAACACTCATTTAGCTATTAAGGAAATATCATGAAAAAAGTAAAAATTGCAGCAGGTCTAGCACACGTAGATTACGGTCACATCGCTGACGTCGTAAAAGAAGTGTCTGATGCAGGTGCAGACTACATCCACTGTGATGCAGCTGATATGCACGATCTGAAAAACATGCAGCTAATGGGTGGCCACCAAATCGTTGAAGGTATTCGTCAATACACGGACAAACCAATCGAAGTACACGCTTACTTCAAAGATTGTGACCGTCTATTCGTAGAGAAAATCGCGAAAGCGGGTGCAGACATGCTGATCCTTCCTGCGGAAAACTTCCTAGGTGCACCACTGGCGTACATGATGAAGTACTGCCGTGACTACAACATGAAGTTTGGTCTAACAGTGGGCTGTTTCACTCCTGTTTCTTTCGTTAAAGAAGCGATTTACTACCTAGACCGTCTACACATTGTTATCCACGGCGTGAACAACGATGAGTGGCTATGGCGTGAATCTGCAATTGAAATGATTCGTGAAGCGCGTCAGTTGATCAACGAGCGTAACCCGAACTGTGAGCTATGTGTGGATGGTGGTATCCGTAACCACAACCTAGAAGCGCTACTAAAAGAAGACATCGACGTCATGGTTGCTTCTACTAACATCTTTGGTCACAAAGACGGTATCACTGCAGGTGTTCACGATTTCCGTGAAGCACTAGATAAAGCAGAAGAAGCCGTTGCCGCTGAAAAAGCATAATTAAACTAAAAACGGTGTCGAGCTGAATCACCCTCAATATGCTCCGGCTCGGCACCAATCAAGGATTTACCATGACACATTTCAATCACTACCAACCGACTAAGCTGAGCTTTGGCCCGGGCAATGTGAACCAAATTGGTCAAATGGTTGCACAATACGGCCGCCGCTGCCTTGTGGTATCGGAACCCATTTTTGATGCAGTAAAACCTGCTTATGAGCGCATTTTTGCGCTACTTGCTGAGCAACAAATCGAAGTGACTCACTTTGATGGCGTGGTACCAAACCCACCAACAACCGTTGTTGAACTTGGTCGCCAAGTTGGTGTTGCTGCTGGCTGTGATGTGGTACTTGCTATCGGCGGTGGTTCATCGATCGATACGGCAAAAATCATTGCAGCAACGATGAATGTTGAAACCATCGATTGGGCACATTGGTTTGCTAACTACGATTCACCATTTGGTGACGTTAAAGCGCTACCAGCTCCAACGATGCCATTAATAGCGATTCCAACCACGTCAGGTACCGGTTCGCAAGTCACGCATGCAGCGGTGATCACTGATTTAGAAAGTCACTCAAAACTGACTTTGTTCCATCCAGAGTTTTACCCATGTGAAGCGATCATTGACCCTGAGTTGATGCTAACTCTGCCACCGCGCATGACAGCAATGACCGGTTTTGATGCTTTTTCGCATGCGTTTGAATCATACACTGGAACAAAACCATCACCATTGGTGGATAGCCTAGCGCTAGAAGCAATGAAGTTGGTGGTTGAAAACCTACCACATGTGGTGGCTAACGGTTCTGATCTTGAAGGTCGTTGTCGATTAGCGACAGCGGATACTTTGGGCGGGATCTCGCTGGCAAATGGCGGTGCAGGTGCACCACACCCACTGGGTGAGATTTTAGGTAGTAGCAAAACCAACTTGCCACACGGCTTAACGTTGGCGGTGGTCTACCCAGCTTATGTTCAACTGCAATGGCGTAAACAGCCAGAGCGTTATGCCAAAGTAGCGGAATTATTTGGTGCCGTGGGAAGCACTGAAGAAAAAGCGCAATCGTTGGCACAACACATGGTGACGTTCTTACAGCAAATTGGCTTAGAGCATAACCTGACGCAAGTTGGCGTAACGGAAGAAGATGTTGCAGCTCTTGAGCCTGCATTTTGCTTCAACCTACCGCTTACCAGCGGTGACGAAATGAAAACCATTCTGCGCGCCAGCTTGGTATAACAGAGTGAAACGGAGATGAGAACATGGAAAACGGAGTTAGCTTGATGAAATGCGCAGCAGAGAGTGTGGAACGAGAGGACATGAACTGCGGCAAAATCAGAGCGTTAATCTTCGATTTCGATGGTCTATTAGTCGATACAGAAAGCTGTATGTACAAAGCTTGGGAAGCTTTGTTAAAACCATACGGTGTGGATGTTTCGCCACTCCAGGTTGCTGGCCTAGTTGGGAACTCAGCGCCAGCAACCGCCCTTTATCAGCTTTATCGTCAAAGCTCTGGTAACGATTGCACTGATAACGAAATTCGTGATCAAGTGTTAGAGATTGCCTACCAACTCATCGCTCATATCTCCGAGCGAGATGGCGTTCGAGATTATCTCGATGCCGCCAAAAAAGCACAGCTTAAGATGGCGTTAGCCACCAGTTCTGAATACGAACACTATATGCCAATTCTAAAGCGCCTCGGGCTTGACCATTACTTTGATTGCTTTACTGGCGCAGAAGAAATTGCTTTAGAACGTCGTAAGCCACAGCCAGATATCTACTTAGAAAGCCTAAAAAAACTAGGAGTTTCTGCCCATCAAGCCATCGCCTTTGAGGACTCTCCTCCAGGGATCACAGCGGCTCGATCGGCAGGTATTTCAACGGTTGCGGTAACCAACCTACTGACTCAGCACCTCGATGTATCGCATGCCAATTTGGTGCTGTCATCGATGAGTCAGCTATCGCTAGCGCAATTGATAATTCAACTTATCGAGATAGAACAATGAATAAATTAGAACAACTGAAAAAGTACACGACAGTCGTTGCCGATACGGGCGACATTGATGCTATTGCTGCCTTCCAACCGGAAGATGCGACCACCAACCCTTCATTGGTACTTAAAGCGGCGGAAATGCCACAGTATGATCACTTAATTGTTGATGCGATCGAGTGGGCGAAAAAGCAAAGCGCAGATAAAGCACAGCAGATCATTGATGCGGGTGACAAACTGGCGGTCAACATCGGTGTGGAAATTTTAAAATCTGTTCCAGGTCGTATTTCAACCGAAGTCGATGCTCGCCTTTCATTCGATAAAGAATCAAGCCTAGTAAAAGCGCGCAAATTGATCGCCATGTATCAAGAAGCAGGTGTAAGCAAAGAGCGTATCCTGATCAAACTCGCTTCCACATGGGAAGGCATTCGCGCCGCAGAAGTGCTAGAGAAAGAAGGTATCAATTGCAACCTAACGTTGCTGTTTAACTTTGCCCAAGCGAAAGCATGTGCAGAAGCGGGCGTATTCCTCATCTCACCATTCGTGGGCCGTATTCTTGATTGGTTCAAAACCAACACCGATAAAAAAGAGTACCTACCGCATGAAGATCCAGGCGTGGTGTCAGTCTCTCAAATCTACAACTATTACAAAGACCATGGCTACCACACAGTTGTAATGGGCGCGAGCTTTCGCAATGCGGAAGAAGTGTTGGCACTAACCGGTTGTGATCGTCTAACCATTGGCCCTGCGATTCTCGATCAACTTGCGGCGCAAGAAGGCGAAATTGAACAAACGCTATTTGCTGCTCGTGACACGATTCAAGCTGCACCAGCGGCGATGACAGAAGCGGAATTCCGTTGGGAAATGAACCAAGACCCAATGGCAACGGAAAAGCTCTCTGAAGGTATCCGTAACTTTGCTGTGGACCAAGGCAAACTTGAAGCCATGATTGAAGCGCGTCTGTAAGGAATATGAACCAAATGATTTCACGTAATAAATTGGCCGATACTATTCGCGTTCTTAGCATGGACGCCGTACAAAAAGCCGCATCTGGCCACCCAGGTGCACCAATGGGGATGGCAGATATCGCTGAAGTGCTTTGGCGCGATTTTCTAAAGCACAACCCAACCAACCCTAATTGGGCTGATCGCGACCGTTTCATTCTATCTAATGGCCACGGTTCAATGCTGATCTACAGCTTGCTGCACTTAACGGGTTACGATCTTAGCATGGAAGACATTAAGTCTTTCCGTCAGCTGCATGCAAAAACCGCGGGTCACCCTGAATATGGCTACGCGCCGGGTATTGAAACCACGACAGGTCCGCTAGGCCAAGGCATCACCAACGGTGTCGGCATGGCGCTGGCGGAAAAAGTACTGGCTGAGCAGTTTAACCGTCCAGGTCATAACGTTGTTGACCACCACACTTACGTGTTTATGGGTGACGGCTGCATGATGGAAGGTATCTCTCATGAAGCGTGTTCACTCGCAGGCACACTTGGCTTAGGCAAGCTGGTGGCGTTTTGGGATGACAACGGCATTTCAATTGACGGTCATGTTGAAGGTTGGTTCTCCGATGACACGCCAAAACGTTTTGAAGCGTATGGCTGGCATGTGATTGCGGGTGTTGATGGCCATAATGCAGAAGCGATTCGTAAAGCGATTCTGGCTGCGCAAGCGGAAACCGACAAACCAACGTTGATCTGCTGCAAAACTGTGATTGGTTTCGGTTCGCCAAACAAAGCGGCGAGCCATGACTGCCACGGCTCACCACTGGGTGAAGAAGAAGTGGCATTAGTGCGCGAAAACCTTGGTTGGGAATACGCTCCATTTGAGATCCCACAAGACATTTACCAAGCATGGGATGGCAAAGAAGCGGGCAAAGATGCCGAAGCGCAATGGGATAACCGTTTTGCTGAATACCAAAGTGCTTACCCAGAGTTAGCGGCAGAATTTAAACGTCGCGTAAACGGTGAATTGCCAGAACACTGGGCGCAAATCAGCGATGATTTCATCAAAACATTGCAAGCTAACCCAGCAACGATTGCAACTCGTAAAGCGTCACAAAATGCGATTGAAGCATTCGGTGCCACTCTACCTGAATTCCTAGGTGGTTCAGCAGACTTAACCCCTTCAAACTTAACTAATTGGTCAGGCTCTAAAGCAATTACTGCGCAAGATGCTTCTGGAAACTATCTCAGCTACGGCGTACGTGAATTTGCCATGTCGGCGATGATGAATGGTATCGCGCTGCATGGTGGTTTTATTCCTTACGGCGGTACGTTCCTGATGTTTATGGAATACGCGCGTAATGCATTGCGTATGGCGGCGCTGATGAAGCAACGCAGCATCTTTGTTTACACTCACGACTCGATTGGTTTGGGCGAAGATGGCCCAACGCACCAACCTGTTGAGCAAATCGCATCGCTACGCTTAACACCAAATATGAGCACATGGCGTCCATGTGATCAGGTGGAAGCGGCAGTGGCATGGAAAGCCGCGGTTGAGCGTACTGATGGTCCAACGTCATTGATTTTCTCGCGTCAAAACTTGGTGCAATACCCACGTGATGAGGCAGTACTGGCGAATGTGGCGAAAGGCGGTTACATCCTGTCTGATTGTGAAGGCGAGCCAGAACTGATTTTGATCGCTACGGGTTCAGAAGTGACCTTAGCGATGGAAGCACAAGCACAACTTAGCCATATTCGTTGCCGCGTTGTGTCTATGCCTGCGACCGATGTGTTTGACGTCCAAAGCGCCGAGTACCAACAACAAGTATTGCCAGCAAACGTAACTAAGCGTATCGCGATTGAAGCGGGCATTGCTGACTACTGGTACAAGTATGCGGGTCTACAAGGCAAGATCATCGGTATGACGACCTTCGGTGAGTCAGCCCCTGCTGAGCAGCTATTTGAAATGTTTGGCTTCACCGTGGCGAACGTGGTGGAGACAGCGAACCAATTGATGGAGCAAAAATAAATGGAATCATTCATCTCTAATACAGCGGATGAATGCGTAAGAGTTAAGGCTGCTTCGGCAGCCTTAAACCATATTACGCAAACGATCACCGCAGAGACGGTTATTGGTATTGGTACTGGCGCTACCGCCGAAGTTTTCGTTCAGCTATTGGCACAATCAGGCGTGGAGTTTGCGCACTGTGTCTCGAGCTCTGAGCGTTCTTCCAAAGCGATTCAAGCGGCGGGTCTGAAAGAGATCGCTCTGGCAGATTGCGAGCGAGTCGATTTCTATGTTGATGGCATTGATGAAGGCCTAAGTAATGGCATTACCATCAAAGGTGGTGGCGCCGCGCTCGGTCGTGAGAAAGTGATTGCGTGTATGGCAGAGTGCTTTATCACCATCTCTGATGAAGGCCGTTTGGTGGAGTTCTTAGGCAAGTTTCCACTGCCAATCGAGATTCTTCCTGCGGCGAAAACGCCAGTGGTATTAGCACTGCAAGCGATGGGCGGTAAACCGGTCCAACGTGACGGCTGTACTACCGATAACGGTAACATCATTTTAGATGTTGCAGGTCTTGATATGAGTGAACCTGCTGAGCTAGAAATGCGCTTAAATGCGATTCCGGGTGTGGTGGAAAACGGTATTTTTGCACAGTGTCCAGCTAAGCACATGGCCTTCTCTAACCACCTTGGTGTGCGTTGGCTATCTCTAAAATGAGACGCTGATAACAACTTTGTTAATAACCCCATTTTTAAA
>NZ_AFWE01000154.1 GCF_000222585.1 Vibrio scophthalmi LMG 19158 | reverse complement strand
AAGTCAAAGTCTTGCTCATCAAGATAGATGGGCTGCCGAGCGTTACCGCGTGAGGTTACGTGATACAGCGCACCTGCATACTCTATCCGTAATGGTCTACTCATCCTCTTCTCCCTTGAACAAAAAACGGACTAATTAAAAACTAGACCACCCTAAACAAGAAAGCAAAAAGAAAGACCTGACCCCAGATCTTTTCCTGATCTTTTCCCCTTCATCATCAATCCAGTTAGCATTTTTATAGTCTTCCACAGGCCAAGAATCAATCACCGGTAATTGTTCGATTAAATTTCCAACTTTTAAAAAACTATACTCGTTACCCGCTAGTTCTGCTTTTTCTTTTATCTTTGAATCATTGGGGTTACGAGATGTGCGCAAATAACGGTGTTCTTGCTGCATTACTTCTAGAAAAGGTTCTGTATCTAATACTAAACGTAGTGTTTTAGGCGGCATATTGGTGAGAAAAACTTAACCTTGAGAATCCGTTTTACCACTGAATAACACATTGCTATTACCGCTGAATACTTTAAATGGTACATCAGCTATCACCTGTTCCAGTTCATCGCTAGTGTGATATCAAAGTTGTAAACAAATTTCTCGCAATCTTGGCAACTTTGTTCCTTCGTCATGCATGTACCTCTTATACGAATTTACCCAACTATTCTATTACTTCTATAGATTCGAAAGATGGTTCTTCAACCACTATTCTATATTCTATATGTCGAGTTCTAAAACCAAACTCTCCATCTTTTTCATAATAATCAGTTTTAAATAACATCACTTCACCATCTGGCACTCTCATTATATATTCATCCTCGTGTGCAAACTTCCGCACAGGTGAAACATAGTGTGTTATAAAAATAGTGTCCTCACCTTCTCTAGTTTCTCCCCATTTATTTCCATTTAATCGAGAATAGCCATAACCTGGAAATTCGCTTCCTCTCCCACCATTTTCCTCAGACACTTGTGGGTAAGCTTTCTTTATGTCTTTATATTGAACTTCCCAATAGACACTTTCTATCGTCCATTGACATAACGAATAGTCATTAAAATAAATATCAACCACATACTTGTTTTCACTTATCTCTTTCGCTCTATATTCATAGTCTTTCTTCAAGTCGAGCCACTCACCAGTTCCTATGCTATATAGCTTGCATTTTGATGATGAATACTCTGCCGAAATGACATCTAATTTTATATTATCAGGAAGAGTGAACGTAATTCTAATGTTATCACCCCATAAAAAAATCATCGGAAATAGAGCACGACCACACCATAGTATAATGAGTGAAATAGCACTAAATATTATTTTTTTAGGGTGGTTTATGACTGTTTTTTTAAACATAAACAATTCTCAGTTGGTAATTATTTTTCCAAAAACACTTCCGATAAAACAGAGGAAAGCAATAATGGTGCTATAAGTTGTTTCCCCTCAACTTGCTTGGTAAGGTATCGAACAAAAACAGCCTCAAGATCTGTGTTATTTCGACTTAATTCGAGCGCCTTTTCTGGTTGATTTTCCCAAAGTTCCATTTCAAGATTTGATGCTTTTACTTTAATACCATAACAAGATTGTCCCCAAGAATTTATCAAAGACGCCGGCAATACCCAAGGTGAAACTAATGTCGACATGCCGTGATTTCGACGCATATACAGCTTTCCGCTTGGCATATAAATGCTTTCTATTGGAGCCAATAAATATTGCCATAACTGAGGTTCATTTTCAGGAAACCATAGGGGTCAGGTCTTTCCTCTTGCCACTATGCGGCTAACTCTAGAATAATGAAGTCCAAAAAATTCACCAATTTCTTTTTGTGTATAACCTCCACTATTAAATGCCGCAATGATCGCGCCATCCCTCGTCTCTTCCATTTCCTGATAGTCAACTAATGCTCGTGGCTGCTTTCGACGTTGACACGCGGGTACCTCACTGATATCTCCAGATTCAACTGACAAATCCAGTTGATGACGGGCTATAAACTCATCGCTCCCTAAATACACCTGCTGTTTTAGCTTATCCCATAAACTATCACCGGCTCCTGCATGTACAAACTGTCGATATTTTTCTCTCGCTGCAGCACGCTTGCGCCCAAATGGCAGTAT
>NZ_AFWE01000155.1 GCF_000222585.1 Vibrio scophthalmi LMG 19158 | reverse complement strand
GCGTGCAAAGAAACTCTGGACGCCACTGTCAATGATGCAGTCTATCTGTGACGAGTTAAGCATTGACCGTCAACGCTCAGCGGTAGCGTGTCAGGATTCAATCATCGAAGCGTTAGCACTTGAAAATCGCCCTCTTTTCATCGATGAAGCGGACTATGTGGTTGAGTCAGCGTCAATGGTTGAAGCGATTCGTGACATTCACGATATGTCAATGGTGCCAGTGATTCTGATTGGTATGAAGAACTTTGCGAAGAAGATTAAACGCTTTCCTCAGTTCGATAACCGAGTGATGCAATGGGTAGAGTTTGCGCACTGTGATATGGAAGACGCACGTAAAATCGTGAGCGCCATGTCAGACAAGGTGGAAATTGCTGACGACTTACTTGAGGCATTGGTAGCGGAAAGTAAAGGTGAAGTACGACGCATTGTGGTTGGCCTTTACCAAATCGAAATTTACGCCGTAAACAACGATAAAAAGACATTGAGCTTGAAAGAGTTTAAAGGTCAGTTCCACTTAGGCCATGCGGGGGTTTGATATGACATTCTTTAATTCAGGCCCACGCCGTAAGGTTTGGATGTCAATGCGCATACTACGCACTTTTAGCCAGGCAGATTTGATTATCACCACCGAAGGGAGTTACCGCACCGTGCGTCGTTATTTAAGCGCTTTAATCAAGGCCGGGTATATTCGTCAGCAAGGCCGTGGTCAATCCGCTAAATATCAACTGCTGCGCAATACGGGGCCAAAGCCGCCAGCCATTAAAGGCGATGCGCTTTTCGACCAGAACACGGGAGAGCGTTATGAGTTGGCTTGAAGCACTACAAACACGCGCCAACCTTGTACCACTAACCGTGATAGCAAAAGAGGTTGGATATTCCAAAAGCACAATTAGCCGAGTATTGAACGGCTCATATGGTGGAGATATCGAAGCGGTTAAGCACGCAGTGCAAGACGCTTATCTATTTAAAAAGGTGGAATGCCCACTACTGGGTGAAATTGAACGCAAGCAATGCGAGCAGAACCAAAACCGCCCCTTTGCTGCGACGAATCCGATGAGAGTTCAATTACACCACACATGCAAAAGCTGCACTTATCGCACTCAAGGAGGTGCACTATGTCATTAACTGAGGGGATTATCTGGTTGGCGGGAAGCAGGGTAAAAACCAGCCGAACCATTGGACGTTCGAGAGTGTTTGAGTGCGACTATGAGCCCTTATTATCTCATGGACGCGTCAAGCAGTTTATTGGCGAAGTCGAGCCAACCTTGATGCAGACAAGCCGTGGAGCCATCGCGGTGGTGCGTATCGGTAAGGACATTATCTTTTGGAATCGAGAACGTATTGCGCAGGTGCCTAATGAAAGAATCCCCTAACTACCTGCGTGAAGCACGAATCGCGGTACTACTGGAAAAGCGAAGGCATTACCTCGCAGCAGGTATCCAGTGGTTGAAAGCCAGCGCACTGGCTAAAAACAGAATTAATCAGCATTGGGCTGATGCCCGTGCAGAGTATTGCAATAAATACAGCGCCAAGGAGGCGTAAACAAATGAGTAACGATAAAAAAATCAAGATGGCGCAAGTGGTCGTAAGTGTTGGTTTTGATGGTGACCGCTTTGTGGTTCAAGGCGAGATTAACGGCGGCGGAGCTGAAAAGCTCGCGTGCTTTGCTGCTTCGGCTATCTCTGGCGCTATCTTGCCTACCGTACACAACACAGTGAACAAAATTGCTCATCTTTACAATGAAGTGGGCGAAGAAATGTATGACCTAGTACAAGCCTCTGTTGATGAGCAAGACGCTGAGGAAGCGAAAGTAAAAGCTGGCGTTAAAACTCAAACCGAATCAACTAACGTAACCCATTAAGGATTAGAAGATGACTACACAAAAAATTGATACACCAGAAGGCTACCTAAAAGATCGCAAAGGTCGCCTAGTTCCTGAAGATCTTGTTGAAGCGCATGACCTTGAGATGAATGATTTTGTGATCCGTATGGTTCAAAAAGCAAAAGAGCAGCAAGAGCTATTGCGCCAATTCAAGGTCGAAGGCTTTGCTGAA
>NZ_AFWE01000156.1 GCF_000222585.1 Vibrio scophthalmi LMG 19158 | reverse complement strand
AGGCAGTCTCAGCAGTCTCAGCAGTCTCAGCAGTCTCAGCAGTCTCAGCAGTCTCAGCAGTCTCAGCAGTCTCAGCAGTCTCAGCAAGCCGAGAATGGCGATCAAGCTCAGGGCAAGCAAGCGGAAAAACAATCTAAACCAAAGGCATCGCACTCCCAAGACAATGCCAATAACAGTAATGAAAAAGATCCGCAGCTTAATTCGGAAAACGATTTGCTAAAGCAGAAGCAGAATGAGAGTGAAGGCATGGCACAAGCCAATTCCTCAACACCAGATCAGCCCCCTCGCGAAGACGCAGCCTTTCGGAAACTGGAACAAGTGGAAGCCGCGAGAGATCCTAGCCAACTGATCCGTGCTCAGCTTCAGCTACAAGCACAACAAAAACAACCACCTAAAGAGTCGAACAAACAATGGTAATATTCAAACATCGCACTCTCTTGGCATTGATGATGACTCTCGTGAGTCTCCTAGCCTTTACCAGTAACGCTTTTGCTGCAAACCTTTGGGCGGTGGTTAAAAGCAATCAAGTGACTCAGGCCGAAGTCTTTCAGTTGCGCCTTATTTTTGATGAAAAAGTAGATGCTGACGCCATTGATTTCAAACCACTAGAAGCGAATTTTTTTCTTGGGCAACCAAGCTTTGCCAGCTCATTGAACTTTACTAACGGTAAACGTAGTAGTTCAAGTGAATGGACGATCGCCCTAAAAGCCAAATCGCTCGGTCAATTGACTATTCCAGCCTTCGAAATAGAGGGTAGCTATTCACAGCCGATAGAGATGACGGTAAATGCTGATACTGACTTGCCAAAGCAAAATGATCTCGTTGAGATTCAAAGCCAGTTATCTCGCTCAACGCTTTATCCTGATCAAAGCGCAGAGTTGACCACACGCCTAATCTTTAAAGCTGACCTACGTCGATTACAAAATCCAAACTTTATCGCCCCCGCTGCGCTCAATAATAGCCCGGGCCTATCTGTTACTGAACAGGGAAAAGCCAAGCAGACAACACAAGTTGTTAACGGTGTTGAAGTGACGGTCTTTGAACAACGATTTTTGGTCACAGCCGAACAAGCTGGTCACTACACGTTAAATAGCCTTGGTTTTTCAGCCACTCTAGTACACGGCAGTAACCGTACTGGCAGTACCAAACTCATTCCTATCAACATTGCACCAGAAGCCTTCCCATTGGAAGTCAAAGCAAAACCTCAAGGTTTTGGTAAACAGTGGATCCCGACCCCGTCGCTGGATTTAACACAACGTTGGTTAGATGCTGATGGCAATGTGCTCTCGAAAGTCTCAAAAGATAAAAGCAACAGCGAACTCAAGGTTACCGTGGGTGACTCGATTACTCGCGAATTGACTTTGACTGTCGAGGGTTTAGCGCCAGAACGATTCCCACAGTTTATCGTCAATTACCCTAGTGCCATTCGTCAATACGCTGAAAAGCCTCAGTATACTCAACTCTCTGATGGCAATTTTAAGATGACGGTAAAACAAGTATTGATTGCCCAAAAATCTGGCCAGTATGTCTTACCAAACATTGATCTTGAATGGTGGAATACCGCCAGTGATCGTAAAGTCGTCACTTCGCTTAATGCACTATCCCTGACAATAGAACCGAATGAGTTAAGCGCGGCTCCTGCCGTAGTCACGCCTCCTTCTCTGCCTACGCACAGCATCGTGGTTGAGTATGATCGCGGTTATTGGCCTTACCTAACTGCGCTCTTTGCCCTTTTATGGATAACTACTCTTGCTTGGCATATCAAAACGCGATTAGGCCGACAAAAGGAGGCTCCCCACCTTTCAAGTGCAGCGCTCGACACAACTAAAACCATACTCATTGCTATTGAGCGACAAGATGCGCCTCGTATTCAGCACCTAATTGGAGTCTGGCTAGCGGAGCGGGAATGTCAGGACTCCCCTCTCATCGACAAAATCAAAACTGAGCTTGAAGCGATGAACAACCATATCTATGGGGGAGGCGATTCGGTGTGGAGCAATGCTCAACTCATCAAACTGATCAAACAACTGGCGAAACAAACACCAATAAAAAAGCAGCAACCGTCTCAATTGGCCAAACTTTAGACAAACAAAAGCTCTGCAACAGATTGATTATTGCATCATCTTTCAGACCAGTATAGTTTTGCCGCTTATCGCAGTATCCATCTACACTATAGGGGATTAGTATTAGGCGGTAATTCAATGAGGGGTAGTATGTCTGCAGTAAAAAAAGAGTATTTAAGCCAGCAATATCGAATTCTCTATTTTGATGGCGACAAAATAGCGGAATTATTAGTTTCTGCTGAAAATAGAGATGAAGCGATCGCCGTACTGAAACAGAATGGATTTGCACCAAGCGATATCTTTTCAATCATTCCATAAAAAAGCAGCCATACGGCTGCTTTTTTATTATTCAACGGCTTCTAATGGCATTTTGTAACCACGAATGATGTTACGTCCACTGCCTTTGGCTTGATAAAGCGCTTGGTCAGCCTGCCCATAGAGTGCATCAAAGTTAAACTCATCACCCGCCACACTTGTGACAGTGTAACCAACAGAGACTGTTAACACGCTGCGTCCCTCGTTATCAGCATGAGGTATAGCCTCTTCTTCTATGCTGGAACGAATTCGTTCTGCCAATGCAACAACCTGCTGTTCATTCTGATTAACGACTAATAATGCAAACTCTTCGCCACCAATGCGACAAAATACTTCATTGGAGAGTTGGGCGTGATACTGCAAAATACTACCAACGCGCATGAGTGCGATATCACCCTGCATATGACCATAATAATTGTTGTACAAACCGAAATGATCAATATCCACCAAAATTAGGCCATAAGTTGCACCACGGCCTTTATCATCAACACAGATATCCTCTAGCAATGATTCGAGCATACGACGATTACCAAGGCGTGTAAGAGGATCCATCTTCGCCATCAATTCAAGTTGCTCATTGGCTTTTTGTAGTTCTTTCGTCCGTTCTTTGACCTCTTGCTCCAATGTTTCATTGAGTACATGCACCGCTTCTTGAGCGCGAGTTCGTGACAATACCTCAGTCAGGTTCGAGGCAAACATCCGTATCATTTCGCGTTGCTGATGGGTCAAAGGAATACGTCGGATCAAGTTATCGGCGGCGATAAAAGCAACTGGCTCACCGCTGCTACTGGTTAACATTGTCATTGCCGTCCAGCCGAAACCAACAATGTGATAATCATGATAAATCGGTACCGACTCTTCAAACACCACTTCATTCGGATTCGAGCGCGCATTGTTCACGATAGAACGATCAACTAATTCAGAGCGGTAATAAGACTCATCGACCACGTTACCTTGGATGTCCGTTCCCCAAGTACCTTGCATGTAAGAACAATTTTCGTCGGTCAAGAAGACCGCTAGGCGATCGATGCCCAAACGATTAATACCAAATGTTACCGCAGATTTACAGACATCACGCACCGTCATGCAACGTGAAAGCTCAACCATACTAGCGTGCAACATTCTCACATTCTGTTCCTGACGCTTGCGAATGTAGATCTGCGCTAACAGCGAGCCAAATGACTCCAGCATCTGTTTTTGATAAGAGGTAATAGGTGAACGATTAATGTAATTATCAAGAGCAACCCAGCCGATGATGTCATCGCCATCGCGCAAGATCAGCATACCGTTCCAACCTTGGCCAATCACTGCACCATCGTTGTAAAGAGGAGCATCTTCAAGCACAACTAACCCATCTTGCCCTTCAAAGAGTGCATTGATATAAGCTTCTTCTAGCTGATGAAGATCATATTGGGTGTGTTGTAATTCAACTGTTTTTCCATTCTCATCAGTACCAAAAGTGCCACTAAAACAGCGCTTCTTAATATCAAGTAGCATAAATGCCGCACGGTCAAAACCCAATTGTTCGCGAATCGCCTCAACCGCAATACGGTGCAAATCATCAATGGTTTCTGGGTTAGATATCTCAACCGAAATGCGCTGTACTAGCTTCATATCTTCAATGAATTTTTCGCGCTGCTGGATCACATCAAGATACTTGGCTTCTTTAATGTCCCGCTGTTTGTATTCACTCGCGGCTTCTAATTCGGCACGGACACATTGCCAACGAGATGCAATAACTTGTAATAAATCAAGTGAATTTTCCAGACTGGCTTGCTGCATTTTATCTGCTTCGACATTTTCCAAAATCAGATAGGTGCGCGCTTCTGAGAAATTGTCGATCATGAAAATGTAGCTATCATGATTGATGATACTATTTCCTTCCCACTGGCAGGTTGCCATCGCTAAAGGAATAAGACCATCAGAGGTATCAAATTGAGCAACCCAAGACCAAAAAGTATCAGGATAGTTACTAAGTGTAGTGGGATCACCTTGCTCGTATAAACTTTGCGGTTGCTCGCTCGAATGGGGTTCAGAAACAATACTCGCCGACTGCGGTTCGAGCAGTTCATCAATGTACTGAAACAGTGAATGCGCAAGAAAGCGATGATTTCTTGCTGACATGATGTTTTTTAGCAATGCGCGCGCAAACATTGAGATCCTTTCTTTCGCTTGAATGGTAATTTCGCATTACAAAATTAGCACTGACCTCACGATGATCAAATAGAATTCGAGACGTCGTGTTAACTACCTCGCACTTAGTTGCGTATAAATATCATATACATGATTCTAATTGCATTTTTTTGATCTTCTGTCCATTTTTTACATTAGTTTCATGCATCGTCTAAAACTCGTGCAGGAACATTAAGCTGCTATTTCATTCTTAATGCTTAGAAAAGGACAGCGATAAAAACCACTCTTTCACCCATCCCTCGACCAAGATATTGTAGACAGTGAACCTATAACGGCTAAACTCCATGTATTGACCTCAACTGGAATTATGCTTTTCAATGAAACGATGGATTCTCTTACTCGCTTTCGTTGCTTCAACGCCATCACTAGCACAACTTACGCTCATCATTGATGCGCCTGCAAATGAATCGACGGCCAATCAAGTCGCTACCGATAATGCCAGTGTCGATAAAGTCAGCGTTGATAAATCAAAACGTCGCTTATACCTATTCAAAGATGGCGAAGTTATCCGCGAATTTCGTATCGCACTCGGAAAACAGCCAATTGGTCATAAAAGAGAAGAAGGCGACCAACGTACACCTGAAGGCAACTATAGCCTTGGCCATGTGATGGAGAACTCGCAGTTTTACCGCTCAATACACATCGACTACCCAAATCTAAACGATATGGCTGTCGCCAATAGCCTGAGTGTTAATCCCGGCGGTGACATTAAAATTCACGGTCAAAAGAATGGTGAGGCCCGTTCGAGTGCATTTGTACAGAGCTTTGATTGGACAGATGGTTGCATTGCGCTAACCAATGAAGAAATGGATGAATTACTACGACTGGTAAAACAAGGTACCCCAATAGAGATTTTGCCGTGAGTCTAGCGACAACTCATTGCCGTATCCAATTAGTCAGTCATGCTTTAGTCAAATCACTAAACAAGATAAAGAGCCGAGCGTAGTACTCGACTCAATGATAATCGGTAAAAGAAATGGGTTAGATAATTTCCCAGCTATGGCTCATTTCAACCCCTTTACCTAGCATCAGGCAAACCGAGCAATATTTCTCTAGTGAGTCGGCGGCGACTTTAGCGGCAATCTGAGGGTCGATGTTATCGCCCGAAATTTCGAAATGTATATTAACCTGCGTAAATATGCGCGGTGCCGTTTCACGACGTTCTGTTGTTAATTTTGCAGTGCATGCCGTCACCTTCTGGCCTGCTTCTTTTAAACCATCGACAACATCGACTGAACTACAGCCACCAGCAGCCATCAATACCATTTCCATTGGACTTGGTGCTGTCGCACCACCATTACCATCCATGACGACCGAGTGGCCTGACTGCGATTGACCTAGGAACTTAAAATCTTCAACCCACTTTACTTCAGCTTGCATTTCTATCTCTCATCAATCTTGGGGAAAAACCACCCCGGTTTGGCGACGAATTTCCGTTAATAACTTAGCAACCACCAGCGAGCGTTGTTTCGCCTCTGGGTCGATGTGATTATTGACGATCTTCTCAGCAAAATCGAGCGCTTCATAGATCATCGGGTTACTATGTTGCTGTACGGAAAGGTCTTCTGTTGCTTGGCCACGAAGCGTTTTGGTGATTTGTTTGCCAATCGATATCATCGACATGTGCAACACGCCATCTTCGCCTTGGAATTCGCTCGGCAATAGCGAGTCACTGGTTTTCGAATGCTGTAGCACCACTTCAAACCCGTCATAAGCCAAAATAACACTACCGCTGCCATCCACTCCGGAAGGTAGCAGTTGCGCTTGTGCACTCACTTGTCGCGGTTCACCAAATAGCGTGACTGCCGAAGCAAGACAATAAAATCCAATATCAACCATCGAGCCATTTGCGAAAGCGGGATTAAAGGTATTGGGATTCTCACCGGCTAGATATTTCGGATAACGTGACGAGTATTGGCAATAACTAATAAACGCCTTGGTTAATCGACCTATGCGAGGTAACTCAGCTTCTAGTGTTTTAAAGTTTGGCGTGTGAGGAGACATAAACGCTTCACACAAGACAACTTGGTTCTGTTCGGCTGTCTCAAACATACGTTGTGCCAGTGCATAGTTCGCCGCTAACGGCTTTTCACAAATCACATGCTTGCCCGAATGCAATAATTGAATCGCTTGCTCGGCATGAAACGAGTTAGGGCTGGCGATATAGACCGCATCGATTGCAGAACTCGCAGCAAGAGCAGACAAATCATCAAACAGTAAGGGGGCCGCTGTTGGAAACTGTTGCGCGAAAGAGCGCGCCGAATCCATAGAACGTGAGTAAATCGCGCTTAATTGATACTTCTCAGTAAACAGTGCTGCTTCGATAAATTGTTTGGTAATCCAATTGGTACCTATAACGGCAAGTCTAATCATAATAGGCCTAATTTCGTGCATAATCTTTATCGCGAGATAATGTGTCTTTAGTTAAGGGTAAAGACCACTCGCGCGGCTAACAAAATCAGGATGATGCCAGAAAGGCGATCGATCAACTGTGCCTTAGTCCTTATTTTGTCAATAAAGCGAGCGCTAGAAAGCAAACACGTCACAAGGGTGTACCACAAACCATCCACAACGAGAGGGGTAATCACAATCACAGCTTTACTGTTGAAATCACTGCCAACCGCGATAAATTGGCTAAATAGAGCAATGAAGAACAGAGAAATCTTAGGGCTTAAGATAGAAATCAAGAAACCTTCTTTCGCCGATTGCCATAAGCTTGTTTGCTCACCTGACTGCAGTTTAGCAGCAACACCGCCTTTAGAGCGCAACGCATTGACGCCTAAATAGGCTAAGTAAGCCGCTCCCGCATAACTAATGGTTTTGAACAGCAGTGGGGATTGTTGCAATACTACTGCCAAGCCAATCAAGGTAATAAACGCATAAATACCAATACCAAACGCATGCGCCCATGCGGTGGCAAGGCCGTTGCTACGGCCTCCAGCAAGGCTATGTTTTGCGACCATCGCTAAACTTGGCCCTGGTGACATAGCTCCGAGTAAGCAGACAGTAAAAAGCGAAAGCCAGATTGTTAATGTCATCGAATTATCTTAGATAAGTTTAAAGTTCAGCTACACTACGCCCAATTGATCATGCAATGAAATCAAACTTTTTCATATTCTACATGATTTCAGATCATACCTATCGAAAACGGCGAGTGTTGCATCACTTGCAATACATTATTACGCATCCACGTATGGGCTTTATCCTGATCAAACTTAGGATGCCACATTAGCCAATAAAGATGGGCTGTCGTTTCAAAAGGTAAAGAGCGGTAAGACAATGGAGCTTGCTTGGCCAGGTTAATCGCAATGTGCTCAGGCACAATCATCAATAGATCGCTGCTTTGTAGTGCATTAACCGCCGCGGAGAAAAAAGGCACTTTCACGGCGATACGACGTTTAAGCCCCAATGCAGACAAAGCGAAATCGGCGTGGCTATCTTTATCTCCTCCCCCAGTGACCTTTAGATGAGGAAAGCCAACAATATCATCACTGCACCAAAGCGACTTTGCCATTAAAGGGTGATGCTCGCGCATTAGGCAAACTGAGTTGTCCTGACCAATCAGGATACTTGAAAGCTGTTCCGGTGGCTGTGCTAGCATCGTCGACGCGAGATCAATGCCCGTCGATTGTATTTGTGTCAGATAATCAGGCTGCCATAGTCGATAAGTCAAATCGACAAGCGGGGCTTGTTGGCTTAGCAAGGAAACCACTTCAGGAACGATAAACTGCGCCACATAATCACTAGAGGAAAACACAAACTCTTGCTGCCAAATATCAGGTGCAAACGGTATGTCACTAAACAATTCATCCGCCTGGGTTAATAGTGAATTAACGCGGCTCAATAATACTTGAGCTCTTGGCGTCGCAACCAATACATTACCATTTCTGACCAATAGAGGATCATCACATAAGGTGCGTAATTGAGCGAGTTGTCGACTGACTGCCGATTGAGTGATATTAAGTCGCTGCGCAGCGCGACTAACATGACACTCTTCAAGTAGGACTTGCAATGAGCGCAGCAGGTTTAAGTTAATATGATTAATCATGGTGTAAAGTATTGAAGAACTCGGTTAATACAGTGTGAGTCGTCAAATGACGTAATTCAGGAATGGCGTGCAGTTGATTGCGAATATTGTTAAGACTTTCCATCGTTTCAGTTTCAACATAAAGCATCATATCCGTCTCCCCACTGATCGCGTGGCTCCATTTGATCCCATCAATCTGATAAAACTGCGCAGCGTAAGACTCACAGTGTTTGGTTGAACTAGAGGTGTCAAACTTCAATGCCAAATAGGCTTTAATCTTCGGCTGATTATCCACTTTTTTAATATTGGCATGGTAACCCAATATTATGCCGTCCTTTTCGAGCTTTTGGATTCTCGCCGTCACCGCCGAACGCGACAGGTTCACTTGTCTCGCCAGTTCACTAATCGGTGAGCGTGCATTTGATTTCAGCAGGGTAAGAATTTTTTCGTCAAACTGATCCATATGATTCCTAGTAATAGCCCAACTAATCCGTGTTGAATTCAAATGATAATACCCGATCTTCCTGTGTAATCTAACGGTCATTGTGGCTTTTTTTATCGAAAATAACGTCAAAGTGACACCAAAGACGAACAGTTTGCGCAGTGATCTTAGTGGTAATACCGCGTAAGCTATTTCATCATCTTCAAATAACCTTTCTATCCCAAGGTTATCTGTTTCTGCTTTGCCTACGACAAGGAGTCAATGAACAAGCGATGGCACAATTGAAAAAGGAAATAACCCTTATCTCCGGCATAGGGCAGTTATCAACCACATTACTTGGCACTGGTCTTTTCATGGTGCCAGCACTGGCTGCAGGGATCGCAGGCTCATTATCACTGTGGTCGTGGCTACTCTTACTGATTGGTATCTGCCCCATCGCCCTCACCTTTGCTCAATTAGGTAAGCGATATCCCAGCGCAGGAGGTACTGCTTTTTTCGTCCGTCAGGCGTTTAATCGCCGCCTAGAAAAAAGCATTGCTTGGTTGTTTCTGAGTGTTATTCCTGTCGGTGTCCCAGCGGCGATTGCACTGGCCGCAGGTTTTCTACAACCATTGTTACCCACACAACTCAATAGCCCCCTTTTGGCTCAAACCTTCACCGTTTTCTTACTCGTCATCGTCAATTTATCCGGCGCAAAGTCTTCAGGCCAACTACAGACTCTCATTGCTCTGGGTATTTTTATGCTTGTCGCCGCATTATGGTGGTTTGGCAGTATTTCCCCACAAGATCTTGTTATGCCAACGATCTCGTCGTCAGACTTGCCAATGATTGGTAGTGCGCTAGCGGTGATGTTTTGGTGTTTTGTTGGGATTGAAGCGTTTGCTCATATGGGAGAAGAATTTAAAAACCCTCAACGTGACTTTCCAATCGCTATCTTGGTCGGTTGTGGCATCGCAGGTGCCGCTTACTGGGCTTGTTCAGTGGTCGTTATAAAATACCATGCTTACGGCAGTACCGAGTTTGATACGGGGTCAATTCCCTACCTTGCACAACTGCTGTTTAATGACACATTCAAACCGTGGATCAGTGGATTAGGTTTTGTTGCGTGCTTTGCCAGCATCAACTTATACACGCAAAGTCTCGCCCGTATGGTTTGGGCACAAGCGCGAGAGTACACACCAAGTAGTCGTCTTGCCAATCTGTCGACTAAAGGCGTACCGGCTAATGCAACGTTCGCGGTCGGAGGTGTATTACTGCTCTCATGCATCGTTGGCGAGCTGACCCAATTAGACTTAGAATTTTTTGTTAAGCTCGCCAATGGTGTATTTATTTTGGTCTATCTCATGGCTATGCTCGCCGCGGTAAAACTGCTGCAAGGGTTCGCGCGATTACTGGCGATAATTGCCCTAATTACGTGTGCTATCATGCTCGCGTTATTAGGTTGGTCAATGTTGTATGCGGTTGGCTTATTTGCGCTATTGATGTACAAAATCAATCCCAACGAAGTATCCCAACCCGAGCCTATAAGTAATAAGTAATAAGTAATAAGTAATGTCTAGTCTAACTCTTGTAAACGTTGAATAAACTGTTTAGGGGTTAATGCCCGCTGCTTTTTGAACATACGATTAAAGCTCGCGACATTTAGGTATCCAAGGCGTGCGGCAACCTCATCAACTGTCGCACCTTTCACCATCATATCAACCGCAATGTTACTCATCACATAGCCCATAACATTGGTAAAGTTCATTCCCAATGCATGCAAGCGTCGTTGGAACTGTTGTGATGACAAACCAACTAATTTTGATACCTTCTCTACGGTTGGAAAACCGTAATGGCAGCTATAATTAATCACCTCATAGATAACCTTTATCTCATCATCCGGTTCTGGCATGTTTAGAAATTCATCGAGGTCGGTAAAATTCATCGCTAACGATTTATTGCTACGATATGGTCGCATCGATTGCGTCGCCATACGCAGATCGGAATGAAACCACACTTCTGTTTTTGAGTGATTCCAACCAATATCACAGCCAAAATATTGCTTATATTTAGCGTCATTTTGTCGTATGCCTGGCATCATGATTCGCATTGGCGAAAACTGCTCTCCAACATAATGACGAATTAATTTAGTCATGAATATCGCCGCTCGCATACCATCATGAACTTTGTTATGAGGATCGATAAACGGATTTTGATAAACCCATTTAATAATGTGGCCGCTTTGCGTACCGGAAAGGAAAGCCCCTGATTGCAGACTGCCGATGCCGTAATTTAAACGACGAATAGCGGAAGCAAGATCGATCCCTGATAGAAGCCAACGAGAAACCGCCCCCAGCTCATCAGGCTTAATATCACTCGCCACTTCGAGTACGATATCGACGTTACCCGTTACTTTTTCTAACGCTTGATACCATAAATTAACTTCAGATATTGGGATCAGTGTCATTGGGTTATTGAGCGCCGATTCTGGAATTGCCAGAGCATTAGGCTCTAGCCCATAACGTCGTCGCACTTGATTGTGCACACTTTTCAAGCCGAGTGCGCGTATGAACCTTACTTTATTCATCTCAGATTTAGTCAATAACCAACCACAATTGATTAAATCTGTCACATTTTAAGGAATTAATCAAATATAGATCACAATCCTTTCTGAGAAATAACAGAGAGGTAAAAAATGAGTTTATTAAGTGTGCCATTTGTTGGCTCCGGCGCTGATACTGCATTGCATGTTGTCGCTACCATTGTACTTGTCGGCACCGTTGGCGCCGCCGCTTATGGTTTTTGGCGCTTTCATGAACTCCCAATAAGCAAAGCTCACAGTAAAGAACATCATCAAATTGGCTTAATTACTGCACTCACGTGGATTGGGTTTATTTGGCATTGGGTATGGGTCGTTGCGGTCATTTTAGCATTTGTCGATATGGAAAAAGCAATCATCAATTTGCGCGATACATGGCGTCATGCACCATCACATGCAACCAATAATGAGGATAAAACATGCTAGAAGGTTTAGCGGTCTGGGCTCTTTTCATCTATTTATTGCGTTTTATCGGTATGCCTTGGAACACCTACACCAAATCTTTTGCTTATTTAGGTGGTGGTGGGTGGCTGATGTTCGTTTGGGTTGGGCTGATTAACTACGCACCGATGGACCTTTCGGGTGGTTCGCTGGTGCAGTCACCACACATCCAATTGCGTCCTGACTCCCCGAATGTCAAAGGTAAAGTCACTCAAATTTATATTCAACCTAATCAAACCATTGAAAAAGGACAGTTGATCTATGAAATTGATGATACCCAATACCAAATCGCTTATAGCCAAGCGCAAGTCGCTGAACAAGCGGCCAAAATAGCACTCAACGTGGCTAAGCAAGACGTTAAAACAGCGCAAGCAAGCTATCAGTCGATTAAACAAGATCTACACACGAGTGAAGCCCAGCTGGCAACGGCAAGAGCAGATTACCAACTGCAAAGAAATACTCTCACTCGTTACCAGAAACAAAATAGCGTTGTGCAGAACACCATTACCGAGAGTGATATCGATAAGCAAAACACTGCGGTAATCAAAGCGAGTCATTATATTGAAACCATTAAGTCACAAATATTGACCAAACAGGTCGAACTAGAAAAAGCACAAGTCGCCATCGTCAAAAGTGAGTTATCGATTGAAAGCCGCACTGCTGATTGGCACTCTGCACAACAGAATGTCGCGAAAGCCAAATGGGATTTAGATAGCACCAAAGTGCACGCTCCGACGGATGGATTTGTCACTAACTTCATTTTACGCGAAGGTCAGCGAGTCTCGATGGTACCCCGTCTACAAATGTACACGAACGAAAAATACGTACTCATGCGTGTTAATCATCAAGCCATTCGTAACATTAAACCAGGTCAAGCAGCGGAGTATTCCTCCTCTGTTTACCCAGGAAAAATCTTTTCAGCGCATGTTGAAGGTATCGTTGAAGCAACTGGTGAAGCACAAAGTAATCTACTTGGACTGGACCAATCGGTTCGAGCTACGACAGGTAATAATCTGCAAAACAAGCATCACTTTGTTCGATTGAAAATTGAAGAACCGCAAGATTATGATATTCCTGTCGGCTCTGTTGGATTAGCATGGGTCAGTGCAGAGAAACCAATCGGTTTTCTTAACTTTCTCGATGCGATACGTGGCATCATTATCCGTATGAAGTCCCAATTGTATTTTTTCTACTCAATTTAGAACGATGAAAGACCAGTTAATATCTGGATTATCAATAGCATTTTTGGTTAATTAGCAAAATGCATTTGCAATATGCAAAAATAACCATGGTAATTGATGGAAAAACGCGAGCATATGAACAAAAAGGCACATTAAAAAGTGGCACGCATCATGCATTATTAAAAGTGACCCTTTTTAAGCCGAGGGTCACCTAGCCAACTGACGTTGTTAGTGAACCTAATTTGTTCACACTAAATTTAGCCAATCACACCTATTGTGATTGGCTTTTTTCTTTTCAAGGCCTCTCAAAAACACTGACCCACGAACCCATAATCACATTTAGACTAATGTTGGCGACAACGCATATTGCTTAAGCTGTGACGTGATAAACTCAACATCAGCTTGATAGAAATCATCCAACGGGATTTTGGTCGGTTCAAACCACATGAATTGTTGTTGACGAGCCGGCTCGATAACTTGGGGCTCATCATTTGGATTAGCACGAAAAACCACGAAGTAGATACGACCACCATAGTCATTGACCTTGGTGTAAGTGGCGGCATGCTTGAGATCCGACAATCCGGTTTCTTCGGCAAGTTCTCGCGCAGCAGCTTTAGTACCATTTTCCTCTTCCCCAACTTCTCCACCAGGAAATTCCAACACCATGCCTTTATCAACGCGGTAGCGTTTTTGCACCAGGACTTTCCCTTGTTTGACGACAACCGCCATTGCCAAATGTTTCATGTCCATCTCCTTGTAATGCTGCTTAATCGCAATTCCATTGGTCAGTATTTATGTTCTACTTGCGGATAAGCACAAGCACTGAATATGGCGAAAGGTATTGTTGTATTCGACCAATTCAATGCTTGAAACCTAAAAGATCATTGCATCAACGATGCCTCACCTAGCCATAGTAGGTAATGGTGTTTTATTTTACTCGTGCACAGCTAACAATTTCACCAAATTGACGAATAAATCATCAACAAATCATCACTACTGCAAATAAGCTGGGCATGTCATTGATGGAGTCCACCCATTAAGCGGTACTTCATTTCCAAAAACTCTTCCATGCCATGGCGAGAACCTTCTCGACCCAAGCCCGACTCTTTCACTCCACCAAAAGGGGCGGCGGCTGTTGAGATCAATCCTTCATTAATCCCAACCATTCCAACCTCTAACGCATCAGAGACTCGCCATGAGCGGCCTAATGATTGTGTATATACGTAAGCGGCAAGACCTGATTCCGTTTGATTTGCACGCTCTATGACTTCAGTCTCATCGGTAAAGCGAAACAGTGGAGCGAGTGGGCCAAATGTTTCTTCGCTCGCGACCAACATTGCATCAGACACATCGCTTAAAACAAAAGGCTCCACCAACAAAGAATCGTCTGCAGGCAACCGACCACAAAGCAATCTTGCACCTAACCCGATCGCATTGTCGACATGGCGTTTAACCTTCTCCAAGGCTGCTGCGTTTATCAGTGGACCAATAGCGACGTTTTCACCAAAACCATCTCCGACTTTCAATGTTTGTACTCTTTCGACCAATTTTTCTGCCAACTGATCATAGACAGAATCTTGCACAAAAATGCGGTTGGCACACACACAAGTTTGCCCCGCATTGCGGAATTTCGCCACCATGATACCGTCAACGGCGGCATCAAGATCGGCATCGTCGAATACGATGAATGGCGCATTACCACCAAGCTCAAGCGCCATCTTTTTGATCGTCGTGGCCGATTGATTCATCAAAATTTTACCGACGTGAGTCGATCCAGTAAACGATACCTTACGCACGCGCTTATCGCTGGTTAATACCGAGCCAATCGCGATTGCATCACCGGTAATGACATTCAACAATCCAGCTGGGAATCCAGCTTCCTCAGCAAGCTTCGCCAATGCCAACGCCGTAAATGGCGTTTCTGGCGCAGGCTTCAACACAACCGAGCAACCCGCGGCAAATGCGGGTGCGCATTTACGCGTGATCATTGCGGCTGGAAAATTCCATGGTGTAATCGCCGCGACCACACCTATCGGTTCTTTGGTTACAATGATTTTTCCATCACTGCGATGACTTGGGATCACTTCACCATAAGCACGGCGAGCTTCTTCGCTATACCAAAGCACAAAGCTGGCCGCATAAGCGATCTCTCCTTGAGCCTCTGTGTAAGGTTTGCCTTGCTCAAGGGTTAAAATCATCGCCAATTCATTGCTGTGTTTGATAATCAAGTCATACCAATGGCGTAATAACAGCGCGCGCTGATCTGCCGTGGTCAGTTTCCATTGGCTAAACGCCTGCTGGGCTCCGTCAATACACTGCTTGGCGTGCTTTTCGCCCAAATTAGGAACATGACCTATCACTTGCCCCGACGATGGGTTCAATACAGCACAATCTTCATCATCGCCCTCTACCCACTGACCATTGATGTAACACTTTTGTTCAAATAGATGATGTGGAAAATCTGCAGGTAATTGAGTTGATTGCATACTAGGCCTATCTTTTCACTTTTATGAAGGTTGCCGCGTTCAGCTTGTGACAAACAAGCACCAAACGTTCACTATAAATCGTTTAACCACCCCATTGTGTTGCGGTTATCCTGTTAAATATATTAGCTCAACGACAAAAGCTTAGTTTAGCGACATTCCATACCCGATGTCGGCTGGATTCTTATATTTCATTCAAGCTCGTTATTGGCGCCACTCCATAAACACCAGCCAAGAGGATATCGTGTCTTGATCACTGTAATTTTTATTGAGCCTCTCAAATTTTACGCTACTCTATGCGCTATCCAACGATTACTCGCTATTAGGCTCTAACATTGAAGGCTTCATCTCAAATCCGTTTCACCATCTACGGCTGTCTTGCCATTTTATTTTGGAGCTGCTTACTTGCCAGTACGCGACTTGTCACGGAAAGCTTCGGCCCAATTGGTGGCAGTGCACTACTTTACTCTCTTAGTTCGCTATTTCTGCTCTGCGTAGTGGGAATTCCAAAACTCTCGTACTTTTCCACTCGCTATCTACTGATGGGCGGCGCACTTTTTGTCTGCTATGAAATATTCCTCGCACTGTCACTGGGTTATTCAAACTCTCGAGCCCAAGCAATCGAAATTTCCATCGTCAACTATCTATGGCCTGCTTTAACGGTATTATTTGCGGTTCTAGGGAGCAACAAAAAACCAAACTGGCTACTTTATCCAGCCATTACCCTCGCCTTTATTGGCGTAGCTTGGACCGTCAGTGGTGATAATGGTTTATCGCTTAAGCAGCTTAGTGCCAATATCGGTACTAACCCATTGGTCTACCTAATGGCCTTTAGCGGCGCCATTATTTGGGCCTGCTATTGCAACCTAACCAAAAGACAGCAATCAAAACACAATGCCATTACTGTGTTTTTTATTGCGACAGCGCTATCGCTATGGATCAAGTATGCGGCCAGTGATGAGCCCGCAATCAGCTTTTCTTGGCAAGGCCTTAGCTATCTTGCCTCAGCGGCCTTTCTTATGGCCGGCGGATACGGGTTGTGGAATATTGCCATCGTGGGTGGGAACATGGTATTTCTCGCAACCCTCTCTTACTTCACCCCTATTTTTTCAGCTCTGTTTTCATCCATATTGCTCGGTGTCGCTTTAAGCCAAAGCTTTTGGCAAGGTGTGGCTATGGTCACTCTCGGCTCACTGCTTTGTTGGTGGGTAACAAGAGAAAGATCACCAAAAAACATGCATAATTAGGCTGCGAAAATAACACCGATAGTCTAAATATTTCCTCTATTTGCATTTCCTCTATTTGCAGTGAGCATCTCATTCGCTTGCGTTCACTGCAAATGTCCGCGACTTCGCCCCCACATAACAGATTTTCTTCTCGAACTAACAAGCCGTCATTCCAAAGCAACAGCAAAGAATAAATCACAAAAATGCGATCGATTAGATAAATATTTGTTAATGAAATGTCGATTATTGATGATATTAAACATATCGATTAAGGTGGTAAATCAAAATAATAACAAACAAAATTTATCGGTCGTTGGAATTAAAAGCAAACTGTCAAGGATGAGAAAGGATGCTGTTAGAGGGATTCTCACAGATAGAGCTCGTTTATCGAGGTCATCAAAATTACGTCTACCGTGCGAAAAGAACGGCAGATCAGGTTAGCGTTGCACTTAAAACACCCGCCAGTGCCTTTCCAACCCCCCATCAACTAGCGGCTTTAAAGCGCGAATACCTGATTCTCTCGGCACTCGACGGTAATGGATTACCATTGGCACTCGACTATATTGAAGCTAAAAATAGCGCTTTTCTGGTCAGAGAATGGGTCGAAGGAGAATCTTTACGTGATTATATTAAGCACAACACCATCTCTTTCTCGGCCGCGCTCGAAATCAGCACCAAAGTAACCAAACTGATTGCCTTATTACATCAACAAGGCTTTTGCCATCGGGACATTTCAGCAGGCAATGTGCTCATTAACCGTGATAGCGGTAATGTCACCCTCATCGATTTTTGCTCTTCACTTGAGTTTCCAAATAGGTCTCGAACCGTAATCAACCCTAAATTCATCGAAGGGTCAAGAGCTTACATGTCTCCTGAACAAACAGGACGCATGAATCGCGGGCTTGATTTTCGAACCGATTTTTATTCATTAGGCGTCTTACTGTATGAACTCTTTACCGGACGTTTACCGTTTGAGACAAAAGATAACAATGAACTTATTCATAGTCATATTGCTTTAGAGCCGACGCCCATTTATCAAGTTCAACCAAGCGTTCCTCGCGTTGTGTCAAAAATAGTCAAAAAACTGATGAAGAAATCTCCCGATGCTCGCTACCAAAGCGCGGAAGGGGTTGATGCAGATTTAGAACGTTGCTTGAATAATTGGATGCAAGGTGGCGACATTGATGATTTTGAGCTCGCTAGCCAAGAACAACATGACTGGTTCTTAATTCCAGAAAAGCTATATGGGCGAGAAAAAGAAACCAAACAGCTTCTCGATGCATTCCACCAAACTAGCCTTGGTAATGGACAACTCCTATTTGTTTCAGGTCATTCAGGCATTGGCAAAACATCACTAATTCGTGAACTCTACCGTCCACTCACCGCACAAGGCGGCTATATCACCAGCGGAAAATATGACCAAGTTCTGCGTCACCAACCCTACTCTGCCATCTTGCAAGCGCTGTCAGGTTTTATCAAACAAGTCATGGCGGAAGATGGCGAAACCGTGCAATTTTGGCGACAAAAGATCCTCTGCGGCATAGGGGCCAATGCACAAGTCGTGATCGATGCTCTGCCTGAGCTAGCTTGGTTAATTGGAGAACAGCCATCCCCGCAAGAGCTCTCTATGGAAGCTGCCTCGATTCGCTTCAATACTGCCTTTCAAAATCTACTGACCAGTCTTGGAGCAGCGGGTAAACCCATCGTCCTGTTTATTGATGATCTGCAATGGATTGATCCTCCAAGCCTTACACTGCTAGAAGCAATGGCGCCGACACTCAGCCACTCTTCCCTGATGATTATCGGCGCGTATCGCAACAATGAAGTTGCCGAGACTCATCCTCTCACAATCGCAATGCCGGGGATCAAAGCAAGTTGTCCGAACATAAGCAGTATTGAATTGTCTGCACTTTCTGCATCGACTCTGCACAACATACTCAATGATGCGGTCGAGTTACCCCCATCAGATGCAAAGCAACTCAACCAGATGTTATTTGAACGAACCAATGGTAATCCATTGATTTTTAAAACCATGCTGGCAACCATTCATCATAAGGGGCACTTGTATTTTGACTACAAGCAGAAGAGGTGGAACTGGCATAAAGAGCAAGTTACCAAATTAGCTAAGGCGGAAAACTCCGTTTCGATGCTACAAAGTTATATGAACAAATTGGAGATGAGCACGTTTGAACTGCTGCAACTAGCCAGTTGTATCGGCAATACTTTTAGTCTCAAACTATTGGCGAATTTAGCCCAATTGCCAACAGATTCGGTCGCGACGGCTCTATTACCAATCGTGACTCAAGGGCTATTGCTGCCTTTAGACGATGATTTTGAGCTCCATACTATTGCAACAACCGGTCAATTACCCGATATCACACTTCGCTTCGCTCACGACCGAATTCAACAAGCCGCCTACACCAGCGTTTCTGACCAACAACAAGTCAATTTGCACTGGAAAATCGGTCAATGTTTACTTAGCCAAATTGAACAGCAACACTGTGACTATAAACTGTTTGATGCTGTTGAACATCTCAATCAAGGACGCTGTAATGCTAACAGTGAGCAGCAATTAACACTGATAAAACTGAATCTAAGAGCGGGCAAAAAAGCCAATCAGTCAGCGGCGTATAGTGTTGCTTACTCCTGTTTAGATAATGCATATCAATTAGTCGCGATTAATCGCGAAAACGTCGCTGATGACATTTCTGTTGAAGTGAATTTAGCTTATGCCCAAGCGTGTTATTTAGTGGCGAGATTTGAGAAAGCTGAAACGTTGTACAAGCAGCTTAGAGAGACGTTAAAAAACAAAAGAGATAAACTTCGCCTCGCGACAATTCAAGCAAAGCAGTACCATCACCAAGGCTTATATCAAAAATCTGTCGAGTTTGAATGCGAAGCTCTTTCACTGCTTGGCATTCATTTACCAGACAATGATGAAGCGCTACTGGCGCTGTTTGCAAGTGAAAAACAGCAAATAGAAGCTCAACTCCAACAAACCGAACTAGACGCGCTATTTATACAGCCCGAAATCGATGATGCAGAATTCATGCTCACTCAAGAATTGCTGTTTGACCTATTCGGTGACGCCTATCTACTTGGGAAAGGACCACTCATTGCCGTTGCGGCTGCCATTAGCGCTCGGATTTCAATTGAACGAGGAAACTGCCCTATTACATCTGTTGGTTACATCAACTACGCGACTGTTTTATGCTCTAGTGGTGAATATCAACAAGGCCACGCGATTGGCAGCTTAGCGATCAAATTAGCAGATAAGTATCAAAATCCAGCATTCAAAAACTACACTTATCATGTCTTTTCGTTGGGAATTAATCACTGGTTAGCGCCACTAAATTCGAGCTATCACTATTGGTTTGAAGCGTCAAAATTGTCACAGGAATCGGGTTCTCCCTATGCTGGCTGGGTGTTTCTACAACTTCCTCACTTATTATTGGCATCAGGCGCGCACTTAAAGGCTGTCGAATCACAAGCTGAAGATAGTTTAAGCTACCTTTCTTCAAACCGATTGAATGACATGGCTGATTTACTCAACATCATTGTCAATCAGCCTCTACGCCATCTAAAAGGAGAAACCCACCGATTCTCCTCTCTTGACGATGACCAGTTTTCAACCACTGACACCTTGGCTGCTTTTAAAGACGCCCCTTTCTTTTATGGTCACACTGTCTACTCGGTTTTACGAGCCACACTACTTGCGCGGGAAATACAACCAACAAGTCAGTTGCTTGAATGGCTTCCAGTCATAGAAAATACCGTACAAGCACAGATTATTTTGGTCGATAGTTACCTCTATACTGGGCTACACCTGACTGCCAATTGCAGTTCGTTAATCGGTCAAGAACGGGAAGATTTACTCACGTCGATAAGAGGCATTTTAACTAAATTTGAACTTTGGGCCGATCTCTGCCCTACTAACTATCGACATAAGTACCTATTGTTAAAAGCTGAAATCGCAAGGCTTAATAATCAGCCGATGTTAGCCATTGACTATTTTGAACAGGCAAGAGATAACGCCCTCGAATCACGATTTCTTCTCGATGCGGCTTTAGCCGACGAACTCACGGGACTATTTTGGCAACAGCAGAACAAAACGTATCAAGCCAATACCTATTTCAGCCGCGCCTTAGCAGGCTACGAGCAATGGGGGGCTACCGGTAAGGTTAATTCGCTCATTGAGCACTATCCTGATCTTCAATCTGCAAGAGATAAGCAACCCCAACCACTAAGTACCGCGATTAGTTCAACATTAGGGACAGAAGACTTCTCAGCCACTCTTGATATGGCTTCCGTCGTGAAAGCTTCGCAAGCCGTTTCGCAACATATCCATATTGAGAAACTCGCGGAAGAACTTCTTAGTTTAGCGGTTGAAAATGCAGGAGCAACGCGTGGGTTACTGCTTTTAGAGAAAAACGGCGAGTTTCTTGTGACCCATCAAATTGAATCCTCATACGACTCTGACGAATTGATCGTAGAAGACTTAACCTTTGGGAGTAACGTCGGTAGCAGAGTAAGTTGCTCTGAAGATTCTCCTCTGCACTCAAATTCACCCTCACCAGGTATTACAGATGTCATATTTTCACATGCCGTCATTCGTTATGTGGTAAATATTGGTGAAGCCGTGGTTTACACCCCGACCAATCATGACGAACAATTTGACCGCTGCCCATACTTAGCAGCAAAAGAAGGTATTTCGGTATTATGCGTACCGATTCTACGCGGCAAAAAAATGTCTGGCATGCTCTATCTGGAGAACCATCACATGGCCGATGCTTTCCACGCCGACAGAGTACAGACATTGAAAATCATCGCCTCTCAAGCGGCCATCTCGCTCGAAAATGCCACTATTTATCAAGATCTTGCTCGTTTAAACCAAAATCTAGAAGCCATTGTTCAAGAGCGTACTCAAGCGCTGCATGACGCAAACGATACATTAACAGAGCAAAATGCTTCTCTCTACAAGCTTTCCACGACCGACCAACTTACCGGCCTTTATAACCGACGCTATGTGGAAGAACATATAGATCAAGCTATCGATTCTCTGACAGAGAGCAGCCAGACCATTTGCGTTCTGATGTTGGATGTTGACCACTTTAAAGCCATTAATGACACCTATGGTCATAACATGGGTGACAAGGTGCTTGTTAGTGTTGCCGATACCATCATTAATTCAACCCAACCTGGCGATATCCAAGGACGCTGGGGAGGCGAAGAGTTCATCGTTCTGTGCTCAACCAATATTGAACTCGCCGCCGAGCGCGCTGAACGAATCCGACGCAATATGGAAAAAATCAACTTATTGGAAGCAGGTAACGTCAGCGTGAGTGTAGGGGTGACATCTTGTCAGCTTAAAGACTCTATAGACACGGTTTTAAATCGGGTCGATCAAGCGTTATATGAAGCCAAACACAATGGACGAAACCAAGTCATCATTAAAATAAGTACGCCAGAAGACTCTTAATGAAGCACCGCTTAAATTGAAAGTAAGCTCCACAGCTGTAGAAAACGAGACTTACTGATGATTAAGTAACCTAGCCTTATTGAATGGGCATCGCGAACATTTACTAAATTTGAGATCCCCCTTTTAAGGGCGACAAATTCAGAGATTCGACAATCAACATATAGTACACTTGCCACAGATTCAGCAATGTTAGTTACAGAAAACAACAAACTAGGCTTAGACACTCAGGTATTTATGGTTTTTTCGTCTTCATACAGTAATTCTTCAAAACATGCTTTTTATATTCAAGCCATTTTGAGAGAATTGATACCTTCTTATTTTTATAAAAGAAGAAAAGAACAGTTATTATCATTTATCGACAACGAAGATATTGATAGAAGAGTTAACTATTATTTAAAAAAACACAATCATTTTTCCGTAACTTCCGATGCAAAAGTGATTAATGAATTTAAAAATGAAAAACCAAGTGCTTACTATTATGATTTAAAACAGTACTTAAAATATTTTCCATCCAACTTGAAGTTTAATCATCGTTTTGGTGACGAAACACATTTAGAATCTTATCCATTTTTCGTAAAAGCTCGCCCAATTAATGGCAATAATGAAAACGCTGTGCTTATAAATCTCGATAAAAATCGCCACTTTCATTTTTTAAACGATCCTTATACGTACGAGCAGAAGAAAGATCTACTTGTGTGGCGAGGTGCGGCCTATCAAGAGCATCGCAAGCGTTTTATTCAAGAGTACTATCTAAGCCCTCTGTGTAATGTTGGTCAGACTAACAAACCTGTCGAAAACGTGCCATGGCAAAAAGACAAATTGTCCATTGATGAACAATTACAATATAAGTTCATTTTGTCAATTGAAGGTAATGATGTCGCCACAAGTTTAAAATGGACATTATCGTCAAATTCACTTTGTTTGATGGTCAAACCAAAATTTGAAACCTGGTTTATGGAAGGAACGTTGATTCCCGGTGTTCACTATGTCGAATTAAATGAAGACTATTCGGATCTTGAAGATAAAATTCAATATTATTTAGCACACCCTCAAGAAGCAAAGCTCATTATTAAAAATGCGCACAAATACATTGATCAGTTTCAAAACCCTCTGATTGAAGATGCAATTTCGATATCGGTCATGCAACGCTACTTCGAGTTGTCTAACCAAATTTGTTCATCTACATAATGACACTAGACCATCCTTAGAGACCGTTATCTTTATTCGATGAAGGTCTCTAAGCCCTCAAAAATAGCCTCACCACAGGCTAGGAACAACAACGGTAGTCTGTCATATGATTTCGTCGCCAAACAAAACCAATCATACACAGACTACCGTTTTCATTTCGAATCACATACTCCTCCGCTAATGGAAATTACGTTAGAGGTTTTTATCGCCTTCCCTCATGAAACGTACATATCTAAAAGCCAATAATGACATACGATCAAATCACCCAAACTTCTCCCGAAAAAGCTCAATCAGAACTTTGACCTTGTTGGGTAAGAACATCGCTGAAGGGTAAATCAAGGTTAGGTGCTGTTGTGGATGACGGTAATCCGGCAGAACTTCCACCAGCAGCCCTTCAGCTAAGGCCGGCTTGGCGTGTACATGGGGAAGAAAAGCGATGCCGTTACCTGCTATCGCCATCGAACGCAATAAATTGAGATCGTCAGAACGCAATGCGATAGGTAGCGACGGATCGAGTAAATCGGCGTTATATCGATTTGTCAGTAAACGATGGCCGGCTAAGTCCTCGATCGAGTTAATCGCAGGGTGATGGTCAAAATAGCTCTTAGCCACAACAAAGTGGCTTCGATAAGGCAGTAAGCTGAACTGTACATAGCTATCATCATTGACCTTCACCATGCTTGGTAATAACTGAATATCAAACGCCTGCCGCTTTAAATCGACACTTTCTTGATGGCTTTCAATTTCAACACTGATATCAGGAAAACTTGATGTATATTCATCGATGATCGCGGTAAGCGTTGGTGATGCCATCAATGCCGCAGGAATCGCCAAGCGTACCTTACCGCCCAACTTATGTTGATATTGGCTCATCAAGCGAACCCCTTGCTGAATATGCTCAATCGGCTGCGCCATCAGTTCGAACAACCGCTTACCATGTTCGGTTAATTCAATGGTACGAGTGGTCCGTATCAACAACTGACATCCCATCGCTTTTTCCAATTCTTGCAAGCGTCGGCTCACTTTTGAGCGCTGTAGCTGATTTTTTTCAGCAGCCGCGCTGATCCCACCATGGAGAACCGTTTGGGTAAATAGGTAGATATCATCAATACTGGCTTTCATTGTCCTACTTTTAGTTCATTCATGTGGTATTTATGATTCTACCGAAATGTGACGCCGATCTCTATAATTCACCCCCACCTCCCTAAAAACAGAAATACCATGACGGCTGATCAGAAATTCAAGCATTGGATGCGCACACTAATTGTCCTATTTATTGTTCTATTTTTATACATCATCGTTGCTGATCGATATGTCCCACTCACTACAGAAGCACGCGTACAAGGCTACGTTGTTCAGATTGCGCCAGAAGTATCTGGGAAAGTCACCTCAGTAACGGTCACCAACAACCAAACGGTTAAGAAAGGTGAAGCGCTGTTTACCATCGATCCTCGCAAATATGAAATTGCACTCGAGCGAGCTCAGTTATCCCTACAATCGGCTTATGAAAAGGAAGCCAGTTTGTATTCTCAACGTGATGCGGCACTGGCCAATATTGCACGCGCCAGCGCAACCTTTAATAACGCTCATCATGAGTACTTACGCTTACAAACTCTATCGAAGAAAAACATCATCTCACAATCCAGTCTTGATAGCGCTTTCGCCCAAGATCAAGTAACACGAGCCGTTTTAAAAGCAGAACAACAAGCCTTAAAAGTGATCGAAACTCAATTAGGCAATGGCAAAGGGCAAAGCACTCCAGTACGACTCGCCTTAAATGAGATCGCTAAAGCGCAGCTTGATCTTGCCAACACGTCAATCGTCGCACCAAGCGATGGTGTGGCGACCAACGTACAGTTGGAAGAAGGAACGACCGCTAATACCAATATGCCGCTACTGACCTTTATTCCAACCGGTTCCATGTGGGTCGCTGCAGATTTTCGCGAAAAATCGGTGGCCCAAGTAACAGAACAATATGCAGCATTGATTGCCTTTGATGCACTACCTAGCCAAGTGTATAACTTTGCACTCACCAGCCGAGATTATGGCGTCGCCGCGGCACAACAGACACCAAATGGGGCATTAACCAAAGTGGAAGTAAATAACCGCTGGGTACGCGATGCACAACGAACTCGCGTGAATTTAACCAGCGAACAGTCACTGCCAACTGCCCTCTTTATTGGTTCTCGCGCTACCGTGGTCTTGTATCCGAGCAATAGCATTTTTTGGCAAACAATGGCAGAAGCGCAAGTTCATCTAGCTAGCTGGCTTCATTATGTTTACTAAGCAGATAAAGGCGAACAAATGAAGGTGTTACGTATTTGGTTTGGTTGCTCAGCAGGCCTTGCTCTGAGCATGTTATTCAATTGGTCTTATGGATTTTTTGCCATCATGCTGCCCCTGTTTGTACTTGGCCGCATGGACAAATTCCATCTACCGATGGTGCTCAGCATCTTATTTTCAGCAGTATGGACAACACTGCAAGCCACCTTCATTTTAGAGTATTTGCAGTTTCACCCATTGATCATGACCGTCGCAGTTGGGATCATGATGCTATTCGAATGCATCGCCATGATGAAGCCGCAAACCTATTTATTTGGTTATATGGGGCTGCTGGTCGGATCGATTGTGCTCAATTTTGCTAGCTATGGCTTTATTGATATTGAAGAATTTAACATCAATCTTTGGGTTATCGCAGCCAGCAATATCATTATTTGCGCCTTGGCGTATTGGTTGTTTCCCGAAAAGACAAACTTCCCTTCCCAAGAAGAAGTCATAACCCCGGTTAAAAGTGATATTGATTACATCAGCCAAGTCGCCATGGGTTGGGTGGTTGCGATGGTCGCCTTTGTTTTATTTCAAGTAGCGGATTTATATGATTCTCTCTCAGCACAGGCTTCCATCTTAATTATTCTCACACCGATGACGTTAGCGGGAGCGATGGGCATGGCGAAAATTCGTATAATAGGCACGGCGCTTGGCTGCATCGCAGGCTTGGGGGTTCAACTTATTCTGGGGCATTGGTTTAGCAATGGCTTATTGTTTTGGCTCGCCTTTACCATCGCGATGGGGCCATTCTGCCTTTGGCTAACCAAAGGGCAAGTGAAAGCCGCTATCGCATTTTCAGCCATGTCGGCACTCTCTGTCCCTTTAACAACCTCTTTGGTGCCAGAGCAAAAAGATGCCCTATTCTCGATCCTATATCGCTTCAGTTCTATTTTTGTTGCGGTAACATTAACCGCAATGGTGATCTGGCTGGTTCACCATTGGTTGCGTATCGCACTATTGAAAAACCACCTTCGGCTGAATTAATCCTACCAAGTTCAGCACACCCAAACTTACCTTTCTTAGAGCATAAAAAAGCACTCAACAATGAGTGCTTTTTAACTTTATATCAACACCTTAGTGCTGAATTGGTGTACTGATATATAAGGTTTTATTCAACGTTGTCGTGCTTGGCTCCAGTTCGAAGTTCCAGTTACCAACGATCGGCGTGTGGTAGCCGCCTTCAACCACAAATTCAACCATCTTGTTGGTCTTCTTCCAGATTCGGACCATTCCGTCAACATTGCTGGTTCGAATAATGCTATGAGCAATAGGATCTGCACAACCCGGTAAAAACTCCCCCTCATTCAAAGTAATCTTATATAAAGTGCGATTAGAATCGATAAGGAAGTCTTCCGCTTTAACGCTATCGACATTAAGAGTCGCGACTTTATTGGCTAGAAGATGCGGCGTATCTGGTGGCGTCACATCAATCTCAACAGGAATACGAATACTAAGATCATGATCAGTGGAAAGCACACTCTTATCCAAAGTGAAATCGATAAAGTTCACCGCTCGGTGATCTAATTCACCGGAGATACGATAGCTGATTTTATTTTGACTAACACGATACGGACGGACAACATTGTGGGTTGAAAGGCGAGTCGCGTCACGCAACGTGTTTACGTTAGTCGTGTTTAATGTTGCACCGTCTAACTCCACATGCAGTTGGAATCCGTACAAAATATGCTGGTACGGTAAAAGATCATAATTCACTTTAATCGTAGGTACGTTGATCCCGTAGCGGGCAGCATCTTCTGCTGATAGCGTATATTCATGAGCAAACGCGGATGAGGCTAAACCTAGAGACAGAGCAGAAGCAATCAACAGAGCCGAAACTGACATTTTTGTTTTCATAATCACACCTTTACCTGATATTGATTAGTTTTATGAATAGTTCAGATCAGTAAATAGCTTGAAAACAATCAATCCCGCAACTGTTTCACGAAACGTGTAATCAATATTGAGAGACTAGTGCAAAATGTGTGTATATTGACTATTTCCAGATTTATATATCGATAAAGCTTAGCAAGCGATCTTCCCACTTTGCAAAAAAATCGACTCTAATCCGCTGAAAGCATAAAGTTTATATCCCAACCCCGTGACATAAACTGTAAAAACTCAACCACAATGCAAAGGGAGATGTTAGCAGATTGCCCTCGCTTCTTACGGCTCTTTAAGGATCTCGTAGAGACGATCTTGTATCGCAATCGTTGGGGAAGAACGCAGTACTAATGTCGGTTCTAACAAATACTCAACGGCTTTATTAGCGATCCTCTGCTCGTGGTAACCATTTTTAAGCGCATCAAGCATCAATTCAAAACCACGCAATGCTATCTGGTGCATTGGCTGATGAACACTCGAAAAACCAAGAGATTGCGCAATATAGGTATCATCAAATCCCACAATATCCACCCGCTTACTCATTTGGGTGTGATTCAGTTGGTTGTGGAGATGACTGGCAGAAATATCATCAGAGCAGAAAATTGCTTCTAAAGGCACCTCTGACTGCAGTATCTGTTGCTCAACGAATTGTTGAAGGGATTGCGTTGTATAAGGCGTAAGAATGCATTTATCGCTTAGCATTCTGTTGCTATCTAACAAGGCTCTTTTGAAACCTATAAATCGGTCCGATTGCTGGTTTGTACTGCCAATAAACCCAATGCGTTGATAACCCCGCTTAATAAAGTGTTGAGCAACCAAACGACCACCATGTTGGTGATGAGTGCCAATACTCAAACACAAAGGAGACGTCGCCGTAAGCAAAATTACTGGGAAAGAGGTATTCTGCAAAGGAGCAATGTGTTGCTCTTTTAACGAACGTGGAATGAGAAACACGCCATCCACACGATGATGCTTGCACTCTTCTAAAAAGGTCTGTTCCAGCTTTAAGTTGTTGCGGCTATTGAACAGTAAAATGCTGCGCCCGTGCCTATAAGCCTCTTCTTCTAATACATCAATTAATTTAGAAAAAAACGGATTGCTCATGTTGCGCACAATAACACCAAACAGCTTAGTGGCCTTTCTCTTCTTTGGCTCTGGTTTTTGGTAATCAAACTTTGCAATCGCGGCCTCTACTGAGTGCCGGGCGGCGTCAGAGACCTTACCACTGTTATTGATCACTCGAGATACTGTGGCAATTGAAACACCCGATTCTTTAGCAATATCTCTGATAGTCATTCTCTAACTCATGATGGGATTTCGGATAATGGTGCTCATCATACGATGAATGATGTAACAAAATTTTGTGTTACATCACAGATGTATCACCAACCTACGGTAATGATAACTTACTTAACGATAGATTCTGGCAACTGGTTTCTAAAGCGATAAGGAATGCCTATTATCACCCAAACAAATTAGTTATCGGCTATCACAGTGGATTTAGAAAAATACAAAACAATTAATAGTGCTACCAGAGAAGAAAGTGAAAATTTTGACAAAATTCGCTGCAACAACGTATATCGTCCAATCTTTCACGTCACCCCTCCTCATGGGCTATTAAACGATCCAAATGGATTTTGTTATTTCAACAATGAATATCACTTATTTTACCAATGGTATCCATTTGGCACTATTCACGGCATGAAACATTGGATGCATCTAACCTCATCTGATTTATATTCATGGCAAGAGCACGGAAGTAAAATAACACCGATTGAACAATACGAATCACATGGGGCTTATTCTGGCGCGGCTTTTATTGAAGATAATTCAGCATATTTATTTTATACCGGTAACGTAAAACACGGAAATGAGCGTGATGCGAATCAATGCCTTGCTACTTTGCATAAAGATAATCGCGTCGAAAAATCGTCCCATAATCCGATTATCTCATCATTCCCGAAAGGTTATACCGGCCATGTAAGAGATCCTAAGATCGTTAAGAAAGGCGATCTTTATTACATGCTACTTGGCGCACAGCGAGAAAAGGATTTAAAAGGTTCGATCATTATCTATAGCTCAAATAATTTGATTGATTGGTCTTTAAAAGGTGAGCTATCAATCGATATTGATGCTGACTTTAATGAAGCATTTATGTTTGAGTGCCCCGATTTACTTGAGGTTGATGGTAAAGATGTGCTGATTTTTTCGCCGCAAGGCATTTCACCAAAGCAAGAAAAATTCCACAACCGCTATAACGTTGTGTACTGCATTGGCAAGATTGATTGGGCATCACTCACATTCACCGTCACTCATTGGGATGAGCTTGACCGTGGATTTGATTTCTACGCACCACAAACAATGGCCAATTCACCCATTGAGCCAACGTTAATCGCCTGGGCTGGCACAGATAATAATTTGCCATCAGAGCAATATGGTTGGGTTAACTGCTTAACTGCACCAAGAAAATTATCGATTCAAGACAATAAGCTTCATCAAACCCTAGTACCGATGAATGAACATAATGCCAAGCCAAGTTTGGCAAGTTCAGAACTAGCAAGTGGTGAAGTGATTAGATTAGAGTCTTTGTCATTTTCACTCGACATTGATTACGCTCAAACATCAAATCTATCGATTATTATTTCTGATGATTTTGACCATGAATTTATTTTCACTGTCGACAATAAAAACAACAAGCTTGTAATGGATCGAACCCATTACAATCATAATTCAAAAGAATATGAATTTGGTTCCATTCGTTCTTGTATATTAACCAAAAAAAGCAGTGCTCTAACTCTATCCTGTGACCAAAGTATTATCGAACTATTTTCAGATCAAGGACGCAATGTATTTACGTCACTATTTTTCCCATCAAACGGAAATCAATATTTAAAAATAACGTTTGATGAAATTTCTGAAATAAAAGCAACCCTACAATATATTAATAAGATTTAGGTAAACACTATGAACTATGATGCAATTACCAATGAGATACTTAATAGTATCGGCGGCATTAGTAACATTAAAAACGCAGAGCACTGTGCAACACGCTTACGCTTAATTTTGAAAGACAATGACAAAGTCAATGTTGACGAAGCCAAATCCATCGAGCAGATCAGTGGTTACTTTTATCAATCAGGCCAACACCAATTCATTATAGGTACTGGCAAGGTCACTCACGTCTATAATGCATTGAAACAAAAGCTTGGCGGTGCTACAGAAGGCGCCGATTTTAAGCAAGACGCATTTTCTGATATGACCACCAGCCAAAAAGTGGTTCGCACGCTCGCAGACATTCTGGTTCCACTTATTCCAGCGCTCGTGACAACTGGTTTGCTAATGGGCTTGCGTGGCATGCTGCTACATTCAGGAGTTGAGTTCTCACCAGAATTATTAGCCCTATTTAGCATGCTAACGGATACTGCGTTTGCCTTCTTACCGGTGTTGATTGCTTTTTCTGCCTCGAAAAAATTTGGTGGCAACCCTGTTATCGCTATTGTGGTTGGCTTGATGATGGTCGCCCCACAACTGCCAAACGCATGGGCGGTTGCCAGTGGTGGAGCAGAACCAATGATGGTCACTTTGTTTGGGTTCTCTTTCCCATTAGTAGGCTATCAAGGCACGGTTTTACCAGCCATCTTCGCCGGTTGGTTCACCTCTTATCTAGAGCGAAAGCTGCGCACGTTTGTTCCAACCAGTATGGACCTAATTATTACCCCGTTTATGACCATTACGATTGCGATTGTAGTGATCCTATTTGGCTTTGGTCCTCTACTGCAAAGCATTGAGCATGGCTGCACATCACTTGTTCGCATGGCGCTAGATTTACCACTCGGTTTTGGTTACATCCTATATGGTGCATTCCAACAGATGATTGTCATTACTGGCCTCCATCACGCTCTGGGTGTGATTGAAATTGGTTTATTGAATGACACCGGCTTAAACCCACTGCAACCACTAGGTACGGCTTCAATGGCGGGTCAATTTGGGGCAGCAATCGCGGTTGCAACACTGCTGAAGAACAAACAGAAAAAGAGCAATGCATACGGCGCGTCAATGTCGACACTATTTGGTATTACAGAACCACTATTGTTTGGCGTAAACCTTCAATATGGCAAAGTGTTTATCTTTGGCATGGTTGGTGGCGCGGTGGGTGGATTGGTCACTTACATTCTAAACATCAGCGCGACTGGCATGGGCATTACCTTTATTCCTGGTATCTTACTGTATTCACATTCCCTAACGGCAGTACTTGGTTACTTAGCGGTTATCGTGAGCGCATTTGCGACCTCATTCATGCTAACTCGCATTTATAATCCAATTAAGAGAACAAGCGAACACCAATAGAGTCTCTATAATTTATTGTTGCATTAGCATCGTTTTAGGCCCGAAAGTTCACATTCGGGCCGATTTATTAAAGTGAATAATAAAATGAATAAAGTTTGGTTAACGGGTGATGCCGTCGTCGATTTGATACCTGAAACATCAACGACCTATTTGAAATGTCCCGGTGGTGCACCAGCCAACGTGGCAGTGGGTGTTGCTCGCTTAGGTGGTGATTGCGCCTTCTTTGGACGAGTTGGGCAAGATCCTTTAGGGCTCTTCATGCGCAAAACATTGGCTGCAGAAGGTGTCGATGTTACCTACCTTCAGCTTGATAAAGCACAGCGAACCTCCACCGTGTTGGTTGATTTGGATGAAACCGGAGAGCGTACGTTTACATTTATGGTAAAACCAAGTGCCGATCAGTTCGTTGAAAAATCGGATGTGCCTTCCTTTTCATCGGGAGAGTGGCTACATACCTGCTCGATCTCATTAGCGAATGAGCCTAGCCGAAGCGCGACTCTATACGCGCTATCGGCCATCAAAGCTGCAAGCGGATTTGTTTGTTTTGACCCAAACTTGCGTGATGAAGTTTGGCAAGATCCATCAGAGATCAAACACGTGGTAATGCAAGCTATTGCCTTGGCTGACGTGGTGAAATTTTCTGAAGAGGAACTGCTCTTTTTAACCGACAGCGTAAATTTAGAGCAAGGATTGGCGGCGCTTGGATCACACAATATACCTTTAGTGGTGATCACCTTAGGATCGAAAGGTGCACTCGTGGTATTTGAAGGCAAGCAGCGCATTATTTCAGGTATTTCAGTGAATGTCGTCGACACCACAGGCGCTGGTGATGCGTTTGTATGTGGCCTTTTGGCGCAGTTATCTCAGCACTCAGAATGGAACAACATCACGGTTATTGAGCAGGCAGTTCGCTGGGGCAATATTTGTGGTGCATTGGCCACCACGCAAAAAGGCGCCATGACAGCCCTTCCGACACTGCAAGACTTACTCGCACGAGAATAACTCTGCAATCCTAACTAATGGATTGCTCAGCGAAGGTCGACTCAATACTCAATCGAATGATCGGCAATTCACCTTGTCCAAACCTTTAAGCCCGCTAACTTTATAGCGGGCTTTTCTTTTGTTCCTGCATCAACATTGGTGATGCCTGCCAAAGGGGATCACTAACCATAGAGATCGGCACTCTGTTTAATTTTTTCTCCCCCCAACGACGCTAAATAGAATGAATTTCAACAAAACTATATATTTATCCTACAATTCTGATGAGCCTGCCTTACACATGGAGAGAGTATGCGGTTTTCACGTTGGTTTGATAATCTAACCATCCAGAAAAGATTACTAGCGAGTCTATCTTTTCCTGTTTTACTCATGGTTTTGGTCTCCATCACCGTATACAACAACACTAACTCAATGGTTGAGGATCAACGCTGGGTTAATCATACCCATACCGCAATAACGCGGGCTCATGAACTGTTAAATCTGATCATTGACATGGAGACTGGTCAAAGAGGTTATCTGATTACCGGAAATGATGACTTTTTAGCCCCCTATAAGGATGCCCGTAAGGTTTGGGATTCAAAATGGCAAACCCTTTCACAGCAAGTCTCTGATAATCCATTACAAGTTGAACGCCTAAAGGCTATTAATGAATTGTACCGCCAATGGCTAACAATGGCTGGTGAAGCGGAAATCAATCAACGTCGCCTTGTCAGTGAACAGCAAGCGTCAATGCAAAGTGTCATTGATTTGATTCAAAGCAAAACCGGCAAGCATCTAGTGGATACTATTCGTGAAAAAATTGACCAATTTATTTCCACAGAAAAACAACTCAATACGATTCGAACCACCAAATCGGAAGAATCCGCTCACAAGACCTGCTTAACACTGGTTATCGGCACCTTTTTATCGGCAGGCGTTTCAATCATCGTGGCTATTTTGGTCGCTTCTCGTATAAAGCGACGCATTAATCGACTCGTCGATGCGACGCAACAAGTCTCTCTCGGCAATCTGGATAAAGGTGCCTCAATGCTCGATTTGGTTGAGCAACCAGGTGGAATCGATGAAATATCTCAGCTAAGTCGCAGCTTTAGACTCATGTCATTAAATTTAGTTAAAAATGATAAAAAGATGCGTGACTACACAGTGAAATTAAAGGAGGAAAGTGAAAAATCGCAAGCCGCAGCTAAAGCTAAAACAGACTTTCTTTCCACAATGAGTCACGAGATACGCACACCAATGAACGGTGTTTTAGGACTCTCTCAAATCATTGCCAATGAGACTAAAGAAACCTCAACCAAGCAGCGCATCGATTTAATTCTCGATTCTGGTCGTCACCTAATGACCTTACTCAATGACATTCTAGATTTTTCCAAAGTGGAAGAAAACAAACTGGAGTTAGAAAACAGCCCTTTCAAGTTAGCACAAATTATCGAACCCGTTCGCAGCACCATTCAACCACTTGTTGATGAAAAAAATATCACCTTATTAATTCAAAGTAACATAGCCGACGATATCGAATTTATTGGTGATGCAGCGCGACTACGCCAAATCTTATTCAACTTAGTTGGTAATGCAGTCAAATTTACCCTTGTTGGTCATATTTTAATTGAAATCACACACGAGAAAGAAAAAGAACATCTACTCATCTCGATAAAAGATACCGGTATCGGTATTCCACAGCACTTACAAAGATCAATCTTCAACCCTTTCGAGCAGGCTGATACCTCAACGACACGTAAGTTTGGCGGTACAGGCCTTGGACTAGCGATTGTAAAACAACTGATTGACTTGATGGGCGGTAGCATTACCGTAAACAGTATTGAAGGAAGTGGTACTCAATTCTGTATTGATTTACCTCTCCAGTGGCGCCAACAACAAGCGCCAACAAAACAGGTCGAACAACCTGCTATTAACCACTTAAATGAAATCAGCGGACATATTTTGCTGGTCGAAGATCATCACGTAAACGCAGTCGTCGCAAAAGGCTTTTGTGAAGCACTCGGTTTTACCGTCGACATTGCGGATAACGGCCTAATAGCAATACAGAAAGCTAAAGAAAATCACTATGACATCATTCTAATGGATAACCATATGCCCGAGATGAATGGCGTCGATGCGACGCGCTTTATTCGCGATACATTAGGCATAAAAACGCTATTGTTCGCTTATACCGCGGATGTCTTTAGTGAGACACACGATGATTTTATCAAAGCGGGTGCCGATCATGTATTAACTAAGCCGTTGCGCCAGCAAAACTTTATCGATGCACTAGCGCTATTTGGCTACCGCTTACCCAATCAAAATAAAGACTATCAGACAGAGAGCCACCTAGGTCAGGACCAACTTCAGCACCATACAATTGAGAAACTGAGCCTTGTAGAAGAAGAATTAAGCCACTCAGAAGTGATTCACTCTCTTTCACAAAGTCCCGACGCCTTGGCGAATTTACTCAAAGGGCTCGTAAATGAATTTAAGACATCAATAGATGATCTGATTACTTTCTTTACCGCCAAAGACTTAACATCACTCAAGACCACCTTACATGCCACCAAAGGGATTGCACTGAGTTTTGATTTACCCACTTTGGCCAATCAGGCACGGGAAATTGAAGAACAAGTAAAGCAGAGTAAGACACCTAGACCTGAACAATTACAAAGGCTTATCAACCGCATACAACTGAATGAACACCAAGCTCAAAAATTGATCATTCAATATGCCGAACAAACATAGAAGAAGATTAAGAAGCATCATAAGTATTCTTGTCGACTAAAATAAAGCTCACCAGTACGAACTTGAAGAGAGCACCAAACCGTCTTTCTATGCTGAGTTCAGTAATCGGTTCTTTCGGTTGTTGTATATCAGCAGTACATAATGCTTGTTTTGCGCCACTTGGCTGCTATGATGTCGCGGTAAACCCTTAATCAGTAGAGGCGCGCTGCCTATCAGTACCCGTGCGGAGGATGATCCCGATGATGCCGGAGAAAGGAGTCAGCGCCGAAGTGACTGCAGTTATCACGCTCAGTTGCTGGGTCTGTGTCGAATAGGCACAGAACTGCCATAGTATTTTTCCTATGGAGCGCTACCTGAAGGGGTAACAAGTCTTTGTCATTCCTTCTGACGTCTTCGTTACACCTCTTTTCGGTAGATCTCCACCTTGTTGTTGTAGGTGTTGAGATTATGAACCTCATAAATTATTCAGACTCTTTGTTGTCTATTGTGCCGCCAGTTTTAGCGGTCATTTTGGCGGTGACGACACGTCGCGTATTGCTGTCACTCGGTGCCGGCATCACGGCGGGTGCACTGATGTTAAACCAGTATTCCCCACTTGAAACCGCGCATTACTTGTTCGATAAGGTGCTCAACCTCGTTTGGGCCGACGGGGCATTGAACGGCGAAAACGCCAACATGATCATCTTCATGTTGTTGTTAGGGGCATTGATCAGCTTGATGAGCGTATCTGGTGCGACTCAAGCCTTCGCAGACTGGGCAGCGGTTCGCTGTAAAGATCGCCGCAGTGCAAAATCTCTAACCGGTTTGATGGTGTTCATCTTCTTTATTGATGACTTTTTTCACAGCCTTTCTGTGGGTGCGATTTGTCGCCCTGTAACCGACCGTTTCCAAATCTCACGAGCCAAACTGGCTTACCTGCTTGACTCAACCGCTGCGCCAGTATGTGTTTTGATGCCGATTTCTTCATGGGGCGCTTACATCATCGCGCTGATCGGCGGCATCATGGCGGCACATAGCGTGACCGACCAAAGCCCAATTTCAGCCTTCGTAGAAATGATCCCAATGAACCTCTACGCGGTGTTTACTTTAGTGATGGTACTGTGCGTCATTGCATTTCAGCTAGACATTGGCCCAATGCGCAAGCATGAAGAATGGGCATTAGAAGGTAAATTATGGGATGAATCTCGCGGTCGCCCAACCGGTCTAGACATTGAAACACCTGAAAACAGCAACGGCGGCATGATCGATATGGTTCTGCCGATCCTAACCCTCACATTGGCGACTGTGTACTTCATGATCGACTCAGGAGCGGCAATACTGACAGAGAAAGGCCTGCCATTTAGCGTAATCGGCTCATTTGAGAACACCAATGTCGGTTCTTCTCTGGTTTATGGTGCGATGTGTAGCTTAGTCGTTTCTATCGCTCTCGCATTGCGCTTGAAACTCAGTGCAAAAACGTGGCTACAAGCTGCGCCTCAAGGCATCAGTGCCATGATGCCAGCGATTGTGATTCTGTTCTTTGCATGGACAATCGGTGCGGTGGTACGTGACATGAAAACCGGTATGTACCTTGCCTCTATGGCAAACGGTAATATCCCGGTTGAAATGCTACCAGCCGTCGTGTTTGTCCTATCTTGTGCAATGGCTTTTGCAACAGGCACCAGTTGGGGCACATTTGGCATCATGCTGCCATTGGCGGGTGATATTGCCGCTGCCAGTGACATCCAAATGCTATTGCCGATGCTCGCTGCTGTATTAGCCGGCGCCGTATTTGGTGACCACAGCTCTCCTATCTCAAGCACCAGTATATTGTCAGCCACTGGCGCAGGCTGCCACCATATGGATCACGTCCTAACTCAGCTACCATATGCGACTTCAGTGGCCTTCGGCGCCCTACTGGGTTACATCGCGATTGGCTACACACATTCTGCATGGATTGGGGTTGCAGTGAGTGGCGCTTGGTTCTTAATATTCTGCTTGTATGCGATGCGTAAAAATCAACCCATTATGACAGCCGCCAAAGCGTAATCGCTTAACACTGCACACCGGTTGTTTTGAATATAATTACTTTAGAGATAAAAAAACATCAAGCGCCATCAGGCGCTTGATGTTTATCCAAGAGACTAAATGCGACAGCGCTGTAGTGGCTTTCTTCCACCACTAAAACAACACACAAAATAGCGATTTAATGACAGTGAATAAGCTGCCTGCCCTATAGGTCGTCAATGCCGAGCTTCACCACATCTGAGACTAAGTGGCAAAACAAGATCACAAATTAACACTCAGATTGAAAATAGCCTTTATCCCCAAATTCAATAATATGGTTTACTACCAAGCCCATTAAAGACAACCGCTGGACGCCCTATGCCACCGATCAAACAACTTTCATCCACCGTCGTTTACCAAAATAACTGGATGTCCGTGAGAGAAGATAAAATTGAACGCGCAAGTGGCAAGCAAGGCATTTATGGCGTGGTCGACAAGCCTGATTGCGCTGCCATTATCGCCATTGATAATGGCAAGATTCATCTGGTTAACCAATATCGCTATACCGTGCAAGGCAACTACTGGGAACTGCCTCAAGGTGCATGGGAAACAAATCCAAATGCCGATCATCTTGAACTCGCCAAGGGCGAACTTAGAGAAGAGACCGGGCTAATCGCCAACACGATGGTTTACCTAGGCTCGCAATTCATCGCCTATGGCTTTCTTAATCAAACCTGTCATATTTACCTCGCCACTGAACTGACCCAATCTAACACTCAACTTGATCAAGAAGAGGAAGATCTCATCAGCCAAGCATTTGAGATTAACCAGTTTGAACAGATGCTAATTAACGGCGAAATCAAAGACTGTGTGACTACCGCCGCTTACGGTTTAGCAAAACTGAAAGGACTGGTTTAATACCATTTCAATACGATTAAATTGGTTCATTGTTCTCCCAACGTAAAATCAGGTAAAGATAACAGGCTTCTTTGCTCGACAGATTGACGAGCACAACCTGCCACCTTATTTTTACTTTTTGTGTAGAAAACGATTAAGAGAAGACCACGCATGGATTCGATAACCCAAGCCGCACTTGGCGCAACCGTTGCTGGCGCGATTGCAGGCAAAAAATGCAATGCCAAAGTATTACTTGCGGGTGCAGCGCTTGGCACATTGCCAGATTTAGATGTACTACTCGATTATGGCGATGCGATCAGTAATACCATTAAACATCGTGGTTTTAGCCATTCACTACTGCTCCTTCCCCCTTTTGGGTTACTGCTTGCGTGGTTCTACACTCGCCTACGCCCCGACCGTTTTTGGACCTTCACTCGAGTCTCAATACTGACCATCAGTGTGCTGGTAACCCATACACTGCTTGATGCGATGACAACCTACGGCACGCAACTACTGTGGCCAATCGAAGGCTATTTTGAAGTCAGCAATATCTTTATTATTGACCCTATTTATACCTTGCCATTAATTGCCGCTATTATCGTTGCGCTACTAACAAAAACTCAAGGTGGCAAATGGTGCCAAGCCGTTGTGTTGATCTCTACTCTTTATCTGGGTTGGGGCTATGTCGCCCAGCAAAATATTAACGATCGAGTAGAACAAAACCTATCCGCACAAAACATTCCCGCAGATCATGTTCTTATAATGCCTACACCCTTTAATACCGTGTTATGGCGAGTAATTGTGCGTGACGGTGACCAGTACTGGGAAGGCTTAGCCTCGCTGTTAGACCACGACCAAAATATCGATTTTATCTCTCGACCTCTGGGAGTTTGGCCATTGGAAGAAAAGCCACCAACGCTGCAAGGCCTAAAAGCGTTTTCGCATAATTTCCTCAACTATCGAGAAGAAAATGGCAAACTAATAGTGACAGATTTACGTCTTGGTATGGCGAACAACCTCGCGTTCCAATTTGTTTTAGCGACCATGGATGATGAGGGGCAATGGCAATTGCTCGAATCCCCTACCCGTCATCCAAGCGAAAGAGGCTTACAGCAGTTAGAAACTCTGTGGCAGCGCCTTAAAGGCGATCAAAACATTGATGCCAACCTGCAACGCATTGATCTTAGTTACAGTCGGTAATATCGCTGAGGGTTATTTATCGTTTCCAGCAGCTCGCTGGGAAATAACGAGTACACCTACGTTTTGGATAGTTCTAGTAACGAAAACGACAACTTTCCGTATTGATAGATTCGCGCAACAAAAGAGCAGGGTTCAGAAATGAGAAAACCCTGCATTTCTGCACGGTCAGATAACAATAAACATCATGTTTTTAAAACGAAACAACAAGGCTAGCCTAAAACCGTAATTTACCGCGGCCCGGTTATCCCTGCATTGGAGACAAAATGAATTATTATTTGATTTTCGGGCGCTTGCAGAAAAATGAAGCTTCTTTTAAAGAGCTAGAGCCTAAAAAACTTAATTTTCCTCATCCGGCCTATGCATTGCATCAGAAGCGTTCATTAATTCAAGTAAAGGAGAATTATGATGAGCGGGGTATGTCTGATTTTCTAAAGAAAGGAATAGGCTTACTCGCGAGTTCTAAAGTACAGCAAATATTCTTTAAGCATGGCTTTACAGGGTTACAATTTTTACCTGTGTATGTGAAGAATGAAAAGGATTTCATAGATTATGCCTTTATAAACCCTATTGCCCATTATGATCTTCTAGACCCAATAGCATCAGAAGCAGAGAATTTCACTGATTCCCTTGGTGGGTTTTCTTTTGTATTTGACCAAATCATCGATCGTAGGAAATTTGACGCCACTAAAATCGAGCACGACTGCTTCACACTATCGACCTACAAGTCTAATTACTATGTGAGTGAGCCAGTCAAACTCGCCCTTGAAGCCGCTGGCGTTACAGGCATAACCTTTATACCAATGGAGTTTTCATCATGATCCAGCAAATCTATAAACAACATGGATTATTGGCTAGCAAACCCAATACGTCCATTTTCCCGATGATGAGTGACTTAGTATTGGTGTTTTTCCCTACTCCAGGGATATTTGTGCGTGACAACCTTGTGGTTCCTGAGCCATTTAATGCCCTGCCTGTAAACTATTACAATGAAAAGAGCGCCATATTTGACAACATGTACGTATTCATTCCTGCTGTTAAGCTAGAGCACTATAAAGGTACTGGCTTAGCTTACTCTGACAGTACGCTGCATTTTGAACCTGAGTTTATTGAAGCGCTGGCTCAACAATCCCCAAGCATTATCGAGCACTCTCACAGTTTGAAGTAAGTCGCCCCATTACATCCGGCATCATTCTATTGCCGGATGTTTTACAGAGTCATTGAATTTGCAAATGCCATTGGCTTCACTGCTTAGTGGCGCTGAGTCAATACGTCGTAACGACGTCTGTAGCCATTAGAGAGCGTATCTAGTAACTCTCTACACACTTTCTTCGCTTACACTGTCACCTTGGCTACCCATTGATAAGGCTGACAACGTTTTTTCGCGTCGCTCTAATGAACCCTTCCTAGGGCTTTTTGCTATCTATCTCAAAATCCAAATAGCAAAAAGCCCGCTAATTTCTTAGCAGGCTTCTTTAAATGTGGCGGAGAGATAGGGATTTGAACACCATCCCCAGCTCATAAACCTGCATTAAGCTGATTTATATCAATGAGTTAAAACTACAGCATTGAGAGATCTTTGTCCAATTGAAAATGCTGATTGGAAACTTGATAGTCAAGCGGCTTTGGATCAAGGTTATCGAACCAGATATGCGCCAGTGAGGCTCTTCAGTACCGTTCAGGAGTGAGTATCTTAAATAAATTAACTAACCCATTGAAAAAAGTCAAAAAAATGCATTGACATTAAAGTTTTACCGTTGTAAAACTAGTTGCATTAGCTGATTCAGTGAACCCATTCGGGGCCATGTCAGCATTCTTAACAAGCTTTAGCAACAAAGTGGCTACTTTGTGTATGGCTGGAAGCCTTAATTAATTAATAAATAAATTGTAAACACGATGGTGTCTGAGTTTTCTCAGGCAATGATTTTATTTATTTGATTAGTTGAGGTTCTTCATGAAGAAATATTACTCCTGTTTTAAACGAAAACACTCCAAAGAAACACTGTATTCTCTGGTGACCCCCTTATTTTCGGCTAGCGAAAAGTCTGTTTCCAATACCGAAAAAATTACCTTTAATGCACTTTTTCAACAGCATGAAGTAAGAGTCTTATTACTCAGCAAAGTATCGTTTAGAACACTATTTGCATATTAGCATTCCGTTATCAACTTTCGTAACGGGTGCTCAAACCAACATTCGTTACGATAATTCAACTCATAAACCTACATTTAAGGTGATAGATATGAATGTATTGTATTTTCCTAACAATAACCGTCTACCAAATTATCATGACTTCAAAGACGTAAAATCAATCGCATTTTCTGAGATAATAAAAACAACCATACAGATTCATGGTCAGATTCCGAATGAAGATGCTGTATTAAAACAAGTCAATACTCAAGCTGAAGCTTTCAAAAATGATTTTCTTAACAGTCAACTTGATAAGGCAGAGTTCATCGAAAGAATCATTCAAAGCGTTATGAACAGGATCAACTCCGAAGCGCTTGGGTTGAGTGATTTTTAGCGATCCCCACCTTACTACCTAAGCAATTAGGGCTTTCAAAGATTCTAATGTCATGCCATGCTCTCGATGAATCATGGCATGACAATTAGCACAAAGTGGTAGTAAATCTGCAACAGGATCTACCACATATTCAACACATATTTGGTGAATTGGCTTTAAATGATGTACTTCAATAAACCCTCCCCCAAGTGCTCCATATTTCTTACCAAAGTCAAACCCGCACGCTTGGCAAGTATGACCATAGTGCTTAATGCATGCACTCCTTGCTTTTCGATCCCTTTCATACTTATTGACCGTAATTGTAGTCACGGAACCTTATAAAAAACTTACTTTGTTTTCTTCCTTCGCATTCAATGAATGTGTTACAAACTCTGAATTTTGTAAAAGGTAAGTAATTTTTAGGGTTTTGTTGTGGTTATGTTAATCTTAAGTTCGTATATTGAGTGGTTGACAGAAGGTTGATTTTGCCATATAAACGCCATCCTTTTTATTTATATCATTTAGATTATGAACGATTCTCGCAATTTAAGCACTAGCAAAACACATTTAAAGAAAGTGCTAGGATGGCTTGCTATTGGTACATTTTGTGTAGTCATTACTTCAATTTATGGTGGCGGCTTAAAAAATAACATCAGTTTATTTTTACTCATCGGTGTTTCAACAGTAATTTCGTTATTATTACCACTCCCAATAATTATAATTTCTTGGCTATTTCAATCGAAACGAAACATCATAAGCACTGCAAAGACTTTTTGCAGAGTACAAATGGTAATTCTTACGTTGGTGATCGTTGGTTCAAGTTCTATTATGATTAACAAATATAACAGATCTCAAGCCGAAAGGTTACTGCTGCAAACACATAAAACTCAGTCAACTCCTGAAGCCAAAAAAGCTATCGAGAATGATGTAACGGTAATTCATTCAAAAGAACTAGACGAAGAACTACATGGAATTGAAGTCGATATGAATATTGTGGATGCGTTGGAGAAGTCCTATCATGATAGCGTTAACAAAATACTTGAGGCACAATTCAAGAATGATGGCTATTCTACAAAAGCACTTCCTCAATTAACTGGTCGCAAAGTGTCAATGTTCAATCTATATGAAATTCCAGTTGGTGCGGTTACTGTGACTGAAAAGTCTTTAAGTTCTGACGGATATGTTCATACAAAAAGGATTTATGCTGTAGGAATTATTGATAGTGCATTACATACTGTTGTATGCCAAACTACAGGTGACATAGAAATATCTTTATTTCAGAATCCGAAGTGTAGAGAAAAACTAGACTCGGTTTTTGGGGCTCTGTAGTATATACCAGGCTGACTTAAAGACTGCTTTTAACTTCATTAAATCCTATATAGTTAGCCCCTCTTATATCTGAGGGGCTTTTAGTTATTTACTTTTAAATTCAATCCAGGCTTGATTAAAGTTCTTGGTTGAAATTAACTTGTTATTAATAAACAAATTATTTTCTTTTTCTAGTAACTCATATACACTTTTATTAGTTTCATCATCATTCGGCTTAATGATTTTTAAATTGGTTTTAGGATCGCAATATATAAAAGAACTGTATAACGACCCATTAATAGGAACCATACCAATAACAGGAGCATCTTGTTCACTCTCGCAAGATTGTCTAAATACAAATATAACATCATCATACCCAGTAACAACCGAAGAATAGTTACTTTCCTTATCTAGAATAGCAATACCATCTTTCGTTGATTGCCATTCTGCAGCAAGTGCAGAATTGGAAAATAAAATCAAAAAAGCTAGAAAATAATTATTCACATTTAAACCTTATATTGTCTAATTACCAAACCTTGCTTTTACACAAAATAGTTCCTGACAGTGTAGCAGCATGGTAAAAATCGTTCACTAAATAAAACACTAATAATACTTTTTTCAAAGATATATTAAGTAGAATAACCTTTCTATCAACAAAATTACATAAATATAATTTTGGGAAGTTGACACTCCTTATCACGATTTTCAGGATAGCTAAATTATATTCTTCCTTTAATTACATGTAAATTACTGTTTTTTTCTAATTAAAAGTAATGCTATTTAGAGAGTTATTGCTGTTTAATTTTTTAATGATGAACTATGGATGATTTTAGACTAGCGAGTATTAGGTCGCTAAACCAGAGTGTGAGCATGCTAATTTTTTTGATCTAATAATGAGCAAAATGCTCTATTTTTAGTCTGGAAACATTGCGTTTCTAGATATCTGACTTAGATTTCGAATATACTCATCTGTTGAGTGAATTTTAGACAAAGTATACTTCCATCTTGGATAGTTAAACTGCAAATTAATTAACGGTACATATTAAATGGGTATGTCAAAAATTAGATTTCTGATGTTATTTTTAGAAAATTGGTGTAAAGTTAACGGGAAAGATATTTTCAATATAGAGTATTAGTAATGATGTATGCAGCAGCAACATTCGGCGCATTTGGTATTATTTGGGTAATTATTGCAGTATGTGTCGCAGACACCAATGCAATTACTCGTTTACCTCTAACATTAACTATTTTAACGATCATGATTCCACTAATGGTTGTTATGTATCCTGTGGCTTTATTATCTCGTTACTACGGTGACAATGAGAAAGCTAATACAACATTCATTAGGTGGACTACTGAATATTTTGTTGGTATTGGTGAGTTAGCAGGTATGGCTAAAGATGCTCAATCTAAAGGTTGGTTTAAGTAACCCATAAGTATGAAAGGGAACTAATAACTGGTTCCTCAGGTAACGTTTCGACCACGAGGAAACGGCTTTGTTTCCTAATTCGAGTTCAGACACAAATCGCCTAGTATGGATAATATTAGGCGATCACTGTCGTTTTAGGCATACCTAGCCCCGTCAGTTTATTTAATGCTTTTATCATGGCGTAAGTTTCACCAACTTGAGCGTTGTAATTTCTTAAGCTTAATGTCCCACCGAGCATTTTCTTTACACGGTACATCGCCGTCTCTGAGAGAGAACGTTTATGGTAACCGTACTTCTTTTTCCAATGCTTATTTGAACCATAGAGCTTCTGGCAACCGACTGCTAGATTGCGGGGGTGACCATGCTCCCAGAAGGCAGCGCCTTCCCTTGGAGAGATCTGCGGGACGGCTCGTTTGATGTGAATAGCTGCATAACACGACCTTGTGTCGTAAGCGCCATCGCCAGATATTTCATTGATTCTTCGGCGGGTCTGTTTGAGTAAGTTTGGAAGTGCTTCTCCGTCGCTTACATTCGATAAACTTAACTCAGCTGCAATGATTTCATGCGTGTTTGTATCGACCGCTAAATGTAGCTTGCGCCAGACTCGACGCTTCCCGTCGGTGCCATGCTTTTTGACTTTCCACTCGCCTTCACCGTAGACCTTTAGCCCTGTAGCATCAATGGCTAGATGCTGGATTGTTCCTCTCGTCTTTGTTTTGAATACAACGTTAACCGTTTTGGCTCGCTTACTAATGCATGAATAATGAGGGCATAACAACGGCAGTTGAGCGAGCTTGAAAATCGAGTTAATGAATCCTTGCAGCCCCCTCAACGGCATTGAAAATACTCGCTTGACCATAAGAGCAGTCGTAATGGCTAAGTCACTAAACAAACGAGGTCTTCCACGGTTACCTTGCTTGAACTGTTTCCAGTGTTGGATTGCATCTTCATCAATCCAAAATGTCAGCAAACCACGATTGATCAAAGCTTGGTTATACTGCTTCCAGTTAGTTGTTTTGTAGCGAGGCTTGGCCATTGATCTAAGTATTTGAGTAAACTTAGCCGATCAGATCGTAAGTTGTTGATTTAGTTCCCTTATTTAGAAAGCAAAGCCCCTAATTTGGTCAAAAATACCCTTTGAAATTAATCTGCAAGTCTATTAGAATCATCATTTAAAAAAAAGAATAAATTTAAAATAGTTATTACGATAATTCTATAGACATAGAATAACGATTAAAAATTTAAATCGATACTTCACTTCATGTTGAAGGTTACATCTAAAACTATAACTTTTCTTCATGATTACAATTTCAACCGCTTGATTACATATCATTAATTTATAACTTAACATGACTAAACTAAAACTTATTTTCTCATTATTTGCACTATTACTTAACGGATGTGCTGTTTTTGATGGTAACGAAATCCCTCATACAAACTTGGATTATCTAAAACAAGATTCTTTTATACCAACTTTGTCCTATAACGTTCACGCAAATACTGACTTGGTGACTCTTAGCGAAAGTTCAGAAACAGTGCATGGGGTTGTTGAAGGTGAACTACTCAACGTCCTAGAAAGTTCTCAATATTTCCGTCGTATATCTAGAGTTGACTCTACTGCGGATATTTTTATGAATATTACCATAACAAATAGTGGAAGTCCCATTGCCGTAATACCTGCATTTATTACGGGAGCAACGTTATATATTATTCCATCATGGGCAACTGATACATTTGAAGTTCAAGCTAATGTAATTTCTAATAATGGACTAAATAAAACTTATAAATTCAAAGACTCAACAATTCTCGTCCAGTGGCTTCCTATGGCTATTTTTTATCCTTTCAATAATTTTGACACGGTGCCAGCCGTCAGAAAAAACATTTACCGCACGCTCCTCAAAGAAATGAAAAATGACGGTTTCTTTGACAGAAAAACTGACGTTATAGAGTGCTCTAAGTCTGGCGAAAAAAGTTAATACAGCCTCATATTTATATTTTACAGTTAACTATCGACAATATTAAAAGGGTGTCATATATAGCACCCTTTTAACTTCAGATCGTTTGTTAACCTTGAATTGTACCTTACACAAAAGTGCTTAAATTAGGTACTATAGGTAAAATTAAAACACAACTCTCTATAATCAATAAATCCCACATATCAATGTGACATTTCCTATTATCGTGTTTTTAGACGTTATTCTAATCCATTTGATATAACTGGATTTTTAACATCGCATCGCTTTTACACTGTTTGATAAAATCATCTTCACTTTCAAAAGCCGCTTTTTGTGCATCTATCGCTCCTTTGTCCATATTTGAATAATAGGCTAGACGATGCGCTTGCTTTAAGGCTGGTGAAGAAATGCATTCTGATACGAATCTTTCGTACATCTTTAGCGCTGTTTCTTTTGGGGTTACACGTTCAGTAACATGCAAAGGTTCATTAACGTTCCCCTTGAGCCTTACGGTGGTTGTACCAACAGCGCTTGCTACTCCATTAGTTTTTAAATATGCATTTCCATCATTACAAATATACAGATGTACCACAGAGTTATTGGAGTATGCTGCACATCCATTTTCGTCTATCATCTTATTACGTATATAGTTGACGTACTCTCCAGTTTTAGCGTTTCGAAAAATAAAAGCAGTCTGATTGTCAGACATTCGCACACTTTCTGTCTCACCATTACTCCAGTAAAACCATCCATTTGGATTTTCTAACTGGTGAGAAGATGAACAAGCCATTAGCAATAAACTCACACTTAGAACAACCAGCGGTTTACATTTCATATAACAACAATTACCTCAAAAAAAGGGGTATATATTCCCATTAAACCACCTTAAAACTCAAGAAAAATCGGTTTCGTATACTACTTTTATAAAAGGACTAAAAAGGACAGTACAGACAAAAAATGCAATGCCAAAGAAATGCTAAAAAGATACTCACCCTTAAGTAACCAAAGTATGGAATGGTGATACGTTCGTTGTAAGTTACCTTATCAGACCTTGCTGTCATTGCGGTTCATTCTACTCTTGAAGAACTATCCACGACATTGAGTCAATGATGACAACCGCCCGAGAACATCAGATATCCGTTGAAGCAACGCCTTACTATCACTGCAAACTGACATTTAGCGATGCTGATACATCATGCTCACCTCGCCAATTATTCTCTTCAAAGGTATCGAAAAGCTGTATTAGTACTTCGGGAGTGTATTTATTCATCTTCATGCTCTCCATCAAAAGTAAACTGATTCACAACTTCAGCAAGTGACTGAAGCGTTGTGCGCTTGCCATAGCGCCCATAAGTCATAGAGGCATGCTGGTGACCAACAATGTCGGCCACCGTTGACTCAGGCGCTCCCTGCTGCTTTAAAATGTCGATAAAGGTATGGCGCAAGGAGTACGCAGTAGGCCGATGCCCTGCCTTGAAACCAATTTGAGTTAATAAAGAGCCAAATTGAGTGCAGTACTGGCGACTCCAATCATCATTAAGTCCAGAAGGCTTATAATCGAAGAGTTGCGTTCTACGTGAGGTTTGCCGTTCATTGACATATTCAATGAACCCCAACTCAATCAGTCTGTGATGTATCGGAACGCGGCGAATTGTATAGCTATTTTTTAGACGCTGATGATTTCCTTTGTCAGTAATAGATAAATGCGGAATGTGAACGTTAGTCAGAACGTCTTGAGTGCGTAACTGGCATGCTTCACTGGGACGCAGGCCTTGATAAGTTAAGAGCAATGTTACCCATTGGAATCGCCTGTCGATGCATTGGAAAGCATCCGACCTTACCAGATGATTAAGCTGTGCAATCGTCCAGCGAGAGCGTTGCTCACTCGCCTTTTTACCTTGTTTAAACCTAGGGCTAATATCAGCGGCGGCATTACGCTCAATGAGCCCCATACCAGCGCACCAGCGAAGAAACTGAGTAAGAGCGGCATAGTACTCGCGGCAGCTTTTGGTTGATAACTCAGAGGCGTTTAAATGAGTGACGTATTTCATTAACGTCGCTGTTGTGACTTGCTTTAGCGTTCTTATCCCAGTTCTATCAAAAAATGCCGTCACCCGCTGATTGAGCTGGTGGCAAGTCAATGGTGTGACGCCCTCCTGCTGCTTACTTGTGATGAAGGTATCCAAAGCATCAATCCAATCTTGAGCTTCGCTATCAGTGACTTTTCTATCGGGTAATTTGCACGTTTTCTTATCTGGGAGATTCGAGGGTAATTTCGTAAGACATACGTCTTGATTTCGATGAGCATCCAACAAACTCAAGAGATATCTCTTAAAGTCAACGAAACTGAGTGCAGGACATGCATGAAGTATGAGCTTGATTTGACTGACCAGTTTAAAGCCGTCTATGTGGGCTTGTTGCTTGGTTTTAGTCAGCAAGCTGATTTTGAAGTCAAACGGATAACCGAGAGCTTTAAGGTGTGTTGGCGTGCAGATACGGATGTAATAGACGCCTTGGGGTGATTTGTATAAGTACATTGACTTACCTCATTGGATTGAAGCAAGTTGACACCCGTCAGATACGAAAAAAGCCTTTGAAAATCAAAGGCTTTTTTCTAAGAATTAGTGGCGGAGAGATAGGGATTTGAAAACTATCTACACTGAAACCTATAAAAATCAAAGTCTTTGACTCAATGGAAGTTTTTCCGTTGGAATAGGAAAAGTCACATGCCCTTCAATGAATCACATCTAATTCTATTAGATTGTCCTAGAAATACAATAGTTAGCTAAGTTATATAGATAAAAACTAAGTATGAGTCTTAGCGTTTAGCATTGATTTCCAATTCGAGCTTATCTAAATAACGCATAACCATATCAGCTGCTGACTCCATCTTATGGATATACTCCATTCCTGTTATTTGATCATTATTTGCAAAATAAGATAGTGCTTTTTTACCATAAAGATGGACTTCTTCGTGTGGTTTTTCTAACTGCTTATACGATCTACAGTCGTGGAAATACTGCTTACCTCTACCCTCATAGTACCAACATCCCAAACGACATTGTTTATGATTAGTTAAATTAATGCTATCAAAACAACCATTGTCAATGGCTTGATAGATACTAATCTTCCATACAACATGATCCAATTGAACCAGTCGCAAAAATATAGAACTGTAACTAGTTTCAACTAGAGAGAATAAGTCTTCAGCTTTAATAATGAGCGAACTAACAATTTCCATCAACTCTAATATACTTGCGTGTAGTTTTTTACATTCTTGATCCATTATACGAAAACTACGAGAGGTGGAGCTTGAACTGGTTTTAATCGTTTCAACTACATCATTAATCTGTTTAGCTGACTTAGATGCATTACATGCTAGGGTTCTTATTTCTCCAGCAACAATAGTAAACCCTTTGCCGTGTTCTCCTGCTCGAGCCGCTTCTATTGTAGCGTTCAGTGCCAAAAGATTTGTCTGCTCTGAAATTCTTGTAATGTTGATAACCAACTTATCAATTAACTGAGAGCTAAAATTCAATTCGTCAATAGCAACGTTATTTTCATCTAAATGATTCATAAGTGACTCAATAGAAACATTAAAGCCACTCAATATGTCTAATCCAGATCTACGTTCATTAACGTGATTCTCCAAACAATCTTTGAGTCCATTAGCTGATTGAGCAATGTTATCTCTTATACTATTCAATGACCCCATAGTTCTAATTAAGTTACTAACGATCGATGATTGGATGTAATTTTGATTATTAGATTCTTTCAAAACATAATCACTTTGTTCGATTTCATTTTTCAAACTTAAAATTAACCGATCTTTATCATCTAATAACTGTTTAAGTTCAGACATTTTTAAGTCTGATTCATTTTTATTCAAATAAGAGAACATTACAACTCAACCTTTAATAACCTTAAAAACACATAAATTAAATTCGATTCAAACTCTAAATTACAATGTTGTACAATTTGAGTTTTCTATAAATTCGGAAAATTCTTTTCCTGACAATGGCTTTTCGAAATAAAATCCTTGAGCCATCTTACAACCTAATTCTTTTAATATGTCACACTGCTCTTTGGACTCGACACCTTCAGAAATAATGTCACACCCTAACGAAGAACCCATAGTTATCATCGCCCTTAATATTTCAATGTTCTCAGAAGATAAAAATGAACGATCTATTTTTAGGCTCGCAAACTT
>NZ_AFWE01000157.1 GCF_000222585.1 Vibrio scophthalmi LMG 19158 | reverse complement strand
TTTTTTTAGTATGTCTCGCTCTTCTGTTACTCGCTGTAATTCCTTTTTAAGTCGACGAATTTCAGCACTTTCATCAGATTGAGCTTGGTATTGTGAGGAGTTGGGACCGTAGCGTTTAACCCACGCATACAAACTATGGCTCGTTGTTCCTAGTCGCGCTGCAACATCAGCCACGCTATGACCTTTTTCAGTCACTTGTTTGACTGCTTCAATTTTAAATTCTTCTGGATATCTCTTACTGCTCATAAGCACCTCTCTATTAGTTATTTTGTCTAACTAAAAGGTGTCTATCAAGTCGGTGGCTATTCACTAGGACTTTTCGCCGTCATAACTATCACAACACAAACATGGGTGCTTATGGCCGTAACAAACAAAACTAAATCAAGGTGGGGATTCGGAATCCCCACCTTGTTCAGCTACTATCTCGATTCGTAGGCAAGTGTCGCCGAAATTACCGAGTTTCCATCCCTGAATTGAAGCTCACAAAGTGAGTCTCTTACCATCCATGTGAAACACAAAATCGTTAAACAAATAACGGTTAAGCCCAATAGGGCAGTTTTATTTCTTGGCATACTCTTGCCTCCTTGATTTGAATCTCAATAGAGGCTAAGATTTGTCTTGTAGGAAACATCTCTAAACCTCGTTAGTTTTAAACAACTTTCGGGGTTTTTTGATATTTACCGTCCGCAAAAACTTGGAATTACTTTCGGTAAATCACCAAAAGCACCCAGCGCCATTCTAGTGCCTTTCTGCTCTACGCTCTATCTTTTTGTTCCTTAACTGGTTTTATTGGCTATACATTCACCTCTAGGTTGTTTGGCTAGGTTTTGAGCTAAATCTTGTTGCAATACATTCGTTGCTAATTTTTCTATTTGGCCATTTTAGAAACAAAGAAAATTCAATTACCTTAATGATTGTGCCAGCATGTCTAAGCTGATTGTTTTACGTCATCAATAAGGATCTTTCCGTCGAATCACACCCTTATATCCTTCCTATGTGTTTTTAATTTGCCAATCTAT
>NZ_AFWE01000158.1 GCF_000222585.1 Vibrio scophthalmi LMG 19158 | reverse complement strand
ACCATTCAACGGTCGGACAACATTGAGTAAAATTGGTCCATCCAGAATTCGGTCAAAAATATTTTTGGCTGCAGTTAGCGCTAGTAAGCATAACCCAGATATCAAGGCCCAAAAACATCGACTTTTGTCTGCTGGAAAACAAAAATGCAAGCACTAGGTGTCGCTATGAGAAAGCTAATCCAAATCTGTTTTGGGGTTATAAAAAAACCAAGCAAAATATCAGCCAGGATTAGCCATAATTAAGTTTGTTGCCGCTTCTAAAAGATGGTATCTACAGTTTATAGTTTTCAACCAGTAATGAAAAATGGCGTAATTGATGTCGTGCTCTTTGCAGAACTGCGGAACAGAAAGTTCGCTTTCTTGCTGATTAGAGACAATGGTCGTCCAATGTTGGTGTTTTTCAGATTAAGTCATAGTTCCTCCGTTAGGTTGGAAAAACTATGGCAAATGTAGCGTTGAATTAGAACGTGTGGTTAATTTCGCGCTTACTTTTCTATTATTTCTCTAATCAATTGGTCAAGTTGAAATATAACATCAACACTCACATCCTCCATAGCTTTGACGGCAGTTATTACTCCTTCATGGTTACCAGCTAGTGCGTGGCTTAAAGCTTTACGTCCATTATCATGTACGGCTTTGTGAGGCGCTTCGAGCAGTCTATAACCTCTCATGTGGCTATAAAGCTTACCATTACCACGATAGTACCACCGACCTAAACGACACTCAGAGTGAGTGTTAATTACTTCATTAAAAGAACCACTTTGCAATAAACGATAAGTGTTATTTTTCCAAATAGCATGATCTAATTTCACCGAATCTAAAAAAGCACGAGTTGATGAAATATGAATAACTTTCTTCATGCTTTCTGACTTTACAACAACCTCTTTCACAATAGTATGAATTTGTTCCGAAGATACTGAAACTTCTTTTACACAAGCTTTGTTTTGATCGAACGATGCTTTAATCTCATGTACTTGCTTTAAAGTCTTTTTCACTAGTGTATCAATCATCTCGCTGGCAATACCGGCTTTTCCTGATAGGGCCCTTACTTCTTCAGCAACAACCGCAAAACCACGGCCAGCTTCGCCTGCACGAGCAGCTTCAATAGCGGCATTTAATGCCAACAAGTTAGTTTGAACAGAAATATCTTGAATACTGGATGCAAGGTTAGAAATAGAACTGGCTATATGATCTAGTATAGATACATATTCAATACTCTTATTAACTTGATTTATTATATTCTCTACTCGGTTATTAAGTGTAGAAAAAGCTTGATGGGTCTGTTTAAACATATCATCGATAATTTCTAGCTCCAAGATCTCTTTATCCATAGATTTGGCACACTCGGCCATTTCCTTTTGAATCGCTTTTAGCATATCACCACCTCTTAAACAATTAGCGATAATCTCATTGCTAATGTTTCGTTCTATTTGTAGCGATTGGCAAGATTGTTGTGACTCTAGTAGCTGATTTGTCAGTACTTCTAAGTCAACTGCATGCTGCTTTTTAAGAAGAGCTAACTCTTGCTTAAGCGCATCATTCTCGAATTTAATTTTTTTAAACCAAAACATATAATTACAGTTTTTACTAAAAATTATTAATTACTCTAGATAACACCTATACTACAAATAGACAATTAAGAATTACCTAAAAATATAGAATTAAAGTTCTTGTCAAAAATTTAATCATTAAAGTGACATATGTTTTTATATATAACATTAATGATTTGTCATATTTTTAACTCGTGAACATAATTATGACATTTAACGTAAGCATAAAACCTCAAAGTCAATCATATCATGAAAATTTCATCATAAAAAACAAGTAGCCATTATTAACTAAATATTAACCACGAGACGTTTTATCCCACTTTTGTTTTCTAAATCTATACACCTGTCAAAACGAGATAAAATATGTTCACAATGAGTAGATACTATTATTATCGAATTACGATATCTATCTTTCAAGTCATCGATAAATTCGATTGAATCTTTTTTTGAAAGAAAAGACGTAGGTTCATCTAGTAAGATAAGATCTGCACCTTTATGCAGTTTCATATTGATTACTAATCGTTGCCTTTCTCCGGAAGATAGAGGGAGTAAATCTGCATCTAAAATATCGAGGTTTTCGCTATTTAACTCTAAATTTGGACAGCATTTTTCACATATATATCTAATCAATGCTATATCATAGATACCAGAAAGAGCAAAATTTTCCCTTAACGAACATTTCATTAAAGAGTCACTTGAGAGAGACAAAACAACTCTATTACCCATGGAATAATCACTAATATCATCAACACTATAATCATTAAACTTCACGTTTCCAGAATAGTCTCTATCTACACCAGCGATTACTTTTAGCAGTGTGGTTTTCCCACTACCGGATGGTCCAATAAGGGCATACATGTTCCCTCTTTTAAAATCTAAGTTTACCGAAGTCCCTATCGACCGCATTAATTCGCTCTTTTTTAACTGTTCAACCTTAATTTCGTCTATAGATGAGATCTCGACTCCTCCCTCTTCTTTGAAATTCTTGTAAATTTGTTCAGAGGCCTGACTAAAATGATAAGATTGTAATTTAACTTGATAAGAACGATTGATTAACGAAATTACTATAGATGAAAGACGGCCATTAACCAACATAAGTGCAATAAGATGATGTATAGGGAAACCTAAAAATCGCACAGCTAACAATGAAGATATAAACAAAAATACAATTGATAAAAAACCATTTACTTTCGTAAGCTCTCCCCATTTGAAGGATTCTTCGTCAATTTTCTTCCTAAAGTATTCATCTTTAATACAACGAACTTTCAATAGATTAACAAAAGAATGCACATTGAAGTATGGTAGTTGAACTGAATTCTTATCCAGTGAATGAAAGAATAAACCTTTCTCTACAGAAATATTGTTTTTCTCCAACATTAACTTGTAGTGACTAAATCTTAAGTGAACCCCTACAGCAAAGAAAACCAAATAGTACATAAAAAGTATTATTGAAAAATAGGATAATGATATAGCAATAAATAAAGAAAACGAAAAAATAAATATAATATCTACGAATATTTGCGGGTAGTTTTCCCAAATTGATAAACATGCTGTTTCAATTGTTCTGATCTTTGATGATATGTTACTTACTTTCGAGCTTGAGTAAAAAACAGAAAAAACATCACCTAGAAGAGATACATTAAAGGATATTTTTTTAAAAACTATACTTTTTATATGTGACCTTATACCATATTCAATAGCTAGAATCATAATAAACAACAATGAAACAATAAATAATGTCGAGTAGCCCTCTGTATGAATTATCTTAGAGTTGAAAATATTAGAATACAACGGAGTTAGCAAAGCAAAAATCACCAAAAATGAGTAGCTTAATGCTAACTTTGGGATCATACTATATATTCCACTTTTGAAATCACCAGCTTGTTTTGGTTTTAAAGACTTTTTAATATAATAAGCTGACTGAATGGTCTTTCTATCAATATCACCTTTATCCTCCCTAGAGGAAACCACAATATTATTTCTCACGACTGATAAATAATAATGCCCTGAAGAATCTAGGTGAATAACACACTCGGGAAGAATTTTATTTTTAGATATATCAATCGCAACTAAGCTATAGCTAAATAACTCATTTTTAAAAAAATCCGAGAATTGAGTTATGATATCCTCACTATTCGAGTTGATCATTTCTTTTTTTGGCTTATAACCTTGACTTTGACAGTAATTATAAATTAGCCTTGGAAAATCATTATTCATAATGGACTGCACATCTATTTAATCTTTCAGGTTCAAAATCAAGTTCGTTCACTTTTACATCTATCTCCCTAAATTCAGAAGTAAGTAATATCGTATTATATGAAATATATCTCTCTGAAATTACTCTACTAAAGTTATTTCCGTACGAGCAAGACACTGAAATTTTTGATAGTTCATCACTACTGCGAATAATGTCTATGACATTGTCTGTTATAACACTTGGGCTTAATGGTAAATATAACGATGTAGAATCTCCATTTTTTACCATATCAACTTTCAACACTTCTTCATTCTTCATATTAGATGAACCTTGACCTTCCTTTGCTTTAATTTCTTCATCTAAACCTGACTCGTAACCTTGCATAGCCATCATCATTGTATTTGCTGCAAGTATCGACATTACTAGTATAACTACAGCTACTGAAGCAGACAAAGCAGAAACAAATCCAATCATATTTTACCAAACTCCGACCGTGATTGATTTATCGAATGTTGAAAGGAGGTAATTAAAAATAGATATATTTCCTTTCAATATATATACACTTGCTTTCAAACCAATTAATGAAGAATCAAGAAGTTCTGCATTTTCAGACTCAACCTCGACTTTAAAGTATCTTGAGTTGTCATTTTCATTTTCTTTACTTCTCTCTGAATCGACGCCAATCTTAGCTACTTGACCTATGATTGGTTCTCGGTATAAAGGTGACTCTATCAATATTCTTGCCTTTGATTCAATATTTACATACGGCCTATATCTTGCTGGCAATTCCACTAAAATATTTGATTTTGAGCTTGTTCTTTTTATTTTTAATACTACTTTAGAAGCGTCCAAAAAAGATCCAACAGCAAAATTCTGCTGAACGTCAAAAACCACACCATCTACGGGAGAAACAATTGTATTGGCTATTTGTTTTCTTTCATTTAATTCTAATTCAATACTAAGATTGCTTACTTCAGTTTTTATTTCGACAATTTTTTCTTCCAAAGTTCTCAGTGTGTCAGATAATTCTTTTATATACTCGTTGGACTTTCGACTTAGCTCTCTTTTTGTATTAACTTCTTCGGACTCTAAACGTGCAAAATTAGTATCCAAATCTACGATTTGGGTTCTCAAATCTAAAACATTTATTTCAGGTGAAAGTGACGACTGCAATAACTTAAGTTTTTTTGCCAAAATTGATTTCTTTTCTGAAATAAAAACTTTTTCTTTCGAAATTATATCAATTAGACTTATAGCGCTGCGAGATTCTTCCTGTATATCCAAATACCAATACTGATATTTTTTATAGTTTGTATCTAGCGCATCGACGCTATCGAATGGAAACTCTAAGAACCCTTTAACGGCATTATTTTGCAATTCAGAAAGGTAGAAAACATCCCTTGAATTTGTATCTAATGCAACATTTAAACTATTAATAGTATCATTTATTGAATCTTTTTTATAGAACACATCTAAATTATCATAAGAAAATAGAACTTCATCCTTTTTGATTACATCTCCGGACTTTACATTTATTATGTTAATGAATCCTGAGTCTGGGGTTATTACGTCAACATCACTAGACTCTCCAACTATAGTACCATTAGTTGGGATTACTACTTCAATCTTCTGAAATAAAATCAAGCCAACAGAAAAAACAAGTGCACAAAGAAATCCAATTTTATTCATGAACATCGAAAGATAACTGATTAACCATTGTCATAAGATTCACTTTATTGTTGTAGTATTCGATACTTACCTCTGCCAATCTTTTCCTTGTTGTAAGAAAATCAAATTGTGTATTTATCATTTCATATAGTGTAACAGTCCCGATATTATACTCTTTTTCATGTAGCTTAACTATCGAGCTGATGCTTTTAACTTGTTCTGTTAGATTGTCTATTTCCAATCTGAAGTTTTCATCCAGTGAGAGCGTAACATTTACGTTTTGTATTATGTCTACACGGGCTTTATTTCTCATGCTTTCTTTGGCTTTTTGCAGAAACGCTAAAGCTTTATTTTCATGGTATCTATCCATGTCGAACATATTGATAGATATATTCAAAGATGCAAAAAATTCATTGTCAACAACCGTCTCACCGAAAAACGGTTTATCTAGTGTATTCTTAATGCCGGTTTCGATATTGACGAGATATAAAGAATCATTTGCTTTAACTGCTGCCTTAGCTAGCTCCGCCTCATAGATTGAAAGCTTATACTCAAGCCCGTCTTCATACTCCCCGTTAAAATTGTATGAAGAAATATAATCATTTACCTGATCATCTAGTTTGATTCCCTCTACTGGGTATTCTAATCCCGAAGATAACTCTATATTAGATACAGAAAGAGATATTTGCTTTCTAATGTTTGATATTTCACTATCTATTTTATTAATAAGTAGATTGGCTTGTTTTAAGTTGCTTTGACTCGATATTCCCAGCTCTATTTCTTTTGTTATTCTTTTCTCAAAGTTGTCACTATATGCCTTTAAATCGTTAGCTACATCCATCAGTTTAGAGTATTCACGAATCGTGTATACATTATTAAGAATGTTTCTGGCGATAGCATTTTTTTCGATTTTTAATTTAATATCAGAAATCACTACATTTGAATTTGCAACATCTATAGTTCCTTTTGTTACAGAATTGGCAATGGTGCTAGAAACCGTTATCTTTGATTCGTTCAAGTCATTTTCATCACCATCTAATATCTTGTATTCGTATTTTGAATTACTAACGATTTTTGGTATGTAATAGTTTTTGCTAGATTGATAGCGTTCCTCTTTTGCTAGCTTATCGTACTCCGCTGCCATTATGATATCTGAAGCTTCATAAGCATCCGAAATATAATCAGAAAAAAGAACAGCATTTGAAAAGCTAGAGAAAAACAAAGGCATAATTAGGACAATATATTTCATTTTCTAAACCCAAACATAGCCTTCAGTACTCTAGCAACATTTTTCAAATAAGCACTGATCGATAATACCTCTTCAGTCGTTTTTTCCATATTTGACTCTATCAATCTAGTTATGTTAGTAACCTCACTAAATTTTCCGTTAATCTCCTTTTGCATTAAAGACATGTTTTCCATTACTGATACGTACGAATTATCACAATTTTCGGAGATTTTAATCATATCGTGATGCATTTGATCTTTAAGAATTCTGTTTTTTTCTAACTGTTCCATATGAAATAAATCTAGTTTTCGACCCTGCGATGTAATTTGTGATAGGGTTCCTTCAACTCCTCGTAGCATCAACTCAATCCGTTTGTCATTCATATCTGAACGTTTCTCTTGTTTTTCAATGGAATTCTTAATTAGTTCAGAAATAATTATAATAGTGTCAGTAATAGATTTACTATTATTTAATATGTCGCTTTCAAATTTTAGTCTTTCATTGAGGTACGCGCTTAACTTATCCTCAATCAGTCTCAATTCGTTATTACCTAACTTATCAAAAACAACTTTATTTTCAGGTTCCAAGGTTCGAATTGTGTTATCTCTCTTATCTTTTTGATTATAACCCTGAGACCAAAAGTTATAACCAAGTAATATAATAACAGAAATAGCCACGCCCATAATCGATGTTAAAAAAGCATAAGACATAGCATTTAGTGCACTTGATATCGATTCAACCATCGCTCCCATTTTTTCTGTAACATCACCTTCCCCAGACATCGATGAAGCGATCGATAATACCATTGCTGTTAGACCTTGAAATGTTCCTATAAGGCCTAGTGAAACACAAAATGAGGCAGACACTTTGCTTTGACTAGCAAGAAAATTTAAGTTACTTTTGGTCAGTTTACGTGTTACTAAATGAAAAATTGCAATGCCTAACGGATAAACAAGTAAAGTGAACATCGCAACTGTCAACTCAAAAGCTAACTCTAAGCTTTGAGTGACCATTATATTTACTGATTCGACATTAATTGCCATGTACGCCATAATAACGTAAAAAAAATAGCCTAAATAATACAATTCTCTAATTCCAATATAAGCAAGATTCAAGAAGACCGCATCTAGCAGCCTCCCCTTGTCTAATTTTAATATCCGGCAGTTCACTTATGATAGCTTTATTTAAAATTATCATATTAAAAACTGTCTTTTCTTTGTCGTTGTTCAGTTCTTCAGATATGTATAAATACACCTCGTCATCTTTCGCGCTTCTTAGTCCTTCTCTAAGCTTAAATAGATCGATGTGAGACATTTTAAGCCCACCATATATCATCACTCTTTTTTCTTCCAAATCGAGTGTTGAATGTCTAAAATTGTAACTTGTCGAACCTAAGGCTGCACGAATGGCTGAGTCCGTTGCACTAATCATAAAAACGGTAACCACTAAAACTAATAAACATAACGCCCCAGACAAGCCATCGACCATCGGCGCGAGCCCATCATCATCATCATCATCATCATCATCATCATCATCATCATCATCAAATTCTAAGTGGCTATTTAGTTTGCAATCATGGTCGAAGCAAAAATAATTGTCTTTACTACTCATCTTAGTAACCTAATAAAAATTAAATAGTTAATTTCAATTAAACATCACCAATATGTAAAAATATTAGTATAAATATATATTTCTAAGGGTTAAATTGAATACCTGTCAGATTTATTAGTAAGTGTCTTTAGTGAAAACCCCATTAAATGAAAAATTTTTATGAATTATATATTCAAAACCAATTTTTTTATATACGATAACCCTTTCATTTTAAGGTTATTTTAAAGCATTGCTAAATTGTTATGCGATACTACAATGCTGCGAATATAAAATAAAAACAAATACTTCTATCGATACGATTGAAATATTTTTACGATGTCACGTAATGTTTCTCATATTTAGATGTAGATACCATCTCTCATCCTTGTATGCAAACCTAGTTTAAGGTCACTTGGGGCTGGTATTTTGCTTGTGTTTTCAGCACACCAAAGCAAATTTGAATCAACTTTCTCATCGCCGCACCAAGTGCCTGCATTTTGGTTTTACCTGCTGCTAGCAAACGCCTTTTCTGTTCTCTAATGTCAGGGTGTTATGGGTGCTTGCGCTAATTGCTGCTAAAAACAACTTAGCCCGAACCCTAGACGGTCCGTTCTTGCTCATTGTCGTTCTACCCTTTAGCTTTCCAGATTCATTTAGTTGAGGGATGAGACCAATAAATGCTGCTGCTTGCTTGGCGGTGGAGAATTTCTTAGAGCTGAACAAGTAAACAAGTTCACGTGACATGACTTTACCAATACCTACAACACTTTGTAGAAGTTTGTGATTCCTCTCCATATCAGCATCTGAATTAATAGCTAACTCGATCTCTTGTTCGATTGAAGCAATTTCTTCATCGATTACGCTGACGATCCGCATAATTGAGCTTTTTACTCGCTCATTTGCATCACTGATTTCGCTAGCTTCTAAGCGATTAGACTCTCTCAATCGATCTTTTTCCAGAGCTGAAAGCCGTCGAACCAATGACCTGATGTTTCGAGTATTAATATTGTCAGGTGTCCATATTTGAGCACGTTCACGATGAGCGTCACCATACAAGGCAAGCATATAAGAGTCTGATTTGTCCGTCTTATGTACGAGCCCTAGTGATTGGGAAAATTTATGTGCTTTGCCTGGGTTCGATATGAAAATGCGAAAACCAAACAGCATGTAGGTACAATGCTATCGATTCATGGTAAACGCCTGTTGACTCCATCGTGATCAAAGTATCTTCTGGTTTGCACTTTGAAACCACTATCAACCAACGACTTATTTCCGAATGAGTTCCTTTTGTGTTCTTAAATTTACGATGCTTTCGCCCGCTCTTGGTTTGGTCGTGTAGCAAACAGATATCTAAATAGTCTTTACCAACGTCAATCCCAACATTTACACTCATATCAACGACTCCACTTGTACATTCAGCATCATTAGTCATACGACTACGCGCTTGGATACCATCCAGTATTTGAGTAAGTAAAATCAGGGGATAATCTACAGATCAATGTCGAGCATTATGTGGTCAAGCATCCTTACTGATTTTAGAGCTTGGGGATAGCTAATCACCCATAGCTTCAACATT
>NZ_AFWE01000159.1 GCF_000222585.1 Vibrio scophthalmi LMG 19158 | reverse complement strand
AGAATCTCGCTACACAGCTAAAGCTTATGATCCATCAAAACGTATCTCTGCGGCGGATCTTGAGGTGATCTACCAAGCGATTCGTTTATCAGCCTCTTCTATCAACTCACAGCCTTGGAAATTCATTGTGATTGAAAGCGACGAAGCCAAGCAACGTCTGCATGACACTTTTGCCAACAAGCATCAGTTCAACCAGCCACATGCTAAGAGTGCATCGCACACCATCTTGTTCGCTTACAACCCGAACTACACTAAAGATCTGTACAAAAAAGTGGTTGATGCAGAAGTGACCTCAGGCCACTTACCAGCGGATATGTACGACACCATGCTAAATGGCGCTTACGGTTTTGCAGAAGCAAATACCGATGAGAATGGCTTTAATGGCAACTGGACTCGCTCACAAACTTACCTTGCCCTTGGTAATACACTGCATGTCCTTGCACGTCTAGGTATTGATTCAACCACGATGGAAGGTGTTGATTCTGAGTTGATCGGCGAGCTGTTCAAAGAAGAATTGGATGGCTACGTTTGTGAAGTGGCACTGTCTATGGGTTACCATCAAGATGGCGCTGACTACAACTTTGGCAAGCCAAAAGCTCGTCTACCTATGGTCGATATCTTGCAAGTCGTATAACAATTTAAATAAGGCTCAAATTTCACTGCCTATTAAAGCCTCGCGATAGCGGGGCTTTGTTTTAATAACCTTATTCTAGTCACATTAACTTAACTCTCAAATGGCCTTTTTCCCCAGACAATCATCTCATTACTGAGATAGGTTTTAGTTTATCTATTCAATATATTGAACGAAACCCGTTCGATATCTAGCATAACGCCCCTAGATTACATGGTGTATCAACAGGAGCGTGAAATGGATCAATTTAAAGCGTTTGAGCAAATTCAAAGCCCAATTTGGATTTACGATTTTGATCATAAAGCGATCCTATGGGCCAACCATGCCGCGCTCACCTTATGGGAATCCCCTCATCTTGCCGAACTGACCGATCGAGACTTAACCATAGGCATGTCCCAGGCGATAGAATCAACGCTTGAAAGCTACCGTAGAACCTTTGAGCAAGGTGAGTGTATTCGCAAGTGGTGGAACCTCACGCCGAAAAATATCCATAAACGCGTCCTGTGTGACCTTTCTGGCATCACTCTCGATGATGGCCGCATCGCCATGTTTTGCCATGCTTTATCAGAAGAAAATTGTCTGCGTACTAGCTTGGCTTTTTCAGACAGCGCCAATCTGTCTCTGTTATTTGACTTATCAGGCAATTTGCTTAGTGCCAATGAAGCATTTCAACATCGTTATCATTTGTTACTGCAACATTTGTCCACCCTCACTGGCAGCGACCAACGCGCCAACAAGTGGTTAACAGAAGTGCAAGCCAAAGGCGAAATCGAAAAAGAGAGTACTCTAGCGATAGGGAGTCAATCTTGTACTTTTCGAGTATTTGCAACCTGGTTAAAAAAAAATCAGCAAATATTGGTCGAACTTATTGATATAACAAAACAAAAAAATCAAATTCTTACCGCACAATTTGAAGCCTCTCATGACTGCTTAACAGGCCTATACAATCGACGAGGACTCTTAGAACAAGCGACTTCATGGAGCCAAACCGATCATTCATTTCATCTGATTTTTATTGACCTAGATGGATTCAAAATGATCAATGACACCTATGGCCACGGTCAAGGTGACTCATTATTGATAAGTGTCGGGCGACGTTTACAGCAATCTTTGACTGATGCACTTGCGCTAGCTCGCTTTGGTGGAGATGAATTTGTAGCATTATTGCCAACTCACTCAGATATCACCTCAAGACTTTCTGATATAAATCGTTTCCTGCGTAGGCCCTATACCTTAGACAATTCAATGACTGTTGCGGTAAACGCCAGTATTGGATGCAGTACCTTTGAGTCAGGCGCTATCTTGCATGTTGAAACGTTAATCCAATATGCCGACTTTGCGATGCACAAAGCCAAAGAACAGGGAAAAAATCGCTATCAGGTATTTACGCCTGACCTAGCACAAGCCATGCTAAGAAAATTTTTGATCCGCCAACACCTCGCTCGAGCATTGGAAAATAACCAATTCACACTCTACTTTCAGCCTATTCTATGTAGCCAAACTAATAATGTGTGCGGCGCAGAAGCGCTACTGCGTTGGCATGACCAAGCGCTTGGCAATATTCCTCCGGCCGAATTCATTCCGATTGCTGAAGAATCTGGGCAGATCGTCGCTTTAGGGGATTGGGTGCTCAATCAAGCCATTAAACAATTGAGTGTTTGGCAAACGAAATTCGAACAACCATTTGTTATTAGCATCAACGTTTCTCGAGTCCAATTACATCGTGCGTTCTGCGAACAACTTAACCAAAGACTAAATTCATACCGAGTCTCTCCCCACCAAGTCGCGATTGAACTGACCGAGTCGTGCATGGTGTACAAAATGGAAGATGTAAAGCAGTGGCTAACGGATGTCTCGCAGTTAGGGGTGAAGATATATCTCGACGACTTCGGCACTGGCTACTCTTCACTTTCCGTATTGCAGCAGTTACCTATCGATTTAGTCAAACTGGACAAAAGCTTCGTTCAATCATCGCACGAAAGTGGCCTTGCCATTATTCAAGCCACCTCCGCGATCTGTGAAAAATTGGGCCTTACCATGCTCGCCGAAGGCATTGAGCAACCAGAACAGCACGAAGTGGTGTGCCAAAACAATTACGCCTATTTACAAGGCTATTTGTTGGGTCGACCAATCCCCGCACACGAGTTTGAGCAACGGTATCTAACGGCAAAGACTATTAATACCGCAGCTTCAGCATAACGCTTTCATTGCTAATCAATTTTGCGTTGAGGCTTGTCGATCTGCTACTGTGAAAAAGAACACTATACTCAAACTGCTTAAAACTTTGCTTGAGCCGCCAATTGTTGCTCAAGATCTGCACTCTAAGTAGACAGAAAACAAAACTTATATTTACAGTAAGGAAGCCACATGCGCCAAATTACTTCGTTGTTATTACTTGTCCTTGCGACAGTTGCCTTGCCTGCACACAGTGAAGAGAAATACTCCGAATCCGACCTTCTTGACCGCCCATTGATGGAGCGATATATCCTTGATGAAATAAAATCTCTGCGCCAATCGCAGCAAGATTTAGAGCGCCGTATGGTGATTGAAATCACCGACCGAGAACTCGCGGTCGCCGATAAATCCTTAAACTATGCCAACGTCACCGTCACCTACTTTTTCTACATTATCGCGGGTGTTGCATCGATGATTGCCTTTATTGGTTGGCAATCGTTACGTGAATTCAAACACAACACCAAAGAGATGGCAGAAAGTCGTTTGGACTCGATCGCACAAGACTATGAGAAAAAATTCAGTGCACTAGAGCGGGATCTAAAACGTAAGACCCGTATTATCAGCGAAAACAATAAAGAAATTGAGATAATCAACGAAGTTCACAACTTATGGCTTCGCGCACAGAGCATGCAAACTCCAGAGCAAAAAATTGAAGTCTACGATGAGATTCTTCACATACGCCCAGGAGACTTAGAAGCACTGACTTACAAAGCCGATGCCGCAATGGAAATCAACGAATATAACTGGGCACTGAGTATGTGTAACCGAGTGCTCGAAGTTGATGATACCAACGGCCCAGCGCTCTATCAACGTGCTTGCGCCTTTGCTCGATTAGGCATTGAAGACCAAGCGATTGAAGATTTGCAACGAGCCATCGACGCCAGCCCTTCGATTAAAGATCTCATCGCCAGCGAAAGTAATTTTGAATCTCTGCAAGGAAACCAGCGCTTCGAAACCATGCTAGAACAGTATGCTGACGAAGCCTCAGGCGCTGAAATTACGCGCTAGAAGCGAGAAGCGAGAAGCGAGAAGATTTGATCACTATTTGCAATTCTGTCCAGCATCCTCATAAAAAAAGCACCACAATTGTGGTGCTTTGTCTTAGCTCAGCTGTTTGGGGTTACAGCTTCGTCCAAGCTTCTTTCCAGTAAAGGCTATCCGCTGGCGCGTAAGAAGCGCTCGCACACCATGCCGTTGTTGGCCAAGGCTTACATTCATATACTGCGTTATCAGCGCCTAACACACGATCACCCGTTTGGTAATTTGTGCCCGCTTGGTATGGCGGAATGTCACCTGGTGGTGGGGTTACGGTACCTTCTTCTTTGACTAAGAATGACTGGCTAAAGAGCACCATTTCACCATCGGCTGCCGAACCTGTCACCTCAAGCGTATATTGGCCTACTTGCGCGTCATAGATTTCTAATGTGATCGCTTTCGTGTCCACTAAGTTAACTTGAGCTTGATTCACCACAGTATTGCTGCTGTCTAGTGCCATAACGGTCACATCCAGCGCTTCATTCGCTGCCAGTGATAGCGATAAGTTCACACTGCCATTCGCGGCAACATACTCTGACGCAAGTCCCGTCACCGTCATTTCCAAATCCGTCTCTGGATCTGGCGTTTCACCGCCACAAGAGCTGTCAGAAACTTTCTTCCAAACGCCCCACTCACCAGTGGTACCTGGCTCATCACCGCGAGTCCACCAGCCCGCTTCCCAAGTGGCACCATCGTGCGATACTTGGTCACCTTCAACGTAAGTGGTTGCCGCATCCCATGCATTGGCACAACTGCTACCATCATTGACAACGACGTTGCGCTCAACACGTACCGTTTGATTTGCGCTGTCAGTCACCGCATATTCAAGCGCATAAGTACCCGCAACAGCCGTATCTACTTGGCCTGAAACGCGAATTTGCTCCGTTAGCTCACCATCTTCCGCATCCGTTGCCGTCACACCCGTAAGTGGGTTAAATGCACTGCCAATCAGAACCGTCGTATCAGACACACCACTAAATACAGGCTTCTGGCTATAAACTTCAACACTACGTGCTTTTACCGTTTCATTGTTGTCACTATCTTGCACGCGATAAGTCAGTACGTAAGTGCCGATCTGGTTTGTATCAACAATACCTTCAACCACGATCGTATTGGTCAGTTCGCCATCTTCTTTATCCGACGCCGTCACGCCTGCTAGCTCATTAAACGCACTACCATGCAGCACACGTGTGTTCTCAACCCCTTTCAGAACAGGTACGCCTGCTGGCGGTGGTGGGGGAGGTGTTTGTCCGTGTACAAATGGGCCGTAATCTTTAATGAACTGTTCGTTATATGCTTGGCCTGCTGCATTAGTCCCCATGTCCCAGTTAACTGACCAAGTCATCACTCCACGCAGTGGCTGACCTTGTGCGCTTAGGCGCGCAAATGCATCGTAAAGATCTTGTGGGTTTTGAACGTACCCCGTTGCTGCCGCATCAATGCTCGATGGAATACCAAACACTAATTTGCTGCTTGGGATCTGGTGGAAACCACGAGTGCCATTGACCAACGAGTCAGAAATGTAGTAGATAAATTCTTCTTTCAGCGCATCGTTATTTTGAGCAATCCAGCCGACACCATCAATCCAAATGCCGTCGCCACCTTGGTTGTAGAACTGTGGGTTAATCCAATCGTAATAACCTTCTAGGTTCTCAATGTATGGCACGTATTTACCATGTTGAACTAGGTAAGGAAATTCAGGAGCCATGGTGATAAGGAAGTTCTTTCCTTGTGCTTGGTAGTGATCTTTCACCATACGTAGCGCAGCAGGAATAACCGTTTGGTTATCAGCCGCGGTTACCGCCGCTTGCTCTAGATCGATGTCTAGGCCATCAAAGCCATAACGATCCGTGACACGAATAATTTCATCGGCAAAAGCACGCTCGTCGCCCGCTTTCAATTCAACGTGAGCATCAGCACCACCCAGCGCAATCAGTACAGAGCGGCCTTGCTTGTTTAACTCACCAATTTGGTCAATAAATTGCTGCTCAGAAAGGCCAATAGCTGGGTCTAAACGAAAGGTGGGAATACGGCCTTCAGCAACATCAAACACTTTCATAAATGAAACGTTGACGACGTTATACATTGGGTCAACTTCTTCCAGCGTCACACACGGTGCATTGCCCCCTTTATAGCCAGCACCATCACACCAGTTATGCCAGTAACCGACAACAACACCCGCTTCTGGGTTGACCATTTTTGAGCTGTCAGCGTACGCTGCGCCAGATGCAGCTGCGATACCGACCGATATTGCTAATTGAAGTGCATTAAGTTTTAACATGTCCTACTTCCACAAAAATCGCTGTGGTTATCACAGCTTTGAAAACTAATTTTAGTCGGCAAATTTTGTTTTCAGATATGGCTATTTGCAGAAAAACAACACGTTTTAGTCAAATCGAGATCTTCTGTCACGATATGAAAAACAAAAGCACGTTTTTATTGACTCACAAAAGGTTAAATGCAGTTAAGTTACTGAAAGATTTGGAACTAATATTACAAAAAAGCCCCACCAGCGTGGGGCTTTTCCTACAAGCTAACAAACCGAATGGCTATTGCTTAATCAATCAGTGATTAATTTGTAAAAAACGACGCAACACTTCACCGACCACTTCTGGGTACTCGTTATGTGCCTCATGTTCGGTAAATGGGACATTGAAAAACTCGCAATCTGGTACGCGACTGATTAATGTTATCGCTTCTGAAAGAGAGAATAAGTCATCTCTGTCGCCACGAATAATCAACGTCGAGCAATTGATGTCATCCACTTGCTCATTAGGGTATCCATTTTCAGATGTGTCTAGCCAGAGTTCTTTCACCTCTTCAACAAGCAAATTAAAATCAGCTTGAGGGTTAATCTCATTGTAGCGAGCCACTTGCTCTTCAAACTCTGCTTGCCAGTCTTCAGCCGTCAAATCTTGCAAAAGCTCGATTGAAGGATCATCAGGGTGTAAACGCCATTGAGAGCCCAGCGTAGTTAAACTTAATAGACGGTGATCATAGAGTGCAGCCAAGCGATAGCCAACAATGCCGCCATCACTAAAGCCAAATAGATGAAATTTATAAATTTGCAGATGATCCAGTATCGCTTCAACGTCTTGTTGGTAGCGAGCGTAGCTCAAAGGCAACTCACCCAACGTTGAACGACCATGACCACGTAAGTCAATTCGGATGATTTTAAACACATCCGGTACATAACCTAATAGCCCATCAAAATCTTCACTACTCCCCAAACCGCCATGCAACATCACTAGCGGTTGACCATCAGGATTGCCCGACTCTTGGTAGTAAATTTCAGCGCCATCAATTAATAAATGCTGACCAAAACCAGACATAATCCTTCCTTATCATGTTGTAAATCAGGTTCATTCTAGTGTGTGCAAATATTTAACAACGTCCATTTCTTCACAGAATGAGTCGCAAAGCCGTGCCTTAGTCTCATTATTCAATCAAACTTTTTTCGTAAGAAGATTCTTCCGACTGACGAAATGAAAAAGCCCCGCAATTTCTTGCAGGGCTTAGATCTGAGTAACACAGCACTTAGAACGTCAGAGCATCACCTTGAGCTGGGAATAAGAAGTTCACACCCAGCGTATTTGCCGCATCCAATTGGCGTTTAATCACAACTTGTGGGTCTTCCCCTTTCTTCAAGCTGTATTTAATATGGCTAACCACAACATCAAGATCTTTCAAGCTGCCTTTGCCAGCCATCGACTCTAACGCGGTTAGCTCCTTCATCAGCCAATTAGGTGTTAGATGACCAAATAGGGCTTTATCTGGCGTTTCATTGGTAAATGACACTTCAATCACAATGCCCTTTAGCTGCCCTTGCTTAACAAATGGCGTTAGCGTTGACCACACTTTATTAAGCGCATCGCTCTTTTCTACTGCATCTGGCCCCGTATCACCAAAGTAGGCAAATACGTCACCTTGGGTATCTTTCAGCAAAAATGCTGTCGATTCTCCACCAGAATGCGATAGCGGCATGGCCATAACTTGCATCGTCGTGCCTTTGACTGCCTGCCATTGGTATTGGGTTAAATCGGTATAGGTGTATTTGCTAAGCTTAAAGCCATTACCTTCGTTACCAAAGTTAGGCCAAGCCGACCAGTTGAAGTAGTTATTCATCAACCCTTCGTTCGTCGATGCCAAACCGTAAATAGGTTTATGGCTGTCATCCGGTGAACTGATGATCATGCCTGCCACATGATCTAAGTGAGCGTGACTAATTAAATAGCCTTTGATCTTCTCTTTAAGTAGATAGCCGACTTTAGTGTACTTGGAATCTTCCGGCACTTTCACATCCGCAAACGCACCTTTTTGCTCAGACACAATCAAGCCGTTCACTACCGAACCGGCATCCAATAGCACGTAGTTATCATCAAGCTCGCTCTTGAGCATAAATGCCGTAAGATTGCCGTCTTGAATGCCCCCTTTACTGCCCAGTGTGACGGTTTCAAATCCCGCTGCACTCGCATTAATTGCGACACCAAGTGACAAACAACCCACTAGCACTGCCAATTTCGTTTTTAGCATATCCATTCTTATCCTTATTAGTGGAGCGCGCAGAAATCGTTACCGACCTCATTCATAGCAGCGCTATTTAATCGCAGCAAAGCGTCTCATTATGAGAGTAAAAGAATTTTATTACAGATAGTTAACTCAATTAGCTGAACTTTGAATCGATCATTTTATCGACATCATTAAGTGCTCTAATCAAGCGGTAAGAGAAATAATTGCCGATTCTGTAGCGGTCGTTAGATAAGCAATCAGAATGCCGTTGCCGAATCTAGCTCACTGTTTGACGATCTGCATCTGGCGTCTTGTTTGCGACGGCGCATAATCTCATCTAAATAGAATAACCATGAGCTAAAACGATGTTTGCTGCATTACGCAAAATTTTTACGGCTTTAACCCGCGTGAATCCTAACCTTGAACAAGAAGCCGATATCATTATCGAAGCGCTTGGAGGGATAGCCAACATAAAAGAAATCGGCGCATGTGCGACAAGATTAAGGCCAGAGCTTTACGACATGTCACGTTTGAATGAAAAAGCCCTAAAAGATAACGGCGCGATAGGCATCGTTCACGTGGATTCGCATCATGTGCAAATCATCTATGGTTTAAAAGCCAATAGCTACGCGCAATGCATCGAGCAAAAGCTCAATTAAATTTCCTCACCTTTCGCTTTCATAAAACGGGGACACCTCATGACAACCAATACTCAGTTTCCACACGATTTTCTTTGGGGCGGCGCAATCGCAGCTAACCAAGTTGAAGGGTCATACCTTACCGATGGTAAGGGCCTATCCACATCAGACATGCTACCTAACGGCATTTTAAGCCCTCACCAAACCCGTGCAGAGCGCACCGCAGGCATTAAAGATCTCGCCATCGATTTTTATCATCGATACCCAGAAGATATCGCATTGTTCAAGGAGATGGGCTTTACTTGTCTGCGTCTCTCAATTGCTTGGACTCGGATCTACCCCAATGGTGATGAACTTGAACCAAACCAAGCTGGCTTAGAATACTATGACAAGATTTTTGCCGAATTAGCTGCTCATAACATTACACCATTCGTGACGTTGTCACATTATGAGATGCCTTATGCGTTAGTAGAAAACTATAACGGTTGGGGCAACCGAAAACTCATCGAGTTTTTCACTCGTTATGCTCGCACTGTTTTTGAACGCTATAAAGACAGCGTCAAACTGTGGTTGACCTTTAACGAAATCAATATGTCATTGCATGCACCGTTCACCGGTGTCGGCCTACAAGAAGATGCGTCTGAGCAAGCTATTTTCCAAGCCATTCACCACCAGCTTGTTGCCAGTGCCCAAACCGTGCAGCTATGCCATGAAATCATCCCTGATGCGAAAATTGGCAACATGTTACTTGGGGCTCTTGCCTACCCACACACGTGTAATCCTGACGATGTAATTGCTGCCATGCATGAGAATAATCAATGGTTGTTCTTTGGCGATGTACAAACCCGTGGTCGTTATCCTGGCTATATGCTGCGCTATTTCCGTGACAACAACATCAGTATCGAAATGGAGCAAGGGGATATTGAAACACTTGCTGCCGCCAGCGTCGATTTTATCTCGTTCAGTTACTACGCATCAGGTTGTGCCAGCGCTCGAGAACAAGAAAAAGAAGTCGGTAATATCATTGCTGGCGTACCTAACCCCTACCTTGAAAAGAGCCAATGGGGTTGGCTAATTGATCCAAAAGGCTTACGCATTTTGCTCAATTTCTTGCATGATCGTTACCAAAAGCCGCTATTTATCGTTGAAAATGGCCTAGGGGCACGTGATGAAATCACCGCTGACGGGGAAATTATTGATGATTACCGCATTGCTTACTTAAACGATCACCTCGTGCAAGCCCGTGAAGCGATCGAAGATGGCGTTGAATTAATGGGTTACACCACGTGGGGGCCGATTGACCTCGTCGCCAACTCAACCGCAGAAATGAGCAAACGCTACGGTTTCATTCATGTTGATCGTGACAATGAAGGCAATGGCGATCTCACTCGACTGCGCAAAAAGAGCTTTTACTGGTATCAGGAAGTCATCAAAACGCAAGGTGGCTCTTTAACCGTAACAAATGCTGACTAAGCAAAGTGACCATTGATAATCCCTGCATCGCAGGGATTATTTGCTTTTTGGTACAGACATTCTTCGCATATCGGTTTGGATGATATCGCCCAATAACAAGCCATCATCTTCAAACACCTTATTTCCCACACTGGCGGGGATCCCAGCACGCAAAGCGATAAGCGCGTTCAAAATCCCAATAGCAAAATTCCCATTTTCAAGGAAATGCCCAACGCCTTTGATTTATCACTATACTTCTAAATCAGTCAGTTAAAGACAAGGAAAGCAAATGGTTTTGATCGAACGAATTGGTAAAGCACTTGAACCACTGATGCTGGTCATGGGGTTGATCAGTCCACTCGCCACCATGCCTCAACTCTACAAACTCTACATCTCTCACAGTGAGCATGCATTAGGTTTGTCACTCACCACTTGGCTACTCTATTCATTTATCGCGCTACTTTGGACTATCTATGGGATATATCATAAAAACCCGACGATCTGGGTCGGCAACTGTTTAGGTTTTTTGATGTATGTCGCCATGGTTGCGGGCATCATTGCTCATACTGGTGGCACGTATTAGTAACGAGCTATTGTGCTTCGTTCACTAGAGTTTTACGCAGACCAATGCGGCTATGACCAGTGGGAAAATTGTCAAAGCGGGTAAACTCTTCAAAGCCTAAACGTTGGTAAAACATCGGGGCTTGCCAGCTTTGTGTCCATAGCCACATCCCGGATAACTGCTGCGCTCTGGCATGCTCTTCCGCTTGCGCCATCAACTGTTTTCCCATGCCTGTGCCACGGCAAGTGTCATCAACCCAAAGTTCATCAATGTAGAGCCACTCCCACAATAAACTCGCCGTGAGCGCGGCAATCAGATTGCCTTCTTCATCTTGCACCGTCCAATTGAGGCTCTGTTTGAGATAGGCTGGTGCATCTTGAGTTTGACTATGTGATTCAAACCCTACACTCAATTGACGCTGTTGCTCAGCGTTCAATCCGCCCTTAGTAAATTCAATTTTCGTCATTTTCTATCTCAGTTATTGTCCTTATTCTTACTGACTATTTTATCGTGCTCCACCGGTTCATCCGTAGATTTTTCTCTCAGATTAGCAAGCTATTTTCACTTAATTACAAGTAAAGCTGGATAGTTTTAATGCGGCTTCTTCAAACAGGTCTATTATTAATCAGTAAATCCAAGCTGTTTAAATTTATCACTTTTACTGTAAAACACGTATGTCATCCGGCGCTAAATAGCAAAGGATGAGTTATTTCGAGAGGAAGCAAATGAAAAAGGTCGCAATAGCATTAACAAGTGCCGTCATCATCCTAGTCGGCTGTGAAGATAGCAATACTAATCCGAGTGCGGAACTACCAGCCGCCTCTGCTGCAGTATCAACCGCTGACACCAGTATGAATGCCGACACTAAAGCGAATCAAACCGCTAAAGAGGCCTTGGCTTGGCAAGGCGTTTACAAAGGTGACCTTCCGTGTGATGAATGCCCAAACATAGAAGTCACACTGACGCTGATGCCAGATGGCAAATACACACTTATTCAAATCTATGATGATGCCGATAACACCGAAACGACATCACAAGGGGAAATTACTTGGGATGACACTGGTAGCATCATTACTCTAGTTAATGCACCTGAGCCCAACCAATACGTGGTAGGCGAAAACATGCTGACAAAACTCAAATTTGATGGCGAAAAAGTGGATGGTGAAATGGCGACGTTCACGATTTTGACCAAACAAGAGTAATGACGTTTAACAAGTTCACATAATAGAAAAGGCCTCAATTGAGGCCTTTTACCATTTCTACATAATCGCGACTAAACTTGCCACGACTTAATCAGCGAGGCACTACCCTTGCGGTACTACCATCAACATTCACCTGAACAGCTTGCCCGGGTTGGAAAATCATATTGGGATTGGCTTCTTGTACAATCGCGATTGTCTGGCCATCTTCAAGACGGATGGTTAGATTCACCCCATTACGCTTACCTGCCGCACCTGCTGCTTCACTACCGGCGTAGCCGCCTAGTAGCCCGCCACCAATGGCTGCGATATCGGAACCTGATCCACCACCGACTTTAGAGCCGAGAATCCCCCCAATCGCGGCCCCTGCAATGGTACCGATCACATTGGTTGAATCTGAAGCATCAATGGTTACTGGCTCAGCTTTGACGACGGTGCCGTAATACACCTGCTGTACGGTGCGAGTATCCCCAGAACCATAAGCATCACCATACGGATTCGGTGATGAGCAACCGCCTAAAATGACAAATGAAGACATAACAAGCATGCCTGTACTGATACTTTTGAACATCTGAACTCTCCCTCAAGGCTCACTACTGACAAAAGTATAGATGCAGCATTTGTTTTATGCCGTGAACACGCGACAGTTTAAAAGACAAAAAAACCACCAAACAGTGTTGGTGGCTTTCGTTGATCATATCGGTTTAATCGTTAGATCACGCAGTGATTAAAACTCTTTCATCAAGCATGATTTACACAGCTTTACATCGCTTGACGTCACGTTACATTGCAACCACTAAGGTATAAGTTCACTAGGAGCTTATGCGATGAACAAACTCTATTTAACAGTGCTTGGGCTAGTTGCCACTGGCATGCTTATTTGGCTACAAGCCGAACCGACTATCTTTAGCAATACCAATTTTATGCAATGGCGAAGTAGCCTAATACAAGGCACTGGTATCATTGGCCTATTGCTGCTCACGCTGACGATGTTATTAGCACTGCGCTTACCTTGGATTGAAAAGCTAACCGCAGGGTTGGATAAATCCTACCGTCTACACAAGTGGGTGGCTATTTGGGGTGTCATTCTTGGCGCTGCGCACTGGCTGCTCGCAATAGTGCCGAAAAAACTCGTGCAACTTGGCCTGTTGGAACGAGGTAACCATGCTCGACCTGAACTCGATCCCGACTCTTTGCAAGCCACTGTCATGAGCCTAAGAGGGGGCGCAGAATCAATTGGAGAGATCGCCCTTTATGGTTTTATTCTATTGACGCTCATTGCCCTGTTTGCACCGATAAAATACAAGCACTTTAAACTCACACATAAAGCAATGGCGGTGGCATTTATTGTGATCGCCTATCACTCAGTGGTACTGCTCAAACCGAGTTACTGGGATAATCTCATCACGCCGATGGTGATAGCCTTCGCTCTCATCGGTACTGCATGCGCCGTCGTTAGCTTGCTAGGACTGATTGGTAAACGTCGAACTCATCAAGGCGTGATCAGCGCTCTCACCTATAACACAGAGAACCAAACGACGAAAGTGGCGATTGCCTTACCGACTTGGTCTGGCCACCAAGCTGGTCAGTTTGCTTTTCTCAAAGTTGCAGGTGAAGAGCCGCACCCTTTCACCATTAGTTCAAGCGCCGATGCGCCACAATTGGAGTTCACCATCAAAGCGCTGGGAGATTTTACTGCCACTTTGCACCAACGCTTAACGGTGGGCGAGAAAGTCACGGTTGAAGGACCCTATGGTAAATTTCAGTTTGATGATAATAGAGCCCAAATTTGGGTTGCGGGCGGGATTGGGATTGCGGCATTTAAAGCTCGCTTGGCCGAACGACAAAAAGATCAAAATACCACGCCAGTGACCTTGTACTATTGCACGCAAGCGCCATCTTCCATTTTTATTCATGAAATTGAAACGCTGGCAAGAAAGGCCAATATTGAGTTTCACGTGATCGACAATCGCATAAGGCAACACCTTACTATCGCTGATATCACGCAACAACAAGGGCCTTTAGATAACCACAGTGTTTGGTTTTGTGGCCCACTCGGGTTTGGGGAAGCGTTAAAATCACAGCTCTCCAGAGAGCAATTTGATTTGAAGCACTTCCATACGGAGCTGTTTAACTTTCGCTAATCCGCATAAAAAAGGCGCTCAATCGAGCGCCTTCAAGATATTCAGACTCGTGCCTACTGCTAGATTAAACTACCAATACTTTTGCTGATCCAGCGCTGCGACACATGAAGTCTCACCTGAAATCGCATCAAACTCTGAACCATCAAGCTTTTGACCGAGCCAGCCGTGAGGGTAGCTCAAGATTAGTGGCGCTTTAACTTGTAGCTCAGTAATTTGAGCAAAGCCAACCTTGCCATAGAAGCTAGGATCACCATAAGTCACAACTAATTCAGCGCCATTGGCTTTAAGGGTATCTAAACCAAACTCGATCAACTTTTGACCAACACCTCGCTTTTGCGTCGCAGTGGCCACTGCGGCCGGTGAAAGTAAGTAAGCGCTTACTGAACTATCCACAAAGGTGAATTTAGTAAAAATCACACAACCAAGTAGCGCTTCATTATCACTCGCGCCAACAATAATCATCTCTTCTTGCGCGGTCGTATCTACTAACTCATAAGCGAGATGACCAATCATTTCGCCTTCTTCAGCACCTTCAGAATCTGTAAAGGTATTTTGGAACAACTCTTTAATCTGCTGCTTGTAAGATAAATCTAAAACAGAAAATTGCATCATTTTTTCTCTTCTTAACTAGAGGCTATTTATGCCTTCTTTAAAATAAACATCTGATAATCAAACTGTTGATTACGCTGGGTATAAGCGGCTAACTCTCGCTCAATATCTTTAATTGCTTGTGAGTTTGGCAGCTCATCTTTTAGCGCCGCAACTTGTTGAGACAACGGTTGGTAATAAGCTTCCCACGCCGCATCACTAATTGGGAAAGTATCGACCAGTTGATAGCCTGCAGCTTTGGCCTGCTTAATTCGGGTCTCAACCGTGGTCATATCTGGGTATTCACTGCCCCAAAATGCTTTCGCCGTCTCATTGGCATCATCGGTTGACCAAACAAGATCGCTCAGCACCAAAACACCACCTTGATTGAGTAGTGGTCGCCACTGTTTGAAGGCATTTTCAACCCCCATGATATAGGCGCTGCCTTCCGACCAAATCAAATCGAACGAGCGCTCGGCGTACGGCAAATCCGTCATGCTGGCACATTCAAAATGTATCTGTTCAGCATGCTCTTGATTGCTCGCCTGAAGCGCTTTGATCGCTTCTTCATCGTTATCAATCGCGGTAATCTGAGCATCACGCTGCTGAGCCAATAAGCGAGTTGCGATGCCTTGCCCGCAACCAATCTCCAATATTTGGCTTGGTTTCATCGGCACTTTACGCAGCGCTGCCAAGGTATCAGATTCGCTGCCTGGACCTCTTCTCTCCAATGGATCAAAGATGCGATAAAAGTCTGCCATGTAGGTATCATGTGTATTCATGTCTTTGGATAACCACCGTAATCGTTGGGCATCAGTCTCACTAAACCCTTGCTTAATAAGCCAGTCAATATGAGCATCAGGCGCCAATTTATCTAAAGTTTCGTGCCATTGGTTCAGAGAGGTTTCACCCAATAGCGCAGCCAATAAGTCGCGTGATTGCTGCTTTTGGGCGATTTCTTGATCAAGATGCTCTAACCGCTCAAGCAACACAGCACGCTCCACTTTTGCTTCAAGACAAGCCTTACATTCTTTCAGCGTAAGCCCACCACTATGTAGTTGTTGAATTAAGCGTAATCGCTGCAGATCCATATCACTGTAAGTGCGATAACCGTTGCTTAACCGCTGACCACAAATTAGCTCCAACTTCTCGTAATAGAGCAAGGTGGTACGTGACAAGCCGAGCATTTGTGCCAACTCTGATATTCGATACATACCGATCTCCTTAAAGTGCCAACATCACCGCCAGCGAATCTTGAATATGTTTGCATCCTAAACTGTAAAGCTATAGACAGGTCAATGATTATTTACCGGATTTTCAATAACAAATCACAACGCTCAAAAAAAACACGCTTACCAATACCATTTCACTCCTCAAACCAGTGATTAACCTCACTGCGATGCTCTCTAGGCCTTGTCCTGATTAGGGTTGCGCATACATCGATAAAAACGATTAATTTTGCAGCAAAAACTCATTTCCTCACCATACTTATTGGGTGCTATTTATAGCTCCGAACCACAGCAAGATGGTGATGTCACTGCGACATTGTGGTTGATTGAGCATCAAGCTCGATACTTTCAAAAAGGAAAATAATAATGAAATACAAACTATTATTTGCTGCTTTATGTGTGACTTCTACTGGTGTATTAGCGGAAGAACTTAGCGTTGAAATGATTGACTTAAACAGCGGCAATTCTGCTGGTACGGTTGTCATCACAGAAAGTGAATACGGCACCGTATTTACACCACAACTAACAGGCTTAACGGCTGGATTACATGGCTTCCATGTCCACTCCAACCCCTCCTGTGACAGCTCGGAGAAAAATGGCAAAACCATCATTGGTGGTGCCGCGGGTGGGCACTATGATCCGGCGAATACTGGCAAACATGGTAAACCTTGGACAACGGATAACCATCTAGGTGATTTACCCGCGCTCTACGTTGATATGGATGGCAATGCCAATCAACCTGTATTGGCACCTCGAATTAAACTGGCCGATCTCGATGGCCGCGCCTTAATGATTCACGCTGGCGGTGACAACCATGCCGATCACCCAGCGCCACTCGGCGGTGGCGGTGCTCGCATGGTGTGTGGTGTGATTAGATAATACCGCTAACCCACCCAAATTAATGAAGCCCTCTGAACCGACGTGTCCCCCTACTCGGTAGGTTCTAATCGATAGGTTCTAAGGGCTTTTTTGCCTTCAATTAGCGAGTCACTGCCAGCTTTGTCGCTTGCAATGCCGCAATGAAACTCTCCAAAACGGGGCCTGATGAGTGGCTGCGAGAAACTAAGCAACCAGCCGTGGTTAGCCAACCATCTTGTTCGTGAGTCACCGGCAACACAAGGAGCTTACCTTGTTCAACCAAAGGAGTGGCAATTAACTCCGGGATCACAGCCCAGCCGATACCTTGGCAGGCTAACTTGGCTAACATTTGGTGGGTATTGGCGTACCAAAAGTTAGAGCTAATGCCATAGCTAAACCACAGCTCTTTTTGAGATGCACTGCGGTGAACGATTTGGCGATGCGCTTTCAAGTCTGAATCTCGCACGCGCGTTAAGTTCGCTAACGCATGTTCTGGCGATGCCACGGTTAAAAAACGCATTTGGCCTAGGGTGAAAAAATCCATATCTTCACGTAATTCACCATCAGCAAAGATAATACCGACGTGGGCTTTATTGCTGCGCACCGCCTCTTCTACATCGAAGGTCGCACTGATCGTGAGATCAAAATTAGTGATCGGAAATTGTTCCGCTAATTGGGTCAATATTGCTAGCAATTCATCAGTGACCAAGCATTCATCAATCGCTATAAATAACTCATTTTCAATCGATTTATCCAACGACTCTACTTTTTGGTCGAAGTACTGCTGCTGGCTTAAGATCGATTTCGCGATAGGCAACAAAGCGTGGCCCGTCGCGGTTAATTTGGGAATGTTCTTATCACGAGTGAAAAGATCTTGGTTGATGGCAAGCTCTAGATTCGCCACTGATTGACTCACCCCAGATTGGGCTCGTTTGAGTTTACGAGCTGCGGCAGAAAACGAGCCGCACTCACACACGGTGACGAAAATTTTAAGTTGCTCGAAGCTGTACATGATATGACCTATTCAAAGTGCGATATTGAGTGTGTGATAGTGCAATGCCAGCCAAGCTATCACGAAGTGTGATAGATGTTAACTTTCTTTCTATTGAGGAATCCGCATAATCGCCGCCTCTAAAGTCGAGACATTATTTTATTGGGGGAGTTTATGAGTCGATTAGAGCGTCTATTTCACGCCATTACATTTGAGGTACTAGCGGTATCATTATCGATTATTGGCCTAGCGATATTTACCGATCATAGCGTGAGCCACTTATCAGGAACTATGATAGTTGTCGCCACTATTGCCATGATTTGGAACGTCATATTTAACTGGATCTTTGATAAGTTCGTACCGGGACAAAAAGAGAAGCGTTCACTGAAAACCCGCATTGTGCACGTACTATTGTTTGAAGCTGGCTTGCTGTTCGCCACGGTACCTGTGATGGCTTACTTATTGAAGGTCAGCCTTGTTGAAGCACTCATGATGGATATTGGCGTTACCCTCTTTATCACCCTCTACGCCTTTATTTTCAACCTCGCTTATGATCATATTCGCGCTTACATCGTCGCGAGAAAAACACCAGCACTCGCATAGGCAGAGTAAAGCAAAACCCGAGTTAGCGATTAAGCTGAACTCGGGTTGTCATCTCTCTTTTCTACTTAGCGTTTTTCTATCATGGCCCGCTAGTCAATCAGCGCCAACGAATCCAATATGCCTTGACCGCTATGAATGCCACCTTCGTTTTCACTCGCAGGTTTACTGCGGATCAAGTAACCCGCATACCCATGAAAATCCGTCACTGGCTGGCCTTGATAGTGAGCGGTAAACAAACCAATTTCGCTAACCAGATCAGTCACTAATGTTGCTTTACTATCACGAACTGCAACTGTTGGCGTTTCTCTCTCATGAGGATATAAGCGTTGCATCAACGCCCATGCATCATATTCTTCCACTTTAAGAGTGGCCAATTTCGCACTAATCTCAGCGGCAAAAATACAGTGTCCACCACCCTCGCCTTGGTTTTTAAGCACCCACTCTTGCTGGTTGGCGTGCGTGTTAAACCACGCAATGCTTTCTGTGGTGATCGGTTTCATTTCCGCCAACACACTTTTGACTAAGTGTGCTTCTTCAAGGCTTAAACCCCAGCGAGTATATTGTTCTGCACTCATCATCGTCAGCAACATCTGCATCGATTTACTGGTCGCCAATTGCTGACTTACCGTGGCATTAACCGCAACATAATGCTGTTCTATAAACACGCGAGTTTGGCTAAGGGTATAACAGCACTCTTGTTCTTTCAGTTCTGGGGCACAGTAGTCTTGATATTGGTAGCCTGCCCGCAAATAGACCGAATCAATCGCGCCAACCCCTTCTAGCATGAGTCGCGGCTTATTGGCACCATTCTGTGTATCATCACTGTTTATCTGAGTGCTTAACTGGCCACTTAGTTGGGCAAAGGTCCTTCTTACAGTGCGGACACCTAAATTTCGCAGTGCCACTTCCAACAAGTGTTGATCATAAACATTATCTTCATCTGGCTGCACTACCATCAAAAACGTCGGCTTGTTTGACTCAGCGTCATCATCGCCTAAGAAGTTATCTCTTACTTCACGCGCTGCTGTTGCAATCGCTAGTGCAAGTTGTTCCATCCCTACGTTATCGGCGGGCATTGCCTTAGGATCCACCACCCACTGATGGGTCGCCTCTCCCCATTGATCCGCAATGAATTGATGTAATTGCGTCGCACGTTGACCAAATGGTGCCATGCCTGCCGCAATGCCGTTGAACTCAATCACTTTTGCGCCTTGATGACGATCATCCATAAAATCGGTACGCATCAGCAGTAGAGGCTGACGCGGGGCGAAAAGCGCGCCATCACTTACCTTTGCATGGTGTTGATCTTGGTGATGCTTATATAAATACCCATGTAACTGGATATGCAGTTTCATCAGCAGACCAAAAAAGGGATCCGCTTGCGCCATCGTCGCTAAGCTCTGTTGTAAAAACGCATGATCTTCGGACACATTGGATATCAGTTTTGCAATCAATGGCGTGACATGACGAAGGTGCTGATAGGTGGAACGCTGCATCGTGGTTGGCGCAATACTAAACGGACAATGCCTTGCGGTATTGTCTGCTTGTTTAAATGCCACACCATGCATTATTGCCCATTCACAAGCCTCATCTATCACTTGTTTCGGTATCAGTGCCGTAATGAGCGGCTTAATTGAATCCATCGTCAAAGGAGTTTGTTTCATCTTTGTCATTCACAAAATAAGGTAATCATCTCTAAGACGAGCACCAACCAAAAAAGACGGCGCGAGTGTAAGAATTTTTTAGGCGACTGCAAACAGAAATCATCACGGAGCAAGCAAGTAACCACAAACGGCAAAGAAGCTGACAAAGAGGCATAACCAAGCAAAATGCGATGACTCGCAATCATTAAGTCACAGAATTGCAATCTGTTTTTTTAACTCATTGCTACGGATTAAAGATGCCGATCGACTCGAATAAGTATAAAATTCACTCGTCGCTATATTGTCATTGTAGCGCGTAACATCGCCATCAAAGGAAGCATGAGGGGTGACCTGAGATCAGATGCGGTGAATATACGAGAAACGATGGATGTTAAACATTCATCAAGGCTCATGTATTCAGTTCAAGCCATTCGGTATTTACTATTATTCGCTGTAAAAAGCGAGTTTGCCGTAACTACCCTGAATTTCCCGAGGTAACTATGGAAATCGTGATTGATACTCACACACATACGCTGGCAAGTGGCCATGCGTACAGCACGCTGCTCGAAAATGCCGCAGCCGCCCATCGTAAAGGATTAAAAATTCTCTGCACTACCGATCACGCCCCTGAAATGCCGGGCGCGCCCCACTACTGGTTTTTTAATAACCAACGCATTATTCCGCGCTTTTTAAATGAAGTGGGTATTATTCGTGGCGTCGAAGCCAACACTTTGAACACCAATGGTGATATCGATTTGCACGCAACGACCGATCAACATTTAGATTGGATAATGGCCAGCTTCCATGAGCCTGTCTTCCCACCAGCCAGTGAAGCAGAACATACTGAAGCGTTAATCAATGTGATTAAAAGTGGCCGTATTGATGCCCTTGGTCACCTTGGGAATCCTAACTTCCCGTTTGATATTGAAGCGGTCCTAACTTGCGCTAAAGAGCACAACGTCGCGATTGAAATCAATAATTCTTCACTGCTCGGCCACAGCCGCATCGGCAGTGTTGAACGTTGCGATAACATCGCCCGTATCGGTAAAGAAATTGGCGTTTACTTTACCACCGGATCTGATGCGCATTTCTGTGAAGATATCGCCAATCTTGATTTGGCGATCGCACTGCTTGAAAAATACCAAGTAGATGAAGAGAAAGTCATCACATCAAGCACTAGCCGCTTCTTAAATTTCCTCGTGTTACGAGGCCGCAAGCCAATCGCTGAGTTTGCCGACCTTTACTAATTTAATTGCCTTAAACGTTTAAACGAAAACGCCCCTCTATCTTTCGATAAGGGGCGTTTTTTTAAATCGTTAAAAGAGCTAACTAAGGGCGAACGTTTTGATCCGCTTGCTGAGCAAAATCTGCCAAACGTTGGAATTGTTCAGGACGCCAAATCGCTTGTTGATTGATTGTATTTGGGAGAGCATAAAATGCGCTGTCTTGATCATCGGAATGCAGCTCTAAACTCACCCACTCTTCAATTCGCTGCTGATCAGCAAAACGATCCTCAAGCGCTAACGCGTGCACAGAGCCTGAGAAGTTTGGCATCAGATTAAGCGCTAAATGATAATCACGAAATAGCACTACCCACTTATCTGGCAAGCGCTTATCGCTGTCCCACCAAACGCCATCCAATTGCTGTAACTTACTTCTTGTGACCGATTTAGGCTGCGCTTTTAACTTAATCAGTTGATTGGCAAACGCAATATCCATCGCCTGTGAAAACTGGGAAGCCGTCAAATGCGGCTGCGCCACCAGTATCTCTTGCGCCAATCTCGCACCAAGCATATTGGAATAGAGATCTTCAGAAGAAAAGGCTGAGGCGTACTCTTTAAATCCCGTCACTGAGACCATACCAAACCACTGTGCAATTTCATGCCACTGCGCCAAACGAAAAGCAATTAACGCCGCTGCTTGCGCACTGCGTTCAATACGTTCAAATTCAGAGAGCGGTCTCTCTTGTTTATGCCATTGAATGCGACGACTCTTGAGCTCTGATGGCAACGTCAAGTAGCCATTGTGTCCCATCATCTGACGATTGAGTTGAAACAAATAGTAGCTATAGTCTGCCGTGTCGCGCACGTGGGCAGTATCAATAAACCCACCCAGTTCAGTAAAAATGATCCCATTACGTTCATCATTAAACCCCAGCAAACTGCCAGAGACGGACTCGCTACCATCATTGTAACGGTGTGAACCAATATTCGTTGGCTCAAGGACATTTTCTAATGAAAAGAATGGTACAGGGACACTGCCTAACTGCGCTTTTAGATCAACCCCAAAGGCACAACAAGGGCGCACACCAACAGGCGCTTTTATCGCTGCGAGCGCCTCTTGATCGACCGAATCTTGTGAAAGGTTTAAGCTTTGCAAGGTAATTTCATGTGCACTGAGGGTTTGATAGGCCAATAAGCCACCGCAAAAACTGAGCAATAACAGTCCGACTTTTTTCATCTCACACCTCAGAATGCTTCATTTATCTGAAAATAAAACCCACGGCTCTCTTTACCGATACCTAAATCAATTCGCACGTTGATACGCGCCTTAAAGGCAAAGCGATAGCCCAACCCCACACTTGGCAACCAATCACTTTCAAACAGTTGCGAATAGCTTGAAGCAACATTACCACCACCAAGCCATGCAACCACACCGTGGCGGCCTGACACCGTATGGCGGAGTTCAATTTGAGTCGAAATCTGATGTTTATCGCGGTATTGGCCTTGATAGTAGCCCCGCATGCGTTGATCATCGCCAAGCTGCGCATAATCAAACCATGGCGCATCACCAATAATCGATTGTGAATAGACTTCCATCGCAATGATGGTGGCCGTAGACCAAGGCTGGTAATGACGAATATTGGCAACAATGTTGTCATAGCCATTATCGCTACCGAGGCTATCGCGGTTTGCAATCCATTCAATATCAATAAGCTGACCTCGTGCCGGATTAGGCTCGAAGTCTCGCGAATCATATTCCAACCCCACAAGAGCACCACTACTGACTAGAGCTGAACTTGATAGCATTTCTACTGGCAAGCGATCGCCATCAACCCCTTCTACATCTCGATAAGATTGGTACTGCCAACCAAATTTAGCGTAAGTATCGGGGAATATCTCCACGGCAATCTTGGGACTAAATTGAACGCGCTGGCCTTGATATTGTCTTTTCTGATCGTCATTTTCCGCCGCGTGTCGGCCAATCCCCCAGTAGTAACCCGGAGTATGGCTGATCCAGGCTTCGCCTAGTAAACGCAAAGTATCATGATGTAGATAAGTACGGTTATTAACACCTAAGCCATAAGAGCCTGATGTCGAAGCGTAAGAAGTGAGTGTGAGAGTAGAATAAGGATCATCTTGCTGCCAATCATAAGGGGTATACAAGCCAACCGCTGCAACACCGATACCAAAGCCTTGTTCTGGGTTAACAAATGGCCCTGGTAATACTCCCCAATCAATTAGTTTGGATTCATCAACCGTTTCACTAGACCCCAAATTAGTCAGCAAGTTATCAAACCAGCTATCCTCACTCGGCTCTGCGATGAGTATAGGAGAGTAGAATAAGGCAGAACTAAACATCGCAGCATAAGCAGCTTTTGGCAATGACATCAAACCCATCCTTCCCTGTAAAACAAATGAGTGGGCAAAGGTGGCATTGATAACCGATAACTCACTCTAACTAGAGCAATATTATCGCTAAGAACCAGGCAAGTAAACTCATAGGTTTACTTTTAATATACAGCTAACGCCCAACATAAGAAAGGCTCAGTTCTTGCGAACTGAGCCTTGGGAGATAAGTCTTTTAAAATATGAGTAACGAATGACTAATTTTGCGCTGCTTGAATACGCTCTGCTTCTTCTTTAATCATTTGTTCTAAAATGTGTGCGTTTTCCATCACTCGCTTCTGGCCAATTTCCGCCCCTTGCGCTGTTAGCATTGGCGAAAGTTTCAAAGATTTCTGACCTGTAGGAGACTGTAAAAATGCAGCCAGCTCATTGAGTTCTTGCTCGGTATAAGCGCTTTGATATAGCTGAGCAAAATCGTCTCGCAAACTATCGCCGCTCATATAGGTGTTAAAAAACTCTTTCATCGTACCTTGAAACGGCTGCAACTGAGGCTGTGCTTGTAATTGTACCGCCAACATGGAATCGATGGTTTCAGACATAAGTTGATTGAGGTTCATCGCATCAATCAAATCATAAGCGGCTTCTTTATGTGAATTAGCCCATGTATTCGCGGAGAGAAAGACACATAAAACAACCAATCCTTTCTTGACGTATCGCATCGTATATCCTTATTTCATTATGACTCAATAACACTCCAAGCCAGTACAAAAAGTACGATAAGCCATTGTGTTATATATGTTTAATAGCCAGTAAAAATAGCACAAATTGATCTCAATGTTAAATTGGCTGCGTATTTTTCAATCTACATCACTCTTCGCAACTAGTTACCGTCCATTAACCAAGCGACCGCTTCGTCATACTCTTCAAAAGAACGAATCTCACCATGAATAAACCAACTCCCCACCTTAGCAGCCCATTCTTGCCAACCATGTGAACCGTACAAGGCCACGCGTTCAAATTCCGAACCATGACTCATACCAAGTTTAAAATCATCCCAAGCCGCTCTCATCTCCCAGCCTTGAAACTCAGTCGCATCAAAAAACACGTTCACTTTCGGTTGTTCAATTTTCGCCAATGCGGCATCCAACATGGGAACGAGTCTTTGATAATCATCGTGAGTTAACTTTCCGACTGCTTTAATCGATAAAAAAACATCATCATCGACTCTATCAAGGCCGATAGAAATACCATGTTTATTCATAATTCACCTCTGTGCTAGACCTTGTTCTAATTTAGTACAAATTTGCGCAAATAGAGGAAAATGAAAAGCCATATTTCGGTAAACAAAGTATGTAAGTCTCAGCCATAGCCGCGTGAGCCAATCACAAAAAACATTGATAATCTTATGCTAACCCTTATCTCATAAAAAACCTAAGCCATTGAAAATAAAGCCATAACAATTGAACGTTAACGATAAATCCAATAGGATAGGCGGCAATAATGGGGCTCAAGCCCATCACAAATAAGAGAACCCAACTTGACTGTTAGTAAGATACATAGAAAAACGAAATTACTGATTGGAATCGGCGCTTGTATCATAGTGGGTGGCGGGATCACTTACACTCTCACCAAACCCTACTTCAAAGAAAGAGCCCGCATAGCGCTCTTGGCGGAACAACTGGATAGAAAAGACAGTGCGAGAGAGTGGCGCTATGCCTACAGATTTGAATTTCCTAATAATCCGAAAGTAGCCGATTGGAATACGGAAAACTTAGAAGTACCACAAATTTTATTTACCGTTGCAAATAGTGAAGATAAAACCAAACTCAGCTATTGGGCACTCAACGTCAATGGCGGAGAACCACAACTGCTTATCCCTGAAGGTCAATTACCGCCACCGCCTGCTCTAGGAAAAGGCGCCCGCGACAGCGCCAGTTATATGAGCCGCTCTCCTAATGGACGCTATATGGTTCTTCCACTCTCTATCGGCGTCGTGCTTTATGATTTAGCGACTCAAGAAATCACAAAACTCAATGACGAAAAGTTCACGTGGAATGCTGAGTACCTTTGGGCAGCCGATAGCAGCCAGGTCATTGTAAAAAATAGTGACTTACTTGTGTTGGTGAAATTGCCCAGTAAAGAGATTCTTGATTTTTTTGAGGTTAATGATCCTGACATCGAGGAGATATACTACTCTCCTCGCGATTACAACATTGTCTTCAACCGAGCAGAAAACCGCATCTATCTTCAAGAAAGTGGACATGGCTTAACGTGTATTGTTGACGCTACAACCTTCAAAGTGATTGAACGTAAACAGTACCTTCCAACTCGATATCAATGCAATGTTGAAGCAAGTAAGTTCGGTGATAGTTACATGTGTGATGGACATGGTGATGGCCGTGTCTTTAGCTCACAAGCCCCAAATAACAAGATAGCGACCTACTCGCCATCTGAGCATATTGTCTCTCTAAACGGAGGGGATGTGTGGTATACCAATCAATACTATCATGGCCTCATTCGCAGACTCGCCCAAGCCACCCCAGAAAGCCCAACTCTAAAAATGAGTTATCATTATCTAGGTTATCAGAATGGGGAGCGTGTCTATATCTCACCGAAGAGCTTTGCTTTTAGCCGTTATGTCATCGAACATGCTGATAGCGAAAAATGGCGTGATTTTCTATACCCACTGCCCAGCCATGAAGACCTAAAGAAAGCCTTCGATACGCTTTATGACTGATCAATTCGACCGAGCTAAGTCATAGCGAGCTAAGCCACACTAAAAAATTGAGTGACTTAGCTTGTTATCGTATCTAGGGCTAAAAGTAATACGTAAATAAGAGATTATTTGCGCCCCATAATGCGCAGAATACGTAAGAACAAGTTGATGATATCCATGTAAAGCGCCGCAGCACTATCGACAGCGTTATCTAAGGTTTTTGGGATCTGATTCGCGCGGCCCCAGTCATAACCGATGTAACCACAGAAAATTACTGCAACAGCCCAATCTATCCACGCTTGATGAATGCCCAAAACGAAGATTTGAAACAGCTCAACCACAATCACGGCGAGCAGCGCGATGGTCAATGCACCAGCGATCTTAGCGAAGAAGTTCGGGAATAGAGTGCCAAGTATCATCATCACCCCAGTAACAAGCCCGGTCACTTGAATTGCCGATAACACCAATGCGGGATCATATTGGGAGACCACCATATTAATGATCAGGCCAAAAGGCACTACGACAAAGTTATAGCCTAGAAAGCTGACTAACGGATTCGATGACGACCGAAAGAGATAAATACCGATAAAACAGCTAGCAAAATAGCCAATGAAAAAGACCCAAGGATTGATCGACGCAATCACCTCGACGGGAATGGCTGACACCATTAACCAGTTGATCCAAAACCCCCAACACAATACAGCGCCAATCGCCAAATTATAAAGGCGTGCACTGATCTCAGGTTCGCCAGTAAAACCGCGTTCAAATACGTTATCTTCCATTATGTCCTCACTTCCTTACGCTTGATTTATATTGCCACGACTCTTGTCAGCTATATTTCCATTCCTATAGGTAACAGGAAAATAGTGACCAAAATTCACTACGCTTTTTTGACAAACTTCGCTGTCACCATCATTTCGCCTGCCCCATCCACTTTACAATCCAGTTGATGATCTTTTCCTTCAACAATACGTTTAATTATCGCTTTAGTACCAATCTTCAATACCAACGAACTGCCTTTGACCTTGAGATCTTTGGCCAACGTGACTTTGTCGCCTTCAGATAACAAAGTGCCATTCACATCTTTGATATTTAAGCCTTCTTCGACCTCATCAGGGTTCCACTCATGCGCACATTCCGGACACACAAGATTGTTTTGATCTTGATAAACAAACTCAGACTGACAATTTGGACAAGCAGGAAAAGACATAACACACCTTCAATCAATAAACTTATTACACATGGTAATGGCTCTGATACATCTTAGCGAGGGGATTGTGTGCATCGAACATTTCAATCGTAGTTTGCGAGATCTCAATTACAAAACTTCACTAAATTTAAGTTCTCTTCTCCCACCACAATCACTACAATTTGCGCGGTTAAAATCATTGAAACTCATAGGGAAATCACATGGCGTATCGAGTGCTGGATGTCAGCCAATGGGCGCGTGCCGAACACTTCAAATTCTATCAAGGCTTTAGCCATCCTTGGTATAACATCTGCTCCAATATCGATGTCTCTGCGCTATACCAATATTGTAAGCAGCACAATCATCGCTTCTTACATGCTTATCTTTATCTCACCCAGCAAGCGCTGAATAAATGTGAGCCAATGGCTTATCGCCTAGTGAATGATGAAGTGCGTATTTACTCGCCGATGTGTGTTAGCGTCGCGCTGCTGGCCAACGATGATACGGTGCGTTTTTGCGATTTAGATTATCAAATCGATTTCGCTGATTTTACCGTTCGCGCAACGGAAGCCGAGGCTCGCATTAAAAACACACCATTTATCTTAGAGCAGTTCATTGGTCAGGAGATGAAGCAAAATACAGTTCATTTAACCGTGTTGCCATGGATAGATTTCACCAGCATGAGCCACGCGAGAGATGTCAATTTTCCTGATAGTGTACCGAAGATGGCCTTTGGTAAATTGGTGCAGCAAGGCGAACAATGGCGCATGCCATTATCGCTTGAAGTGCACCACGGCTTGATGGATGGCTTGCACGTAGGGCAATTTCTCCAAACACTGCAACAACTCTTTGATGAGCCGACGCTGCTCGATATGAACTAAGTCAGTTTGCTTTCTTGCTTGGGCGAATGACTCAACTCGCCCAACTCACCACGATGTCAGTCAATCGATAATATCCGAACATCGGTATGCGAACCTGACCATCATCATTTCTTTGACTAACTCTATGAGCGCGTGAGAATTTTCTGACATTCAACCGCACAAATATGCAGCGCTCACTAGTTAACTAATTCAATCGCAACCCATAGAATACAGCGCTTCAGTTACTGGATTGATTCTATGAAGAAATATTGTTTGTCCCCACTGCTTGCTTGCGCATTGCCCGCGTTTGCTTCGCCTTATATTGGTTTGGAAGTGGGCCGTGCGATGCCCCATCACGACATCACGGTGTATGATCTGGCTACCGAGCAAAAACTCAGCCCTGATTCAACCGATGGCTTTATCGCATTATTGGCTGGCTATCACTTTGATAATAATTTCGCACTTGAAATGGGCTATCAAAAAAATTATCACTACCATGAGTCTGATAGCAGCAATCTGTGGGATGTGTCATTACAGGCTAAACAGTTTTCGTTAATGCCCGTCTATGCCCTATCACTGACTAATAGCCGCGATTGGAGCTTAAAAATGAAAGCAGGGGCGACCTATACGCAATATCAGCTTTCTGCCACCAAAGCAGGTGCAGATCCCCTCCATGCCTCCAAACAGAGCAATGAGCTGGGTATGGTTGGCGTGGTTGGCATTGAATATCACCTAACCGACAATGTATCGATGAGTGCTAACTTCAAGTACCAAGCCGACAGCTTCTCAAACATGAGCATGATGACATTGGGTGGTCAGTACGACTTCTAAGCTACCCGTTGGCTTGGCTTCATCTCTCATGGTTTTTGTGCTCTTCACTATGACACAAAAAAAAAGGGTCGACTAAGTCGACCCTTTCTATTTTGCTATCAACAAATATCGCGAATATTACGCTTCGTTTGTCTCTGCTGAAAGTTTACTTTGGCGATGCTCTTCACGCTCACGTTTACTGAACATGCGTTCTACTACGACAAAGAATAGTGGTACGAAGAAGATGCCTAGGAAGGTTGAACCCACCATGCCACCTAGTACACCAGTACCGATAGCGTTTTGCGCGCCAGAACCAACACCAGAGCTGATTGCTAGAGGCACAACACCTAAACCAAATGCCAATGAAGTCATTAGGATAGGACGAAGACGTACACGAACTGCGTGCAGTGTCGCATCTCTCAGGCTTGCGCCTTTTTCGTAGTACTCTTTGGCAAATTCGACGATAAGAATCGCGTTCTTCGTTGCAAGACCAACGGTCGTCAATAGACCAACCTGGAAGAATACGTCGTTTGGCAAACCGCGTAAGTTCATCGCAACAATCGCACCAACCACACCTAATGGCACAACCAGAATAACGGCGATTGGTACCGACCAGCTTTCATACAGCGCAGCCAATACGAGGAATACCACTAGGATAGACAGTGCGTATAGTGCTGGCGCTTGGTTACCAGATAGACGTTCTTCATAAGAAAGACCGTTCCATTCAATGCCATAGCCCGGTGGCAGTTTGGTCAGCATGTTTTCGATGTCAGCCATTGCCGCACCTGTACTGTAGCCTTGTACTGGCGCACCTTGAATGTTCACCGCTGGCATACCGTTGAAGCGCTCTAGACGTGGTGGACCATATTCCCAGCTACCGGTTGCAAATGCCGAGAATGGCACCATTTCACCTTTACTGTTGCGTACGAACCATTTGTCCAGATCATCTGGTTGCATGCGGTATTGAGCTTCACCTTGCAACATCACTTTCTTGATGCGGCCACGGTCGATAAAGTCATTTACGTATGAACCACCCCATGCCGACGCCAATACCGAGTTCACTTCTGAAATGTTCAGATTCAACGCTCGTAGTTTTGTATGGTCGATATGTAACTGGTAGATCGGAGCTTCTTCTTGACCGTTCGGGCGGACACCCACTAGATTTGGATCTTGTCCTGCCATACCCAGCAGTTGGTTACGAGCCGCAATCAATGCGTCATGGCCATTGCCGCTACGATCTTGTAGGTAGAAGTCAAAACCACCTGCCGTACCTAGCTCCATTACTGCAGGCGGAACGAAGGCAAATACCATCGCTTCTTTGATCTGCATGAAAGCACCCATTGCACGATTAGCAACAGATTGTACGTCGGTACCTGGCTCGGTACGCTCATCCCATGGTTTTAGGTTGATGAACGCCATACCCATGTTTTGACCCATACCAGCAAAACTAAAGCCTGCAACGGTAAAGACTGATTCAACCGCTTCAGCTTCATCCGTATTGAGGTATGTTTCCATCTTATCCAGCACTTTTAGGGTGCTTTCTTGAGATGCATTCGCCGGTAGGATTGCTTGCGCAAACATAACGCCTTGGTCTTCATCCGGTAAGAATGCGGTTGGCATACGTAGGAATAAGAAACCAGTACCAATCGTGATCGCAAGGAAAATCATAAACATACGACCAGTACGTTTAATGATGCTTGCGACACCTGACTCATAGCGATTCGTCCAGCGATCAAACCAACGGTTAAATGCGCCAAAGAAGCCTTTATCAGTGTATGCGTGACCTTTTTCTACCTGCTTAAGCATCGTGGCACAAAGTGCAGGCGTAAGAACCATTGCCACCAACACTGACAAAGCCATTGCTGATACGATGGTAATCGAGAACTGACGGTAAATAACACCGGTAGAGCCCGACATAAATGCCATTGGTACGAATACCGCAGACAGCGTTAGACCGATACCAATCAATGCGCCAGTGATTTGATCCATTGATTTACGCGTCGCTTCCAAAGGCGTACAGCCTTCTTCCGACATAATACGTTCAACGTTCTCTACCACAACGATGGCATCATCCACCAGCAAACCGATGGCCAGAACCATTGCAAACATCGTCAGCATGTTGACTGAGAAGCCAGCCGCCGCCAAGACACCAAAGGTACCTAGTAGTACCACCGGTACCGCAATCATCGGGATCAGGGTCGCGCGGAAGTTCTGCAAGAATAGGTACATGATAACGAACACCAGTACGATTGCTTCTAGCAAAGTCTTCACAACGCCTTCAATCGAGCTGCTTACGAAAGGTGTGGTATCAAAAGGAACAACCATCTCTAGACCCGGAGGGAAGAACTCTTTCAGCTCATCCATACGCTCCATAACGGCATCTTTAGTATCCAGTGCGTTCGCACCACTTGCTAGCTGAATCGCCAAACCAGACGCGACTTTACCGTTGTAAAGACCCGTGATCATGTAGCTCTCAGCGCCTTTCTCCACTTTCGCTACATCGCTCAGTAGAACCTGTGCACCAGTAGAGTCAGATTTCAATACGATATCACTGAATTCTTCTGGGGTTTGTAGTAACGATTGAGACGAGATCGTCGCGTTAAGCTGCTGACCTTGCACCGATGGTGCCGCACCAAGTTGACCAGCAGATACCTGAGCATTTTGCTCACGAATCGCGCCAATCACATCATTGGTTGTCAGGTTGTACTGATTCAGTTTTAGCGGATCAAGCCAGATTCGCATTGCGTACTGCGCACCAAACACCTGAATATCACCCACACCCGCAACGCGGCTGATTGGATCTTGAATGTTTGATGCAACGTAGTCGCCAATATCGGCTTTATCCATGCTGCCATCTTCAGAAACGAAGGCGACAACCATCAAGAAACCACTACCCGCTTTGTTTACGCTAATACCTTGCGCTTGCACTACTTGAGGTAGTAAAGGCATCGCTAATTGCAGTTTGTTCTGAACTTGAACTTGCGCAATGTCGATATCCGCTTCAGCGTTAAAGGTCAGCGTAATTGTTGCGTTACCAAAACTATCACTTTGTGCAGAGATATAACGTAGATGGTCAAGACCAGTCATACGCTGCTCGATAACCTGAGTTACCGAATCTTCCACAGTCTTAGCAGAAGCACCAGGATAGTTTGCACTCACTACAACAGTAGGTGGCGCAATCGTTGGGTATTGCGATACTGGCAACGTGCTAATAGAAAGCACACCAGCCAACATAATAATAATCGCAATAACCCATGCAAAGATCGGTCGATCTATGAAATAACGAGCCATGTTGAGTTCCTGTTAGCTTGCTTGAGCATCGCTCATTACTGAAGGTGCAACCGCAGCGCCTGGACGGATTTTTTGTAATCCTTCCACTACGATTTTGTCACCTTCTTTCAGGCCAGACGTAATCAACCATTGATGATCGATTGCTTCTGCTGTCGTCACGACGCGCGCTTCTACCTTGTTTTCTACATCCACAACCATCGCGATTGCTTGACCACGAGGGTTACGAGTGATCGCTTTTTGTGGTACTAGAATCGCGGTTGGATCGGTACCCACAGTGACGATAGTACGGACGAACATACCCGGTAGTAGCATGCTTTCAGGGTTCGGGAATTCAGCACGCAGTGAGACTGCACCTGTTGATTCGTTAACCGTTACCTCAGCAAATTTCATTGAACCTTTGTGTTGGTAAACACTGCCATCTTCCAGAATCAAGCGTACTTCTGCTGTTTCTGGTTGATGAAGCTGCCCGCTAGCAATACGTTGCTTTAGACGCAGCATTTGCGTACTTGATTGCGCAATATCGATGTTGATCGGATCAAGTTGCGAGATTTTTGCAAGAGCTTGACCTTGGTTAGCCGTCACAAGAGCACCAGGAGTCACGCTTGATTTGCTGATTTGACCCGCAATCGGTGCCGCAACTTTAGTGTACGCTAGATTGATCTCAGCATTATTGATTGCCGCTTTCGCTACCGCCACACTCGCTTGCGCTTCTAAGTACGCCGCTTGAGCTTGGTCAAAATCTTGTTGGCTGATCGCTTTGGTTTTTAAAAGCTCTTTAAAACGTTTTGCCGTCGCGCCTGTTGATGCCAACGCCGCTTCTGCACGTTTTAGCTCGGCTTTAGTACTGATCAAGGCCGCTTTGTAGGTCGCATCATCAATTTGATACAGCGACTGACCTTGTTTAACGTAACCACCTTCGGTAAAGCTACGCGCAAGCACAATACCATTTACCTGCGGGCGAACTTCAGCTTCCATATAGGCACGGCTTCGACCTGGCAATTCCATTGTAATCGCTTGAGGTTGGCTCTTAAGTTCGATGATGCTTACTGGAACAGCTTGAGCGCCTTCTTGTGGTGCGGCGTGTGATGACATATCACAACCAGAAATCCACAGGGCAGCAGCAATCGCCGAAGCAATCCTAAGTTTGTTGTTCATTTAATCTCCAATATAAACACATTACGACTCTAGCGAAAATTGATGCACCGAACCAAATGATCGTCAGGAACACCCGAACTCCACAATTCAATTCAGAACGTCATTAAGAATTAGAATAAACGCTTGAGTGCAATTTTCTCTTTACTATCCAAGTGGTAAGTAAGAGCGCTAAATATGCCACAAATACAAAAATCAATGTAGATAAAAATACCTCAAATAAGCATAAATTAATCAAATTATTCACATTAGACAAAGATGGATAAATAAAATTAATGATTACGATTAAATATACTTATCGCACTATTTTTCCCTTGCATACTGAGGGCAACTGTGAACAAGAACAGTCGCCATATATTTTCAAATAAAAACTCAACACAAAACTACAAGATATTGATTTAATAAGATAAATTTAAAAATAACAATAGTAAGAACAGTATTAACCAATGTAATTAAGATAATTATGAAATCGTTACAGATATTCTATTGACGCCAAAAGATTTATTTGAACAAACAAATTTAGCTGCAGAATAAAGTGGACACCACGCCAATTACGTGAGCAAAAGCACATAATATAACCCAACACCATCCACTTAATATGGCATAACAATGCATGTTTAAATCGTATTAGGCATCAAAATAAAATATTGCAATAACACAGCGATTTTAAGCACCATATTTACGTAAATTTACGCAATGATACAAAGCTAAGCTCTATGAGATAGGAAAGTCGTGACGAAAAGAAACCAAGTGAGAAATAAGAGGCGAGAAGCGAGAAGTAGAGAGAACAGCCCTTAATTCACAAGAGCATATAGAAAACCTTGGGGAATATAGCCTGCCGAATAACCAAAGGTAAGAATCTGGCACTAGGCTCTCGCCAAAGGAAGAACCTAGAACCTCAAACCGCTAGCTGAAAGTATCAATATACAGAGCTTCAACTTTATCGCGAGCCCATTGGGTTTTGCGCAAAAACTTCAAAGAAGACTTAATTGAAGGATCACTATTGAAGCAATTGATACGAATTCTTTGGTCCAGTCCGTTCCAACCGTAGTGTTCAACTAAGCGCGTCAGAATTTTTTCAAGACTTAAGCCATGTAATGGATTGTTTGGTTGTTGGCTCATTGAGCAGTTTCCTAAATCAAGATTGAGATCATCGTTATCACAACGAGGCAGCGCTACGCTCAGTAGCTGCTTGGATTGGGTGATTTTAACAGATAACCCATCATTCCCTATCGAAATTAATTCAGCAAATCCTTCTATACCCGTATAGAGCGCATAAAGCAGCACATAGCCAAAAAGATTTAGTGTGTTCAATCTCAACGATCACGACATAGTTTTCAATAAAAACAACACTTTGCTTACTCTTCAACACACTATATGATCACGTAAATTTATATAACCGTCTGTCTTTGTGTACGTTACGGTTCAGCCATACAGGTCTAATCAAAAGAGCATGAAAGGTTTTATTCTAGCTATGACATTGCTGATTAATCCCATTTTGGGATGTACTCATTACGCGATAGAACACCAAACAGGTAAAGAAACTTATGACCTTGCTGTTCAATACTATTTTGGTAATGGCGGATCAATAAATAAAGAGAAAGCCTTCGAACTATTCAGCCAAGCCGCCACAGATGGGCACAGTGAAGCTCAATATTACCTTGGTCATATGTATTACTTTGGTGAAACAACACCAGTAGACAAAGCACAAGCAACACGGTGGATGGAACAAGCGGCAGAGCAAGGCAACATGCGTGCCCAATACCATCTCGCGACGATGTACTATCACGGTGATGGTATTAGTGAAAATCGATCTATGGCGTTTCACTGGTATTTAAAAGCGGCGGAACAAGGCCATGCCAAAGCACAACTTAACGTCGGTAGAATGTTGGAGTTTGCTCAAGGAGTAGAAGAGAATCTCCAGCAAGCTCTGGAGTGGTACAGCAAAGCGGCTGAGCAAGGTAGCGCTGAGGCACAATATAATATGGCGGCAATGCTTGCTTATGGCATCAGTACCGATGAAGACTTAGGAGCGGCGCTATATTGGTACTATCAAGCTGCCGAGCAAAACCATCTTGAAGCTCAATACAGCGTAGCGTTAATGCTGGAGCTCGGTAAAGGCATCGAAAAAAATAAGTCCGAAGCAATAAAATGGTATCTGATCGCCGCACAACAAGGCCATGCTGAGGCTCAGTTCAATTTAGCTATGATGCTCTATTTCGGCGCTGGTATTGAGGAAAACAAACCCGACGCTTTCACGTGGTTCCTTAGGGCAGCAGAGCAAGGTCATGTAGAAGCACAGTATAATGTTGGCATGATGTACGATTTTGGTCGAGGCACAGAGCCAAATAAGACTAAGGCTTTCATTTGGTACCACCATGCCGCTGAGAATGGCCATGCCGACGCCCAATTTAGCTTAGCGTCGTTGTACGAACTCGGCGTAGGCACTCCCGTTAACAAAAAGGAAGCGTATTTCTGGTACGTCAAAGCGGCGAAGCAGGGCTCGGTAGCGGCTCAATATAATCTCGGTGTGATGCTAGAAGCAGGCAAAGGCATTGAGCAAGATATGGATGAAGCGATCGCGTGGTATACCATGGCGGCAGAACAAGGTGATGCTGAATCCCAGTACATTCTCGGTACGCTATATCACTCAAATCTCGAAGATTTTGAAAGCAAGCATTTGGCGATGATGTGGTATCAAAAAGCCGCCAAACAAGGCCATGAAAAAGCACAGCAAGCCCTACTGGCGAAAGAGTTTGAAATGGCAGCGCCTAAGGCTCATTAACGCATTGTCATTCCTTAAACACGCCTTTGACTTTGCCTATATAGAACAATCCGCATCGAGATGGACAAGTAACTAATCACAATGAGGGGTATCGCCCCTCATTGACTCTCACTCTTAGCTTTATGTCACTCCAAAGAAAACGCAATAACGACCCTATTGCATCTCGCTAAACTGGGTAAACCTTCTCAAACCGCTCTAACACCAGTTCTGACTCTTCAGTAAAACTAACGCCGATTTCTTGAGCGTATTGGTTAAAGAAATCGATATGTGCCTTGCGCCACCAAGCATAGGTGCCATCCCCCTCGCCTTCTGACTGGGCAAACGCCTCGGTCACTTGATTGAATGGACAAATTTCGACGCTAGTCAGTTTAACAATACAGATGGGTGTTTGATTCCAATCCAACACCACCGTTAAACGACCAACCACAGGCAAAAGCTCATCATCAATATCGTAGCCAGCTTTCAAACTGCATGAGGCGGTTTTGATCCCCAGACCGATTAAACGTGCACACTCATTCGCGTTGTATTCATCGGCACAAAAATACTCAGCCAAAAACTGCGGAATGTCGTTACGCTCTGCTTCCGAGAGCTGAGCAAGGTATTGGTCAAGAAACGCTTGTTGATTCGGAGTCATACTCTTCCTTGATATGCTATTGAAAAATCGAGCAATACTACCATGCACGACTTAGAGCGATAAGCCACATAGATGTAAAAAGAGGTGAACAACAAAAGACGTAGTCGCAAAACTCCGCCCTTCATTTGGTACTTTGATTTTCATGATGAATTAGACGCGCAATACCCGCTCTATCTCAGCAATACTGGAGGGGTCATCAATCGTGGATGGTACGGTATAGCTTTCACCATCGGCAATCTGGCGGATGGTTCGGCGTAGAATTTTACCTGAACGGGTTTTCGGTAAACGCTCCACCACCAGAGCGTGCTTAAAGCAGGCAACTGCGCCAATCGAATCTCGCACCTTACTGACAAGTTCCCCCTCTAAGGTTATATCATCGATGCTGACACCGTCTTTGAGTACCACAAAGCCAAGTGGCAGTTGCCCTTTAAGCTCATCATGGATACCTACCACCGCGCACTCGGCAATAGCCGGATGGCCACCGACAATCTCTTCCATCTCACCGGTTGATAGACGATGACCGGCAACATTAATCACATCATCAATACGGCCCATGATAAACAGGTAGCCATCCTCATCGAGATAACCGCCATCGCCTGAAACGTAGTAATCTGGAAATTGGCTTAGGTAACCACTTTCAAATCGATCATGGTTACGCCATACCGTCGGTAAACAGCTGGGCGGCAAAGGGCGTTTCAGCGCAATAAAGCCTTGTTGATTGGTCGCCACCGGCTGCCCCATCTCGTTTAAAATTTCCACTTGATAACCGGGTACAGGCATCGTGGCTGAACCGGCCTTCACTGGCATCATTTCAATTCCCGTCAAATTTGCCGCGATCGCCCAACCAGTCTCGGTCTGCCACCAATGATCAATCACAGGCTTATCGGTGTGGCTTACCACCCACTCTAAGGTTGGCGGGTCAAGGCGTTCGCCAGCCATAAAGATGGTTTTTAAATGGGATAGGTCATATAGCTTAAGATATTCCCCTTGTGGATCTTCTTTCTTAATCGCGCGAAACGCCGTCGGCGCTGAGAACAAAACATCCACTTGATGCTCTTCGCACACACGCCAAAATGCCCCCGGATCAGGCGTCCGCACCGGTTTTCCTTCATACAACACGGTAGTGCAGCCATGGATCAGTGGCGCGTAGACAATATAGGAGTGACCAACGACCCAGCCGACATCCGACGCCGCCCAAAACACGCCATCTCGGGGCATATTGTAGATGGCACTCATCGAGTATTTCATCGCAACGGCATGACCGCCATTATCACGTACCACGCCTTTCGGTTTACCCGTGGTGCCCGAAGTATAAAGAATATAGAGCGGGTCAGTCGCCAACACGGGGACACAAGCATGGGGCAAGGCGTTTTGTTGTGCTTGCCGCCAATCAATATCGCGATCTTGATTAAGCTCAGCAAGGCATTGCGGCCTTTGCAAAACAAAGACATTTTCCGGCTTCCAGCGACTATCCATAATCGCTTGGTCGACCATCGGTTTGTATGGGATCAGCTTGTTGACTTCCACGCCACATGAGGCGGTCATGATCACTTTGGGTTCAGCATCTTCAATTCGCACCGCTAACTCACTGGGCGCGAAGCCGCCAAACACTACGGAGTGAATGGCTCCCAATCGCGCGCACGCGAGCATTGCCATTACCGCTTCAGGGATCATCGGCATATAAATCACCACCCGATCACCTTTGCCCACTCCTTGCGCGGCTAACATGCCGGCAATGACTGCAACTTGATCGCGCATTTCAACATAACTATAACGCTGCTTAGCGCCCGTTACCGGTGAATCATAAATCAGCGCGGTTTGCTCACCTCGCCCCTGCTCACAATGGTAATCCAGCGCTAACCAGCAAGTATTCATCAGCCCATCAGGGAACCAGCGTTCGATGCCATTTTCATCCTTAGCGAGAATAGTTTGTGGGGCTTGAAACCAATCAATATTGTGCGCTTGTTGCTGCCAAAACTGTTCTGGTTGCTGTTGCGCCCACTGATATTGTTCTTGATATGCCGACATAGTGCTTCCTCCAGTATGTCTTTGTTTCGACTTATAGCAACACAACGAAATGAGATTGTGTTGGTAACGGCCTATGCGAGAAATGCGTAAGGGTCGTCCTTGAATAAAGCGACTCACTGAGATTATCTAAGCGTTATGAGAAAATGGAATCGAACGGAACTCGCACCATCCCTTCCATTAAGACTCGCGCACTGCGGCTCATAGTAACTTTCTCTATCTGCCACTCATTGTCCGTTTGACTCGCATGCGCCCCCACCTTTAGGGTTCCAGATGGGTGGCCAAAGGTCACCGCCGAGCGCACACCTCCGCCCGCCGCAAGGTTGACCAGCGTTCCGGGGACACACGCCGCGGATGCAATCGCCACCGCTGCCGTACCCATCATGGCGTGATGCAGTTTGCCCATCGACAAAGCGCGAACCAGTAAATCTACCTCATCGCGAGCAATGACATTACCACTGGAAGAAAGGCTCTCTTTGGCTTCAGAAACAAAAGCGATCTTGGGGGTGTGTTGGCAACTTGTAGCTTGTTCAATATCACTGATTAAGCCCATTTTGAGCGCGCCATAGGCTCGAATTTTTTCAAACTTAGCCAGCGCTTGCTGATCAGAGTTAATCGTCTCTTGCAGCTCTGTGCCTTGATAGCCAAGCGAGTGCGCATCAATAAAAATCGTAGGTATGCCGGCGCTGATTAAGGTTGCGTTAAAGTTGCCAACTCCCGGAACTTCAAGATCATCAACCAAGTTGCCAGTCGGAAATAGCAGTCCAGAACCATCCGCTGGTTCGACAAAATCAACTTGGATTTCAGCGGCAGGGAAAGTGACCCCATCTAGCATAAAGTCGCCGCACTCTTGTACTTGCCCATTGAGCATCGGCACATGTACCACGATGGTTTTGCTGATATTGGCCTGCCAGATACGCACCTCTGCGATGCCGTTACGCGGCAGACGCTTGGCATCGACTAGCCCAGCGTGGATCGCGAACGGGCCGACAGCGGCAGAAAGATTACCGCAGTTACCACTCCAATCGACGAACGGTTGATCAATCGAAACCTGACCAAATAAGTAATCAACATCATGATCAGCACGCGTACTTTGGCTGACAATCACCGCTTTACTGGTGCTGGACGTTGCTCCGCCCATACCATCAATCTGCTTACCATAAGCATCAGGGCTGCCAATCACGCGCAGCAATAATTGGTCACGCGCCTCACCCGCGACCTGCGCCGCAGGCGGCAGATTATTGAGGCGAAAGAACACCCCTTTGCTAGTGCCGCCCCGCATGTAAGTCGCAGGTACTTTCATTTGCATTGCGGTGGAGTGTTCACACTGACGCTCTTCGTTGTGGCTTGCTGCCGAATACCCTTCTTGTTTTGAGCATGGGGTTTGTTTTAAGAAACGAATTTTATTCATGATCTTCTCTCCCTCACTCAGCCAAAAAATCTTGAGCAAAGCGCTGTAACACGCCACCCGCTTGATAAACATGCACTTCATCAGCGGTATCTAAGCGACACGTCACGGCGACATCGAGCTTTTCGCCATTGGTTCGAGTGATCACTAAAGCCAAATCGACACCAGCGGCAATCTCACCGACTACGTCGTAAAGCTCTGAGCCATCCAATGCTAAAGTGTAGCGATTCGTTCCCGCTTTAAACTGCAATGGCAGCACTCCCATCCCCACAAGGTTGGTGCGGTGAATGCGCTCAAAGCCTTCAGCCACAATCACCTCAACCCCAGCCAAGCGCACCCCTTTCGCCGCCCAATCGCGTGATGAACCTTGACCATAATCAGCACCGGCAATCACAATCAAAGGCTGCTTGCGCTGCATATAGGTTTCAATCGCTTCCCACATGCGCATCACTTGGCCTTCCGGTTCCACGCGAGCTAGTGAGCCTTGTACCACTTCGCCATTGTCCTTAACCATTTCATTGAACAGCTTTGGATTGGCAAATGTCGCGCGTTGCGCAGTGAGGTGATCACCACGGTGCGTGGCATAAGAGTTAAAATCTTCTTCCGGTAGTCCCATTTGGGCTAAGTACTCCCCCGCAGCGCTCGTCGGTAAGATCGCATTGGAGGGTGAAAGGTGATCAGTGGTGATGTTGTCGCCTAATATCGCCAAAGGCCTCATCGCCGATAATGTTCGCTCTCCAGCAAGCGCACCTTGCCAATAGGGAGGGCGACGAATATACGTGCTCATTTCACGCCAGTCATAGAGCGGCTTTGTCGTTTGCCGATCATCATCGAGTTTGAACATCTGAATATAGACTTGCTTAAACTGCTCAGGCTTGACGCTGGTCTTCACTACCGCATCAATCTCTTCATCGCTTGGCCATAAATCACTAAGATAAATCGGTTCACCTTGGCTATTGATGCCTAACGCATCGCGCTCAATATCAAAACGCATCGTGCCTGCCAATGCATAAGCGACGACTAACGGTGGCGAAGCGAGAAAAGCTTGTTTGGCATAAGGATGAATACGACCATCGAAATTGCGGTTGCCCGACAAAACAGCGGTGGTGTACAGATCGCGCTCAATAATCTCTTGCTGAATCGCCGGATCTAAAGCGCCACTCATACCATTGCAAGTGGTACAAGCATAACCAACAATGCCAAAACCCAATTGCTCAAGCTCAGTGAGTAAGCCCGCCTCCTCTAAATAGAGCTTGGCGACTTTCGATCCCGGCGCGAAGGAGGTTTTGACCCACGGCTTACGGGTTAACCCTAATTGATTGGCCTTTTTAGCCACCAATGCAGCGGCCACTACATTGCGCGGGTTACTGGTGTTAGTGCAGGAGGTAATGGCGGCAATGATCACCGCACCATCTGGTAGGTTTTGATTTGCGCTAAACGTGTCAGCATTGCGTCTTTCGGCATCAGCAATACCTCGAGCAGTAAGCTCTGACGTTGGTAGACGAGAATGCGGATTCGAAGGCCCGGCCATATTGCGTGTTACACAGGAAAGATCAAACTCCAACACGCGCTCATACACCGCAGTTTGCAGATCATCAGCCCACAATCCTGTCTTTTTAGCGTAGTTTTCTACCAACTTTACCTGTTCTTCGTCGCGACCAGTCAGTTTTAGATAGTTAATGGTTTGCTCATCAATGTAGAACATGCCGGCGGTGGCACCGTATTCTGGCGTCATATTGGAAATCGTTGCGCGATCGCCAATGGTTAGCGCTCGCGCGCCTTCGCCAAAAAACTCCAAATAGCACGATACAACGCGCTCATTACGCAAAAACTCGGTCATTGCCAACACAATATCGGTGGCGGTAATACCTGCTTGACGCTGCCCTGTAATGTTCACGCCAACAATATCCGGCAAGCGCATCATTGATGGTCGGCCCAACATTACAGTTTCTGCTTCAAGGCCACCCACACCAATCGCAATCACACCTAGCGCATCCACATGTGGTGTATGGCTGTCGGTCCCGACACAGGTATCAGGGTAAGCAACCCCTTGTTTAACTTGCACCACTGGCGACATCTTCTCGAGATTGATCTGGTGCATGATGCCGTTACCCGCCGGGATCACACTGACGTTTTCAAACGCCGTTTTACACCACTCAATAAAATCAAAGCGATCTTGATTACGACGATCTTCTATCGCACGATTTTTATCAAACGCCTCACGATCAAAGCCAGCATGCTCAACCGCCAACGAGTGATCAACGATCAACTGGGTTTCCACCACCGGATTCACCTTAGCCGGATCACCACCTTGCTCGGCAATCGCATCGCGTAGACCTGCCAGATCAACCAAAGCCGTTTGGCCGAGAATGTCATGGCACACCACCCGTGCTGGATACCATGGAAAATCCAAATCACGCTTACGCTCAATCAGTTGTTTTAAGCTCGCTTCGAGCGCAGCAGGATCGCAGCGGCGCACTAACTGCTCAGCGAAAACACGAGAAGTGTAAGGCAGCGATTGATACGTATTTTCAGCGATGGCATCGACCGCTTCTCGCGCATCAAAATAATCTAACTCTGTTCCTATCAGCGGCTTACGATATTGGCTGTTTATGCTCATAACCGAGTTCCTATTTGATTCTCTTTGGCCTTAATCACCGCCTGCTAACATCGACGTTAGCAGGCCATCCTCTGTATTTATTGCGCTGAAATTTATCGCTCCGCGATGGGTACCCAAGCTTGATAATCAGGGCCGGTGTAGTCGGCGCTAGGACGGATAATGCGGTTATTCTCGCGCTGCTCATAAATGTGTGCTGCCCAACCAGTTAAACGGCTCATCACAAAGATAGGGGTAAATAATTTGGTCGGAATATCCATAAAGTGATACGCCGAGGCATGGAAGAAATCGGCGTTACAGAACAGGTCTTTTTCTCGCTTCATCACCGCTTCTACTCGTTCTGATACGGCGTACAAATGGGTATCACCGACTGCGCGTGATAACTCTTTAGCCCAACGTTTAATCAGCGCATTGCGCGGATCGCATTCTCGATAAATGGCATGACCAAACCCCATGATCTTGTCTTTGTTTGCCAACATTCGTAGGATGTTTTTTTCAGCTTCATCTGGGGTTTGCCAGTTTTCGATCATTGCCATCGCCGCTTCATTCGCACCGCCATGCAAAGGCCCACGCAAGGTGCCGATGGCTGCCGTCACGCATGAATGAATATCGGATAGGGTTGAAGCACAAACGCGAGCCGCAAAGGTTGAGGCGTTAAATTCATGCTCGGAATATAAAATCAGCGAGCAATGCATTACCTGTTTTTGCATCGCACTCGGCGCTTTATCGGTGAGCATTTGTAAAAAATAGCCGCCAAGCGAGTCTTGGCTTTGATCTTCAGTATCGATTCGCACCCCATCGTGACTAAAGCGATACCAGTAGCAAATAATCGCTGGGAAAAGCGCCAACATGCGCTCTGTAGCGGGTAATTGCTGCGAAAAGTCCATTTCTTGCTCTAAATTACCCAGTATAGAGCAACCTGTTCGCATCACATCCATCGGATGAGCATCCGCAGGAATCAGCTCTAACGCATGCTTAAGCTGCAATGGTAATCCCCGCAGCGCAATCAAATGGGTTTTGTAGTTATCCAGCTCTTGTTGATTAGGTAGATGACCGCGCAGTAGCAAATGCGCCACTTCTTCAAACTGAGCATGATTCGCCAGATCGGTAATATCATAACCACGATAAGTCAGGCCCGTGCCCGATTTACCCACCGTACATAATGAAGTGCTTCCTGCGCTTTGACCACGCAGACCCGCACCACTTCCAGTTGCATCGATTGCTTGTGTAGAAGGCATGTTGAACTCCTTTTCTGTCTGGCGAGTTATCCTCTATTGGGATGCTTTATCGTCACCAGACGGTTTCACGTTATTGGTTATTTGCTGACTTATTTGTTGAATTGTTATTTGTTGAGTAACTATTTATTAGCCTGATTTTTATTGGGACAGACGGTATTAAGTAAGTGGTTACTTCGCCTCTGATACAACCTCATTTTCTAACGAAAACAGACTGTCGATCTTATCCTCATAGGCGTGATAATCGAGGTGGGCGTAGAGCTCTTTACGCGTTTGCATCGAGCCCAATAGCGCTTCTTGATTGCCCACTTCAAACAGGTGGCTGTAAACCATTTCCGCCGCCTTGTTCATGGCACGGAATGCACTTAACGGGTAGAGCACCATATCCACCTTGGCTTCCGCTAGTTCTTCACCGCCATATAGTGGGGTTTGGCCAAACTCGGTAATGTTGGCCAAGATCGGCACATGCTTACCGCACGCTTTAACAAGCGCATTAGAAAACTGCACATACTGACCCAGCTCATTGACCGCCTCAGGGAAAATCATGTCAGCGCCTGCCTCAACGTAGGCTATCGCTCGTTGAATCGCACTTTCCATTCCCTCTACAGCCAACGCATCAGTGCGCGCCATAATGACGAAACTGGCATCACTACGTGCATCGACAGCCGCTTTAATGCGATCGACCATTTCTTGCTGACTGACAATCGCTTTGTTGGGGCGATGACCACAACGCTTCTGCGCGACTTGATCTTCCATGTGCACCGCAGCAACACCGGCTTTTTCCATCGCTTTAATAGTACGGGCAATATTGAACGCACCACCAAAGCCAGTATCGATATCGACTAGTAACGGTAAATCACAGGCATTGGTGATACGTTCAACGTCCACCAACACATCGTTTAAGGTGGTAATACCGAGATCAGGCAAACCATATGAGGCATTGGCAATGCCGCCACCAGAAAGATAGATCGCTTGGTGGCCGATATTTTTCGCCATCATGGCGCAATAGGGATTGATGGTGCCGACAATTTGTAAAGGATGGTTATTTTCTACTGCGAGTCGAAACTTCGCACCGGGGGATAAGTTCATGGTGATATCCTTATTTGGCCTATGCTGGCAAATGACAGCTTAGCGATTTTCAGCAAGAGAAATTTGTTGTTCGATTAGTTTTCGACTGCCGGAGATATGACGACGCATCAGCATTTCGGCCAGCTCTTCATCGCGATCTCGGATCGCCTGCAAAATGAATTTGTGTTCATTAAGGGCCTCTTTCGGTCGGGATTGTGAACGTGGAGATTGGAAGCGATACATACGCAGTTGGTGATAAAGCTCGTTACACAACAAACCAATCAGTTTTTGATTGCGGCTGGCTTTAATAATGCGGTAATGAAAATCAAAGTCGCCGTGTTGATGAAAGTAAGAGGCTCCTTCTACTTCATCAATATGATTAGAATGCTTCGTTAACAGCAACTCCAAAGCCAAAATCTCCTCTTGCTGAATATGGCGCGCCGCTAGACGTGCTGCCATGCCCTCTAATGCTTCGCGCACAGCGTAAAGCTCAACCAGTTTCTCTGGGCTTAAAGTAATCACTCGCGCCCCTATATGGGCGGCACGCTCAATCAACCCCAGCCCTTCAAGACGCATAATTGCTTCACGCAACGGCCCACGGCTGACTTGATAATGTTTGGCCAGTTCAGGCTCTGAGATCTTGCTACCTGCGGGAATTTGGCCACTGACAATCGCTTCCACCAATGACGTAACCAGAGATTCCGTCAACGTCGCTGACTTAGCACTCTCTTTATCATTCGAGCCGTTGTTGCCAATCGCAACCGTACTTTTCAGTTCTTGATTCATATCAATGCCCAGCGTTCAATCGAATAATGGGACACTTAGCTGCGCAGCGCATTAGCAAAATAAAGTGTCAACAATTTATTAACTTCAATTCAAAATAGACTAGTCATTCGCTATTAATCAAGAAGATTGTCGACAATTTAGACTAAGGTATAACCTCGTTGTCACTGGGGAATAAAACAAAAAAGCCCTACTGACATAGCATCAGTAGGGCTGGAACAGAGCTTAGCGCGCTAGATTGAGCAAGCAGTTAACGATAAATTAGCCACGACTCTTTTGGTACTGTAGGAATGTCACCACACTCAACACCGCAAAGAAGATCGGGTCACTCCAACCAAGGCCAACAAAGATACCAGTGAAGCCAGCGTAAGCGGTGATCACGGCGCCGAGAATGTTGGTTATCAATAGCGCTTTGATAAGCTGTTGCATCGCTTGGACAGAATCAATATTACGCATCATCAAACTGATCGCGGCAATACCGCCAAGAAATATCGACGTATGTTGAGAAAGAAAATACGCATATTGATCATTAATCTCAACGCCATACACTGGCCACATAAGGCTAGGAATGAAAAACAGCGCGAAAGCAAACGTGGTGTAAATAGCACCGTGGAGAGTTAGAAAAGTTTTATTGTTCATCTTAATATTTCTTTTGAGTTGCTGACAGCAAACGCATCAATAGTTTCTTTTGTCAGCAACAATATGATTTACAGTGTGAATTGAGCGGGATTCATTAAGCTAACGGCGCGCGATTTATCTCGCTAAGCGGTTGATTAATATCGAAGATAATACCTCTAATATTACTAATGCCCATTTGTTGCAAACGGGCAGAATGCATCTCTAAGTAGCGCTGAGCTGAGGCTTGATTTTCAAACAAATAGATCCCCCCACCCAGTTGATCTTTTTCGCTTTGCGTCCAGATCTTCCAAATCAGGCCCGGCTCTTGATTAATTGACTGAGCTAAGCCTGTCATCGCCTGCACCATCTCTTCACCAAATGGGCCTTGAAAATCAAAATCAACTTGCAGTAATTTCGCCATCGCTACTCATCCTATCTTTTTAAATATTATATCGCTCTAAGCCACAACAAATGGCTCACGTATTTTGATGTGATGATTATTACCTTTATAAAACCGACAAAAAAGTTCATAATCTTGCCATTAACTGTCGAAAAAACTGACCAATGAGACTTAAAACGACCTTAGAGCAATGGCAAACGCTGCATCAAATCGACCAAGCTGGCAGTATTCAAGCCGCAGCAATTACGCTGAATAAAAGCCATACCACCTTGATTTATGCCGTTAGAAAGCTGGAAGAACAGTTAGGTATAGAGCTCGTAGCAGTACAAGGCCGTCGCGCAGTGTTAACCGAACATGGTAAAACGCTACTGCGTCGTGCTCACTCAATGCTTGAGCAGGCTCGTGAGTTAGAAATGATCAGCCAACAACTCAGTAGTGGTATAGAGTCGCAAATTACTATTGCTATCGATCACTTATGTGACCCAAGCTGGCTCTATCAACCGATGCAGCAGTTTTTAGCCACCAATAGCACCACCTCAATACAGGTCGTAGAGACCTCGCTGAGTAAAACCACCGAAATGGTGGTAACAGAACGAGCCGATATTGCCATTATCAATTTGCCGATCACCAACTACCCAGCCGAAGCTTTTGGTATCACCACCATGGTTCCGGTCATTGCAAGCCATCATCCGCTAGCGAGCAAAGCCTCACTCTGCTTGGCTGATTTGGACACGACGTGTCAAATCGTAGTGCGTGATTTGGGTGATCGTTCAGCGAATAAACGCGATGTGGGTTGGCTTAAATCGCGCCAACGTATCACGGTCGATAATTTTGACCACGCCTTTCGCGCCGTGGAACAAGGTGTCGGCTTTTGTCGCCTACCATTGCATGTGGTTGAGCAACGCCGCAGCGATAAAATCACAGTAATAAATTTAGAGCAGTCGGAGCGCTATCAAGTAGCACTGCACATCACCCTACCCAAAGGGGCCAAAACCGGTCCAGCCGCGACAGCCTTCTACCAGCAGTTGTTGCAACAAACACCATCGAGAACCTAGATTTACTTGCGCTAAAAACGCAGCATAAAAAAAGAGAGCAAAAATGCTCTCTTTGATAAACAAATGACTCAGTTAGACAATTACGATACTAAGTAACACTCTGTCATTGCCTCACCTTGCGCAGATTCACCACCGACAATCACCATGCCTTGTTTGGTCGTCATTGCGACACCATAAGCACAGCCTTGCGGTAAATCAGCAACGTGTTGCCATTGTGCGCCATCGAAGCACCAAACCTTACTATCGAAGGTTTTGCTGAGTCCTTGATGACTATACCACTGCCCTTGCTGGTATTTGTGTTGGCTACCAATGAAAAATGCTCCACCGACCACTAACCATTGACCATTCAGTTCGCCACAGTACGCCCCAGCCAACCCTTCATGACTTGGGTGCAGATCATGAATCGATGGTAGGTACATCGACTCCACCACCTTGCCATCTTTAAACTGCAGTTGCTTACTGTGTAAGCTGCGCAGACCCGGCTTCACTTCCCCTTCAACTAAGGTTAAACGATCACCATCGCGGAAGACGCCTGCACCGCAGTTCGCTTGGAAAGGATTGTTCGCAATCACATGCCACTGCTGGGTACTCAGTTGATAACCATAAACTTTGTCGTTCCATTGATAGTCATCGATCGATTGGGACATAAACTGCACTAAACACGCTTGTTTCGCATCGGCATCATTAGCGATTAACGGCTCGTTAAGCTGTGCCATTAGGCCATCGAAAACCGATTTGTTATAGCCGCCAACAAAAGCCAAGTGATCACTATCGAGTGCAAAACCTACACCGCCGAGCAATCCAACCGGAGTCGTCACTGCCACTTGCTGCCAACTGTCTTGTTGGCAATCGTAGTAATAACCATCATCCAGAACAGTCGTGTAATGGCCACCCTCTGCGACGCCGGCACCAGAGAAAACAAAACAACCGCTCTCTACTGGAATGCACACGGCGTCATTACGCGCCACACCGGGAAACGGCGCTTTTGCTTGCCAATCCGAGCCACCATCCATATCAAACGATAGCCACTGCTGCCCTAAGCTACCAAGCCCTGCATAAATAACCTCGGTGCTATTATCAGAGCTTGCGATGTGGCTAAATCCCACGCCGTTTTTCAATCCAGCAGGCAACGCCGCTAACTGTGTGAACTGAATCTTCATTGATTAATCCTGTTGTTCTACATGCTGACCATTCCAAGTTAACTTAGTAACCTTGGTACTGGCCGAACTATCTGGTTTCTCACCGCCAACCAGCAACACGCCATCGTTCACGGTAAAGGACAAGCCATAGGCAAGCGGTTCTGTCAGATTTTTATCTTGCTTCCATGCTCCTTGATTAAACACGTAGGTTTCGGCATTAAAGGCTTTCGCTAGGCCGTTATGAGCAAACATATTACCCTTATCAAAAGCTAATTTAGCACCGTGGAAATTAGCGCCACCCGCCACCAGCACAACACCATTACTGGTGCCAGCAAAGGCCCCCGCGACCCCTTCTTGTTGTAACTGAGACTCTGGAGTCGGTAGTGGATGCTCACTTATCCATGGCTGGCTTTCACCAAATTGATACGATTTTACTTCTGCTGTACGCAGCCCAGGTTTAATTTCTCCGCTAATGATCAACGCATTTTGATCTTCGACCACTAAGGCTGCCCCACAGTTTGGCAAATATGGCGAAGAACCAAGATCCTGCCACTGATTCGAACTTGGGTTGTAACTCAGTACTTGTCGATTCCATTGATAATCAACCGGCTTCATGCCCATAAAGTCGTCGACGATCTTCTGCCATTGTTCTGGCGTGGCCTTTTTATCGGTAGTGATAACATCGTGCAGGTATTGATCAAACAATCTCTTGTTGTAACCACCAAAGAAAACGATTTGTTGATTGTCTGGTGAGTAGGACGCAGCGCCGAGCAGCCCAACTGGCGCCTTAGTATTCACTTGCGACCACGTATTAGCATCGGTATCAAATCGATAAACCGTTTCAAAAATAATCGGTGACGCAGCCTTGCTGTCTGCTTTACCTGAACCACCAAAAATATAGATATCATCGTTAATCACGCTTGCGGTCGCACCATCACGTGCAGGGCCAGAAAAGTCCGCTTGTGGCTGCCAGCCTTTATCCAGCTGCTGCAGATCAAGCATATAAAATTGTTTGCCCATTGAACCAAGCCCAACATAGATCTTTGAATCTATTTGCGCACCAACACCATTTTTCACGCCGTTGGGTAAATCAGGCCAAGTTTGATTGGCATAAGAAGCCGCAGAGAAAGCAGCAAGCAAAGGTAGTGTGAGTAGTACAGGGGTTAATGGTTTCATGTTATTGATTTCCTTATTATGAGCTGATTGCCCTCTCGATCATGTCAAGCTCGGCACTCGCATTAACAAAAATATTTTCCACAACCACGCGTTAAGAAGAATTTTTTCTCCATTAAAAAAGCAAAATAAAGCCCACTCTTTGGCAGGCTAAAATAATTTGACGGTTACTTGAGTAACGGTACAACCACTTCCGCGGTTTCAAGTACCGATTCAGAATACTCTGGGTGCTCTTCTAACAAGCTATTGACCAGCACATCCACCAGTAGTAATGCACCCACTTTCGAGGCAAATGCACCACCCGTTAGTGGGCCTTCAGGTCTTGCTGCCACCAACATCTCTGAGCAAATCGCACTTAGAGGGCTATGGCTGATATTCGTCAACGCCACCACTGGCACATTACGCGTATGAGCTTGTGTTGCCGCGTGAATCACTTCTCGCGTCGAGCCTGAGCTTGATACGGCAAACCACAAATCCCCCGATTGGCTTCTTACCGCATTCATCGCTGCTAAGTGCGTATCTTCATACATGGTCACTTTCTTGCCGATTCGTAATAAACGGAACGCAAGATAACGGCCCACAATGCTCGAAGCGCCAACGCCGACACAACTAATAAAGCTCGCGTTATGCACCAAATCACAAATACGTTTAAGCGCTTTGCGATCAATCAATTGTGCAGTATCAAGCAAACTCGCTGATGCACTTTGTGCTGACACTTCACAAATATCACCATCAGACTCTTGTGGCTGACGCTCTTGGCTTTGCGATAAACCCACCGCCAATGCCATACGAAAATCAGAATAGCCTTTGTAGCCCATATCTCGACACAAGCGCACAACGGTAGCTTCACTTGTTTCAGTATTACGTGCCAAGTCAGTGATCGTTTGGTATTGAACGTCATTGGCATTTTCTAGGATATAGTCCGCAACTTGACGTAATTTCTTACTTAGCGGCTCTATATTTGAACGCAATCGAACCAACAAATTTTTAGGCGTATTCACAGGTGCCTCTTCTATGCTTGTTTTGACCGCTAAAAGTAACAAAGTGATGGTCACTTTGACACATCCACCACGAATTAATTGCTCCGATTTGCTCTAAAAGGCAGCATGCAAGTCGATTTTTCTTACATGCTGCGACGCAGTTAGAGATTTACTCGGCTATTCGCGTAACAATATGTGTTGTATGCCTTACAGGTTCATGAAACCCGCATCGCGCATTTTCGCCAAAACGTCGGCTTTTTGCGCGTCTGTCAATGAGCGGATTGGCGTACGTGGGTTACCCGCATCAATGCCATGCAGTTGCATTGCGACTTTACCCGCCGCCACACCGCCGTATTCAACCAAGACACGAATAATCGCGATCACTTTATCCATCAGCGCTGCCACTTTTGCTTGGTCGCCACGGTTAAATGCTTCAATAATTTCTAAGTACAGTGGTGCTGCGTAGTTATATGTACTACCCACAGCGCCTACAGCCCCCACCGCTAAGCCAGCAGGTAAGAACTCATCAACACCAAAAGGAATATCGTATTTACCATTAGCAACGCGAACGCAACGTTGGTATTCGTACAGGTCAACATTGTTGAACTTCGCGCCCGATAGGTTTTCAATGCGCTCGCCACCTTTGATCAAAAACTGCTCTAGATCGAGGTTCACCCCTGACATACCAGAGTGGTAGTAGTAGAAGCCTTTTGACGGCGCGGCCGCTGCGATTTGCGCGCAGTATTCCACCAAATCATCCACTGAACCTGGCTTAAAGAAACAAGGACCAATGGCTGAAGTCGCTAAAATATCCAATGTTTCTGCATGTTCTGTCAGTTCAATCGCATCAGTAATACTCAGTGCACCAGTATGTAAAATCAGATCCAGTTTGCCATCCGCCGCTTTTACCCAGCGCTCAGCAATCGCTTTACGTTCTTCCACTGAACAGTGAATGCCTTCACCGGTAGTGCCACACACGTAAGCACCTTTTACGCCTTGTGCAATCAAGACTTCGGCAATTTGATCAATCGCGCCAAAGTTCACTTTGTTGTTGATATCAAATGGAGTATGCGGAGCAGCAATAAGACCAGTTAGTTTTTTCATTTTTATATCCTAGAGAGTTAGAGCCGGAGCACCCGGCTCATCACCATACAAGTAGATTAATTGTTATTGACCGTAGCCGAGGAAGATCTCAGGTAACAGCAGAGTAAATTGAGGGAATACCGCCACTAGCGCCAACACGATAAACAGCGGCACAAGCAGTGGCATCACACCACGAGTAAGCACGTGGAACGGAATATCACCAACACGCGACACCACATACAACGCCATACCCATCGGTGGAGTTAAGATGCCGATCATCAGGTTCAAGATAGCCATTACACCAAAGTGAACAGGGTCAATACCAACTGAAACCGCCACAGGCACAAGGAATGGAACCAACAGTAGCAACAGTGCAAGTGACTCGATAAACGTACCCAAGAACAACAGCAGTAAGTTGATCAGTAGCAACAGCACTAGCGGGTTGTCACTAATCGTTAAGAAGAATTCAGCCAGCATTTGCGGTAGCTGTTCACGCGCTACAATCCAACCAAATACTGTTACGCCCATCACCATCAGAGCCACAACTGCCGTGTTATTTACCGTCTCTTTCAGGATTTCAATAAAGTTCTCAAGCGTTAGCTGCTTGTAAACCACAGTACCCAAGAATAGAGCGTAAAGAGATGAAACCGCTGCCGCTTCTGTTGGGGTGAATTTGCCTGAAAAGATACCGCCGATAATGATGATTGGCGTCAATAGCGATAGGAACGCTTCTTTGAAAGCAATCAAACGCTCACGACCCGTTGCACGAGGCAATACCATGTAGCCGCGTTTTTTACAGATGTAGTAGCTCATCACCATCAAAGCCGCACAGCACATCAAGCCCGGAATCGCACCTGCTAAGAACAGAGCACCAATTGATGTACCCGAGACCACACCGTAGATAACTAAAGGGATTGAAGGTGGTACGAGTGGGCCGATAATGCATGATGCAGCCGTTAAACCGCCGGCGAAATCATCATCGTATTTCGCATCACGCATCGATTTAATCTCTAGCTGACCTAAGCCGCCAGCATCAGCAAGTGCCGAGCCTGACATACCAGAGAACAGTAAACTCGCCATGATGTTCACGTGACCAAGACTGCCCGTGATATGACCCATCATTGATTTAGCGAAATTAAAAATACGTTCTGTAATCCCAGCACTGTTCATCAGGTGACCGGTGAGAACGAAAAACGGTACAGAAAGTAGCGTAAAGTTATCAACACCAGTGATCATTTGCTGAGCCGCAAAGTTGATACCTGGACTGCCTGTCACCAATAAGAAAATCAGTGCGACAAAAATAAGCGAGAATCCTACTGGCATCCCTGCAAATAGCAGACCTAACCAGCCAAAAATTGAAGTTGCCATGATCGATTACCTCTCAGCCATCTGTGAGTCAGATGCCGCTGCATCATTACTACTGGTAGAAAACTGCTTCGCAATGCCTACCATCTTTTGTACTTGTCTAAACACCATAAACAACCCACCAATCGGCAGAGCATAGGTTTGCCAACTGCTTGATACACCTAGTGTGATTAGCTCAAAAAAGGCAGTGCGCTGTACATGTTGATAGCCGAGATAAACAATGGCGAAAATAGAAAGAAGAACGGCAAATTCCAATGACAACACTAAAGCTAAACGGGTTTTCTCAGGCAACTTATCAGAGAAAAAAGTGATGTTTACATGCGAGCCGCGTTTCAGCGCCATCGCACAACCAATCATGCACATGTACATGAAAAGAACCCTTGCAAGCTCTTCACTCCACAACGAAGGATCGTTCAGTAGCCAACGGCTACCAATCTGCCAAGTCAATACCACTAACAATGCTGCCATGAGCGGCACGGTGATGATTTCTTCAATATTGTCGATTATCTTGCGTAACATTTTGAACTCCACGGCTGGCCAGTCTCGACCAGCCTAGAAATTGACACTTAACTTAAGATCAAACTTGAGTGCGATGCTTACATTGCCGCAAGCTGCTTCACTACCGGTTGACCAACTTGCTCTTCAAACTCGGTGTAGAGAGGCTGCATCGCTTCACGGAATGGTGAAAGCTCTGGGTAAGTCACGGTTACACCTTCCGCTTCAAAGTAAGAAATCAGCTCAGCTTCTTGTTTCTTAACGAAGGCGGTATGTGCTTCACCCGCTTTTGCCACTGCTTTAGTGACAATGTCACGCTGCGCTTCATTCAAGCCTTGCCACGTCGTTTCTGAGATGATCACCATTTGGTCGTTTACGATGTGATTGGTCATTGCAAGGTTGGCCTGAACTTCATAGAACTTCATGGTTTTGATCGCTGGCAATGGGTTTTCTTGACCATCCACCGCGTTGGTTTGTAGTGCTAGATACACTTCAGAGAACGCCATTGGTGTTGGTGATGCGCCTGATAGTTTGGCGAAGTTCAAGTTAGCTTTAGCATTTGGAACGCGCAGCTTCAGACCTTTAAAGTCTTCAATGCTGTTAAGTGGACGGTTAGAAGAGGTTTCGCGTGTGCCGTTGTACCAAGTATCCAATGCGCGCCAGTTAAATTTGGTTAACATTTCACCGCGGATTTCTTGGCCAAAATCTGAATTGAAAATACGTTGTAGATGTGAAAAATCACGCACTACGTAAGGCAACATAACCGCCTCAGCACGCGGGATCCATAGGCCCATACGACCAAACTCAGCGTAAGTGATATCCAAATCACCCATCGAAAGTTGTTGCAGCATCGCACGGTCATCACCGAGTTGTGCGCTTGGGTAAAGTGCCACTTTCATTTCGCCGTTACTAAGCTCTTCAATCGTGTCTGCCAGCATTTTTGCCGACGTATATTCCACTGACCCAACAGAAGGTTGCATACCCATTTTAAGTGTTGTCGCCGCTTGAGCAGAGACAGCACAACCTAAAGCAAGCATAGCGAGAGTAATCTTGTTAATGGCTTTCATAGTGTTCCCTTTTTGTTTTTTTAGCCTCGATTTTTCTAAACCAAGACTTTTATTGACCAAGTTTCACGTATTTGAAAAAAGTTTTTATTTTGTTTGAAAAAAATCTTCGTTATGGATTATTATTGCGATGAAGATTATTTTCAAACCAACTTTTATTGAAATGTGATCGCGGACAAAAATTCGTCAGAGATATGATTCCTACACCCTATTTCGACGAATGTGATGGATTTTCAGTCACTATAAATCCGCTGTGAAATATCTTATTGAGAGGCCAAACGTGAGAACAAAAAATATAAATATCAACCAGTTAAAAGAGCAACTCCAAGGTCAAACTGTCGTTTCGATTCAACCAGTGCCAGATAGCCCATTAGAAAAAACCGAATTCATCGTCGCAATGGCACAAGCGGCAGAACAAGCAGGAGCAAAAGCGCTGCGCATCGAGGGCGTAGCCAATGTGGCTGCCGTTTCGCGTGCAGTTAATCTACCAATTATTGCGATTGTGAAACGTGATTTAACGGACAGTCCTGTACGCATTACCCCTTACCTTTGTGATGTTGCTTCACTGGCTGAAGCAGGTGCGACAATAATCGCTTTTGACGCGACCAATCGTGAACGCCCAGAAAGTCGTGATGTGATTGCTAAAGCGATCCAAGAAAGCGGCTGTTTTGCTATGGCGGACTGCTCAAATTTTGAAGATGGTCTTTGGGCCAACGAAGTTGGGGTTGATATTATTGGCTCTACTTTGTCGGGTTATGTTGGTGGTGAAGAGCCAACCGAACCAGATTTACAATTGGTGAAACAATTTTCCCAAGCGGGATTCTTTACCATGGCCGAAGGTCGTTACAACACCCCAGAACTCGCCGCTCAAGCGATCGCTCATGGCGCTGTAGCGGTAACCGTCGGTTCAGCACTGACTCGTTTAGAAGTGATGATTGATTGGTTTAATTCAGCCACTCAAGCAGCAGGAGAGCGTTAATGTCGACACTGGCGAAAAACACACTGGCAATTGATATCGGCGGCACAAAGATCGCAATTGGTTTGGTACACGGCGATGCCATTGTTGAACGTCGTCAGTTCCCAACTCCAACAGTAAAAGAAGCGAGCCAATTTGCAGTGATGATCCTTGAACAAGCGACAGATTGGCTTGATCGTGCAACGCGAATTGGCATTTCGACCACAGGGCTCGTTACCGAGCAGGGTATCTCGGCCATTAACCCTGAGACCCTCGCCTTCCCTGCGCCTTTTCCATTGTCCGCCGCGCTCGAAAGCCTAACCAACAAACCTGTTGCCATGCTCAATGATGCTCAAGCCGCGGCTTGGTATGAGTATGTCAATCTACCTCAACCTGCGCGTAACATGGCGTTTATTACCGTTTCTACCGGGGTCGGCGGCGGTATCATTATTGATGGTAAATTGCACAGCGGTGCTACTGGCCTTGCAGGTCACGTGGGTCACTTCTCGATTGATCCTAACGGCCCGCAGTGTGGCTGTGGTCAGGTAGGCTGTGTGGAAGCCATCGCGTCAGGTACCGCAATTCAACGTCGTAGTCACGAGGTGTTCCACCCGCCAATCAGCAATGTTGAGTTATTTAAGCTCGCGCCAAATGAACCGCAAGCGGAAGCGATTGTCCAAGCCAGTGCGCAAGCCATTGCCACCTTATGTTGTAACCTTAAAGCAACCCTTGATTTAGATGTTATCGTGTTAGGTGGTGGTGTCGGCCTTGCCAGTGGGTATTTAGCTCGCGTCGTTGAACATATTGCTCAGCGTCCAAACGCATTCCAAGTGCCGATTATTGCCGCTCAAGGTGATTATGACGCCTGCTTGCTCGGCGCTGCTTTCCAATTTAATAAGGACTAATTATGGGAATGAAAGCCATTTCTGCTGCACGTCTTTTTGATGGAACTCATTACCATCACGATGCCGCTCTCATTTGGAATAACGATGTGATTGAAGCGATCCTTCCGATTGCCGAATTACCTAGCGACATTGAGCATCAACATTATGCCAATGCCTTAATTGCACCAGGCTTTATTGATTTACAAGTTAACGGTGGCGGCGATGTGATGTTTAATAGCGACATCAGCGCTAGCGCGATTGATACCATTTGTCGCGCACACCGCAAACATGGCACCGCATACCTATTGCCAACGCTGATCAGCTCTACCCCGCAAGACATTAGCCAAGCATTAACCGCCACCGAACAAGCGATTGAAGCACATGTACCGGGCGTGATTGGCGTGCATCTTGAAGGCCCATGGCTGAGTAAAGAGAAAAAAGGCGCGCATAACGCTGAGTTATTTTACTCCCCTACCATCAACGATCTCGCTGATTTTCCTTGGCCAAAACAGGCCAAAGTATTGGTCACTGCGGCTGTGGAGAACATGAGTGATGAAACACTCGACTGGCTACAGCAACAAGGCGTAACCCTCTCTTGCGGCCATAGCAATGCCACCGCAGCGCAATTAACCCCGCGCAAACTCAGCCGCATCGATGGCTTTACGCACCTTTTCAATGCCATGTCAGCGTTTGAAGGGCGAGAACCCGGTGTCATTGGCACAGCACTCCACACTGACCATGCTTGGTGTTCAATCATTACTGACGGTATTCACGTACACCCAAACAATGTGATGCTGGCGCAAAAGGTAAAACCTGCAGGTAAGCTTTTGATCGTCACCGACGCGATGGCAACACTGGGCAGTGAAACCAACCGTTTTGAACTTGATGGGCAAATTATCGAGGTGATCGATAATAAACTGGTCAACAGCGAAGGCCGCTTAGCGGGTGCACACATCGGCATGGATGAATCAGTCGCCAATGTGATTGCATGGGGCATCGATGAAGCAGAAGCGCTGAGAATGGCCTCAACCTACCCAGCCCAAGCGATGAACCTAACTCAATTAGGCCAGCTAAAACCGGGCTACCGCGCCGCAGCAACCGTACTCTCCAACGATTACCAATCACAGGCCGTATTGGTGGATGGCCAGTTGTTGTAAGCCGAGTTTTGTTTTGGTAAATATGAAGAAGGCGCTCATGATGAGCGCCTTTTTACAAGTGCTGTTCCGTTTGAACGTTGTGCCGTCTTTCTTTTTATTTGTAGAGTAGCTTTACGGAAAATGATGTCTAAATAAAAGGCAAGATGCTTTATTCATTCTTCATTGATGTGCTTTGATTAACTATCGTAAAAAACTCTAGTTCTGAGGTCAGATCTTTGGTGAGTTCAGTGATAGTTTCATTCACAGACTCTACCTGCTGGTTTCCTGAAACGTTGCTAGTTACAATGTCTTGTATACCGCTTAGGTTAGATGAAACCGTATTGGCTAAGTTTAACTGATTGTCTGCGGCAGTTGCGACACTCATATTAATCATCGAGACTTCTTTCACTTTATTACCAATATCTCCAAATAGCGTCGCGAATCGCCCCATTAGCTCTTGAGATTCAGTGACTAACGATACGTTACTCTGCATTATTTCATCGGCATTTTGTGACTGTTTTTGTAGCACAAGTATTTCATCTTGCACCCCTATCGTCGCCTGCTGGGTTTTGGCTGCTAATGATCTCACTTCATCAGCTACAACAGCAAACCCTCGACCGTATTCGCCAGCTCTGGCGGCCTCAATGGCCGCATTTAATGCCAAAAGATTAATCTGATCAGAGATACTGTTAATAACTTCAACAACAGAACTGATTTTTTGAGAATGCAACGTCAGATCTGATATTTTCTGCGATGACTCTGTGATTGCATTAATCATATTGTTCGACATTAATTCAGAATGTTTCAACGTAGCAATAGCATCATCAAGCGCATGAATGGCTGCATTTGTCGCAGCATCGGCTTGTTGCGCACTGATGGCAACTTCAGACGATGTCTCCGATAAGTCTTTCGCGACTCCCGTAAGCTCCGTCACCTTAAACATTTCATTCTCAGCGTTTTGAAGACTGTTAGTAATAGCGTCTGAAATTTGATCTTGATAGCCACTCAAGCTTGTTATTGAGCCGTGGGACGAAGAAACGATAGAGGATATGTTATGGTGCAGTGCAAACAACGCATCAACAATAATATCAAATTCATTGTTGGCTCGTTGTATGCCTTTACTGTCCGAAAAAACACCTTTCGACATATCGAGTATCCAGCTGCTTATCTGGCTGAGATTTCTTAGCTCTCGCTTAACGATAAATGAAACCACGCACATTAAAATTGCCGTTAATACCAGTAACAACGCGATTTGAGTGATTAACTGCGAGCGAGTACTTTTCACTTCGTGATCAAGAGGCGTAATGGCCCATAGATTTTTATCATCCGTCAGTTTATTACGGGTCACGGAAAACCATTCATCATTTGGATTTTGGTATACAAATGGCTTGGCATCAACACTGTTAAAGACAGGCCGCAATTTAAATAAATTCTGCGAAATTGAGGATATATTGCTAGCATCTGTTGCGAACACATCACCTTCATCATTTGTAATTAGAAATTCATCCGCACTATCTGTAATAAATCGACTGGGATCCATATCAAAGAGCAATACACCAATACGTTGATCATTGTAAGAAATTGGCACCGACATCGTAATCACGAAATCACCTGTGGCAATTGATTGATATACGCTCGACATATAAAAATTAGCGGATTTTTGCATCACATCCGTGTACCAAGGCCTATTGAGCAATTTAGGATTTTGTTCTTGGTGAACATCTAGGTTGCCGTAAGAGTTACCATCCACATCTGACACGATAACTTCTTTTAGATCGTATGTTCTCGATAAGTAATGCACGTAATCAAGTAGATTATCTCGTGAACCATTTGGTATCTCATGGAGTTGTAATGCAATGAAAGTTGATACCGTATCCATCAAAGTTCGGTAACTATCTAATGATGAAGTATATTGATTCGTTAACGCGCTAACATTTTCCTTGTTCGCTAACTCTATAAGGTTTTGCCTATCATCTTTCATTTTGAAATATGAAATTGACGAAAATAAAAAGCAACTTAGCAATGCAATGATAAAAAGTGATAGATTTATTTTTCTGATCATGAATAAACCGAATAATGTAATAGAAAACAATGAACATTTACTCAATACGCAAACTGGACATATCGAATAACAATTAACCAAAACCTAGCACTT
>NZ_AFWE01000160.1 GCF_000222585.1 Vibrio scophthalmi LMG 19158 | reverse complement strand
GTTTTTAGATAGAGCATCTAGAAACAAAATGGACGCTTACTACGGTAAGTTTGCCACTGCGGAGTGGTAGTTCAGTTGGTTAGAATACCGGCCTGTCACGCCGGGGGTCGCGGGTTCGAGTCCCGTCCACTCCGCCACTTATTTGAAGAAGCCCTGCTAGTAATAGCAGGGCTTTTTTACGTCTATAGCAAAAAATAACTATAATTCAGCGAATTATACC
>NZ_AFWE01000161.1 GCF_000222585.1 Vibrio scophthalmi LMG 19158 | reverse complement strand
TTGGTATTACACGCTGCAACACCTATTTATCGTCTTCCCCCTTCTTAAGAGCGATTCAATTCATACCGTTACTGAAACAAATAAGCTAACCTTTGCTTAAAGACAAGCACCAAACACGTTCCCAAGCAGCGCGTCTCGCCATTTTGGTTCATACTTAATAGTGACGAAAAATAAAGAGGGAAGATAATGAAATTATTTACGCTCGACGACCTATCTTACAAAGGCGAACATCAGGGCGTTCATCGTTGGGATCATCCTCAAGGTGACAACCCTTACTATTGGCATCCTGAATGGCTTCACGTTGCAGAAGATGCCCTTGGATTGCACCCCAAGCAGCCAATTGATGTACCCGATGGAGAAAATGCCTCACAGCAACATGCCGAGAAAGCAATCCTCGATCACCTTAACAGCCGCTAACCCTGAGCACTGCACGGACTTAACTAAAAGTCGTTTAAGATCAAATCACAATGTTTAGCTGGGTCGATGCCAGCGCTAAACGATTGGCATCACATAAATATAATTCCAATCTGTTACATTTATAACGTTAAAGTGACAACCCTCAACTCATAGATGATGAGAGAAAATAATAATGACTAAGTACAACGAAAACGATATCGAATATAAAGGCGAAACCAATGGTGTTCACACTTGGACAACACCATTAGGACAGCCTTATTACTGGCATCCAGATTGGCTGCACATTGCTGAAGATGCGACCGGGACTCATCCAAAAGCTGAGCTAGAAACCGCAGAGAACGAAACACCAACTGAAAAGCACGCGCTAAAAGCCATTCTTAGCCATATCAATCACTGGGCGACAGAAAAAATGTCAAGCAACCCAGAGTTTGAAACTCATGCTCATGAATCGCAAATTGATTTGAAAAAGTAGCCATACGAGCCGATTCATCCTTTGAATCGGCTCGTTTTAATCAACACCGCAACTTCTGGCAAACGTCCTCTAATCCCCTACTCACCCCGTTTTAATAAAAAATGGCGGCAAAACATCAATATCGGCAACTAGAAAATTGAGGCAAATCAAATTTAGTCCGATTTTATAAGGGCTCATCTTCACTCGAATCCATCATTCAGCTCTTCATTTAGCGCCATTTCGATATTAAGGAGTACCGCTAAGAGGCTGTTCTTATAATCATAATTGATAAAAACTCCGCCCATCGAACAAGGTTTAACAGCTAATCAATAAAATTTGTTGTTTCTAACGCTTTTGTGTTGTCACTCGTGCGTCATAAAGGTATAAATATTCAAGTTATTACAATTATCCCCTTCGATTAACATGGATGACAATTATGTTTGAAAAAGTAGTTGCTGCTCCGGCAGACCCGATTCTTGGCCTCACGGAAGAGTTTAAAAAGGATCCCCGCTCTGAAAAAATCAACCTCGGTGTTGGTATTTACAAAAATGAACAAGGTGAAACGCCTGTACTTGCAACCGTTAAAAAAGCGGAAGCAGCATTAGTTGAAACCGAGAAAACCAAGTCATACCTAACCATCGAAGGTACATCAGAATATGGCCTAGCGGTACAAAAGTTACTGTTTGGTGAAAATGCAGAAATCATTACTGATAAACGTGCTAAAACTGCCCAAGCACCAGGTGGTACAGGTGCGCTACGCGTTGCCGGTGAGTTTATTAAACGCCAACTTGGTGATGTAAAGGTATGGGTAAGTAACCCAACGTGGGCAAACCACATTGGAGTGTTTACCGCTGCTGGCCTTGAAACCGCACAATACAGCTACTACAACGCAGAAACTAAAGAGAAAGATTTTGCGGCGATGGTTGCCGATCTTGAACAAGCAACTGCGGGCGATATCGTATTACTACACGGTTGCTGCCATAACCCAACCGGTATCGATCCAACAGCCGATGAATGGGAAACACTGGCAAAAATCGTAGCAGAGAAAAAACTGCTGCCACTATTCGATTTTGCGTACCAAGGCTTCGGCGCTGGCGTAGAAGAAGATGCAGCGGGTCTGCGTACTTTTGCTAAATACAATAAAGAGATTCTGATTGCGAGCTCGTTCTCTAAAAACTTCGGTTTGTACAACGAGCGCGTTGGCGCATTCACACTGGTTGGTGAGAACGAAGATGTTGCCGCTACCGCATTCTCTCAAGTTAAAGCTATCATCCGTTCTATTTACTCTAACCCACCAGCACACGGTGCGGCAGTAGTGACCTACATCCTAAATGATGCTGGTCTACGCGCTGAATGGGAAGCAGAAGTAAAAGAAATGCGTGATCGTATTCAAGAGATGCGCGAACTGTTTGTACAAACACTGAAGCAACAAGGTGTGGATGCAGACTTTAGCTTTATCGAGCGCCAAAACGGCATGTTCTCGTTCTCTGGTCTAAATAAAGATCAAGTTGCTCGTCTGAAAGATGAGTTCGCAATCTACATTGTTGGCTCTGGCCGTATCAGTGTTGCAGGCATGACAAAATCAAACATGCTGCCACTGTGCCAAGGCATTGCTGCTGTCATGTAATCAAGTAAACAGCCCAATCTAAAAAGCCAGCTTCCGCTGGCTTTTTTATTTCAAATTGACCACAGTTTAAGCCACCATTCAGTGAGTCTCTAAAAAAATAGCTTCAACGCTACACCACCCTCATTGGTCGAACCCCGATCACTTTCTCGATGACTGTAAAATGCACCAGCGGTAAAACCAGAGTTGATCCGATAGTCAGCGCGTAGTGAATAGATATCCACATCTAATATGTCACTACGATTTAACTCAGCATCGGTTGCTAGGCGCCAACGCTGTGTAATGTTATAGATCAAACCGATTTCCATCCCCCAAACAAACTCATTGCTGCTTTCGAGTTTTACATCGGTATCATCATCGGTTAGCCGTGCCCATTGCATCCCCGCTTTCCCGCCGAAAAGAAACTCCAATCCCGGTCCGGCATCTATACGAGCAGCAACACCAGGCAAGAGCGTGTAAATCTCCGTGGTGGTTTTCTCTGGGTGAATAAAGCGCGCGGAATAATCGAGTGTTGCTAACCAACGCTGATCAATAGGTAACTTGCCACCGGTATTAATAGCGGTGATGTTGCTATTACCACCGATGTTTTCATCTAACGCTCCAGAAGCAAACTCAACATAACCATATCGATAATCCGATAGGCCTATTTGCCCAAAGCAGGAAAGAGAGATCGGCAACGTAATCGCAAAAACCAACCAAGTCACGATGTGCTTTCTGAATGGATTCAGTTCCATCTGATCTCCTTATGCTTTATTCACTATCAATGTTTATTTACGCATAAAAATAATCGTAGTAATCAAATCTAAAAACAACAAGTTAACCATCTAAAACTGTGGATTGGCGTGGAAAATTACCGCAATAAATGAGGGTAGCTGGCTCTAAGAATGGAATAGGAATAGGAATAGGAATAGGAATAGGAATAGGAACATTATCCGTAAAAAAGGTTTAAGGCCTATTGAATGACAACAAGCCTTAAACCTTTATAACGTAATCATCCATTCATCTTGTTGTAGATTTTGAATGCTTACTTGTGAACGCATTTGAAGCCGTTCAATTAACTCGGATTCCAACTCATAAGGCATAACCAACTTTAGTTCGTCTATTCCTTCTGATTTGGCGAGTTTTACCAGTGTATGGATATTTGACTCATCACTACGGCTAGCAGAAAGCGACTTCATAGCTTGTTCCCATAATCTTTCTTCTGGATTACGAGATAGCTCGACAGTATCTTTCCACGCAATAGTAAATACTGGCGCGATGGTGCTCAATGCTTCAAGAAACGTCCATTTCTTACTGCACGAAGCGCCGAGAAAAGAGGTATAGTCAAACACCACACATGTCTTGCCTTGACGTTCCATATCATCCCCCGATATTGGCAACACAACATACTCAATATCGGTCAACTGAATACATATAGCAATAGGATATAGAACAATGGTCTTTTATACCCTTTTTACGAGTCAAAATGGCATATAAAAACCAATCAAATAACAAAGTTTCCACAAGCAAGTGACATATAAAACCTGTTGCGCAATATTTGAGTTACTAAAATAAATCATTACCTATTGCACATGTTTCATCACTATTTTATATCAATGATGCGACTCGCCTTCTTATATTTCACTCGCCAACCTTGCCAACGTGGTAGCTCCCAACGCTTGGGGTCGCCTTTACGCAAGCCATCACGATATAGCACCGTCACTAATTTAGCCGCTGGTTGGTACTCAACGTCCAAATTAAGATCGCCAAGTGCCAGTGTGAGCGGAAACCGTTCGGCGAAATCATCATATTGCCAATCTGGAATACCCTCAAAAGCGAAATCTTCTGCACAGAACAATTCAAGTTCGCCGATATCGGTGAGGTCCAGTAGCTGCAATTGCTCGGTAAACCAACCTTCGAAAGTCACCTGATGATGATCTTTTTGCTCAGCAAGACCTAACTCAACATACAAACGCCAAAGTAGTATTTGGCGGTGGCGCATCGGATAAAAGCCAGCAAGGAGATCTCCTGCAACGACAGCTTTAAGAATCGGCGTGATGGCCAACGCGCCCTGCGCCAGCTCTCGCTTGGTCGCAATCGTACGGCCAGCGTAAATCAGCTCCATTTCGATATAGGTTTGCTCTTGCCCCGCTTGATTTGATTCAACGATGACCGCACCTTCTTGCCACTGACCAAGCCCAAGCGCTTGCAAAGCACTAAGCTCTAGCGGTAATACTTGAGTTGCCAGTGTCAGTGTTTGTTTAACCCCTCTACCAGGTAAACTGTGCGTATCTAACACGATAGCGGCTTCAGCTTGTTTGTTAAAACGGCTTTCTCGTCCCAGTGTGACCTCAATAATCCCGTTTGCGAGTGCTTCTCTTCTTTTCTCACGACGAATAAAAACCAACTCCGGGTGTAAAACGGCTATAGCGTTGACCAAATCACCATGACGATATCGTGATGCGACTTCAAGTTGAGGCAGTTCAAAAACCTCACGCATCTGTGCTGCTAACGCTCTGGCTTCACTCAGTGCGTCAATATTTACTTCCAACGCTGAAAACGACTCACCTCGAATTAAACCAATCGCGAGTTGCGCATCACACCCTAACGGTTCTTGCTGGGCCAATTGCTCTTGTTGCTCTTCATTACCAATAATGCGATAGAGTTTTGCTGGTGTCGCCAAAGCGGCTGTGTAATCGATCATTGCCTCTTTTAGCGCCTTCGAAGGCATACGAGTGACCAAATCAGCCAGCAACGCATCAATCGGCAATGGGTACATCTTGCGTCCATGTTCAGTCGCATTTCCCTGCTCATCGATCGCCTGCATGTTTAGCAGCAATTGAGTCGCTTGGTGAAGCGTTTTTTCTGGCAAAGGTTCGAGAAAATCTAACGAGGATAACGGTTGATGACAGCAGGCGGCAGCGAGCATCGCTTCGGTTAACGCTTCGCGATGCATCTCTGGTGGTGTCACTAAAGCGAGCGCAGCATACTCACCATAAAGGCGAACACAAACGCCATCCATAACACGCCCTGCCCGTCCACTTCGTTGTTTGGCGCTAGCTTGTGAAATGTGTTTTAAGCTCAGTGTCGTGCGACCATTACGTTGCTCGGTACGACGCTCTAAACCGGAATCTATCACTAACGCAATATTAGGAATGGTTAATGAGGTTTCAGCCACATTAGTCGCTAATACCACTTTGGGTTGTGCTTGGATATTGAGGGCAACTTCACGCTGCTCATCGCTCACCGACGCATGTAAAGGCGCAACGATAATTCCCTCAAGGCTCTGCAACATTTGCGTACACTGAGTGATCTCTTTACGCCCAGGAAGAAAAACTAATACATCGCCACGACAAGCTTCTAAAGCGTGAAGTACTTCCTGTTTTACTCGTTGCTCCAACTGCCGACTATCGGGCAGTTGACGCGACTCGCTGGCGCGATATTGCAAACTAACTTTAAAATTACGTCCTTCTGCATGTAAGCGTTCGGCCCCCACATAGCTGGCCAGTTTTGCCCCTTCAATGGTTGCTGATGTCACCACCAGACGATGCTTTTGATGTTTTTTTAGTAACGCAACTAATAGGTCTGTGTCCCAGCGACGTTCATGAAATTCATCGACAATAACAATATCGTAATCTGCTAACTGGTTTTCACTATACCAACGCAGCGCAACACCGGGAGTCACAAAGACGACTTCGCTCGTTTCATTAAAGCGAGTTTCTAGCTTTATCGCATAACCAATAGATTGCCCGACTGGCTCGTTACGTTGCTGTGCTAAGTATTGCGCGAGGGAAGTACAAGCGATTCGACGCGGCTCAATCACCAATACACGTCCTTGCTCTGAAGCCCAAACAGGTAAACGGGTTGATTTTCCAGATCCGGTTTCCGCCTCAACAATCAGATGATTTTTGGTGAGTTGTACAAGAAACTTTTCGCGTAAGGTGTCTATTGGTAATGAAGTCATAGCAAGATAATCTAGGAATTAACCCGATGATTATAACGACAATGAGAATAAGTGGGTATTAAGATCCCACTTCGAATGGTGTTTCTTGTCGACCATAGCAAGCCACGTTACAATACCTTACAGATTACCATGTTATGACTCTTAACTGGCATCGAACACACGCACAACTGTTCCTCGTACCCGATAATAGGTTCGCAATGTATAACGACAAACGTCCACTCTATATTCCTTTCGCAGGCCCTGCGCTTCTTAGTACTCCATTGCTTAATAAAGGCAGTGCGTTTAGCGCTCAAGAACGCATCTCCTTCAACTTAGAAGGTCTCCTGCCAGAGACGACTGAAACGATCCAAGAACAGGTGGAGCGTGCGTATCAACAATACCGCAGTTTCGAAAATGACATGGATAAGCACATTTACCTGCGTAATATTCAAGATACTAACGAAACGCTTTTCTATCGTTTAGTTCAGAACCACATTTCTGAAATGATGCCAATCATCTACACCCCAACGGTAGGTGCCGCCTGTGAGAACTTCTCCAATATCTACCGTCGTGGCCGTGGATTGTTTGTCTCTTACGCTAACCGCGATCGTATTGATGACATCTTAAACAATGCCTCAAACCACAACGTCAAAGTGATCGTAGTCACCGATGGTGAGCGTATTCTTGGTCTGGGTGACCAAGGTATCGGCGGCATGGGTATTCCTATCGGTAAGTTGGCTCTATACACCGCTTGTGGCGGTATCAGCCCTGCTTACACACTACCTATCGTGCTTGATGTGGGTACCAATAACCCACAACGTCTCGCTGACCCTATGTACATGGGCTGGCGTCATCCACGCATCACTGGTGCAGATTACGATGCCTTCGTCGAAGAGTTCATCCAAGCGGTACAGCGTCGTTGGCCAGAAGCATTGGTTCAATTTGAAGATTTCGCCCAGAAGAACGCGATGCCTTTGCTTGAGCGATACAAAAACCGTATTTGTTGCTTCAATGATGATATTCAAGGCACTGCGGCAGTCACCGTAGGCTCACTACTTGCTGCATGTAAAGCTGCTGGCAGCAAACTGTCTGACCAACGTATCACCTTCTTAGGTGCGGGCTCTGCAGGCTGTGGTATTGCCGAAGCGATTATCGCGCAGATGGTCTCAGAAGGCATTTCTGATGCTCAAGCTCGCTCGCAAGTTTACATGGTTGACCGTTGGGGTCTGCTACAAGAAGGCATGCCAAATCTGTTGGACTTCCAACAACGCCTAGTTCAGCCAACGGAAAATACCGCTGAATGGCCAAACGAGGGTAATGGCTTCTCATTGCTTGACGTTATGGCAAATGCAAAACCAACCGTTCTGATTGGTGTGTCTGGTGCGCCAGGCCTGTTTAGCAAAGATGTGATCAAAGAAATGCACAAACATTGTGCGCGTCCGATCGTATTCCCGCTATCAAACCCGACTAGCCGTGTTGAAGCGACACCGAATGACATTATTCGTTGGACTAACGGTGAGGCACTAGTTGCAACAGGTAGCCCATTTGATCCCGTAGTACACGATGGCAAAACATACCCAATCGCACAATGCAATAACAGCTACATCTTCCCAGGTATCGGTTTAGGTGTACTTGCTGTCTCTGCACGTCGTGTTACCGACGAAATGCTGCAAGAGTCAAGCCGTGCACTTGCAACGTGTTCTCCACTGGCAATCAATGGCCAAGGTGCGCTGCTGCCACCACTAGAAGCAATTCACTCTGTATCGAAGAAAATTGCCTTCGCCGTGGGTAAGAAAGCCATTGAGCAAGGCGTAGCTCAGGAAATCACTGACGAAGCACTAGAAGAAGCGATCGAAGCTTACTTCTGGCAGCCAGTTTACCGTCGCTACAAGCGTACTGCGTTCTAAACGCTATTTTAATTAACGTTAAATAGAAACAAAGCCCCTTTTAGGGGCTTTGGATTAAATTGATATGTTTGAATTTTTAGCCCCAGCCGGCCAATACATCGCCCCTTATTTAAGTGAGATTGCAACGGCTCTGATTGCGTGTGCATTGGTGATGTTTGGTGGTGAAATCAATTCTAACCTGCGAAAATTGCTCCGAAGTCAGAACTTTGTCGTAAGAACGATTGTCTTCATCTTGATCAATGCGTTTGGTTACGGCTTAATCATCGTAAAAGCAACACCTTACCTTACCAAGACATTAGGCCAACTTCCGTATGGCACAATGTTTATTGTTGTAGTGACAAGTTTTATTGTCATCGGTCTTTGGGCTCAACGGAATAGACAGATTTAGTGCGTAAGATTTTTTATAACCCTTTGAATAAAATCCATTTACGATGGATAGTTAATGCTCTGAAGTTATCACTCATTTCAGTGGTACTGCTTGTGGTCGCTCTATTTGCCATTGACCGCTGGGTCAGCTATCAAACGCAAGACCAACTCTATTTTTCAGCCGATGAGGTTACCTCATACGATGTCGCGGTCGTTTTAGGTACTAGCAAATATTTAGGTAAAGTACTCAATGAGTATTACCTACATCGTATTAATGCTGCGATTGAACTTTATCAGCAAGATAAAGTGGATAATTTTCTTCTCAGTGGCGATAACGCCCATCGTTCATACAACGAACCTTGGACCATGAAACGCGATTTGTTACGTGCAGAGATCCCTGAAGAGCGTATTTACCTTGATTACGCAGGGTTTCGTACTTTAGATTCCGTGGTTCGTGCTAAAGAGATATTTGATACCGACAATTTCTTGATCATTTCGCAAAAGTTCCACTGTGAACGCGCCTTGTTTATCGCTAATTATCACAATATCCAAGCGAAATGCTTGGCTGTGGCCGGCCCTTCTTCCCACTCAGGGTTTAAAGTGCGCTTTCGTGAAGTCTTTGCCCGAGTCAAAGCAGTGCTTGATCTTTACATCACTGGAGAGAAACCCAAATTTCTCGGTCCGAAAGAGCCGATTGTCACGATAGACGAGCAAGAGCAAGAGCAAGAGCAAGAGCAAGAGCAAGAGCAAGAGCAAGAGCAAGAGCAAGAGCAAGAGCAAGAGCAAGAGCAAGAGCAAGAGCAAGAGCAAGAGCAAGAGCAAGAGCAAGAGCAAGAGCAACCTTAAACTCTAACTAACGCATATCCAACACAAAAAAACGCCCCATCATTGGGGCGTTTTCATCATCGATGAGACAAAATAATCTATGAGACAAAGTCGTGGCGAGTAAATAGCTTAAAACCACACTCTAAACATTATTGTTCCTGACTCTCTATTTCCACTCGGTTTCGACCACTTCGCTTAGCTCGATAAAGCATTTCATCCGCTCGCGTAAGCATATCAATCGCCGTTTCTTGACCTAACTCCGCTACACCTAGGCTCGCAGTCAATACTTCACCATGCATCCATTTATGCAGTTCGATTTTTTGTCTTAGCCGTTCAGCCAAAATTGAAGCGTGGCGTAGCGTGCTGTTAGGACAAAAAACCACAAACTCTTCACCACCCCAGCGAACAAACCGATCACTAGCGCGCAACTCCGACATCACGACAATGGCAAATTCTCGCAGAATATCATCCCCCATTTTGTGGCCATGAACATCGTTAACTTGTTTGAAATAATCGATATCGAGATAGATTACGGTCAACTGCGTTTTGAGTTCACGTTCAGGGTAATACTCTTGTTCCAGCCAATTACGAATAGAATGGCGATTCATCGCACCTGTTAACGCATCGCGATGGGCTAACTCAGCAAACTGGGTGTTTTCTTCCCGTAGTGAGCGGTTCAACATTTTTAGATGTTGGCGACGCGCTTCTGATTCACTCAAAATACGTTGCTTGCGATGAATTTGCGTTGCACTAAATATCAGCGCTAATCCAACCCAAATAAACAGCAGCAGCAACATTAATATTTCACCGTCAATATAATGACCGACAAATTCAATACTACGAATACGTAGCTGATACTTCCCGACGGGCGTTCCTGAGCCAGTGGCAAATTCAATTCGATTAACGTTATTAAATTCAGGCGCTGAGTGCGCGATCGGAATTTTGTTATCCACTAACCACCAAGTTAAGACTTGTAAACTTTTCAGGGGTACTTCTAGTACTTGAGAGTAGTCAGCTTGGCGGTAATCAAGGCCATTATATTTATGGGTATATTCGTTGTCTGGTAGAGAATAAACTGGATTATAGTTGCGTAAGTAGACACGTAGGGCGGGGTTGGTATCACCATCAAGACGGATAAAATCCACATCTAAACGTACGGTGTGGTAATCAGAGAGGTCCTTACCTCGTGTCGGATCTTCTTTATCATACAAAATGGAGATACCGCAGTATGGCCATTTATAATCCGCGCTAACTTTGAGTTCACAGTCAAGAATAACTTCATCACCTTCCCTGCTGATTGAACTAGTGGAGGCGCCTTTTTGTAACTGATCATTAGTTGCAAGATAAGTATATTGGCTTGGACTTACACGATAAATTTTCTTCTCACCATACAACCAATGCAATGCAACGACAATTATCGTAAAGATGAATAAGCCAAATATAAGTTTATGAATTGTTTTCAATTTCACATTCCAGCCAGACAAGCACATTAACGTTTGAATTAAATCTTATTTTTGAGAGCAAATTTACTTAACTCAGCAGACCAACACAACTAAAAATCATTAAGTAGCACAATATTTATGAGACAGCTCATACAACACAGCAGACGGATAACTTGTGAACCGTTGCCGGATGAAAATGTACAGTTAAACAAAATGGTGCATATTTCTGTTAACATACTCCTGAAACGGATCGTCAACGATTCCACCCAATAAAAAAAACATATAGAGCAAAGTCATGTCGTTAATTACAACCGGTACGCTACAAAAAATGCGCGCGTCTCTTGATCAAGAAGTTCACTACCACCTTCCTGTTGGTGAACAACTTGTTGACCTTAAACCCTTTCTCGGCAAGGCACTGACGCTAACTCACACAGGTAATATTTTTTGTCAATCGTGTGGAAAAAAAACCAAGAAAAGCTACTCTCAAGGCCACTGTTTTGTCTGTATGAAGAAATTGGCGAGCTGCGATATGTGCATCATGAAGCCAGAAACCTGCCATTATGAGCAAGGCACTTGCCGTGAGCCACAATGGGGCGAAGAAAACTGCATGGTTGACCATTACGTCTATCTTTCAAACACCTCGAGCTTGAAGGTCGGCATTACTCGTCACACACAAATTCCCACTCGCTGGATCGACCAAGGTGCGACCCAAGGCCTACCAATTTTGAAAGTGAAAAGCCGCTACATCTCGGGCTTAGTCGAAATCGAGTTAGCCAAACATATCGCCGATAAAACCAATTGGCGTACATTGCTCAAAGAAGATGGCGCACCACTGCCGCTTGAAGAGAAATTTGCTCAGTTACTGCCATTGATTGAAGAAAAAATCGCTGAAATTAAACAACAATTTGGTGATGATGCGATTGAGATACTCAATGAGGCAATCACACCGATTGCTTACCCTGTTAACGAGCATCCAACTAAAATTGTATCGCACAATTTTGATAAAAACCCAGTGGTAACCGGCACGTTAAAAGGCATCAAAGGCCAATATTTAATCTTTGATACTGGTGTGATTAACGTGCGTAAATTTACTTCCTATGAAGTGGAAGTGAGTGACGAGGCTTAAACTAAGCCGTCCTCATAACATCACTCATAAAACACAGAAAGCCGCTAGACGCGGCTTTTTTATTGGAACATTACAACTGAGCATCACCGTGTGATTAATGATCCCTAAATCAATCAGCAACACAAAAACGCTCAAGCGCGTCAAACAAACGATCGACCTCCGCCTTCGTGTTGTAATGCATCATGCCAATGCGTACCACACCACCGTTTTTTTCTAGATCGAGTTGACGCACCAAACCCAAAGCGTAGAAGTGCCCACTCCACAGGCATATATTTTGCTCGCCTAACGCTTTAGCGACATTCACCGGCTCAATGCCCGAGAACGTCAGCGCAAAGGTTGGGGTGCGCAGATTAGCGTCAGCCACATCCCGCCCCAACAATGTGACCCCTTTCATTTTGCCTAAACGCAGCAGAAAATAGTCACTTAATTGAGTTTCATAGCGATTATAAATTTTAAAACTCTGCTCTAAACGCTCTCTGAGCGTCAGGCGCTCATCAGCCCATTGAGCGAGGTACTCAATCGTTGCCACCAGCCCAGCTAATGCTTCGAAGCTTTGTGTCCCAGTTTCAAAGCGTCCCGGCCCAAGATCCGCGGCAGGCTCTACTTTATAAGGCTGCAATACTTGCAACCATTTGGGGGCAATATAGGCAATACCGATATGCGGCCCACAAAACTTATAAGCGGAACAGACTAAAAAATCGCACTCAAGTGCTTGAACATCAATGAGGTGATGAGGTGCATAGTGCACGGCATCCACATACACCTGAGCTCCTACCGCTTTCGCCGCTGCGATCACTGGTGCAATATCGACAATAGATCCTGTGGTATTGGACGCTAATGTAATCGCAATTAAACGTGTCTTTTCGTTAATCAATGACAGTAGATGATCTATATCAACGCTGCAATCTTGTGGATCCACTCTTGCCATAAAAACTTGAACGGACTTATCTTCCGCAGCCTGCTGCCACGTACTCACATTGGCATAGTGATCAAGGGCTGTGACAATCACCTCATCTCCCGCTTGCCAATGGCGGCTAATCGCCCGGCTCAAAGAAAAAGTCAGCGAAGTCATATTAGCGCCAAATACGATTGAATCGGCGCTGGGCGCATTCAACAACGCTTGGCAACTACTACGCGCGTCACTAAGCAATTGATTGGTTTTGTGGCTGGTAAAATAATGTCCCCCCAAATTGGCATTGGAGTAGCCTAGATAAGCGCTCATTGCATCGAGCACCGACATCGGCACTTGCGCCCCACCCGGCCCATCAAAAAAACTGACGGTTTGATTATTATGCCGCTGATGCAAGGCGCTAAATTGCGCTCGTACACGCTCAGGAGTGAAGCTCATCAACACCATCCTTAGCCGTCAAAACAAACACATCCATGTGACCTTCATTGTGGTGGTCAATCGCTCGAATAGGACAAGCGTTATGCCATAATTTGCTGTCGGCTAATAACGCCACTTCACCATTTTCCAGTACTTTCCTAAAAAATGGCGCTTCATGATTATCGTTATATAGCATTATTTCTCCGCCAACGATGTTATGGCGGTCAATACCAATAAGGGCAATATGATCAAAGCCATCTTGGTGCACACCTTCCGGTGCAACTTGTGTTTCGTCAAAGATAGCCGTCACACGTATCTGATGAATTTCAATCTCTTGCCCATTTGCAAGTTCATTGCTTTCCACAAACAAGGCGACACATTTCTTGCATTCCTTGGCTGGTTAACGTCGCATCAAGCAAAGGCTCAAATTGACGCACAATATCACCTTGAAAATGGTTAATATCTTCAGATTGCACGAAGGCGTTTTTGTCCGTCACAATCACCTTGCCATCAACAAATCGGATCACAGAATAACGGCGTAAACGATATTGCCCATCGGCGTGCTTAGTATGTGGCAACGTGCCAAATGAAGGGGAAAGTTGGCGAATCGCACTGCGGCTCAGTTGAGTCAGCTGCAGCGTATTCTCATGATTATGTATCATCATCGACTCCTTAATGAATATACACCTTCGCAAGTTTAACATTTTTATTACATTAACTATTGCGCATTAATTCCAACAAATCAACAAAACTCAAAATATGAATCGGTTAAATTGAACGATACAACACAGAACTCCACTAAAGCCCGACATGACAGAGATATACACCAACATAAAATCCTAGCCTCATCTAAAACTAGATGAGTTGACTGGCCATCATGCGTTTGTTATTCAATTCAGCCGCTTAGCTTGGTTCTAAGCTATAGCCAATTATTTGTAATAGTTGGCTTGAATGTCCTTTTCCCCTCCCCAATATTTCTATTACAATCAGAAACAATCTCAACGTACAGTGAGCCCCACCTCGCCTAAGGCGTAGCTCGGGTAATGCTAATGGAGCGCTAATGAGCAACGTAAAACACTGCAACCTACTAATTCTTGGTTCTGGCCCTGCGGGCTACACCGCGGCAGTTTATGCTGCACGTGCCAACCTAAAACCAGTACTGGTTACCGGTATGCAGCAAGGTGGTCAGCTAACCACAACAACTGAAGTTGAAAACTGGCCTGGGGATCCGGAAGGTTTAACCGGCCCGGCATTGATGGAACGCATGAAAGAGCATGCAGAACGTTTTGAGACTGAAATGCTGTTTGATCACATCAACGAAGTGGATTTCAGTCAGCGTCCATTCCGCCTAAAAGGCGATAGCAGCGAATACACTTGCGATGCTTTAATTATCTCTACAGGTGCATCGGCTAAATATCTTGGTTTAGAGTCTGAGGAAGCGTTTAAAGGTCGCGGCGTATCGGCGTGTGCAACTTGTGACGGTTTCTTCTATCGCAATCAGAAAGTCGCCGTTGTCGGTGGTGGTAATACCGCCGTTGAAGAAGCCTTGTATCTTTCAAACATTGCCGCTGAAGTGCATCTTATTCACCGTCGTGATAGTTTCCGTGCGGAAAAAATCCTCATCAACCGTCTAATGGACAAAGTTGAAAACGGTAATATTATTTTGCATACCGACCGCACTTTGGAAGAAGTTGTGGGTGACGATATGGGTGTAACAGGCGTTCGCTTGAAAGATACCCAATCTGACACCATCGAAGAGTTAGCCGTAATGGGCGCATTTATCGCTATTGGCCACCAGCCAAACACCGCGATTTTTGACGGTCAGTTAGAAATGAAAGATGGCTACATCGTTGTTAAATCAGGACTTGATGGCAACGCAACCCAAACCAGTATCGAAGGTATCTTCGCTGCGGGTGATGTCATGGACCATAATTACCGCCAAGCAATCACCTCAGCAGGCACGGGCTGTATGGCCGCATTGGACGCAGAACGCTACCTCGATAGCCTAGCTGACAAAGCGTAAAATCGCCCTCAGCCGAGTTTACTCACATTTTTTCACTAAATCCCTAAAGCCCTGCGGTATTACCGCGGGGCTTTCTTTTGTATACTCAACCGTTCACAAATAATAAAAAACAGCAGTAAGCCTTCATAATGGATAAAAAGAAACAACGCGGCTTGAACAAGTGGCTTCGAGAGCAAAGTAAACTGGCTAAGCGCTGGCTACTCCTTGCTGTCGGTTTAGGCGTACTTTCAAGTGTTCTCCTTTTGGGGCAAGCAGCATTGCTCGCTTCCATCCTTCATCAATTGATCATCGAACAAGTCGATAAGTCAGCGCTTATTGGCCAGTTTGCCACATTAGCGATTACCATCGCGTTGCGTGCCCTATGCTCATGGGGACGTGAAATTGCTGGTTACCGCTGTGGTGAACAAATTCGCATCTACATTCGCCAGTTGATTCTCGACAAACTGCGCGAACTCGGCCCTGCTTACATCAAAGGTAAGCCCGCAGGCTCTTGGGCTACCCTCCTGCTTGAGCAAGTGGAAGAGATGCACGATTTCTTCGCTCGCTATCTGCCGCAGATGTCTTTAGCGGTCATGGTGCCTTTTATTATTCTCGTGGTCGTCTTCCCTGTTAACTGGGCTGCCGGGGTAATCTTCTTACTCACCGCACCATTAGTTCCGCTATTTATGGCTTTAGTCGGCATTAAAGCTGCCGATGCGGGACAAAAAAACTTTAAAGCCTTGCAACGTCTCTCAGGTCATTTCTACGATCGTCTACAGTCGATGACCACCATTCGCTTATTTGACCGTACCAAAGCAGAAACAGAATTGATGCAAGGTGCTTCCGAAGTGTTCCGCTCACGCACAATGGAAGTATTACGTATTGCCTTTCTCTCTTCTGCAGTATTGGAATTCTTTACGTCGATCTCGATTGCCTTGACCGCGGTTTACTTTGGCTTTGCCTTCATTGGTGAACTTAACTTTGGTGGTTACGGCGCAGCCGTGACTCTGTTTGCCGGTATGTTTGTCTTGATCCTTGCGCCTGAATTTTATCAACCGCTTCGCGATCTCGGCACCTTCTATCACGCCAAACAACAAGCGGTCGCCGCTGCAGAAAGTATCGTAGAATTTCTAGATACTGATGTTACTGCAGTAAAATCAGGCGATAAGCCACTGCAAAATCCAACCCACATCACCATCAAAGCAACCGATTTAGAAGTGTTTAGCTTAGAGGGTAAAAAACTGCTCGGCCCTATTTCGTTTGAATTGCGTCCACAACAAACCACCGCTCTCGTGGGTCCAAGTGGCGCGGGTAAAACCAGCTTAGTGAATGCGATTTTAGGCTTTTTACCTTACCAAGGCTCTTTAACCATTAATGGGATTGAACGTACCGAGCTGAACCTAGCCGATTGGCGCAAACATATTAGCTGGGTTGGACAAAACCCATTGTTGGTGCACGGCACGATTCGTGACAACATCACGCTAGGTAAAGATGATCTTAGCGAAGCAGTCATCAAGCAAGCGTTGCAAGACTCGTTCGCCGCTGAATTTGTTGACCTGCATGGCCTTGATTATCCGGTCTCTGATCGCTCTGGCGGACTTTCCGTTGGTCAGGCGCAGCGTTTAGCACTGGCTCGAGCCATGCTGCAAAATGGCCAGTTCTGGCTATTAGATGAACCAACAGCCAGCCTTGATGCGCGTAGTGAACACCTTGTTACCCAAGGTCTCAATAACCAAATCCAAGAGCGAAGTGCGCTTATCGTGACTCACCAATTGGCCCCTCTGCAAAACGTGGAACAAATTCTGGTAATGCAAGACGGCCAAATCGTTCAAGCCGGAACGTTTGAACAGCTCTCTCAAACCGATGGCTTATTCCAACAAATGCTATCGGCCAATCAAGCCATGCAACACAGCAACGAGGGGAACTTAGATGCGTGATTTACTTCCCTACTTAAAACTGTACCGCAAACATTGGTTTGGCCTTACTTTAGGTATGCTACTTGCGCTGCTTACCGTCGGCGCTTCTATCGGTTTGCTAACGCTTTCCGGTTGGTTCTTATCTGCGGCAGCAGTAGCAGGTTTAACCATTGCCCGTGAAACGTTCAACTACATGCTGCCCGGCGCCTTTGTCCGTGGCTGTGCGATGGGTAGAACCGCTGGTCGTTGGGGTGAGCGCGTTGTTAGCCATAATGCAACGTTTAAACTGCTCACCGATCTGCGTATTTTCTTCTTTAAAAAACTTGCCCCTCTCGTGCCGGGTAAAGTGGCTAATTTACGTGATGCTGACCTGCTTAACCGCCTAGTCGCTGATATTGATGCAATGGACCATGTCTATCTGCGTCTTATCAATCCGGTTGTGGTTGGTGTGTTCGGCGTTGCTGCCTTAACCGCGGTTTTATATTGGTTTGATGCCACCCTTGGTTTAACGCTTGGCGGCATATTGCTGACTCTTCTCATCGTTTGGCCAATTTTATTCTACAAATTAGGCAAACGTAACGGCAGTGAACTAACGCAAAACAAAGCAGATTTTCGTATTACCACACTAGATTGGTTACAAGGCTACAGTGAGCTGACCCTGTTTGGTGCTGAAGAGCGCTACCGCAATGCGATTTACTCTGCGCAGGAAAAGCTACTAAAAAACCAACTGGTCAATGCGCACTTCTCTGGCTTGGCTCAAGCGCTATTGATGCTGGCAAATGGTTGGACATTAGTTCTGATGCTCTGGCTTGCAGCCGATGGTGTCGCAGGTGCCAAACCTGATCCAATGATTGCTCTATTTGCCTTCGCGACGATGGCCAGTGTTGAACTGCTAATGCCGATTGCAGGTGCTTTCCAGCATTTAGGTAAAACGCTAACCTCAGCTCGTCGCCTTAACGAAGTGATCTTAGCCGAACCAGAAGTTCAGTTCCCAGAAAGCCCAATTGCTCATGATGGTCAGTTTAGCGTCGAATATCGTGATGTTAGCTTCACCTACCCTGATGGCAACCAACCCGTCGTGGAGCAAGTGAACCTTCATATTCCAGCAAAACATCGCATGGCGATTGTTGGTCAAACGGGTTCAGGAAAATCAACCCTAATCCAACTGTTGACGCGCTACTGGGATGTGAATCAAGGGCAGTTACTGATCGCCGGCAAACCGATTCAACAGTGGAGTGAATCGCAACTGCGTGCCGCCGTTACTGTGGTCAGTCAACGTGTTGATGTGCTAAATGGCACGTTACGCGACAACTTAATCCTGGCTAAACCGGATGCTGATGACGAAGAAATCAGCCTTGCCCTGCACAAGGTTGGCTTGAGCAAACTATTACAAGGCGATACTCCAGAGAAAAGTGGTTTAGATGCTTGGCTTGGTGATGGTGGTCGTCAACTTTCCGGTGGTGAAAAGCGCCGTATTGGTATTGCTCGTGCATTGCTGCATAACGCGCCAATCCTACTGCTAGATGAACCCACCGAAGGTTTGGATAAACAGACTGAGCAACAAATCATGCGCCTGTTTGAGCAGCACTTCGCTGATAAAACCGTGCTGTTTATTACCCACCGTTTGGTCAATCTCGACAAGATGGATACGGTGTGTCTGATTGAAGATGGTCACGTCATCGAGCATGGTTCGCATCGTGATTTATTAGCGCAAAAAGGCCGTTATTACGCGCTTAATCAAACGCTATAACTAATACAGGCTAACTGCCACTATCTAACCTCAAAGGCCGAACTTATTGATTCGGCCTTTTTCCTCTCTGCTCTCCTCGCTTCTCAATTCTCAATTCTCAATTCTCAATTCTCAATTCTCAATTCTCTAGAGTTATTTCACCTCCTCGCTTGTGAAAATCGCTTTTTTAGCACAAGCTGATAATTAACACATTTATAACATCCATTACATCACTGGTAATAATCGGTGAAGGAGATTGCCAAGATTGCCTCTTAGCAAACGGCCAAACAAACAAGGTGTATTCGCCTCATCGAACAACAAGACAATTCAAGATAAAAGCTCTATAGAAGCCCAGCAGCCAAGCTAACCAGCAATGACTGATTTCTTCACTGTGACGACCTTAGCAGAGCACAACGGCCACCAAAGGCACAGCTAAGTGATTCAATAAGGAGATTGGAAATGACAAGCTTTGCTTTGCATTTTGACCATGATGAATACCAACAGCGCTTGGTTAAAGTTCGTCATTCGATGGCAGAGAAAAACATCGACGTATTGATCATTCACGACCCGTCAAACATGTCGTGGTTGACGGGATACGACGGCTGGTCATTTTATGTGCCTCAATGCGTGGTGATTGGCCCATCTGATGATCCGGTTTGGTTTGGTCGCTGCCAAGATGCCAATGGTGCTTACCGCACGGTCTATATGTCTGCCGAGAACATCGCCTATTACCCCGATCACTATGTGATGAATCCACCGCTACATCCAATGGCCTATCTCGTCGAGAGTGTTCTACAGCCAAGATTGTGGGATCGCGGCAGAATTGGGGTGGAAAAAGACAACTACTATTTCAGTGCCACGGCGTTCGAATCTCTTAGCGACAATTTGCCTAATGCCAGCTTGGTTGATGCCACAGGGCTAGTGAACTGGTGTCGTGCAGTCAAATCAGAGACTGAACTTAACTATATGTATCGCGCCGCGCGGATTGTCGAAAACATGCATAGAGTCGCTTTTGACATGATTGAGCCGGGTTTGCCAAAACATCATTTAGTCGCCGAGCTCAATCGCCAAGCGATTTTGGGCCATGAAGATCATTTTGGCGACTACACCGCAATCGTGCCGCTATTACCTTCAGGGGCAGATGCCTCCGCCCCCCATTTAACCTGGGATGATCGCCCTTTTCGTAAAGGTGAAGGGACATTCTTTGAGATCGCCGGAGCGCATCGGCGCTACCACTGCCCGCTCTCTCGCACTATTTTTCTTGGAGAGCCCAGTGACAAATTCAAACGCGCCGATCATGCCCTAACAAAAGCCTTAGAAGCGGGTATCGAAGCGGCCCGACCGGGCAATACCTGCGCAGAAGTGGCGCAAACCCTCAATCGCATTCTCGATAAAGCCGGATTCTCACGCCAAGGCGCTCGTTGTGGTTATCCCATAGGCTTGAGCTATCCACCCGATTGGGGCGAGCGCACCATGAGCCTGCGTGATAGCGACAACACGATTTTACAGGAAGGCATGACCTTTCATCTCATGCCGGGACTATGGTTTGAAGATTGGGGGCTCGAAACGACCGAAAGTATCGTGATCACCAAGCAAGGAGCCAAAACTTTGTGCGACTTTCCTCGTCATCTTTTTATCAAACATTAAGCCTCTACATCCAGCCGAAACAGCAAGGAGAACCGCTATGCGCTTAGATAAATACGACATGAAAATACTGCAAATTCTTCAGCATGATGGCCGTATTACTAAGTCGCAATTGGCGAAGCAAATCAACCTTTCCATTAGTCCTTGCTGGGAACGGGTGAAAAAACTGGAGCAGGCAGGCATCATTCAAGGATACGGCGCAAAAATCTCACTTAGCGAAACCAACAAGTGCACCACGGTTCTCGTGGAAATTTCGCTAAAACAGCACAACGCACAAGCGTTTAAACAGTTTGAGCAACAAGTGATTAAAACCGATGAAGTATTAGAATGTTACGCAACGGGGGGCGGCATTGACTATGTGGTAAAACTAAAGTGTGCTGACATCGACCAATACCAACGTTGTATCGACCGCTGGCTCGAATCAAATATGGGCATTGAGCGCTATTACACCTACATTGTGACTAAGATCGTCAAGCAACCAAAGCAAGTGATCGCCATCAATGAGGACGAAGCCGGCGTCATTCACCACTCCGAAGCCACAACGCGAAACTAGTTCAAATTCAGCCAGCCAAACTCGAACCGTCTACTCACGAAAACGTACGCCATTTCAGAAAATTCACCACGTTTAACGCTTATTACAGAAAAAAATCACACCGCTTCTCGCCTAAGGTTTAACTATGAAAGCCGTTGACTTGGTGTCTCCTTCAATCAGCCAGCTTCTTTCAAACGGTGAGTACACGCCATGATTATCTAAAACGTTTTACCGCCTCTCGGCTGTCGCTGTACTCACGCTTCTCTGTTAGAAAATAGACAAGTTGGAGGATTTGCCATGAGCACAGCTCGACGATTTGTTATTGAAGAAACCAAAGCCACACATGAAATGATGGCTGCCCTTACAGATGTGCGTCTGGTCCGTAACCTTGCCTACATTAATGGCAAGTGGATAAGTGGCGAGCAGTTTAATCCAGTTTATAACCCTGCCAGCGATGAAATAGTTGGTTACTCAACACAACTCAGTTGTGAGCAAATGGAACAAGCGGTTCTTGAGGCCGATAATGCCTTTAAACCTTGGCGACAATTACAAGCCGATCAACGTGGCGAATATCTGATGCGCTGGTACCAACTGATCCTTGAAGCCAAGCAAGACCTCGCCCATTTGATGGTGATAGAGCAAGGGAAAACCTACAGCGAAGCGCTGGGTGAAATTGAATATGGCGCCTCTTTTGTCCGCTGGTTTGCCGAAGAAGCAAGACGTAGTTATGGCGAAACCATTCCTAGCCACATTCCCAACGCACAACTCTCGACCATTCGTGAGCCCATTGGCGTAGCGGCGCTCATTACCCCGTGGAATTTTCCTAATGCGATGATCACGCGTAAAGCCGCCGCTGCTATGGCAATTGGCTGCCCTGTATTAATCAAACCTGCCAGTGAAACGCCCTTTTCCGCACTCGCCTTAGCCGAACTCGCTGACCGAGCGGGTATTCCCGCGGGGATATTCAATATCGTAACGGGTAAAGCCAGCACCTTTTCTCATGTCGTGTGTCAATCCGATAAGGTCAAAGCGCTCTCCTTCACTGGCTCTACACCGATTGGCAAGCTGCTACTGAGTGATGCCGCCAGCACCGTTAAAAAATGCAGTATGGAATTAGGGGGCAACGCGCCGTTTATCGTCTTACCTGATATGGATATTGCCCAAGCGGCTCAGGCTGCTGCAGATGCAAAATTTCAAACCTCCGGTCAAGATTGCCTGGCTGCAAATCGCATCTTCGTTCACCACACGCACTACGATGCCTTTCTCGAACATTTCGCTCAACATGTTGAGCAGCAAGTGGTTGGCAACGGTTTAGACCCCGATGTCACCGTTGGCCCGCTGATTAATCGAAAAGCGGCTGAAAAAGCGATGCAATTGCTCAACGATGCACTGTCAAAAGGGGCGCGCATCGTCGCACAGAGTCCTTCCGCAAAAGGTCATACTTCAACCAGAGGTAACTTCTTCTCACCGACCCTTTTAGCCGATGTCACACCCGATATGGCGGTGTATCGAGAAGAGAATTTCTGCCCGTTAGCGGCAGTATTGCCTTACCACGATATAGACCAAGTAATTGAAATGGGTAATGACACTGAATATGGCCTCGCCGCCTATGTCTATGGTCATGATATTCACGATATATGGCGCTGCATGCGCGGCTTAGAGTTTGGCATGATCAGCGTAAATTCGGTGAAAATGACCGGTCATCCCATTCCCTTTGGTGGCATGAAACAATCCGGTCTTGGCCGCGAAGGTAGCCAGCACGGCTTTGATGAGTTCAGCGAAATTAAATATTGCTGCTTGGGCGCGCTACCAACAGCTAGCGGCAGCTGAATATAAGAATAAAGTGGTGACCCTTTTCACCTTTAAAATTTTCACAATGCCTCTTTCACCGTAAAACAGGTGACGTAAAAAAGTAAATTTAGATAACGCTGCGGTTGTAATCTCCCTCTCGATTCAACCCGTAGCCCGACAATTAGGAGTGTTTTTAGATGGATAACAAAACTCAACAATTGCTCGATAGCGATCGCCAGCATGTTTTTCATGCCTCAACTCATCTCAAACAATATGCGCATGGCGAAGTTCCGGGTCGGATCATTACCGGCGCGAGTGGCATTCGCATTCATGACTCCTGCGGCAACGAATTGATCGATGGGTTTGCTGGTTTATACTGCGTCAATATCGGTTATGGTCGTGAAGAAATGGCTGAGGCCATTTACGAGCAAGCGAAAAAACTCGCCTACTATCACACCTATGTCGGTCATACCAATGAAGCGCTGGTTACATTATCTGAGCGTATTATTAATATGGCCCCTTCAGGCATGAGCAAAGTTTATTACGGCATGTCTGGTAGCGACGCAAATGAAACCCAACTCAAACTGGTTTGGTATTACAACAATGTATTAGGTCGCCCAGAGAAGAAAAAAATCATCTCTCGCGAGCGAGGCTACCATGGTTCAAGCATCGCTTCTGGCTCAATGACCGGCTTACCGCTGTTTCACGCCCATTTTGATTTGCCGCTTGAGCGCATTAAGCACACCATTTCCCCCTACTACTACCATCGCCGTGATGACTCAATGAGTGAGCTAGAGTTCTCCGCTTATTGCGCTTATCAATTAGAGGCAATGATTCTTGAAGAAGGACCGGAAACGGTAGCGGCCATGATTGCCGAACCAGTACTAGGCACAGGAGGAATTGTTCCACCACCAGAAGGTTATTGGTCTGCGATTCGACAAGTGCTCGATAAGTATGATGTGTTATTAATTGCCGATGAAGTGGTGTGCGGTTTTGGCCGAATCGGATCTCCGTTTGGTTCGATTCACTACGAAATGCGTCCCGATCTGATCACCATTGCGAAAGGGCTCACCTCGGCTTATCAGCCGCTTTCTGGGGTAATTGTTGGCGATAAAGTCTGGCAAATATTGGAAAACGGCACCGATAACTGGGGCGCATTTGGTCACGGCTATACCTATTCAGGCCATCCACTTGGCGCGGCGGCGGCCAACTGTAATCTGGACATTATTGAACGGGAAAACCTGATCCAAAAAGCGGCGGACAACGGCGCTTATTTACAGCATCGCATGGCAGAAACCTTCGCTGACCACCCGATTATTGGTGATTCACGTGGCGTAGGGATGTTACACGCGCTAGAATTTTCATCACAGAGAGAGCGTCGTATGGCGTTTGATCCCGACATGAAAGTCGGCCCAATGATTGCTGCAGCATGTGGCGAAGCTGGCCTTATCGCCAGAGCAATGCCTCATGGCGACATTTTAGGCTTTGCTCCTCCACTCATCGCCACCAAAGACGACATCGACATGATCGTTGAAAAAGCCCATCACGCCATCAACAAGGTCACCGATCATCTGGTCACCAGCAAACAATGGCAGGTGATTAGGCTTGATTAGCGTAAATAGGATATTAAAGGCTCAATTTATGAGCCTTTAATATCAATGCTAACTTCTACTTAAATATAAAGACTCACAACAATCGACGCTTATTTAAACAAATAGAACTTTATATAATAGAACTAACTTTACTCCCACCAATTAGTGAATATAATGCGCTCCCTTTCATATTAAAGTTAACCTTTACAATATATTCATGAGAACATTTTTTATTACCGCCGCCATCGTGGCTAGTCTTTCAGGTTGTGCAACAATCCTCACTGGCAGTGAAACATCAGTACGCGTAAAGCCCGTTGGAGTTCAGGGTGGATATTCAAATATTGAGTGCAAAGTCGAAAATGCAAATAGCACCGAATACGCACAAGGTCGCAACGATCGAGTTTTTATCGATCGTGACTCAAGCGATCTAGATGTATTCTGTGAATCGCCATACCAAGAGGGTTCAATCACCGTTGAAAGTGATTTCCGTCAAAGTATGCTGGTTTTAGACATTCTTTGGGATCTGTGTCTTTTCACATTATCGTGCCCAATTGATCTAGCGACTGGTAATTTCTATACATATGATGAAAACGTGAATGTAGAGATGTTCAATAAAGAAGGCATTATTATTCCAGATCGCCAACCAGTGTTGACGCCATATGCCCTACCTCAACAACCTCAACCTCAACCTCAAGCGCAACCCGTCAATATTACAATCAATAATAACTAGCATAAAAGGCAGCTTATAGAGCTGCCTTTTATTATTACATCCGGAATGAACTACTCAGAGCTAATTTTTTCGTTATTGCAACTTGTATTTATGCAGTAAGTCGAGCGAGATATGGCAGTAATCGTTCGGGTGATTTGTCAGCCGGTCTTGATGCTCTAAATCACTCTTAACGTAATTGTGCATTGGCAAGACTTCCACGACGATCTTGTTTGCATCACTGCGCTGCGCAATATACTGTTTTACTTGAGAGAGATGAGCAGCGTTGGTGCTATAGACGCCCGTTCGATACTTCTCGCCCACATCATTGCCTTGCTTATTAAGGCTATATGGGTCGATGATCTCAAAGAAAAAATCCATCAACTGAGCTATCGATACCTGCTGTGGATCAAACAGTGTTCGCACACATTCCGCATAACCATCATAAGGCGTACTTGTTGTATCACTGCTGCCATTCACTCGTCCGGCTTCAGTGCTCATCACTCCCGGTAGGTGGCGCATGAATTCTTGTACGCCCCACAAACAACCACCAGCGAAATAGATTTCTTGCATCATCGTCTCCAATAAAACCAAGTATGTAAGCTCAAATTCTTTATCAAACCGCCCTTTCACCCACCGTTTAAATTAGCCTTTATTGGGTTGGTTAGGCCACCATTTCCTGCCTAAATGCAGTAAGCTTAAACTGACCATCACCCACGCACAACCGATGAGAGTATCGATAAATCGCCACTGAATCAAAAATTCATCGCCGCCACTTTGCAGCATCGCCAGATCGACCACCAGCAACACAAATATACTCATTAACCAGCTAAAAATCATGTAATTTTGGCGAAGAAACATCGGCATAAAAAGGGCTGATAACACAATAATAAAGGACAACAGTGCGCTCGGGAAAAAGACCACCACAATATAGGCACTGATCACCCCCAACAAGGTTCCGGCAGTTCGCATCCAAATCTTACGCCAAGCGGTCACCGTATCCACATTCATCACAAATAGAACCGTCAAACCAACCCACGAGACATGCTGAGCATTAAGCCATTGCGCACTCAAAATCGAAACCAGAACAGTGATCGGTAGCGTCATACCATACAGTGGGCCATTGATCTTCCCAGAACGCAGTTGTTGCCATTCATCCACCAGTGACCACCCATTGACCTGAGTGGCAAAATAGCGAGCTTGTAGAATGGTTAGAATCAATGCCAACACTCCGCCACAAAAGAAAGCAACACCCGTCATCAACGTAACCGGGCTTCCAACCGCCTCAAGTACAAACGCCGCCGCGACAAACTTTCCTAGTAACGAGAAATATTTTTGTTCTATTGTTGGCTGACCAGCCAAATAACTGATAACCACAAGCACGATAATCGCCAGTTCGAAGTGACCGACCAATAACGTACCCACAGCGCCGGCGAGTATGACTAATGCCACTCCGCCGATCATCGCTATCGCCTGATGCTTAACATGGCTACGAGGATCGAGCCTCAAGGTAAATAGAGCGCCAAGAGTAATAAACACCACAATTTGGCTCTCAATCCAAGGTTGTAATAACAGAGGCAACCCAACTGCAGTTGCATATAAAACGCCGCGAATCCAATCATCTTTACTTGGTTTTGTTAGCACTACGATCTCCAAGTATTTTTTTGCACAATAAAGTGGCAAAAAACATCTTAATTTAGATACTCGAAGCATGACACAACCACGGAAAACAACAACAAAGAACCAACCATGAATATACAAACGACACGGGGCACAGAGCGGGATAGTCTAAGCAACCACGCTCTTTGAGAAAAGCGGTTAACCAACTGAACGTTTGCTGGCAAGCTTAACCACCTGCTTAGTCCACTTATCTCTTTGTACTATCGTAGAGTTAATGACAGGGCCAATGTAAGTCGCAGAGACACGTTTGAAGCCGCTAAATTTTAGAATAGTACGCTCTAACTGCTTAACCACTGGATTACCTTGAAACCAACGATAGTAAAATGGTGGAGAGTCCATGGTGACAATCACATCGGCTGTGCGCCCTTTGAGCAACCTTTCCGGTATGGTTTTATTTTCCAAAAATTTGAAGGCGAAGCCGGGTAAAAAGGTTCGGTCAATTAAACCTTTCAATTTAGCAGGCATTCCGCCCCACCAAACGGGTAAAACAAATACCACATGCTCCGCCCATAAGATCGCTTGTTGAAAGTCGACCAAATCCGGCTCAAGCGCCTGAATCTCGTCGTAGCCACTGGTCAGGTCACAATCAAACTCAAGCTCATGTAACGAGATAAGTTTCACTTCATTATGCTTGCTCGAAGCGATATAACTGTTAACCAGTTCAGCGCAAAAACTATCAGGTTTTGGGTTACCGTTGACGACTAAAATTTTCTTACACATCATATTACTCCCTATAAAACCATAAGCTTACCGCTTGTCCTATAGGGCAGAGTCAATGCTTTTTAAGTAGGATTTAAACACTTTTCGATTTCAGAACGATACTGCTCAACTTTCTCTTTCTGCCTCGCTAGTGCCTGCATATCATGATCAATTCGATTTAGCTTCTCAGCCAACAAGTCAATCGCTGCGTGCCAATTAAGTTCATTTCGTTCAACCATTAGCGAGCGCAAATCAGACAAACTCACGCCAAGGGTTTGCGCGTCTTTGATCAAGCGTACAAATTTAACATCACGCTCATCATAAATTCGATAGCGGCCTTGCCGCTTAATATCAACCAGTAGCCCGAGTGATTCATAGAGCCGAATCGCTTTAGGCGAGGCTCCTGAACGTTTTGCTATTTCACCGATATACACGTTATTACTCCATGAATATTGAATACGCTAAGCACGAAAACATCTCGTAAACACTATATATTCGCAATTACTTTAATGAAATCAACTCACTTTAAACACTAAGCGCGCATCATGCTTTCATTACTCTCCCTTTAGTTTTGTCATTCCTCTACTTAAGCGCAGGTAAATACGCTAGAATGCGCGCCATTCTCTTTGTATTGAGCTTTTACTATTAATGACTACTGCGACAACACCAGCCAACTTTGCTGAACTAAACCTGATTCAACCCCTGTTAGCACGACTAGCTGAGCTTGAATATCAACAACCTACACCGATTCAAGCACAAGTGATCCCAAGTGTATTGGCAGGCCGTGATTTGATCGCTGGAGCGAACACAGGTTCAGGTAAAACAGCCGCTTTTGCGCTACCAATGTTGCAGAACATTTTCATTAATCAGCATCCAAGCCTTTACCGAAAAAATAACTCAGTCACTGGGCTTATCTTGGTGCCTACTCGTGAGCTGGCAAAGCAAGTGGCGGACAACATCAAGTCTTACGCGACTCACTTTAATGGCGCGATGAAAACCGTGTGTGTGTTCGGTGGTGTATCAGTAAACAGCCAAATGCTCGCGCTACGTGGCGGTGCTGATATCTTGGTGGCCACTCCGGGTCGTTTACTTGATCTAATTTCAAGCAATGCCGTTAAACTCGATCGAGTAAAAACCTTAGTACTGGATGAAGCAGACCGCATGTTAAGCCTTGGTTTTACCGAGGAACTGTCAGAGCTGTTGGCACTGCTACCAAAACAGAAGCAGACCTTACTGTTTTCAGCGACCTTCCCTGAAGAAGTGCAAGCGCTAACTCAAGAGCTATTGAATAACCCTGTTGAAGTGCAACTGCAAAGCAGCGAAGCTAGCACGCTTGTTCAACGTGTGTTTACCGTAGATAAAGGCAAAAAAACCGCGCTGCTGGCTCACCTAATTAAAGAAAATGACTGGCGCCAAGCACTGATTTTCGTGAATTCGAAAAACGGCTGTGAACATCTTGCCGACAAGCTCTACAAACGTGGTATTTCAGTTGAAGTATTCCATGGCGACCAAAGCCAAGGTGCGCGTACTCGCGTATTAGAAGATTTTAAAGCAGGCCAACTTGATGTACTTATCGCTACTGATATCGCAGCGCGTGGTCTGGATGTGGAAAAACTGCCTGTGGTCATCAACTACGATTTACCACGCAGCCCATCAGATTACATGCACCGTATTGGCCGCAGTGGTCGTGCTGGCGAAGTGGGCTTAGCGCTATCGCTAATTGATTACGAAGATTACCACCACTTCAAAGTGATTGAGAAAAAGAACAAAATTCGTCTTGAGCGTGAACAAGTACCGGGCTTTGAAGTGGACGAAACCATTACTGCTGCCATGCTTGAGGCAAACAAGCCAATGGCAAAACCAGCAGGTACGGGCAAAAAGAAACGTAAAAAGAACCAAGCCGCTCAAGGTGACGTTTGGTTGAAAAACAACTAACAATCACAGTCTAAATTGCCTATCGCGAGTAGGCAGAAACACTTGCCCACAGCAAATAGACAAAGATAAAAGCAAAAAGCAGCCATTGGCTGCTTTTTTGTTATTAGGCATCTTTTTGTTAATACACTTCTCTTAAAGGCTGCTACTAGACTCACTTCCTCGAGAGTCAATGGCGCTCCGTAAAGCTTTTAGCGGCACCACACCGCGAATATAAAAACCTAATTCAGATTGATCGCCATAGAGTACATAATTCGTCTCATCAAGTTCATACCATTCTTGCGTAATGCAAATAAAACCACGTGAGGTGCCTTTGATATAATCGCTCTCAATTTTGTAATCGCACTCTTTTGTCGCTGGCAGATGATACGGCGTGACAATCTCGACCTTCTTATGCTCTGTGCCCATCCATTGCGTATAAATGGAAGGAAGAGCATAAGCGGCAGAGACCCAATACAGCATTAATAAAAGGCCGCCACCAAACAGTGATTCCACTACCTTCAAATAACGATTATTAAAATGCGGCTTAAGGATCGACATTTTTCGACCATAAATGATCGTCACTGCCATCAGCAATATCGCAACACCCCCACCGAATATTTGTACCGATTTAATCGGCACAAAATCACTAAACAGCCCGATGAGACCTAAAATCATCGTCACGCCAAGCAAGAGGGTAATCGCCTTCTCAGCGGTGCTTTTCTTTTTCAACTCGTTCATTGTCCACTTACTGCTAAACCCAGGCTAAAACACCATGACATGATCCACTAAAATTCGACCATCACGCTCAACCATGACCATTTCTGCGACATACTCACCGTCTACTTTGCTGAACGCCTGCTTCCAAACAAGAGCGAATGAATCTGGTCTGCGAAACAAAGCCACACGCTCACGTTGTGTAAAAAAGCCTTTCTCGTCTTGATAATGAACACAAACCCGTTGGAGATATTCTGGCGTCACGATATCCCGCATTCGCTGGGTAAAATCTCGAGTATGCTGAGCATGATCAATTATCGTAGAACCCGCCATTAGATTGTCCATCAGATCATCGGCGATCTGCCACACTCGCTCGTCTGACATGTGCGCAAAATTCATTCTCACGTCTCTGTTTTGGGATTTTCGCCAAGCCTGCCACTGTCGTGGAATAAGCACAACTCGCAAGTGAACGTCATTGACGAAAATAGTCAGCAATGCGCGAAGAGTCACAAAGGCTAAGAGATCAACAAAGCCAAAGCGCAGCTGAGGTCGACGCCAGCGTAAGCAAAAGTAACGCTATACTGATAAGAAACAAAGTAAATAAGGAGCGATTGAGGCGTGATGATGAAAACAATAACAACCGCTAAACTCAGTTTGCTGCTTACGTTCCTCATGGTGTTCTCGTCCGCACCATCCATGGCAGAAAACAACACACTCGCCAACATTAATGTCGGGACATACAGTGCCCACCCTTTGTGATCATAGAGGGAGATGGCAGTTACTCTGGATTAAGTCTGTTTTTGTGGCAAGAGATCGCCTTAGATCTCGGCGTAAGCTACAACATCACCGATCACGGCCTGAGCGAATTGATCGATGATATCGCCAACGGCTCATTGAATGTCGGTGTATCCTGCTTGTCCATCACGCCACAAAGAGAAGAAATCCTCGATTTCTCCCATTCATTTTACGAAACCCATTTAGCCATCGCCGTTAAGCAGCAAGGCTACCTCGCTTCTATCGGTAACATTTTCACCAACACCAAACTGCTCTATATCATCGGTTTTGTGTTTGTGCTTGCCGCGATCGTTGGGGTTATTTACTACCTACTCGAACACCGGATTAACGACAAGCTCTACTCCATGCCAGGAAAAAAAGCGCAAATGGTCGAAGGCTTTATCCTTGGCTTATTGTTTATTACCAAAGGCCCCTTTAACTATTTTGAATTTAAGACCCTACCAGGGCGAATACTCACCGTCTTTCTGGCAATTTTTACCACCTTCTTTATAGCTAGCGTGACCGCCGTGCTCGCCAGTACCTTCACCTTGGGTCTACTCAATAGCGACATCAAAAACGTTAACGATTTGGCCAACATGTCTGTCGGCGCGAAAAAATCGTCGACCTCTTCTGAGTACCTGATCTCTCAAGCGATTGTGCATCGTACTTACGCAGATATAGACCAACTTTTACAAGCACTCGACGGGAATGAAGTCGATGCCATCGTTGCCGACGACGCGGTGCTCAAATACCTGATTAAGCAAGCCAAAGAACAAGGCCAATACGAACAATTAACGGTGCTACCGTATCGATTTGAAAAACAAAACTATGGTCTCGCGATTGAAAACAACAGCCCATATCGAGAACAGATTAATCGTGCGCTGCTCAAAATCCGTCACAGCCCAGAATGGCGACAAGTACTGCATGAATACTTTGCTGAAGAATGAAGATGACCACGAATTTAGCCATTTTCAGTTTGAGCGCTCTTTCCTTGCGTCATTCGTCCCGATGACAGACCATTGGATTGCTGTATTTACATTCACTTTTTATGGTTATAATGCCTGATTGGAAATAACGATAAATGCTCGCGAGCTTTGCTATAGAGACTCGCCATTCACACTAAAAGACTGACTATGAATTTTGATATCGATGCACTGAAACACCACCAACTGGTCGAAGATGGTCAACTAGAGGGGTGTTACATTCATCAGCCTGTACAGGGCAGTCAACCAAACGACGACGCGGTTGTGGCAGAGCGCCAAGCGTTGGAGAAGATGGGGCACAAGGTAATGCAGGTTCAAACCAAAGGCGGCACAACAACGTTTGCCGAGGCGATGCAACAATTTGCGAAGAAAACAGGCCACCAGCCCCGCTAATTGTCCCAACATAGAATCAACCTTGTTAATGATAAGCTCGGCGCTGCGCGACCATGCCCATGTTGAACGCTCGCAACATGGAAAACTCATTCACAGAAACCTAGAAGTAATCATAGATGTCTAAAGATTTCGATTTCACTACAGAATATACGCTCGACAAGCCTTTCTTTGCTGAGTGTTATGATCAAACAAGCCAACCCGTTAAATTCCCACACGCGTATTTAAAAGGACTGCTCTTTCTTATTTTTGGTGTGGTTTTATTAGAGTTTGAGCTATTACCTAACGGTTATGTTGGTTGGTTCTTTATCGTATTGAGTGTTATTGAAGCCTTCAGTGTTTATTGCAAGCGCACATGGTGGTTATGGCGACAAACCATAAGCTCGAGCCGCATGAGAAAAGTGCAGCTGCAAGTGAACGCTGATGGTGTGACTTATAAAAGTGGTAAAATCAACCGCAAACTCGGCTGGAGTGAAATCGACCAACTTGAACAAACCGATTTAGGTTTCATCCTGCATATCGGTAAACAACGTCAATACGTGAGTAAATCTTGCTTAAATGAAGAAGTAATTGCGTTCATGGTTGAGCAGCACGCCGCATCTCAATCCAAGTAACCTTATTGCGCCTCGCGATAAGCTAGTATCTCAAAGCAAGTCATCACTTTCTCAGTAAACAAGGCGAATCGATTGGTTCGCCTTGTTTGATCTTGAGCTTGGTGAATTAAGAGAGGCTATCCCGCTTACTGACTGACGTAATAACTTTCTTTGGCCTTGTGAAAAGGGAGTCTAAGAACTCCCAAATGCCCTATTTCCCCATCATTCCCGCAGCGACGGAAAACTCTAGCCTTCATCATTCCCGCGAAGGCGGGAATCTAGTGAATATCGAGTTATTGTTAAGCAAATGATTATTTAGGCGCTGTTTTTTAAGCTTATGAAAACTCAGATTCTATCGTCCAATCAGAGACTTTGACTGGCTTTGCGTAGGAGGGAGTCTTAATTGCGACAATTGCGTCAATCACAGACTGATGAAAAAAGACGATGATGGACTCAAATGAGGGCCTAAACACCAACCTATTTTCTAACGCAATCGAGTTTAACTTTTCGAAGTCAAAACCGACCTCATCATCCAAAATATTAATGATGTTGTAGCAGTGAAGATAAAGGTAATCTTTATCAATAATCTTAGCGGGAACAAGCGAATTCTTATATAGATCCAACTCAGCTAAAGGTTGCGCATAGTCCATATCAAAGAGCAGCTTAATGCTCGCCGAAATGTCGAATGCTGCGGCGATTGGCTTAAAGGTGCGCAGACTTTTGCATTCAAAACTAGCTGGGATATTTGTTAATATCGCTTGGTCTCGCAAAATCCCCAGTCTGCGAGTATCGTTCATATTGACGACAAAATTGACTTTAGAGTAGTCATTTGAAAAAACATAATACTCATCTTTAATTGGCATTGTCGGAACCTGTCTTATATAACTTTAGTGGATGAGCGTATTCGCCTATTCGGTTAAAGATTTGAATATCCTTGATAATCCTTGCAACGCTAATTTATCCATATCATCGACACACAATTGTTCGGAACCTTCTCCGCTGGCAGTTCGTAACTTAGAACTACCCTTGCCTTGTTAGAGATGCCAATTCGTCGATTTCAACTTACCGAATGATTTTCAGTCCATTCGAGTAATAAAAGTTTGCTCGTCATCTACAAAAGCGACAAAGCCGCCGTGGTAGATAAACACCCGACCACGCCCCTCAACTAGGCAAGCAAGCTGTGGGTCTAAATCTTCTTCGTTATTCTTGCTTTGAAAAGTGCCAACATCGGTGATGACGCCGCTGAGTGTCGGCAAATATCCATAACTGCGCTTAGCTTGATCAATCAGGCTCAATTCACTGGTGCTAGAGAAGCAAGACGGGATCGCCCCTGCATCTTCGATAAACATCGTTTTCAGTTCTTCAAAAGCGGTAATCACCAGCCAGTCGATGCCGTTAACATGATGGATAAACATAGGGTTTCTCAGTAATTCTTTTGCGGCGATTTTATCACTATCAGCGGCGAACGTCGTAAAGATTTCTTGGCTAAAATTGGTCATTAAGTGCCACTTCGGTATGTTCACTCAGCCAATTTGAAACAGCTTGTTGTCCCTTTTAGTGTTACGCCTCGAAATGTGAATTCAGATAGTCAGCAATTTTAGATATACCAAAAGTAATGTGAGGCAAAAAGAAAGACCTGACCCCGTTCGTTGTTTTATGCCCCGTTATGCGTTACGCCTCGAAATACGAATTCAGATAATCAGCAATTTTAGACATACCAAAAGTAATGCGAGGCAAAAAGAAAGACCTGACCCTCATCATTTCTTTCAGAATATTTCTGCCTTTTGCATTTATTTAGCTGGATTTCATAGTTAAGCTCATGTTTTTATGTGAAAAATTTCAATAGAATTAGACTAAAGAAAGAACTAGACAGAGAATTTTTTTGCCTAGTAGCTGTTATAAAAAATAAGGAGTTCATCACTAGATGACAAAGAAAATTAAGTTGAAAAACGTACCATATACGATTGTTTCAACGTATTTTGGGCGAGAGCATTCTGGTTCTCAAGCTGAAACTTGGAAAGTTTCATTAAGAGCAGAACCTCGGTCTGTAAATGCTTATATCAAACTAACAAACAATTATCGCCAAACAATTGCTGAGTTGGCTTGCGCACAGGTGGGAAAAGCTCTAGGGCTAAATATCCCCGATTGTTATTTAGTTTATGTCGATACGAACAACTTACCAGAAAAGGTAAAAAAGGAATCGATGTTTGCGAATCGCGGTGAAATGTTAGCTTTTGCAAGTGGCAGTCCAGATCCAGATGTTATGAGCTTTGAACGATTACTTGCAGTTGACAATGATAAAGCAAACGCACTTTTTGATGCATGGGAGCATCTAGATTTAATTATTGCTTTCGATGAATGGATTGCTAACCCTGATAGAACAATGTGTAACTATCTATTTTCACCAGCGGATAACGATTTTTGGTTAATCGATCACGGGAGTGCTCTGACCGGAGACTATATGCCACGTTGGGCGTTGCATGATACAAAGGTGGAAACGCATAACGCTTTGTATGAGAGTATTGCTCACCAAAAAGAACTCAGTGATAAATACGAAATGAAGAAAAAGGCGACTACATTAATGAGCAAAGCTCATAATGTAGATTTTGATAGTTTGGATGCTAGCGGATTCTATAAAATGATTGATAACAATGTTAACGTAGAAGACATCGCTAAGTTCCTTCAAGAAAGAATTGATTATTCGGTAGAGTTATTATGTCAAAAATTGGGAATTCCTCAGCTAGTTTAAAGTTTAGGTTGCCAGAGTTTTCAAACACGTTTTCAGCTCTTTGGGTGCCAGTCTATCTTGAACCAATTACTTTCTCCGGAGAGCGAATTACCATTGGTTTGGTTTTCAGGGCTATTGATGGAACAATAAAAGTTGTCAACACTTTGCCTTTTGAAGCGCTGAATAAAGTTTTTGGTAGCAAAGGTAGTGATTTACATTCACTAGCTAACTTTGTGCTCACAAGCTTTGATGCTCATGTCCGTGCAACGAACAAGTTCGAAACTTTTGTTCCAAATGTTAAAGGTGTTTTTATCGGTGAGTCTGTAGAGACTTTTGACAAGGACCTTGAATCAATAATTTATCAAGTTAGGAAAAACTATTCTGTATTTTCAGCTCTTTTTATAAGTGGAGAGGATGAAATAACTAAAAGCAGAACTGAATCTCAGGCTAAGGTTTGGGCAAATACAATTAAAACAGAAACACTCCAATTAAGACCTACTCTTTCAAATAACTTCAATCGTGAGTTCAAATTTCGTAAGGGAGCAAAAGCGGCAAGTATTGGGTATGTTGGTAATAATATAGCTTTTAACTTTGGTGCTTTAGACCCTGATAGCTCTTCATTTTCTTTGCAACAGAATAGGATTATACGACAAGCAACAGAATTAAATTCACTGAACAAGTTAGGCATGTCTGATTTTAATCATTTGGAAGTTAATGTTTGGACTCCCCCAAAAGAAAAGTTAACTAAGGCGTCTAAATTAAAGCTCTATTCCGTATCCGAAGAACTAGAACAGCTAGGGGACGATATAGATATTCGTATTGCTTTGGGGCAAGACTATAAAAGAGTGACAGAAAGAATACTGACGGATAGCCTTTTGCAGTAGATTTATTATAACAAGCGTTTAAGGTTTCAAAATACATTTTCCAATCGAATTAGATTATATTGACTAAATATAAATAGCTGATTTTTCTGCAAAAACTCGCTCGATAACACCTACTCTTTTGCTCGCAATCCTCCACCAACAAAAAAGCAGCCACTGGCTGCTTTTGTTCAATATCATCAATGATGTTATTTAATCGCGTGAGTAATAAAACGGCGCACATCATCGTTATCGATTGGGTTAACAAATGATGGCGTGATCTTAATTGGTGGGTTAAATATCCCCTTCTCCACCAAACGATTAATTTGCGGTAAATGCATCAGCGCGGTTTTGCCGCAAAGTAGATTCAAGAACCCTTCTTGCTCTTCATAAGCGTGCAACACTTCGTGAAATCCACGCAAATACAAGTAATCTTTAGTAAAGCCACCGCCACGATAAACACGCGCAGTAATGGTGAAAGCGAGGTTCTTCTCTACTCCTAGTTGCTCTTTGAGCATCATAAACGTGGTGCGGAAGGACTTGTCTTTGATCATCGACTCTACGGCCAGCACACGCAGTGCAAGAATTTTGAGTCGCTTAATCGTCAGATGGCCTGCCAAATATTCACTTAAGATCGCCATGCCTTCTTGAGTCATGGTGTTGACTGGGCAACCGAGTGACAGAACATGGAATGGCTGATTCATTGCGTTGATGGTAGTCGCAAGGTGCACACCCAATTCATGGTGCGCAAGAGCATGTGCTTCAATCTCTGGCACACTTGCCGCACTGTTGATCTTAACGGTGGTTTTGTTCACCAGCGCATTGGCGATCATGTCGTCGTCAATCACCAAATCGTATTGGTAGTCTTCCTGTTTGGCGAATTCAGCCATGATGGCTTGAATACCTTGAGCATCGATCAGCTTTTGATCATCTTCATCTGAATCCGGTAAGTGGAGGATAAAAGTCGCGTTGCGAATATCCTTCTCCGTTGGTTCACCGAAATAACGTAAAGAGTTATAGAGAAAGTCTTGCGTGCCAATGGTTTGCAACTGATCGATTTTATCAACATAAGAAAGAATGACATCTTCATAAATTCTATGCAGATCCGCATCTTCTACCGACTCAAGCGGCAAATTGAACAGTTGGCGCTTTAACTGAAACGGGTTGTGAATGTTCTCTTTGTAGCGAAATTCAGGCTCAATAGAAAAGTGACGTTTAAAGAACTCGCTTTTCTGTTGATTATAATTGGTCGGCCCAACCGCACTGAGGATTTCAATTCCATTGACCAACTCAAACAAGGATTTATCCAGTGCTTTGGCGTGGCGAAGTTCGCTGTTATGTTGCGCTGTAAATTCATGATTATTCAAACGGCTTACCTCTTTCAACATTCCCTATCCTCTTTGCTTTGTCCTTTGTACTGACACCAAGATTGCTTGCGAATCCGTCGCGCATCGCTATGGGCATAATGAGCCTTGCGAATCGCTCTCATGCTCCTTGCTTGCTGCCTCTCTCGAATATGCGCTGCTTTAATAAAGGCAACAATTATCGATAAGTGCCTCATTCTCACTTAATGAGAAGAACAAGTGCATTGGTGGGAATTCAAACAACCGCAATACTCAAGCGCATAAAGGCATAAACGGAATTACGCTGTACGTAGCATCGAGTGACGACTGCGGTTATAATCGCTGCGTTTTCATCTGGGATAAAAAAATGATTTCTAAAAACCAACTAAAACTGCTGCGTGCTTTAGGCCAAAAGAAACAGCGTAAAGCACTCGGCTTATTCCTAGTTCAGGGTGAAAAAAACGTACTTGAACTGGCAAGTAGTACGTTAACGGTAAAACACGTTTTCGCAACCGCCGACTTTTTGGAGCAGAATCAAGCGACGCTTGAGCGCTTTGAATGCATCGAAGCATCGCTGGATGACCTAACCAAAGCGAGCACCTTGGTGAGCAATAACGCGGCGATTGCCGTGGTTGAGATCCCAACCTTTGAGGCGCCCGTTGCCCAAGGCATGATGATTGCGCTCGATGGCGTTCAAGATCCGGGTAACCTTGGCACGATTATTCGCGTGGCCGATTGGTATGGCATTAAGCACATTGTCGCCAGCCAAGATTGTGCCGATCCATACAACCCAAAAACCATCAGTGCCACCATGGGCAGCTTTGGCCGTGTGCAAGTACACCAATTGGATCTACCTAACTATCTTGAGCAAGCGAATCTACCGGTTTACGGCGCGTTCCTTGAAGGTGAAAGTGTACATAAAACTGAATTTGCGGCTGAAGGTATTTTGTTGATGGGCAGTGAATCTCACGGCATTCGCGCTCAAGCAGCCGCGTTTGTGACCGATAAAATCACCATTCCAGCATTTGGTGGTGCAGAGTCACTCAACGTTGCGATGGCAACAGGCATCATCCTCGATAATATGCGTCGTCAGCACAGCTAATTCAGCGCTGCGGAAGCGCTCCGGAAATTAAGCGCGACATAGCGAACAATAAAAAAGCGTAACGACTGATTCAATCGTTACGCTTTTTTTAATGCTACCTATTGGTGTTACGGCCTAATTTGGTCTTAACGCTCTAACTTGTCGAGTTTATTTGGCACGCCATTCCACTGCTCAGCATCATCCATGGCAGGCTTAACCTCTGTTTGTACTGGCCAGATCTCAGCCAATTCCGCATTGAGCTCAATGAACACTTGTTGGTCATCAGTAAGCTCATCTTCTTGAAAGATCGCCTGCGCTGCACATTCGTCCACGCATAAGCCGCAATCTATACACTCAATCGGGTTGATCACCATAAAATTTGGCCCTTCATGGAAGGCATCGGCTGGGCATACCGCGACACAGTCAGTGTATTTACATTGGATACAGTTATCCGTTACGACAAACGCCATGACAATCAACTCTTAATTTGGTCAAAAATAAGATGGGGATAATACTCATCCCAAATCAAAATTCAACATTATGCGCGGTTAATCTTCGGCAAAATGCTCTCCTATTCCTGATTTAGTATGACAGACAATTCAATTTCTCGTAAAATGCGCGCCATTGTGAGCGAGTCAACCGTCCTCAAACGACTGAGTGATGGCAAAGCTGGCTAAGACACCTACTGCAACATAAGTAACGAGATATCACTATGATACGTTTAACTGAAATTAAACTGCCTCTAAACCATGAGGAAGGCGCGATCTTAGACGCCATTACTAAAAAACTTGGCATCGCTGCTGACCAAGTTCTTTCTTTTAATCTGTTTAAACGTGGCTACGATGCTCGTAAAAAAGCCAACATCCAACTGATCTACACACTTGATGTTGAAGTGGCAAACCAAGCTGAAATGCTTGAAGCTTTTATTAGCGATCCGCATGTCAAAGAAACGCCAGACATGGAATACAAATTTGTGGCTCAAGCACCAGCAAACCAAACTGAACGCCCTGTGGTGATCGGTTTTGGCCCATGTGGTCTGTTTGCGGGCCTAGTTTTGGCACAAATGGGCTTCAACCCAATCATTGTTGAGCGTGGTAAAGAAGTTCGCGAACGTACGAAAGATACGTTTGGTTTCTGGCGTAAGCGTGCGCTAAACCCTGAATCAAACGTACAGTTTGGTGAAGGTGGCGCGGGTACTTTCTCTGATGGCAAACTTTACAGCCAAATCAAAGATCCAAATTTCTACGGCCGCAAAGTAACAACGGAGTTCGTTGCTGCGGGCGCTCCAGAAGAGATCATGTACGTGAGCAAACCGCACATCGGTACGTTCAAGCTTGTAACGATGATCGAAAAAATGCGTGCAACCATCATCGAACTAGGCGGCGAGATCCGCTTTAGTACTCGTGTTGACGATATCCATATGGAAGACGGTCAAATCACCGGTGTAACGCTTTCAAATGGCGAAGAAATCAAATCTCGCTATGTTGTATTGTCTGTTGGTCACTCTGCACGTGATACGTTTGAAATGCTGAACGAGCGCGGCGTTTACATGGAAGCAAAACCGTTCTCGGTTGGTTTCCGTATCGAGCACAAGCAATCAATGATTGATGAAGCGCGTTTTGGTAAAAACGCTGGTCACCCAATCCTTGGCGCAGCCGATTACAAGCTGGTTCACCACTGTAAAAATGGCCGCACGGTTTACAGCTTCTGTATGTGCCCAGGCGGTACTGTGGTTGCGGCAACATCAGAAGAAGGTCGTGTTGTGACTAACGGTATGAGCCAATACTCTCGTGCTGAGCGCAACGCAAACAGTGCTATCGTGGTCGGTATCGACCCTGAGCGCGATTACCCTGGTGATGCACTCGCTGGTATTCGTCTGCAACGTGAACTTGAATCTGGCGCTTACGTGTTAGGCGGCGAGAACTACGATGCACCAGCACAAAAAATTGGTGACTTCCTGAAAGGTCGCGATCCAAGTGCGATTGGCGATGTAGAGCCTTCATTCACGCCGGGTATCAAGCTAACCGATATTTCTAAAGCGCTACCCGATTTTGCAATTGAAGCGATCCGTGAAGCAATCCCTGCCTTTGATAAGAAAATCAAAGGTTTTGCCTCTGAAGATGGCCTACTAACGGGTGTTGAAACTCGTACCTCTTCTCCAGTGTGCATCAAGCGTGGTAAAGATTACCAAAGCATCAACCTTAAAGGCTTCTACCCTGCGGGTGAAGGTGCTGGTTATGCGGGCGGTATCCTATCTGCTGGTATTGATGGTATCAAGGTCGCTGAAGCCGTGGCACTTGCTATGGTTGCAGACGCAGAAAGCCGCTAATCACTGTGCTTTAAGCACCGAAATAGCGATTAATTTAGAGCCAGTTAACGAGTGTTGACTGGCTTTTTTATTGATTTCACTTCACGCTATCTAGCAGAAAATAAATATAATCAATCATTTAAACTATCTCGTATAGACTAAACTCGCCAAGATAGTCACAACAAATAAATGGAAACCATCATGAGTGATATCGCTAGCTTTATGCTAGGAGAAAAAGCCGATAGCTTAGGGCGACATATTGGACAGTTCTTAGCCTACAATCATTTCTGGTTAGAGCATGATCATAAATACATCCAAGTCTTATTTCCCATCGACCAAGGCACCAAATTCAATCGACATGCACCGCTCGTGACCGCAGCGGATCGCGCACTATTTAGCAGCGACCCTCGTTTACCCGCTGCGCATTTAAACGTGCTCGATTTAATGTTGCCGTTTTGGGGATTGACTCGTGATGGCGAACAGATCAAATCTGACCTCCCTTTCAGCGCCAATAACCACGTCTGATTAAGACACCAAGATCATAACCAACTGCGAATCACCCGTGCGATACGCAGCCTCGCACTATTAGGTAATCAGAACATTGCGCTCAATTTGGCTCAGTTTGTGGTCGAACACTCGCAAGATTTCGATGCCGTTTCTGAAACGACACGCCAGTATTGGCAGCAAGCGCCGGTGGTATAGCGTTCGCCGCCCCTTGATTATTCGTTAAAATAATCAAGGCCACCCATGTTAAACGGTCAAAGTCATGCTATTCTACGCCACCGAATTTGACCGAAAAACGGATCGATTCGGCTATAGTGATCTTATTTATCCTTAACCACGTAATGCCATGAATCGCTTAAAAACTTTCCTTCACTTGTTAAAATCCTCTCCAACAGACTCGATGGCTTTATCAAGGCTTGAACAGCTAAATGCAATGATTGAATCCCACCCAGATTCGGCGAGTGCCTACTATCAACGCGGGATTTTATTGGCGGGCGATTATATGCTACCCGCTCAAGTTCATGGCAGAAGCGAGCAGAACGACGTTCCACAAGCGATTGACGATTTTAACACCGCGATTGACTTAGATCCCAGCTTGGTTGACGCCTATTACCAACTCGCAAACCTCTATTTTGCACTCAGTATCGATGACCGTACTGCACAAGAACTGCTGGAGAAGGCATTGAATCTCGCTCCCAATAACATCGATTGCTTACTGCTGTACGCCGATCTTATTTGCTGCGAAGGTGTCAATGCGTACGCTATCGAAATATTGGATCGCGTCATCAGTGAGGACCCAAGTGCCAAACACTTTTTCTACAAAGCGAGAACCTTGATGGACAACGGTGAGATCGCGTGGAACGCCGACAACTTTGTGCAAGGCGGCAACTTATTCCAAGCTGCGATTGAGATTTTTCAGCAAGTCACTCTCATGGAAGATAATGACCTATATTTCCCTGAAGCTCAGGAATACATTAACCATTGTCAGAACGTTTTAAGCAGTCACGTTTGCCATTGATGGCTTGTGTTATCCATGGGAAGTATTCATAGCTCAATGGAACTCAAACTACCGATAAGTTCGCTGAGCAAATAATTATCACGCAACCAAACATCTCATACCAAGTTCGGTATATAATACCGCGCGCTATTTGAGGCGAGCTCAAACTTCAGATCGCAGCACCATTGCAACATCATTCAGCATGACCAATAAAATTAGAAGGTAATTATGGCCGTTTTAGACATTCTCACTGCTCCAGATCCAAGACTTAAAATCCCAGCAACAAAAGTGAGTGATATTGAATCAGTCCAAACGCTTATTGATGATATGTTGGATACCCTTTACGCAACGGATAACGGTATTGGCTTGGCATCAACGCAAGTCGGTAGCAAAGAAGCGATCATCATTATCGATCTATCGGAAGAACGTAATGACCCTCTTATTCTGATTAACCCTGAGATCGTAAGTGGCTCAGACAAAGCAATGGGGCAAGAAGGCTGCTTGTCAGTACCTGAGTACTATGCTGATGTAGAACGTTACACCTCTGTGGTTGTGACTGGACTCGATCGCCAAGGTAACCCTGTCACTATCGAAAACGATGAGTTTCTTGCCATTGCCCTGCAACATGAGATTGACCATCTAGCAGGTAACCTTTTCATTGATTATCTTTCGCCACTTAAGCGCAATATGGCACTGAAAAAAGTGAAGAAGCACCTAAAGCAAACCGCATAATTATTGATGCGTGAGCGCGGCGTGACAAGATAACTAATCAAGTTGAGTCTACGCCGCCTATTCTAAATTTCTCCTCTTTTTCCACCCATCGATATTTAATCACCTCCCTCACTATCGGTAAAAACATGAACTAAAACGGGTTTTTACGTCATGATTTGAGGTACTTTACTCTGCTTATTTCACTGATAGATTCGTCTAGCAACTCAGCACATCTTGATAAGAACCAAACACCATGTTTAATAAGCTGCATTTTTATTGGCAACAACGCAAAGTGCTCTATAGTGGCAAAGAAGACATTACCCCAGCTCTTGGGCAAAAACTCTTTGCCAAGCTCAATACCGGCTATTACAGCGCGGATGAAGAAGCACTGATCCTGCGGCTGCTGATCAAAAAATCTTTCCTCAATAAGCGTCATGGTCAGTATGAATTCAGCAAAAAAGTGCCTGCTTACGTTGCCAATGAAATACCGCGACAAATGCGCAATTTATGGGCAGGTTTAGCGACGCTAATCATCATCTATGCCAGTCATGGATTAATCAATGGTGAGATTTATATTCCGGGTAAACGCAGTGACGGGATCACTTTTTCCGGTGCGCCTGTCGTGGTGGTATTCGCTGCTTGCTTCTGCCTTGCGCTAGCACTGTTAGTGACCGTTATTGATCATTACGATAAACGGGACAACGAATATCTCTATAACATTGCAGAGAAACTGTTGTGGGCCATGAGTTGTGGCTTATTTACTTGGGCATGTGTTTGGGATTGGGCACAAAAATCTATCCTGCTTAACTGAAACGCCGACAATTCATCATGAAAAAGAGCCTTGAATGAACACCAGCAGATATCTGAAATGCAGTTTAATGAGTATTAGCATCCTGCTGAGCAGCGCGGCTTATGCGGATAATATGGCAAACACGTCCACTCAAGATGAGGGAGCGCCAAATCTTCCTCCGCCTGTCGCTTGGTACGATCAAAATGGTCAGCAAGTATCACAACAACGGCTCGAAAAAATCAGCACTGAGTGTCAGTTGGATAACGCAGCTGATGACATTGCCAATGCCACCAGCGAAACGTTTGAAAAGGCCTATCAAGATTTTTTACAAGCTGTCGCGTGTTTTAATCAATACAATTTCACCAGCAAACCACTCTCGCCTTCCTCCAGCGATGAATGACGTGAAACATTTTGAATTAAAACCGTCAACCTAAGCACGGTTCTTTACCCCTTCGCTTGCATCGATAGCGTGATGGTTGTGCCTTCTCCACTTTGCAAGTCCAGCTTGATATCACCTTGTTGCGCCTGGGCGCATAGCTTAGCCGAATACGCACCAATGCCTGTACCACCTTGCTTTCCTGACGTTACAAACTTATCGAAAAATCGCTCACGAATTTCCTCAGGCACCTCGCCATCATTGTGCACGGTGATCAGCAACTCTTGTTCATTCTTACTCGCTTGAATGGTAATAGCAGAAGATACCGGAGCGGCATCAATGGCATTGGAAAACAGATTACAGAACAGGGTATAGCTGAGTAGCTCATCCCCCGTGTAACTCAGAGCGGGATCGACATCGAGGCTAAACCGCACTTGCTTTTGCTCCGCTTGCGCTTGGTAATTATCGATCACTTTCTGCATCACACTCTGAGCTGACACTGACGTTAATGATTGAGAATATTGCCCTTGCTCTAATTGCTTCAGCAAGCGATAGCTATCAATCATCTGCGCCAGCATCATGCTGTTGCTTTTCACCACCTGAATATCTTGGTCTTCCGTTTTGATCTGTTCCAGCGTGGTTTGAATCGCCGTTAATGGATTTTTCAGATCATGGATGAACATTTGGTCGGCTTGATCTTGATCTCGCGATGACTCAATCAACTGATCGATTTGTTTAACCAACTTTTCTCTTTGAATCACGGCGTTAATGTGTGTTTCTACCCGCGCTAATACGATTTCAGGGATCACTGGCTTCATGATGTAATCCAGCGCCCCTAATTTAAGCCCTTTCACCACATCGTCCGTTTGCGATAATGCCGACACAAAGATGATTGGTATAAACTCTGTATCTGGATCTGATTTAAGCGCCTTACACACCGCCAAACCATCCATCTCGGGCATCATTATATCGAGTAAAATCAAATCAGGCTTATCGGCTTTGCTACAAATATCAATCGCTTGTGCGCCACTGCGGCAGGCTTTAATTTTATAAATCGGCTTCAGCAGTTCGCCGAGCACTTGTAAGTTCGAAGGTTCATCATCAACCACCAAAATCGTACGTTTCACCTCAACATCAAGCTGCAGATCTTTATCGCTTGAACGATTAGATGAATGACTTCGAATCGGCGACACAAACGCTTTATGCACTCTTTCGCTCAAGGTGACTTTGGAAAAAGGCTTAACCAGATACTCAGAGACTCCCGCTTCAATGGCTTCCACTACATCACTTTGATGTAAGTTACCGGTCAGCATAATAAATGGCACACTCTTGTGTGCTTTGGATTGGCGAACTTTTTTCAGTAACTCTAAGCCCGTCATTTTCGGCATTTTCCAATCTGAGACAATGATATCAACCGAGTTACGCTCTAAACTCTGCCACGCTTCACGCCCATCGCGCGCTTGATATATGGTCTTAAAGCCAAGTTGTTCGAAGGCGCTACATAGCGTGCGAGTAATGGCTTCAAAGTCATCGACGATAAGAACCGACATCCCTTTATAGGGTGAGTCATAAGCAACCCGCTTAAAATTGTCCATGCTATGCTCCTCCATGTAAAAGCGTTGTATTGTTTGAGGCGTCTTTGTACGTTTCGGCAATATCACGGATATGCTCGGCAATATCGAGGAAGACATCGACTAGCAGAGGTTCAAAGTGCGACCCTTTGTTTTCCAGAATAATTTGCAGCGATTTTTCATGACTAAAGGCTGGCTTGTATACCCTTTCAGAGATCAGCGCATCGTAAACATCCGCTAGCGCCATGATTCTTGCCGAGAGCGGGATCTCTTCACCAATGAGCCCTTCGGGATAACCGCTGCCATCCCATTTTTCATGATGGGAATAGGTAATCTCTTTGGCAAATTCGAGAAAGTTGTCCGCAAACCCCAATGAGCCTTCCGCCGCTTCCACCGCATCACGCCCATAGGCTGCATGCAGCTTCATCTGATCAAACTCTTGCTCGGTTAATTTGCCCGGCTTGAGTAGGATGCTGTCAACGACACCAACTTTACCAATATCATGCAGTGGGGCTGATTTAGCCATCGCCGCGATGACGTCGGGCGTTAAGTAGTCACGATATTTATCATGATTTGCCAGCTCTTGTGCCAACACTTCCACGTACTTTTGTGTTCGGCGAATGTGGTTGCCGGTCTCTGGATCTCGCGACTCCGCCAGCGCTCCCATCGCCACCAGCACCACGTTTTGCATATCATCAAGCTGCTGGGTACGCTGTTTAACTTTGTGCTCTAAAATTTCGTTTTGCTGAGCAAGCTGATCTCGCGCTGATTTGAGCAGCAAATGGTTTTTCACCCGCACTTTTAAGATGGCAGGGCTGATCGGTTTAGTGATGTAATCCACCGCGCCAAGAGAGAGGCCTTTTCTCTCGTCCTCTTCTTGAGACTTTGCGGTAAGAAAAATCACCGGTATATCTTTTGTCTCTGGAGATGCTTTCAATTGGCGGCACATTTCGTAACCATCCACTTCTGGCATCATGACATCAAGCAAAATTAAATCCGGCTTACGTTTATCAATAATTTTCATCGCCATTGGCGCACTGAGCGCCGCCTGAACCAAATACTCTTCTGACAACACACCTTTGACGACCTCAATATTGATCGGGGTATCATCCACCGCCAATATGATCGCTCTGTTATTTGTATCCATACGCGCATCTCTCTTTTCTATGCGTTCACTTGTGCTTTATTTATCTTCATTACTGTTGGTAAATTGATGATTCAGCCCTAGCTCCGTTCAATCCATTTCTTGTTTAAGTTGCTTAATGATTTCAGCCCCTTTATCAAAGTCGTAACTGCTTAATGGCTCCCGTAATTGTTCTAGGCGAACTTTTAGCCAGTCATCAATATCGCTCTCTAATACCTCATCAAGGCTATCCACCACCGTTGAATCAAATAGGTCTATCTTCTCCTTCATTGTGTTCAACCATTCGGTAAGATCAGGCTGTACAGACTGAGCTGATGACGGTTGTGATGAAGACGGCGACTGCGGTGAAGACAATGCTTGTTCCATTCGTTGAATAAATTCTTCTAACAACGGCAGTGCTGCATCAAAGTCATAATTCGAGATCGCAGTTGAGATTTGATTGGCTAAACTCTTATCGAGCTTGTCGCCGACAGATAGAAGCATCTCTTCAAAGGTATCAACCGCCGCGCTGTCAAAGTCATCGAGTTGCTGGCTAAGTTGGTGTGCCAACTCTCTAAATCGATCGGCATCAATTACTGTCACTTCTTTAGCACTATTGGCTTCGCTCTTTGCTAACGCGCTTGCAATGGCCTGAATCATTTTTTCGACCAAGGATGCGACTTCCGCGAGCATTTGCTGTTCCACTGAGCCTAATTCACAACGCGATTGGGTTTGCTGTTCAGCCAAAGCATGCTCGAGTTTCTCAGCAGGGGCTCGCAGATAATTCGCACCGATATTGCCAGCGATCCCTTTGAGGGAATGGACTGCAATGACGGCAGTGTTGATCTCTTGTTGCGCTATCGCTTCGTTAACTCTTGTCACAACATCAGCTTCGCTATGCATCACGTTCGCCAGCGTCTTTTTGTAGGCTTTAAGATTGCCCCCCATCCGAGCGATTGCTCCCTCTGTATCAAAATCTTCTATCTCGATGGTGAGGACTTCATCTTCAATCATGACCGAAACGGATTCTCCGGTCGGTTCGATCCAATCCACCAGCGCTTGAAATACTTGGTTAGGATTGATCGGCTTAGGTAAGTGATCATTCATCCCTGCCGCTAAGCATTTTTCTTTATCGCCCGACATTGCATTGGCGGTCATAGCGATAATCGGCAGATCATCATATTGCCCTGTATTACGAATCGCTTGGGTGGCTTGATAGCCATCCATTACCGGCATTTGAATATCCATTAACACCAAGTCAAAATCTTGCGAGCCGACCAAATCTACGGCCTCTTGACCATTGTTGGCGGTGGTGACATCCATTCCGACCATTTGCAGTAGCTCAGTGGCGATTTCTTGGTTAATCGCATTATCTTCCACCAAAAGGATGCGCGCTCCCGCAATGCCTTGCGCGATTGAGGTATCCAGCTTATTACTGGTGTTGGTCTTGTTCGTGATCCCCTCTTTGGTCATTACTCTTGATAGGGTATCGAGTAAGGTTGAAGAGCTGACTGGTTTGGTCATCGAGGCAACAATGTTCACCCCTTGGCGATTCGCCAGCATGTCATCCTTGTCGTAAGCCGTCACCATGACAAAATGAGGCAGCGTTGCTATCTCTTTGCTTTGGTGCATCAATTCAATTTGCTGTCCAAGCGCAATACCATCCATCTGTGGCATCTTCCAATCAGACAAGATGACATCAAAGTGCTGTTCATTGTTCTCGGCATGACGAATTTTCTCTAACGCTTCTGCACCAGAGCTCGCCACATCAGCGTTAAACTTCAGGCTCTGACATAAGCTGAATAGGATTTCACGGGCAGCAACACTGTCGTCGACAATCAGTACCGACACTTCTTTCATACTTTCAGGCGCTAAAACAGGCTGCTGTGGAATCTCGCTCGATAGACCAAATTGCGCGGTAAAGAAGAAGGTACTGCCTTGGCCACTTTCGCTTTCAACCCAAATCGAACCTTCCATCATTTCAGCCAACGTTTTACTGATCGTCAGGCCTAGCCCCGTTCCACCATACTTGCGCGTGGTTGACGCATCGGCTTGACTGAATGATTGGAACAAGCGCGCCATTTGCTCTTTGGTCATACCGATGCCGGTGTCACTGACGGAAAAACGCGCCTCTAGCTTGTCATCGCTTTGCTCGATGAGTTCCGCTTTGACAATAATTTCCCCTTGGTCGGTAAACTTAATCGCATTGTTGGCAAGGTTTAGTAGGATTTGCCCTAAACGCAGTGGGTCGCCAATTAGATGGGTCGGAAGTTGCGGGTCGAGATCGACCAACAGTTCCAGATCTTTCTCCTGAGTTCGCTGCGATACCACTTGGACTAGGTTGTCGATGGTGCTTTCTAAATCAAACTCCGTCTGCTCTAGATCCAGCTTACCTGCTTCTATTTTTGAGAAATCGAGAATGTCATTAATGATGCCTAAGAGTGACTCGGCTGAGGTTTGGATCTTATTAACATAGTCGGCTTGTTTTTTATTTAGGTCCGTTTGCATCGCCAAGTAACTCATACCTATGATGGCATTCATTGGCGTGCGGATTTCATGGCTCATATTGGCTAGAAAATCACTCTTCGCTTGAGTGGCTTCCTCTGCTTTTTGTTTCGCGAGCATGAGTTCGCGTTCCGCTTCTTTTCGCTCCGTTGCGTCACGAACGATACCAGTAAACAACTGCTCACCAGAAATTTTCGCTTCACTAATTGCTATTTCAAGATCGACCTCTTCACCTGTCTTCTTATACCCAACAAATTCCATCAGTACATTGGTGTCGGTGTCACCTCTCTCTTGCATATCAAGGTAGACTTTGTGATACGGTTGAGACATTAAAGTGTCAATTTGTGTCGCTTCTAGAAGCACTTCTTTAGCTTGATAGCCAAAAATCTTCTCCGCTGCGGGGCTAAACTCAACCAGCGTGCCGTGGCTATTGACCACAATGATGCCATCAGAAGCATTATCAATAATGGTGCGAGTACGTTCTGCATTGATTTTTAGCTCAGAGGTGCGTTCTGCGACTTGTGTTTCAAGCTCGGCTTGTGAGCGTGCTAATGCTCTGGTTGCACGAGTCCCTAGCCTTAAGGTAAATAAGCTCGTGCCCATCATCAACACCAATGCAACGCCCAAGATCGACCATACGGTGAACTTAAAGGTGCGCAATAAAGCGAACGCTTCACCGCTATCCATTTCAGCGGCAATCCCCATATGCAATGTCTCATCCCACACCCAGTTACCGACGACCGGCACACCACGATAATCGTTATAACCCGACAAGTTTCTGCCTGATTTTTTCTCACTGATGTTTCTCGCCATATAGGTCAACGGCCAACTCGGATCCGCTTCTACTTGACGTTTGGATATGTCAGAACCTGGGTTGGCAACCCGAATATTAAGTGATGAGCGTTGCTCATCGGCTAACAAACCAATTTGCTTGAGTTGATCTTCAAAACGAACATTCGACAGCAACAAACCAGAACGGTCTAGGGCGTAGGTTTCACCACTTTTACCAATAAAACCGGCCGACAAAACCGAAGAGAACACCCCTTCAAAATTAACTCGTTTAGTTAAAATCGCGATCACCTTACCCGCACTGTTTTCAATTGGCACCGCAAAAAACATCGTCGGAGGATTACGCTCTCCACCTTGTGTTTCAAGCATGACATCAGACTCAATCGGAGGAACAAAAACGCCATTGCCGTTTAAGACCTCTTGCATTAAATCAGGACGTTCTAGCTGGATAAGGTTTAGGCTGCCTATGTTGGTATCACGGCGCGATGAAAGGCTGATCATATCGGGAGATATAATAAAGAAACCAAACGAACCTGAGATCCCAGAATGCCCTTCAATAAACTCTCTTATCTGTGGCTGTAGTGGCGAGCTTTTTAAAGCTTGAGGCATTCTGGCGACCTCAAGCAACTCTTCGGTCAAGCTAACTAACTGTGGATTGCGCCCCAATTGTTTGAGGTTATCGAGTTCTAAATCAACCCAACCGACAATGCGCTTGTGCGCGGATGCAAGTAAGGTTGATAAACTATCGTTAATAGACTCGACACTTTGCCGTTCGGCGTAGCGAGTGACGTTGAGCGCGGTGGCAATGAGAGCCACACATAAACCAACTTGTACGATAATGATGGAGCGCTTGAAGCTGACACTGCTGAATTTTTGCGCCAGCTCTTTATCGCTTGCTTTAAATACCCGTGAAATCATTAACATCAACAGAATAAGCAAAACAAACACAGCGATAATCACATACTGTAAGGTTTGATTGAGGTTTATGCTGCCACTATCAGTAAATGCGGGTAGCTGCTGTTGTTGATACCAATCATTCTTGGTCAATATGAGGTTGCGTAAATCTAAGGTATCGAGCCCTTTCTGCATTATCGAACCCAGCAAAGGCGCTTGATTAGTTGTCCAAATATGTAACGACGAAGGCGTAACCACGTCTTCATTGATTGAATGTAGCCCTGAAATTTGGTTTTGCACCAACCAGTTGTTAACGACAGTTTCCGCATCCAGCACCGCATCAGCACGGCCATCCAATACGGCATGGATTGCTTCATCGATGCCTGACGTCTGCAGTACCTTAATTTTTGGGTAGAGCTTTTTAACCTTGTCTATCGTGGTATAGCCAGCAGAAATGGCGACGGTGGCCTCGGCAAGATCGGCCGCTACACGAAATTGTTCATCTTGATCTTTAACAAAGAACAGCTCGCGCACTAAAAAATAAGGCGTGGAAAACTGTCCAAATTGCAATCGCGATTCGTTTTTATACGCATGAGGTAATAAGTCAATTTCGCCATTTTCAAACTGACGCAACAACTCACTCCATTCCCCTTCAACGATTTCAATCTTAAGCCCAGTTTTGGCAACAATTTGATTGACGATTTCACCCGATAAGCCCCCCATTTTTCCCGACTCATCGCGATATAACATTGGTGGCCAGTGTTCAATACCCACTTTAACAACACGTTCGTTCAGCCATTGGCGTTCGTCGTCACTTAACGTCAAGGCACCCGTGGTTTGACTTTGTGTTGCTTGCTGTTCAATACGTTCAGCCAGCTTGATCAATGCCGACATGTATTGATTTTTATAGTCGTGATACTGCTCTTGGTTAATCAAATCCATTGCCGCGCGGCGCTGATCTTCTTGAACTAAATCGATGGCCTGCATATCAAGCACTGAAAGTTCAAAATGGGCACTTTCCATTTGTTCAACCAAGGTTAACTCGGTATTCGCTTGGCTAGCTAAGAGCGCATTAATTAACTCTGTTAGACGAGGTTCATTTTCTAGGTAGCGATCAAGCCACTTTTCATCACCAGAAAAAGCATAACTCAATACCGATGAAGTCAGGACTTCATCAAGATATTTCAACTCAACGGCAATATTTTTGGCTTGAGATTGGGTTAATTGACCTTGTAAAGAAGGGGGCAAGCCATCTAGGCTGGCTGAAGCAATAAAAGGAGAAAGGAAAAGAAGAGGATATAACAACGCGACACAAAATTTAGCTATAACTCTAGGCAATAATTGCCGCACCAAACCCAACCCTAAACTTATCATTTGCACTTCCTTGCATATACTACGATAGATTTAACGTAGGATAGCCTTCAAAGTTCAGCAAGTTATTGGGTAGATTAGTTTTACACTTTGTGTGGATAAGCGTTATTTGCTTTCTTTGCTGTGAGCTTAGTTAAACTTTAGTACTAAAAAAGATTTTGTTGCAATCAATTTGGTTACTGCTCGCACGACCCTGATAACGAACGGCAAGTCACCGTGTTCAAGCAATAAAAAAGCAGCCCGTAGGCTGCTTTCTCGTTTTATTTTTTCGCTGGGCGGCTTGGGCGGCTCACTTGCGTTTTAGCACGAGCACCTTGTTCACCTGCCGCTTTTTTCGGCTTACGGCGACTTGGGTTATTGCTGCGGCCTTTTGGTGCGCTTACGCGCTCTTCGTGACGCTTAACTGCACGACGGATCTTCTGGCTACGTGAACGCTCACGACTACGTGATGTTGAATCCTTGCTTTCGTCTAGCATGGTTTCACGTTCTGGTTTCAATTCAACCAGTTCACGTAAGTAGTTAACGTCTTTCAGTTGCAGTTCCATCCAACCACCACGAGGCAGTTTCTTATCTAAGTAGATGTCACCGTAACGAACACGTTTCAAGCGGCTTACTGTTGTCTCTTGTGATTCCCACAAACGACGAACTTCGCGGTTACGACCTTCGTTAATCGCAACGTAGAAGGTGTGGTTCATACCTTCACCACCTGCGTACACGATGTCTTCAAAACGAGCCATGCCGTCTTCAAGTTGTACGCCGCGTACTAGGTTTTTCACTTTCTGTTCGTTTACTTCACCAAATACACGTACTAGGTATTCACGTTCTACTTGGCGGCTTGGGTGCATTAGGCGGTTAGCCAACTCACCATCGGTAGTAAACAGTAGTAGGCCAGATGTGTTCGCATCTAGACGACCAACAGAAATCCAACGAGACCCACGGATTTTAGGTAGACGGTCAAATACGGTACGACGACCTTCTGGATCGTGACGAGTACACAATTCACCTTCAGGCTTGTAGTAAGCCAATACACGACAGACCACTTCTTCATCTGCTTTAACAGACACAGTGTGTCCATCAATACGAACGATCGCGGTTTCATCTTCTAGGCGCTCACCTAGTTTTGCCACCATGCCGTTCACACTCACGCGTCCTGCTTTAATCAACGTCTCTAATTCACGTCGAGAGCCATGACCCGCTCGAGCCAATACTTTCTGAAGTTTTTCGTTCATCTAACTACCTATGTGTCGTCTTCGCAGACGTCGAATGAAATATGCGACCTAAATTCGCGGTCGCATAATATATCAAATATTAGCGGTGAAGACAGCTAATTTTGTGATCTCAGCACACCGATTGTTGGTTATTCAAATGGGGCAGGATCGCCCGCACCTAAACGCACCAACTCGGCTTCACCTTCACTAAAGTCAATCACAGTGGTTGGTTGTTCACCAAGATAACCACCATTTAAAATCACATCCACTGCATGTTCTAGCTTATCGCGGATATCTTCTGGATCCGATTCGGTCACTTCGTTGCCCGGCAGAATCAACGATGTTGACATCATCGGTTCACCTAGTGCTTCTAATAAGTCTAGTGCAATACGGTTATCGGGCACACGAATACCAATCGTTTTACGTTTGGCATTCATTAGACGACGTGGCACTTCTTTGGTTCCTTTAAAGATAAAGGTGTAAGGCCCCGGCGTATTGTTTTTTAGCAAACGAAACGCGGCGTTATCAACACGCGCATACAATGAAATCTCAGATAAATCACGACACAATAACGTAAAATTATGTTTATCGTTAAGACGACGGATCTGACAAATGCGCTCTAGCGCTTGCTTGTTTTCTAGCTGGCAGCCAAGTGCGTAACCGGAATCTGTTGGGTAAACAACGACTCCACCGTTACGAATGATTGCTACCGCTTGAGTGATCAAGCGAGCCTGCGGGTTTTCAGGATGCACGTAAAAAAACTGGCTCATGGTAATTCCTCATTAATCGAGCTTTATTCGCTCTCAGGAGTATCGGAATGTGAAGGCTCGATACCCCAATCTTTCCAAACTGGTTCAACGCCGGATGGCAACCAGAGGTTACGTCCCAGTTCCATCCATGGTGACGGATAGTGAAAGTCGCTGCCTTGGGACGCTAATAGGTTGTATTGTATCGCATAATCCGCCAAGTTGCGTCTTTCTTGTTGTGCTTGTTGTGGCTGAGCAACTTCCATTGCATCACCGTTCGCTTCAACAAACGCTGCCAGTAGACGCTTTATCCACTTCGCCGTCAAACCATAACGCGCTGGGTGAGCTAGTACCGCCTTACCACCAGCGGCATGAATCGCCGCCACCGCTTCCGACATTGAGCACCAGTTTGGTGGCACATAACCGGGATTATTACGCGTTAAATATTTTTTAAACACTTGCTGCATCGTCTTAGCATAGCCATTGGCGACCAGCCATGCTGCAAAATGTGCACGGGTTAAAGGCGCACCATCGGCAATCGCTCTCACTTCTTCGAGCACGCCCTCTCGGGTGGCTTTTTCCAGACGAGCAGCCATGAGTTCTGCACGAACTTCACGGCGCTGCTTTTGCTCGGTGATCAAGCTTTGTAGCGCTGGATGTTCTGGATCTAAATTCAGCCCAACGATATGAATGTCTTTATTTTCCCATACCGTCGAAATCTCAATGCCATTGATAATGTGCAAATCAATATTGTTATCAGCAACATATTGCTTGGCTGGCGCAAGTCCATTCACGGTATCGTGATCGGTAATCGCCAGTACTTTTACATCAAAACCTACCGCGCGATCGACTAAGTCTTGGGGGCTAAATCTGCCATCTGAAGCCGTGGTATGGCTGTGTAGGTCTATTTTCATATCTATTTCTTTGTACCAATTATTTTGTTCATTCTCGGCTGCATATCTTCACCCACCACACTTAAATTCATGGTTAAAAACACGTTCTATGAGTCAATGACGTCTGTGGTGACTGGGCTTGTTAACCGTTATTCGGCGCAACTCAATAAAAAGATATTGATTAGTGTAGGTCGAAAGGTTGACACCAAGTTAAAATACTAGTTAACTAGTACGCAATTACAGGCGAGAATGTGAAGACAGGCTATGTTACAAGAATTTAACCAAAAGCAGAAAACAAAAGTGACTTTGCACTCACCTAAGCGTGAGCAAGCAGAGTTATCTTGGTGGCGCACTTGGAATAGTTCTTGGTGGGCTAGCGTGTATTTCTAAACTATCGACAGATTGAAAAAGAAGTCACTCGTAAAGCCCGCTAAGTTAGCGGGCTTTTTGTTTTGTTGTGCAGCTCACACCCAACTGTTTAAAGAATAAACAAATAACTGCCATCGCAGTTTGGGAGAACGTTTGCTTTGTGCGAGACTGTACGACAGGAAGGATACCGATAATAAAAAGGAGGTCTTGTGAACAAGGCCATTAAAATTAACGCACTGGCTAGTGTCGATGTGATCCATACTCAAGTACCGTATGCTCAAGACCCAACACGTCTTTTCCATACTTTATGCGAAAACAAGACAGACAGCTTGTTACTTGAGTCTGCTGAAATCGATTCGAAGCAGAATCTAAAAAGCCTACTGATCGTGGACTCTGCGGTACGCATTGTTTGTTACGGCCATCAAGTCACTATGACGGCACTCACCGACAACGGCCAAGCACTCCTTCGTCATCTCGTCAAAAATATCGCGCCGAGTATTGAGTTTGAGCTACTCGATAACTGCTTAACCCTGACTTATTCTGAACCCAATAATCAACTAGATGAAGATTCTCGCTTACGTGAAGCCTCATCATTTGATGCACTGCGCTTGATCCAACATAGCTTTTATCTCGCTAATCACGATAAATATGCGCTGTTTTTGGGTGGTTTATTTGCCTATGACTTAGTGGCAAACTTTGAACCACTTGGCGATGCCCAAGCCACCAATCAATGCCCTGATTACGTTTTCTACGTGGCTGAAACACTCTTAATTGTCGATCACCAAGAACAAACCTGCTTATTACAAGCCACTCGTTTTGATTCGTCTAGCAACTCGGCAACCATCGAAAAGCGCTTAGTGGAAATTGCGTACGCATGTGGCGATCCGAAAACGCTACCTATGGCAACGCAACTTGACGAGGTCACGGTAACCCCTAGCGTGTCCGATCAAGATTTTTGCCAAACAGTGCGAGACTTAAAACAGTTCGTCATTAAAGGTGACGTTTTCCAAGTAGTGCCGTCACGCCGTTTTACTCTGCCATGCCCTTCTCCATTAGCCGCCTATAAAGAGCTTAAATTAAGTAACCCAAGCCCTTACATGTTCTACATGCAAGATGAGCTATTTACTCTGTTTGGTGCTTCTCCAGAAAGCGCGTTGAAGTATGAAACTGACACCAACCAAGTTGAGATTTACCCGATTGCCGGTACTCGACGTCGTGGTAAGCGTGCTAACGGTGAAATTGATTTTGATCTCGATAGCCGTATTGAACTAGAGCTACGTACTGACGGCAAAGAAAATGCGGAGCATATGATGCTGGTTGACTTGGCTCGTAATGATGTTGCTCGTATTGCCGAAGCGGGTACCCGCCATGTCGCCGATCTTCTCAAGGTCGATCGCTACAGCCATGTGATGCACCTTGTCTCGCGTGTTGTTGGCCAATTACGCAATGATCTAGACGCGTTACATGCTTATCAAGCGTGTATGAATATGGGTACGTTAACGGGTGCGCCAAAGATTCGGGCAATGCAGCTGATTCGCGATGTTGAGCAAGCAAGACGTGGCAGTTACGGTGGCGCTGTCGGCTACTTAACAGGTGAAGGCACGTTAGATACTTGTATCGTGATTCGTTCAGCGTATGTCGAAAACGGCATTGCTCAAGTGCAAGCTGGCGCAGGTGTGGTGTTTGACTCTGAACCACAAGCGGAAGCCGATGAGACTCGAGGTAAAGCGCAAGCGGTTATCTCAGCGATTCAAGCCGCCCATCAGCGTCATCCTCAAGACCATTCTCACAACGGGTAAGGGAGCAAGATTATCATGGCAAACATCGTCTTTATCGATAACTTCGATTCATTTACCTACAACTTGGTTGATCAGTTTCGTACGCTTGGTCACCACGTGACCATCTATCGTAACCACATTGCTGCCGCCACGATTGAACAGGCTATCGAACAATTAGACAACCCGGTCGTACTACTATCACCGGGCCCTGGTGAACCCTCGCAAGCAGGCTGCATGCCCGAGCTAATCTTACGCCTCAAAGGCAAAGTGCCGATGATTGGCATTTGTCTTGGTCATCAAGCGATTGTTGAAGCTTATGGCGGCAAAGTCTCTGGCGCAGGTGATATTGTGCATGGCAAGGTATCAATGATGGCGCATCAAAATCACGCCATTTATGCCAACCTGCCGTCACCACTTGCCATCGCGCGCTACCACTCGTTGGTCGCTAGCCATGTTTCTGCAGAGCTAACGGTGACCGCAGAGGTGGATGATTTAGTGATGTCAGTGGTTCAAGAACAAGACAAGGTGTGCGGCTTTCAATTTCACCCAGAGTCCATTATGACCACCTACGGGGCGACATTACTCGCCAATGCCATTGAATGGGCGTTAGAGCGAAGCAAAGGATAAGGAATATAATCATGGAACAGATTATTAATAAGCTTTACGAGCAACAAGCATTAACCGAACAAGAGAGCCAAGCGCTTTTCGACATCATCATTCGTGGTGAACTCGATCCCGTGCTGATGGCCTCGGCGCTAACCGCGTTAAAGATCAAAGGCGAAACGCCAGCCGAAATTGCCGGCGCCGCAAAAGCCTTACTCGCGAATGCGAACGCCTTCCCTCGCCCTGATTATGATTTCGCTGATATCGTTGGTACCGGTGGCGATGGGCACGATACCATCAATATCTCGACCACCGCCGCCTTTGTTGCTGCCGCTTGTGGCTTAAAAATCGCCAAACATGGTAACCGCAGCGTATCGAGTAAATCTGGCTCTTCAGACTTGCTTGATTCATTCGGCATTAATCTCGCCATGAGCGCACAAGACACGCGAGACGCCGTCGATGAACTTGGCGTCGCCTTTCTGTTTGCGCCGCAATATCACGGTGGTGTTCGCCATGCGATGCCGGTGCGTCAAACTATGAAAACCCGCACCATTTTCAATATTCTCGGTCCTCTGATTAACCCAGCACGACCTAATATCGAATTAATGGGCGTATACAGCGAAGAGCTCGTACGTCCTATTGCTGAAACAATGTTAAAAATGGGCATGAAGCGAGCCGCAGTCGTGCATGGCAGCGGTTTAGATGAAGTGGCGATTCATGGCGAAACCACTGTTGCTGAAATCAAAGAGGGTCAGATCCACGAATACACCTTAACGCCGGAAGATTTTGGTGTTACTCGCTTTCCACTAGAGGCGATCAAAGGCGGCGATCCGCAAGAAAACAAAGCCATCATCACCAATATTTTGACTGGAAAAGGCACTGAAGCACAGCTGGGCGCGGTTGCGGTAAACGTGGCTCTGCTCATGCGCTTGTTCGGCCATGAAGATTTAAAAGCCAATACACAACAAGCCATCGAGGCCATGAATTCAGGTAAAGCGTATCAGTTAGTTGAACAACTGGCAGCGCGTGGATAATTAAGGGATCACCATGACACAAGTATCCGACAATTTATCGCAGCATGTCTCACGTAAAGAGGCACAGATGGCGGAAGTACTGGCGAAAATAGTACGTGATAAATTCGAATGGGTTGCAGCGCGTAAAGCCACGCAACCGCTGGCAGAATTTCAATCGTCACTGACGCCCTCTGAGCGAAACTTCTACCAAGCGCTCAGTGGCAACAAAACCGCTTTTATCTTGGAATGCAAAAAAGCATCACCATCAAAAGGGTTGATTCGCGACGACTTTGATCTCGATTACATCGCCTCAGTGTATAACAACCATGCTGATGCTATCTCTGTACTGACCGATGAAAAGTACTTTCAAGGCATCTTTGATTTTCTTCCACAAGTCAGCCGTCAGGTTCGCCAGCCGGTATTGTGTAAAGACTTCATGATTGACCCTTATCAAGTTTATTTGGCACGCCACTACCAAGCTGATGCCATTCTGCTGATGTTGTCAGTGCTTGACGACGAAGAGTATCAACAGCTTGCTGAGGTTGCCCACTCACTTAACATGGGTGTGTTGACTGAGGTTAGTAACGATGAAGAACTGCATCGCGCGGTAAATCTTGGCGCGAAAGTGATTGGCATCAACAACCGTAATTTGCGCGATCTCAGCACCGATTTGAATCGTACCAAGCAGCTTGCTCCGACCCTGCGTAAACTCGCGCCGGACGCAACGATTATTTCTGAATCCGGCATTTACACCCACCAGCAAGTGCGTGATTTAAGTACCTATGCCGATGGCTTTTTGATTGGCAGCTCTTTGATGGCGGAAAGTAACATCGAACTGGCCGTGCGCAAGGTAACACTGGGGCAGAATAAAGTATGCGGGCTGACCCATTGTGATGATGCCGCCAAAGCCTATCAATCCGGTGCGGTGTATGGCGGTTTGATTTTCGTTGAGGCCTCTAAACGCTACGTGACGCCAGAACACGCTCGCTTGGTGATGAGTGGCGCACCACTTAACTATGTTGGTGTATTTCAGAACCACCCCGCTGAAATCGTCGCTGAAATTGCTGACCAGCTACACCTAACTGCCATCCAGTTACACGGTAACGAGTCACAAGAGTACGTTGATGCCTTACGCATTCAATTGCCCGCAGAGATCGAAATCTGGAAAGCCTATGGCGTGAGTGATCAAACCGCCATTCGCCTAAGTCGCCATGTCGACCGTCACCTTCTCGATACCAAGGTTGGCAACCAAAGTGGTGGCACAGGGCAAGTATTTGATTGGTCGCTGATTGGCAACACTGAACAAGTGATGTTGGCCGGTGGTATTAGCGCCGATAACGCACAACAAGCAAGTCAACTTGGCTGCTTAGGATTAGACCTTAACTCAGGTGTGGAAAGCGCACCGGGTAAGAAAGATTTAGTGAAGTTGCAACAAGCGTTTGCTGCAATTCGACAATATTAAGGAAGAGAGCAATGGCAAAGTTAGATGCCTATTTTAGCGAGTACGGCGGTCAATACGTTCCGCAAATATTAGTGCCTGCGCTTGAGCAGTTAGAGCAAGCGTTTATTGATGCACAAGAAGACCCTGAATTTCGCAGTGAGTTCATGACCCTATTACAAGAGTACGCTGGTCGCCCAACGGCGCTTACTTTGACGCGTAACCTCACTAAGGGCACCAAAACCAAGTTATACCTTAAACGAGAAGATTTGTTGCATGGTGGCGCGCACAAAACCAACCAAGTGCTCGGTCAGGCTTTGCTGGCAAAACGCATGGGCAAAAACGAAATCATTGCAGAAACTGGCGCAGGTCAACATGGTGTTGCAACTGCACTGGCGTGTGCACTGTTGGGCTTAAAATGCCGCGTTTATATGGGGGCAAAAGATGTTGAGCGTCAAAGCCCGAACGTTTTCCGCATGAAACTGATGGGCGCGGAAGTGATCCCTGTTCATTCAGGCTCAGCAACATTAAAAGATGCCTGTAACGAAGCTTTGCGTGATTGGTCTGGCAGCTACGAAACCGCGCACTACCTTTTAGGTACGGCAGCAGGCCCTCACCCATTCCCAACCATCGTACGTGAATTCCAACGTATGATTGGCGAAGAAACCAAGAATCAAATTTTGGCGCGCGAAGGCCGTTTGCCTGATGCGGTGATCGCCTGTGTCGGTGGCGGTTCCAATGCCATTGGTATGTTTGCTGATTTTATTGAGGAAGAGAGCGTACGTCTGATCGGAGTTGAGCCTGCTGGTAAAGGGATTGACACCGACCAACATGGCGCACCGTTGAAGCATGGCAAAACGGGTATCTTCTTTGGTATGAAGGCACCATTAATGCAAGATCCTAATGGCCAAGTAGAAGAGTCTTACTCAGTCTCTGCTGGCCTTGATTTCCCATCCGTTGGTCCACAACACGCACACCTTAACGCAATTGGTCGCGCGGAATACGACAACATTACCGATGACGAAGCATTAGACGCGTTCCAAGAGCTGGCTCGTAGCGAAGGGATTATTCCTGCGCTTGAGTCCTCTCATGCACTTGCACACGCTCTGCATATGGCACGCAACAACCCTGAAAAAGAACAGCTACTGGTGGTCAACCTATCCGGTCGTGGTGACAAAGACATCTTTACCGTCCACGCCATTCTTGAAGAAAAAGGAGTGTTTTAATGGACCGTTATCAACTGATGTTTGAACGCCTAGACGAAGTCAAACAAGGCGCGTTTGTGCCATTTGTTACCATCTGCGATCCTAACCCTGAGCAGTCACTAGAGATCATGCGAACGCTGGTTAAGTCTGGTGCTGATGCACTCGAATTAGGCATGCCCTTCTCCGATCCTCTTGCGGATGGACCAACCATTCAAGGGGCCAATATTCGTGCATTAGATTCTGGTGCGACACCGGATATTTGCTTCGAGTTGATCAGTAAAATTCGTCAAGAGTATCCTGAACTGCCAATTGGTTTGCTGATGTATGCCAACCTTGTCTTCTCGCGCGGCATTGAAGACTTTTATCAACGCTGTGCCAAGGCTGGTGTTGATTCGGTACTGATTGCTGATGTCCCAACCAATGAGAGCGCTGAGTTTGTTGCGGCGGCAGAAAAATTTGGTATCCACCCAATCTTTATCGCGCCACCAACCGCCAGCGACGAAACATTACAGACCGTTGCACAGCTAGGCGGTGGTTATACTTATCTACTCTCTCGCGCAGGCGTGACGGGCGCGGAAACCAAAGCGAATATGCCAGTCGGCGATCTACTGGCTCGCCTTAATCAATTTGATGCGCCTCCTGCACTACTTGGCTTTGGTATCTCAGAGCCCGCACAAGTTAAAGAAGCGATTGATGCGGGTGCCGCAGGGGCAATCTCTGGCTCTGCGGTGGTGAAAATCATTGAGTCAAATATTGACCAGCCAGCACTCATGCTGCAGTCACTTGGTCAATTCGTCACAACGATGAAAGCAGCCACGCAAAAGTAGCTTTTTCAGCTTAAATGTGGGGTTATTGTTTTAATAGCCCCTACTTCCTTGCTGCGCCTATCGACACCTTGCGTGTTTGCGATCTCTCTTTACCCTCACAGCAGCAACGCAACCATTCAGCCCAGTTATCAATCAAACCCATCACTTACAGCAATGCAACTAACTGGCATTAAATTATCAACAAACTGTCATATTCAACCCACTCGCTGTCACTCTTAACGCATCAGTCGCACAAGCAAACGTTTGCTCTTGAATAAAAATCACACTTCAACCGCAAAAAGTGACTTTTGTCGGCCGTTTTTCACGTGTTGCTTATTGCCAATTGTGAAAATTACGTGTACAAATTCACTCGAATTATTATCCATTCGTTGCAATATGCGCAGTGGTTAATACTAGGATTTTCAAATTTAATAGCACAGAGGTTATGGAAGTGTTAAAAGAAAAGAGTTTGCTAAGCAACATTGGTATTCAAGTTGTCATCGCAATGATCGTTGGTACTGCCGTTGGTGCCATGATGGGTCAAAGCGCGGTGATGTTCGCCCCACTTGGTGCTATTTTTATCAATCTAATCAAAATGTTGGTGATTCCATTAGTTGCCGTTGCGCTGATTTCAGGTGCAGCAGGACTAGGAAATAGCCAATCTGCAGGTAAAGTCGGCACCGTTACGCTCGGGTTTTTCGCGCTAACATCTGCGCTGGCTGTTGCACTTGCTCTCGTCATGGGTGCGGTCTTCCAACCAGGTATTGGTATCGACTTATCGGGTGTTGAAGGCATGTTCTCTGCTGAGTATGCTTCTAAAGGTGAACTACCTACTTTCTGGGCAACCATCACTGGTATGATCCCAACCAACGTTTTCCAATCACTGAACGAAGCAAACATCCTCCAAATTTTGGTTTTCTGCCTATTCTTTGGTATTGCACTGTCAAAGCAATCAGAAGAACGCCGCACGCCAATTATTAACGGCGTAAACTGCATCGTTGATTCTATGGTATGGATGATCAACAAAGTGATGATCATCGCCCCTATCGGTGTGTTTGGCTTGATGGCTGAAGCTGTAGGTACCTTTGGTTTTGGTGCACTGATGGTGGTATTCAAGCTATTCCTTGTTTACACCGCAGCAATCCTGATCTTCGGCTTTGTGGTTTACCCAGCGATGATCCACGTCTTCACTAAGACGTCAGCGAAGCAGTTTATTAGTGCGATGAAAAAGCCTCAGGCTGTGGCACTCTCAACCGCTTCATCAATGGCGACACTGCCTGTAACCATGGATACGGTTGAGCACGAGCTGAAAGTACGTAACTCTACAGCTTCTTTCGTATTGCCATTAGGCGCAACCATCAACATGTCAGGTAATGCAATCTACTATGGCCTAGTCGCTATCTTCTTTGCTCAGCTGTTCAATATTGATCTTGGAATGGGTGCTTACATCGCGATCATCGTTACATCAACGCTTGGTGCTGTAGGTCAAGCTGGTGTACCTGGTCCATCATTCCTCGTGGTTGCCGTTCTTCTTGCCGCTGGTATTCCAATTGAAGGTTTACCACTGTTGTTCGCACTTGACCGTATTTTCGACATGATTCGTACTGCACTGAACATCACTGGCGATGCAGCTTGTGCTGTTATCGTTGATGCGCTGATTGAAGATGAAGTAGCAGAACAAATTGAGCTTGAGAAACAGCAAGCTTAACCAACGCTAAAATATTAGAAGCCACTCAACAGAGTGGCTTTTTTGTTCCCGCTCACAAGTCATTCTACTTATAAACTCTCACCACGACAGTGCTGCCCAAATAGTCATGTAAGGTGCGCTTTTTCTCTGTCATTACCAAGGTAAAGAACGAAATCACAAACCACACACAAGACGCAATCATGACGTAAGACGACCAGCTTGGCGCCCGACTCTGCACGATTTCATCACGTACATACCATTCTAAATGGGCATATTGGTCAGCAGGGATAGATTGAAAACCGATGATTTCCCAGTAACTGAAGATCATTGCGAAAACGAGATAAAAGCTGCCACGTAATAGCGCGGAACGGAAATTGATTTTTCGCTCGTAGTATTCATCCACAACGCGTAAGCTTAATAGGCGCTTACCAACGGTTGCCCCATAACGCCAATGCATGATGATGTAATAGCTTGAAAACAGTAATGCGGCAGGAAGAGAGAGCCATATGCCCATCTCTTTCGAGAAGCCTTGCGCGTAAATTAGCAGTGCGGTGAAAGGCAACAAAACTAAACCATCAATTAGCGACGCGGCTGACCGACGCCAAAAACCTCCGTATCTCATAGGCGATCTCCTAAATAAAAGAACACAGCCTAACATTGGTCATAAAACCATCTACGTACGCGCGCCAATTTTCAGATCGATTTCAAAAATGGCGGATAAAAAAACCCAGCACATTGGC
>NZ_AFWE01000162.1 GCF_000222585.1 Vibrio scophthalmi LMG 19158 | reverse complement strand
CTTTGATGGCTTCTAAATTCATGGGGGCTCCTCAAAAGAGGAGAATAAGATCATAACCAACCTATCAGGTCAACGTTAATCCAATCATTTGGTAAAAGTCTTCATGATCTTGCTCTGGTCTAACCATAGCTTCACTGATTAGCGATAATTTTTTTTGTCGACTAGGAAACTTATACTAATTGATAATATTGGTTCGTAAAGATAAAATTTTAGATTTAAACATAAAAATCCAACAAAGTGTAGCTGTGCTTGAAGATAATGTTCTTGTTCAAAAGTTTGAGGATGATTTTTATTTCGATACGTATATTAATAGGGTGCAAAAATTACCTTCAATATTAATCTTGATATCAAGAACTAGCGATGGGATGACTCTTATTTTCGAAGGTTATCTTTATTCAAATTCAACTGCATGATAGGAAATAACAAAAATAAAATTAAACTTAAATTGGAAAGTTAAAGATTAAGAGGAAGATATGATAAACGATATTAACGATAGTAGTTCAGTAAAAGTCAGTGGATTTGACTTGATAATTGATAATAAAATTATTGAACAAGGCGTAATCGATGTAATTTTAAATAATAAAGACATTTATCTAAGTTCAGGTAAAAAGGTTGATATAAACACCATCGCTTCTGCCGCTTTAGCCGCAGAAGGAAGCGGTTTAGATACTGCTTATCTTGAAGATATGCTCAACTTTAAATATCCAACATCCACTCCTGAATCAATGCTATCAGAGGATGATATTGAAGCATTAAAAAAAGAGTATGAAAATAAATTTGATAAACTCAAAGAACTATTGAAAGTTCTGGAAGAAGAGAAATCTACCGCTATTTCAGATTCTGAAAGTAAATTATCTGAATTCCAAAAAGAACTTGAGCAAGCCCTTAAAGAAAAGGAAGACTCAGAAGCTCTCGTCAACAATTTAGTGAGCACTTTAGATGCCATAGCCAATGAAGAAGATAGTGATGATTTGGCAGAAAAGCTAAGAGAAGAAGTGCTAAATGATAATACTTCAGATATTGCGTCGCAAACGGTGCCAAAGCAAACCCCACCACCGAAAACGGGAGACGGCGACAGTAGCTCTAAAAAGCCTATTGAATTGCCAATTATAAATTCGGAATCCAAGGCTAAGTTATTTGTATCTGGAGCATTAGATAAAAGTTCTGATACTGGTAAATCTGGAGATAACATCACATCCTTAACCAAGCCAACATTCTCTGGACTAACATTACCGAATACGAACGTTAATTTGAGTATTGGTGGCATTATATATACAACGACTTCAGATGATCTTGGTGTTTGGAAAATTGACATCCCTAATACGCTAAAGAATGACGAATATTCAGTTACTATAACAGCTACGTCATCAGATGGAAGTTCGGAGACTATTACATCTTCAATTACCATTGATAATACAATGCCTGAAATAGTTGAGCTTTCATGGGTAAATCCTGGAGCTTCTTCTGAATCTCTAGTTAATATCTCTAAGCCGACGTTAACCGGAATCGCTACTCCCGGCAGTGTTATAAGCCTTACTATTGGTAGCAATACTTATAATACTCTAGTCGCTGAAGATGGCTCATGGTCAATAGTCGTTACGTCTCCATTAACTGACGGAGATTGGGATTACTCGCTTAAAGTATCTACAACAGCCGGAAATTCATCTTCTATTGGTGGCAACATTACAGTAGATACATCTGTCAGCACTTCATTCTTTCTAATGGACGAAGCAACAGACTCTGGACAAAAAGGTGACTTTATTACTAATAGTAGTAGTCCGAGCTTTACCGGTATTACCGAGCCCTACTCAAAAATAACCCTAAAGATAGCTGGGCATTCCTATCAAGTAACCAGTAATTCAGAAGGTGAGTGGTTTGTTGAACTTTCAAATTTGTTATCGGAAGGTACATATGATCTATCTGTAATTATTACTGATCCAGCCGGAAATATACTTGAACAGTCCACAACCGTATTAATAGATAAAACTAGCCCAGAAGTAAATGTATCTATCACATCAGGTGAAGAAGAGCTTCCTAATAATGGCCACACCAACAAAGATATCTCTCTTTCCGGATCAACCGAGCCAAATTCAACAGTATTCCTCACAATAAACAATAAAACCATTGAAATTCCGGTAGATACTTCGGGAAATTGGTTTTTTGAGCCTGGGATCTTACCTGATGGAAATTATAACTACTCCGTCGTATCAGTTGATAAAGCTGGTAACAGCTCACAAACTATATCAGGCAGTTTCACAGTTGATACAGCCCCTCCTACGCTACCTACCGCTTCTCTAAGTGTAGAATCTGACACGGGAGTTAAAGGAGACAATATAACTAAGGTTGTTACACCAACTTTATCTGGTACTGGAGAACCAGGCTCTGTAATTGTTCTAACCATCAATAACAAGACTTACAAATCAGTAGTTCAACTCAATGGAACATGGAGTATATTGCTAGATGCATTGCCTGATGGTACTTATTCATATTCCTACTACTCTGAAGACCTAGCTGGAAACAAAACCGTTGAAATTCAAGGTCAAGCAATCACTGTTGACACTGCGTTGCCGATTCTAACTGCAGGTTTAGACGAAGCATCTGACGTAGGACACTCGGCTAATGATGGTATCACTAAAGTGAAAAACCTCACCTTTGTCGGCACTGCGCTTCCCGGAGCAACTGTAATACTAACCATAAATGGGAGAAGCTACGAAGCTGAAGTAACTGACGAAGGGACATGGTCAATTGATCTTCCAGAATTAGGTGAGGGGACTTATTCCTACTCTGTTTCTACTACTGACGCCGCAGGTAATAGTAAGATTATCGAAGATAATGTAACGATCGATACCTCTGTCGTAAATACAGCAGGTCTTTCTGAATCATCAGATACTGGTACATCTCAATCAGATGGAATTACAAAATCAGAAAGACCGACGCTGATTGGTAAAACGGATCCTTTTGCAAAAATCGTTGTGACAGTGTTTGGAAAATCCTACCCATTAACGGCTGATAAAGACGGTAATTGGACCCTACCCTACCCTGATGCTTTGCCAGATTTAGAAGATGGTAACTATGAATATACTGTGGAAGTGGAAGACGTAGCAGGCAACACCAACACCTTAAGTAATGGTGTTATTACCGTGGACAATAGCCTCGAAATCACAACCGGATTAGCGTCAAGCAGCCAGCATCCAGACTCTGCAAACCCAACCTTTACGCATTTATCCAGACCCTTACTTACTGGTAATTCCGAGCCCGGAGCTATAATCACAATCATTGTGAATGGCGTACGGTACCCTGCCAACGTAGACGAAACAGGAAAATGGACATTTACATTTCCAACTAACCTATCCCCAGGCCTTACAACATATATTGTTGAGGGCGTCGATATTGCAGGAAACAGAGATACTATTTCAAGCACTGTAAACTATGTGCCTGATGGGGTAGAGTTACCTACAGTCGAAATCTCTCTTGAAGAAAGCTCTGACACTGGCCACAGCAAAAACGATAACATCACTAAAGATAAAACGCCTACATTCATTGGCACAGTGTCTCCAATCTCCGCTAATGTCATCCTAACAATAAATGGTGTTGATTATCGTATTACTCCTAACGCTGCGGGTAATTTTCGTTTTGAATTACCTACTGAACTCACGGATGGGTACCACAACTACAAAATCACGGTTGTCAGTCCTTCCGGCATATCAACAGAAAAATCTGGAATAGTAACGATTGACTCTATGCTTTCACGTCCCGAAATTCAGTTAAGTGGCGTTGACGGTGATATTGATGATCCAAATGATTTTTACTTTCACAACCGAACTTTTGTCTTTTCAGGTAAAACTGAACCTGGAACAAAAGTTCAATTGATACACAATGGTTATTCTTATAACGTGGTAGCTGATCAAAATGGTAACTACACTTTCAATTCAATTTGGAACTATGCAAATACAGCGCCATACACGATAAAATTTGAAGATGTAGCCGGTAATAAATATGAGCAAAGTGGCACTATTCATACACAATGGCCAGCAACTGATACTACGCTATCGTCTCAAGATATTTATATAGACAATGGTTTTTGGCATTTTACTGACAGAACTCCAATTATCGCATTGAAAGGAAACTTTAAATATAAGCTAGAGTTTCTTGGCGAATACAATGCGCAAAATGGCGGGTGGATCGAAGGGTATGGTAATTCTATCGAAATTCCAGCTCACCTTATAGGGCATTGGACAGAGGGAACCATAAAAATAACGCTTGTCGATAAATCAGGTAGAGAAACTATAATTCAACACAAATACAGGGCTAATCTCCAAGAAATTAGCATAACAGAAGATGAACCTACATTTAATGAAAACCAATTAATATCCTTGTCAGGTACATTGCAGACTCCTCCATGGAGTGCAGTTAAGATCATTAATGCTCAGATTCAAATTGATGGAAATACCTATCCTATCACTGTAACTAAGACAGCAAATGGACAATTTAGCTGGACGTTCCAATACCCAAACAATGCCCCTGAATTACCAACAGGACTAGTTGAATATACGTTAACCTTTGAGGATAACTTCGGCCACACTCAATCCAAGTCAGGTGAAGTATACAACTTGACTACTACTGTTGAAATTGAAACTACATCAGATTCCGGTGCATTTGGTGATTTTCTGACCAAAGAAAAGTCCCCTACTTTTGTTGGAGTTGTTTCAAAGGGAGCAACAGTTAGAATTAAAATTGCAGGTGTTTTTTACGACGCTACCGTAGATAATAATGGGAATTGGACTTTTACTGTACCAAACGAATTAGGTCAAGGGCTTCATCGCATTGAAGTCGTAGTTGCTTACGAGGGGCAAACTAAAACGTTCACTCAAGACTTTACGATTGATTCCTCAATTGATCCTTCTACAAGTGGGTTAAGTGAAATAGAAGGACAAAATTCCGAGCTTAGTATAGTAAGCCTTGCTCGTCCTGTTTTTACTGGCAGAACCGAACCAAACGTAACAGTAACGTTGACAATTAATGGTGTGAGCTATTCGGTAGAATCAGACGCAGAAGGCTTTTTCAGTGTTACTCCAAGTAATAATATCGCTCCTGGCACTTATCAGTATACTATTACTTTTACTGACGATGCTGGAAACTCGACTCAAAACGATGGTTCGGTTCAAATTGAACCGAAACCACCTCTTTCTATTAAATATAATTTCGGTCCTAATTTCAGCGAGACAGATGACTATCTCACGAATGATGGACACTTTAAAGGTACAGGCACTCCTGGATATAACGTAGCAATTTCCTATAACGGAGTAACTCTAAATACGACTATTTTACTTGATGGCACATGGAGCATTGATGCCAGCAGTCTTTTTTCAAACACCAGTGATGGTGCTGAATACCAAAATGTCGTTATATCCACTACATCACCGCACACCGGTAACAAAACGGATATAAGTTTTGACGTGGTTTTTGACACAACGCCACCAAGTGTGACTTTTGAGTTGTCAGATGATAGTTTAAGTGGGACCTCCAATACTGTAACAAATAAATCTCAAATTACACTTCAAGGCACGACTAAAGCATTCGCTAAGCTAACGATTGTTATAGGAGATATCACCTACACTGTCTTTGCTGATGCAAATGGTCATTGGTCCGCACCCTTAAATAAAAACAATTTCACTGACGAAGGTGAATATAACTTTAGTATTACCTCTACGGATAGAAACGGTATCGTATCGAACCCAACTTTAGGTTCCTTTGTTATAGATGACACAGGGCCAGTTGTTTCCTATACACATGAATTTGAAGATACAAATGTTACTGACGATAGTATCACAAAGTCTAAAGATCATGTGTTTTCGGGAGTAGTGAGTAATGGAGAAACCGTATCTATTACTATTAATGGTATAAAACATGATGTGATCATTGATCCATCAGGGAATTGGCTTTTAAATTTAGAAAACTTGATTGATGGGCAATATACATACACCATTACGGTTACTGATATCGCAGGAAATAAAACTGAGCGCAGCGGGAAATTTATCGTAGATAATGAGTTACAGAATGCTACTTATAAGTTAAACGAACTGTCAGACTCAGGATTAGTCGGTGATAATACTACTAATGTTGTGAATCCTACTTTTGTAGGTACGGCAGAACCGGGATCTACAGTTGAACTAACAATTAACGGTAAAACCTACACCACAACATCGAAAAAAGATGGTAGCTGGCAAATTACTGTTACTGATAATTTGCCAGAAGGTAGTCATGATTATGACATCATCATTACAGATATTGCAGGTAACGTCGATAGCTTTGATGATAGTATTACCATTAATACCACGCCATCTGATGCTATAGCAGTCACTGTCGGACTATCGCCACAATCAGCCCCAAATCCTGAACTAGATAACACATCTGACAGTTCAAGACCTATATTTGTAGGTACAGCATCACCAAACACCTCTCTTTTAGTTATTGTGGGTGAAAAATCTTACAAGGTTACTACTAATTCCGAAGGGGAATGGCATCTTTCTCTTGATATCCCGCTAGCCGATGGTGATTACAGAATATCAGTTAAAGCTTTTGATCACGTAGGTAATATTATTGGCCAAGTTGAGGATTCTTTTACCGTTGATACCCAAACGACTATTACTTTGGAGGGTATTTATGCGAATGATGAATTAGCAACAAGCTCTAATCATATAAATGATTCAACGCCTACTTTCAAAGGACAAGGCGAGCCTGGCTCAACGGTTGAAATTACTATTAACGGGAAAACACATTCTGTAATAGTAGATAATTCTGGGAATTGGTTGTTAACAATCGACGCACTTCCCGATACCACCTACGACTATACAATTACAATTACCGATAAAGTTGGTAATCAAGATAAAATAGAAGGTGAATTAACTATAGATACGCAATCGCCAAGCTATATCACAGCTAGTCTCGATCAAGATAGTTTAGTGGCCGGTACAACTAACGTTACAACATCAAAAAACCCTATATTTTCAGGCTCTACTGAACCAGGGGCAACCGTAACTTTAATGATAAACGGTAAAACATTAACAACGAAAGCCGACGCTAGTGGACGATGGACTGTAGAGTATGAAGAAAATGACTTAACTTCGGATAGTTATGATTATGTTGTATCAGTTAAAGATACCGCAGGGAATGTGACTGAAACCCCATTGAGTGGCAGTATTACAGTCGATATAACCAAACCTTCTGCAGAATCGTCATTAAGCGCTTCATCAAACAGCGGTTCTAATGAAGATAACATTACATCAAATGTTCGGCCTACCATTGTTGGTTCCACTAAACCTGGATCAACAATTATCTTGACATTTGGAGGGGTCGATTATCCAGTACAAGCTAATGCTGATGGATCTTGGAGCTTTATACCGCCTTTTAACCTTGAAGATGGGACATACAATTACACGGTATCAATAACCGACAAACATGGGCTTTCTAATCAAAATAGTAGCTCAATT
>NZ_AFWE01000163.1 GCF_000222585.1 Vibrio scophthalmi LMG 19158 | reverse complement strand
TGAGCCGTGGCGCTCTCGCTTCATCCCCGCTCTCCTCTCTCTTCTCTTATCAAATTTAAAGGTTTACTGACGCGCGGATTTAACAAATGGGACTAAAATCCACATGGTTTCCGCTTGTCTGAAATTCACCAAACAAAAAAGGGAACCCCTTCCCCGACGAAACGGGGCCCCTTCCCCTTTTTAATTTGGCAAATTCCCTGATTGAATGGCCTGCAACATCGTGGCGTAACCGTTAATTGTCTGAATTAGGGCGTACTGGTCCTCCTGCAATTGGTCAAAAACAGAGGAATTGATGTGCTCAGGAACGGTGGTGAGCGTCATTAGGCAGGTAGAAAGATTTTCGAGATCGTTTAGTAGATCTTTCAGGCCAATAATAGAATAATTTTCAGTAGTCATAATTAACTCCAGTTAAGTTAGTTTTGATTAGCCTTTGGTGGGTGTTGGAGCACTCATCAAAGGCGCGCTTCTTCCTCTTCAGAAAGATAAATCTCATATCCCTGAGAAATTAACATCTCAGCAATAAGAAGAATATTTTCGGAATCTATCCACTCAGAAACCCCGCGAACCTGTGATTTTTTATAATCGTTGCACTTAAGCATTTTTCTGGCGGAAGAGATCCTTTTTTTGCTGGATAGATAATCCTTACCAAACGCAAAATAACCATCGACGATTCGAGGGATGGAGGCTTCTTTGAATGCAGACCTAGCGTCAGAGAGTCGCCATTTACGGACGATACGGCGAAGAGCGAAATAAAATTCATTGGAGGCATTAATCTGTACTGCCTCATCAGTGACCCAGTCACCACAATGACCCCAAACACGACCCGTTTTTATCCAGCCAGAAGGAACCCCAGAAGATGAACGCTGGTAGTGGTCTGCGCCTCGAGAAGCGTGCTTAGATAAATATTTAAACCATCCCTTGATATCAGTAACGGTTTTCAAATGCTGACCCCGGGGAGAGGCTCCGTATTTTTCGGCCACAGCAATCCAGGACTGCTCAATAGCATGACCCCATGAAAGAGGTATTCCGATGTTGTCCTTCATTTTGGTTTGGGTTGTTTTGGGAAGAAATACAATGCCGTGAAGATGAGGTACACCTCGACGTTGCCACTCAGTCACCCAGTGAAGGCGAAGCATTCCCAACCTTCTCAATCTCTCGATAAAAGACCTTCGAATTTTATGCCACTCTTCCGAGCTTTCAGGACAATCACGAATAGTTAAGGTGAAAGCAACTCCGAACTCTTCATTATTACCAAAACTTTTTGGGGATACAGAGCGAAGCCAACGGGTATTATTTCTGGTAGCGGATTTAGACCACCCTTGAACCTGACCACGCTTTGCACGTTCGTGGTTATTTTTCTTAGGTGGTATGGCAGCAGTCATGCCATGGTGATAAACTTTAATTACAGGCATATGGTTTTCCAAAAATCTGTCAAGAATGTCTGTCATGCCCTCAGAGTTTTAGCGGACTCGTGAGGGTTTATTTTTTTGTATGCAAACTGTTCGCGCAGTATGCAATATGAAACTTAATATACACCCTGATGATCGGGCTTGGAAGTGTGTGCGTGCAGATATGTAACTACTAATCAAGGGAAGCTCACAGAACGCTGAAAATCCCCCTGTTATCACTTTATTTCTATGTATCAAGTAAAGAGGTCATTTCTCGTCCTCCTCCTTCGCTCAGTCTCGCTCCGTCGTCCGTCCTCAAAATGACACAGAGAGA
>NZ_AFWE01000164.1 GCF_000222585.1 Vibrio scophthalmi LMG 19158 | reverse complement strand
AAAAAAAAGCACCTCTAAGAGGTGCTTTTTACTAATACGTCTTGAAACTGAAATTACTTCTCAGCAACAACTTGTAGGTTTACAGTAGCGAAAACTTCAGAGTGAAGTTGAACGCTGATCGCGAACTCACCAGTGTTACGTAGTGCGCCTTCAGGAAGACGAACTTCGCTTTTCACAACTTTAACGCCAGCAGCAGTGATTGCTTCAGCGATGTCGCGAGTACCGATAGAACCGAATAGTTTACCTTCGTCACCAGCTTTAGAAGCAAGTACAACTGCTTCTAGTGCGTTAACTTGCTCAGCACGAGCTTCAGCAGCAGCTAGTTGCTCAGCAACTTTAGCTTCTAGTTCAGCACGGCGAGTTTCGAACATTTCAACGTTAGCTTTAGTAGCCATAACTGCTTTACCTTGTGGGATAAGGAAGTTACGAGCGTAGCCAGATTTAACGTTTACAGCGTCACCAAGTGCACCTAGGTTACCGATTTTATCAAGTAGAATAACTTGCATTATTTAATCCTCTGTCTTAATAAAACGAACCGATTACTGATGTTTGTCAGTGTACGGTAGTAGAGCTAGGTAGCGTGAACGCTTGATAGCACGAGCTAGTTGACGTTGGTATTTAGCGCTTGTACCAGTGATACGGCTAGGTACGATTTTACCAGCTTCAGTGATGTAGTTTTTAAGAGTTGCTACGTCTTTGTAATCAATCTCTTGTACGCCTTCTGCAGTAAAACGGCAGAATTTACGACGACGGAAGAAACGAGCCATGGGCTATCTCCTGATCTTAAATATAAGTGATGTGGTCAGCATGCAACACTATTTTACCGATGCCATTTCGGCCGGTTTGGTAAGCGACAAAGCCTCCTACCACAATGTTACTGCCTAGTACTAAATTTTGAGTTAATGCTTGTGACCTTGGCCCACTGATGACGACTGGCATACGACAATAAACTTGGCGAGCTAAATCGGCTTCAATAACAGTAGAACGGTGCTCTAACCAAAAACGGCAGTGCTCTATTCCACTAGGGCTTTTACTACGAATCGGAGGCTTAGCGACGGTGCCACTCAGCTCCATTCGATTGGTCATACAATCAATTACTCAGCAGCAGCTTCTGGACGAGACTCTGCACGCTCTTCGCGACGAGGAGCACGCTCTTCTTTCTGCTTAAGCATGATAGATTGCTCAGTGATCGCTGCTTTAGTACGCATGATCATGTTACGTAGAACTGCATCGTTAAAACGGAAAGCAGTTTCTAGCTCATCGATTACAGCTTGGTCAGCTTCAACGTTCATAAGAACGTAGTGAGCTTTGTGAAGCTTGTTGATTGGGTAAGCCAGTTGACGACGACCCCAATCTTCTAGACGGTGTACAGTACCGCCAGCTTCAGTGATAGAACCAGTGTAACGTTCGATCATGCCCGCAACCTGTTCGCTTTGATCAGGGTGAACCATGAATACGATTTCGTAATGACGCATGTGTTGCTCCTTACGGATTATTAGCTTCCACGAGTGGCCCGGTCGTCCAGAGGAAGCAAGGAACTAAAGATAAATGACCGAGTTTTAAGGAGCACGAATAGTACAGAAAGGAAGCAAATTTAGCAAGCAAAATGTCGCAGACAGAAATGCAACAGTGCAAAGGAAAAATGGTGAAGGGGCGCTCGCGATGCAAGCGCGAAATTTAAGAATTGAAACAGAGAGTTAGCTATCGCTATCACCGTCGACGAATTGAGCTTGTAAATAGTTTTCAATACCGGTCATCTTGATCAAACCCAACTGAGTTTCCAACCAATCGACATGATCTTCTTCATCTTCGAGAATATCTTGGAACAGATCTCGAGAGACATAATCACGTACATCTTCGGCGTAAGCGATGGCTGATTTCAAATCGGGTATCGCCATCATCTCTAGCTGCAAATCACTGGTCAGCATCTCTTCTGCATCTTCACCAATCATCAACTTGCCCAAATCTTGTAAATTGGGCAAACCTTCGAGAAACAAAATGCGTTCAATCAGGTGATCAGCATGCTTCATTTCATCGATTGACTCGTGATACTCCTTATCCGCAAGGTGCTTGAGTCCCCAATCTTTGTACATGCGTGCGTGGAGGAAATATTGGTTTATCGCAACAAGCTCGTTTCCGAGGACTTTATTGAGATGTTGAATAATAATCGGATCGCCTTTCATGAAATAACCCTCCTTGTTGGCTCATTTAACTGTAGAACCAATCAACAAAGAGTCAAAAACGAACGACCGATTTAGCAGGCTTGTTTGTACAATTGTGCCGCGGTTTCGTTTAGGATTTGCTTGGCTTGCTTAACGCATTTACCACATTGCGATCCTAGGGCGGTGCATTTTCTGATGCTACGCATATCCGCTATGCCTTCTTCCAACACTAACTGTTTGATCTTTTTATCGGAAACACCATGACAGAGACAAACGTACATCTTAATTCCTAAAGCGTAAATTTCGCCTAGAAATATAAACAAGAACCATTCTTATTACCACTTAGATCTAGTCATAATTTAAGATCGATTCGCTATATAGAAATCAGGATTTCGGCGATTTTCAGTGTGGAAAAACGAGCAGATAAAAAAGCTCAATACAGGGAAAGATAAGGGATTGTTTTTGTGGGGTGAAACGAAGCTAGAGTGAAGTGTGAGAGTGATTTCTCTTATAACCAAAAATAAAAAGGGAAGCCGAAGCTTCCCTTTTCAAATGCGGCAATTACTATGCCTTCATTTAATTCCT
>NZ_AFWE01000165.1 GCF_000222585.1 Vibrio scophthalmi LMG 19158 | reverse complement strand
AGAGGATAAAGAGTCGCTTAAAGCCGCGATGTAATCACTGGCTATCGCTAATCGAGTGCTTGAGATCCAACTCAATGCCGCACAGCAAAGTGCTCAACCTGCCAATGTGTCAGTATTGAAACTTGAGGTTGAGCTAGTTGATCAGAAAAAGCAAAGAAATAAAGCACAGAGCGAGCTTGTTAAGGCAAGTGATAGCTATAGTTTGCTTAACGATAAATATATGGGATTGCTCTCGAAGAATAATGATGTTTAGCGGTGTAAATTTTTGCCTTAATCGTATGCGTACGATTAAGGCAAAAATTTTTCTATGGGGCATTACTTTGGAATTTGACGATTGGGTTTGTCTTGAGGCTGGCGAGGATGATTATGTCATCGCACGCTTTGAGGTCAGAGTGAAAGAGAAAAATCCGCTTGTGCTTAACAAGCTAAGTTATTCCAAATTCCTATTTGTTACTCAGCAATATCTAAATATAAAATTAGAGCCAGCCAAGCAGTCCATATGTGAACCTGTGCTCGATACACCTGACCCGTTAAGCTTCGATGAATACTGGCGGACGCGTGAAGTCCTTAAAAAGCACTTTGCTAAATAGCGTCATGCCATTTGCTTAATTGACCTAATGTGATGCGCGTCAACTCTTTCCCTATCAGGTCGGTTATTTCGATCTTATAGGCATTCGCTGGCGCTGTAGCTTTAGCCGATCGCTTTGCGGCGCATAATCCTTTCATACAAACAACTTCTTTACTTAACTCGTTTTCTTCTACATCTTTGAAAATGATCTGAAAGGAGGCCATTGCTTTACCTTACTCGATTGTTTTAATGCCTATATGATAACGGCGAAAGGTCTAGGACTTTTCGCCGTCATAACTATCACAACACAAACATGGGTGCTTATGGCCGTCACAAACAAAACTAAATCAAGGTGGGGATTCACAATCCCCCACCTTGTTCAGCTACTATCTCGATTCGTAGGCAAGCGTTGCTGAAATTACCGAGTTCCCATCCTTGAAGTGAAGCCCACAAAGTGTGCCCCTCGTCATCCATGTAAAACACAGAATCGTTAAGCAAATAACAATTAAGCTCCGTAGGGCGGTTTTATTTCGTGGCATACTCTTGCCTCCTTGATTTGAATCGTAATAGAGGCTAAGATTTGTTTTGCTAGTAACATCTCTAAACCTCATTAGTTTTAAATAACTTTCGGGGTTTTTTGATATTTACCGTCCGCAAAAAAATAGGATAATTGCTTTCGGTAAATAACCAAAAGCACCCACACCATTCTAGTGCTTTTCTGCTCTACGCTCTATCTTTTTGTTTCTTCAATAATTCCATTTGATTATTACCTAATCGCTTTAAGCATTTGTCGTTACCACTAAAGTGGTCGGGTTTTTCGGCTTCGCCTCGTGTCGATAACTTAACCAATACGAGCGGACTTATACCAGGTTCATGCTTCACTTGGCATTAGCCGGCTCTGTTCGTTATAGGCATCACTGCCATGACGCACTCAACTGCAATCCGCTCAACAATCACTAATCAGCAGCAAGCGACCAGCCTATCCCCGCTGGAACAGTAAGGCTCTTCCAAATCTGAAATTCTCAATAGCTTTAAAGCAGGTAAAATTCGCAAGAATGCGAAAAATAAAATCGTTTTGTTGTTGTCAGTAGCGACTAAAATAGTGCTGAAAACTCAATCT
>NZ_AFWE01000166.1 GCF_000222585.1 Vibrio scophthalmi LMG 19158 | reverse complement strand
TACCTGCTCAGAAATTGGTGGTAATTCTTGCCCATCAGTCGTAACAGTAACTGTATATGGCCATTCTTTATCAGTTAGAGCATCGGTAACTGTAACTTGCCATGTGCCATTTTCAGCAATTATTCCACTGTATGTTTCCCCATTAATTGTGATAACGACAGTTGCACCAGCAGGGCCTGTTCCGACTAATGTCGGTGTGGTATCAGTCGTAATGTTGTCATTCTTATCTCCAGAGTTGCTATCCGGAGACAATGAAGCGGTAACTTGAATGACATTGAACGAACCATTAACTGCTTCAGACTTATTACCAGCTTTGTCAATAGAGACAATTTCATAGTTATGCGTCCCACCTAAAATACCCTGAGTGTCAAAAGACCAATTACCTTCATTATCCGCTTGAGTTGAGTATTTTCTTCCATTAAGTGTGATTTCAATAGTAGACATAGGCTCAGCCTGACCGGATAGAGTCGGGTTAATTCCCCCAATGGTATTGCTGTCAGGCAACGTATCTGAAATTTC
>NZ_AFWE01000167.1 GCF_000222585.1 Vibrio scophthalmi LMG 19158 | reverse complement strand
AATACAAACCAGCACCTAATTATGATCCTGTGGTTCGTTTCGAAACGGAACCTGGACAGCAGATGCAGGTCGACTTCACCACCATCTCACGCCACGGGAAACGCATAAAAGCGTTCGTAGCGACATTAGGTTATAGCCGCGCCACCTTTGTTAAGTTCTCTGAGCGAGAGCGTCAAGAAGACTGGATTCAGGGGCTTGAACAAGCATTTGAATTCTTCGCAGGCGTACCCAAAGAGGTACTATTCGATAACGCAAAAGCCATCATGATCGAACGCGATGCTTATGGTGATGGAGAACATCGCTGGAACCCGCAGTTACTTGCTGCCGCAAAAAAATACGGCTTTAAGCCAAAAGCTTGTCGCCCCTATCGAGCGAAAACAAAAGGGAAAGTAGAACGCTTTAACTCCTACCTCAAAAGCAGTTTTATCACACCACTGGCGGCGACACTCAAACAGCACGGCCTCGATTTAACCGTTGATGTGGCTAACGGTCGTATTGGCGCATGGCTAGAAACCGTAGCGCACCAAAGAATACATGGAACAACGAAT
>NZ_AFWE01000168.1 GCF_000222585.1 Vibrio scophthalmi LMG 19158 | reverse complement strand
CGGCGTTTTTCAAGCTAGTTGTCACTACTTGAGTAATTATCAAGCAGCTTCTTTTTCTGGGTTCAGGTGAACTTCTCCGATTGGTTCGCCGTTGCGTATTTTACCTGACCAACGCTCTGGTTTTGCTTGGCGGTGTGCCATCAGCACCTTTGCTCTTTTCCTTAAAATCTCTGTATCCTTTCCACTATGTCGCTCTGAAGGTGTCACGTAATTCAAGCAACTGTGTTTATGCACGGTGTTATACCAGATTACAAAGCTTTCTACCCAAGAACGGCTTCGAACAAGGCTTTCGAACCCCTTTGATGGCCAGCTTGGGACATATTTCAGCGTTCGGAACAGTGACTCTACATACGGATTATCATCGCTCACACGAGGACGACTGTAAGATGATGTAATGCCAAGCTCTTCTATTTTTGCCTTGAACGTCAACGATTTCATTGGCGCACCATTATCTGAGTGCAGCACCAACGCTTGATTGAAGCATTGCTCCCGCATCAGCGTGCGCTGAAGCAGTTGAGATGCCATCTCTCCGCACTCCCGGTCATAGACGTCATACCCGACGATTTTTCGACTGTAGATGTCTTCAATGAGATAAAGGTAATAATGTTGTCCACGAACACCTGAAGGTAGATACGTTATATCCCAGGTAAATACCTGATTTGGACCTGTTGCTGTGTAGCTTGTTGGTTTCGATGATTTTTTACGGCTACGTTGACGGCCTCTGCGGTTAAGTTGTCCTGCCGCTTTTAACACACGATAAAAGCTGGCTTCAGATGCAATATACTGGCCTTTATCCAGCAGTGTTGGCACTATCTGGCTTGGCGGTAAACTGGCATATTCAGGCGCATTACTCATATCAATAATATCTTGCCGCTCCTGCTCCGTGAGTTTATTAGCAGGCTCAGGTCTTAACGACGTTGGTCGTTCATCTGCTTGTACTTTACCGCGCTGGTACCAGCGACGGTAAGTCCGTAAATCTATCTCAGCTTCGTTGCACGCACGGTCCAAGCGACTGCCGCGCTTCATGGATGAGCACAACGATATTTTGCCTTTCTTCGGTTGAGGTTAGTCGTCCTCTGGCTCTTCCCCGTAAAAGGCCCTCAGCTTTTTTCTTAGCACCAACAAGGCAGCTGTTTCAGCTAAGGCTTTCTCTTTAAAGCGAAGCTCTTTTTTTAATTCTTTGATTTCATGCTTGTCGGCTTTAGCTTGCTTCTTTGCCTCTGCTTCACGCTCCTTCGATGACGTGAACCCCTGTATGCATTCGCTGCGCCATTGCTGAACTTCTTCTGGGTACAACCCGTTTTCACGACAGTACTGGCTTAATTCGTTTTCTGTCATAGAAAACGTCGCAGCGACAATGGCTAACTTAGTTTGCGCAGACCAATGCTCTGAAGGGGTATGGCTGTTTGGCACAACGGCTGCTGATTCTCGAAGTTGTTTACGCCAATAATACAGTGTCGCATCACTGATGCCTTCTTCTTTTGCTACTTCGGCCACAGAGCGAGATAACGGTGGTAAAAACTTTTTCAGGATAGCTTCTTTTCTTTCTTGCGAATAACGAGACATGTTTCCTCTGTTACCGCCCCTTTGATTGGATGATTTTTAACAGTGACAACTAGCCTGACACAGGGGGG
>NZ_AFWE01000169.1 GCF_000222585.1 Vibrio scophthalmi LMG 19158 | reverse complement strand
TACAATGAAAACTTTACTCTAATCAGACTAATTGTCTAATCAGAAAATTTGGAGCGACACATCGGGTTCGAACCGATGACCTCAACCTTGGCAAGGTTGCGCTCTACCAACTGAGCTAGTGTCGCATCTCAACAACGTTTCCGTCGTTCAGGGCTGCGAATTATAAGAGCATTTTTTTGTGATGCAAGTCCTTCCTGCAAAAAAACAGTTTTTTTTATCGTTTGATGAAAAAGCACACAAAAGAGAATAAACAATGAGCGAATTGTTTAAATTTAAAACGCTGCTACATAACTGTCACTACGATTAAAGCACTGATTTGACGTAGTGAATAGATAAAATTAGCCAGCAAATGCGATATAACCCAGTAAATAGATTCTTAAAATCTAGCTAAGCTGGTCTAAAAGTATCCTTTTGTATATAACCAAATACTGATGTTATCGCTTCGCCCAATAATATTTTGTTAATGGCAATTGCAAATCATGGAGATCGCAATGGCATTACCCGTTTTCCAACGCTCGTTTTTAGCCCTGTTTGTTCTGCTCTCTAGCGCCCTATTTCTCAATGGCTGTGAATCCATGCCCAAGCCGGTCCGTAACCTGGGTAAAACCGATGTGGATTTTGTTATGGATGTGCATGTTAAAGAACAAAAAGAACTGCTGATGGAATTAACGCGCAAAATGTACGTGCGCAATCCAAACCAACTCAAGAAAGTTGCCGACACTACACTTGAAGATCGGATGCTACAGATCTTTGGTCGTCATGACGAGATTGATCTCCCGTCGTTGGTCTTTGATGAGCTCGGAGGAAAAACGGGCATTGAAGCCATATTACTGGCGTTTGATGAATCATTCCAAGGCGACCGCGTATTCGCTGCGATAGTAGGCTTAACAGAGATGTTGCGCCGTTCTTATAACCACCAGCAAGAATTCTTTATTCTCGATTCACTCGATGAACAGGCACTTTACAACAGTGCCCGTAATATCGAAATTTTTGTCTGGCGCCTCTATCAACGTAAAGACAGTCAAGGTGAACTCTTCTTGCTGACCAATCATGTGACTGAGGGGGAGTTTGATACCAGCTTCGACCGTATCTTTGCCAAGATGGCATTGATTCAAGATATGATGGCGCTGATCGTCGCCGACAAGACCAATCGCAGCATAACGAAAGTGGCACAGGGTGTGGCGCAGTTTGTCTTCCTGCCGATCCCGTAAGACAGCCCATCAGGACTCCTTTCCAAAACGACAAAAACCGCAGCAAGCTGCGGTTTTATATCACATCATCGACTTACGTCGTTAAATGCTAAAAATCGTTTTACGGTAATACTGCAACTCTGCAATCGACTCACGAATATCATCAAGCGCTAAGTGGCTACCTGATTTTGAGAAGCCGTCCAATACTTCTGGCTTCCAGCGACGAGTCAGCTCTTTAAGCGTACTGACATCCACATAGCGATAATGGAAGTATTGCTCCAATTCAGGCATATGTTTGTATAAGAAACGGCGATCTTGGCCGATACTGTTACCACAAATCGGTGATTTACCTTTAGGCACCCACTGTTCAAGAAACTCAATCGTCTGACGAATCGCTTCTTGTTCGGTCACCGAGCTATTGCGAATGCGTTCAACTAAGCCACTATTGGTATGGGTATTGGTGCACCAATCGTCCATTTTATCCAACTCGGACTCAGGCTGATGGATGGCCAGTACTGGACCTTCTGCCAAAATATTAAGCTCACTATCGGTGACGATAGTGGCGATTTCGATAATTTTGTGTGTTTCTGGATCAAGCCCAGTCATCTCGAGATCGACCCAGATTAAATTTTGATCGCTAAAGGACATAAATCGTTGCCTATTGGTTTTTCGCTAAAAAAGGTACTATACCCAAATTCAGATACCCAAGATAGCAATCTCAGGTGTCGACCCTAAGAGAAGCAGATTAAGTAGATCACCGTGGCAAAACAGAAAAAGTTAACCAAAGGTCAAGTACGACGCGTTCGTAGCAATCAAAAACGCAAACTCACTAAAGCGGAAAGCATTCAGTGGGATGAGTCCATGCTGGGCGGCACAAAAACAGGGTTAGTGATTACCCGTTTCGGCCAACACGCGGATATTGAAGATTCTGAAACACAAGAAATTCACCGCTGTAACTTACGTCGCGGTATCGAATCTTTAGTCTCGGGTGACCAAGTTATCTGGCGGGCAGGTCTTGAGTCCATGTACGGTATTTCCGGCGTGGTTGAGGCCGTAGAGCCACGCAGCTCAGTGTTAACCCGCCCCGATTACTATGACGGTCTAAAGCCAGTCGCTGCTAACATCGGTCAGATGGTGATCGTTTCTTCTGTGTTGCCTGAACTGTCATTAAATATTATTGACCGTTATCTAGTGGCTGCTGAAACACTGCAGATTCCACCTTTACTGGTACTCAACAAAATTGACCTGCTCGATCAAGCGCAACGCGAGCAATATCAGCAATCTCTGCGTGACTACGAGAATATCGGTTATAAAGTTCTGTTAGTCAGCAAAGAGTCGGGTGAAGGCATTCCAGAACTGGAAGCGGCACTTGGTAATTGCATCAACATTTTTGTAGGTCAATCTGGTGTTGGTAAATCTAGCCTGGTGAATGCTCTGATGCCTGGACTTGAAATTGAAGAAGGCCTAGTGTCTGAAAACTCAGGTCTTGGTCAGCACACCACCACCGCCGCTCGCTTGTATCATATCCCTTCCGGTGGTGATCTGATTGACTCACCTGGAGTTCGTGAATTCGGTCTCTGGCACTTAGAAGCAGAAGAAGTCACCAAAGCGTTTGTTGAATTCAAACCTTACTTGGGTAGCTGTAAGTTCCGTGATTGTAAGCACCTTGATGATCCAGGTTGTGTACTGCGTGAAGCCGTGGAACAAGGCAACGTCAGCGAGAGTCGCTTTAATAACTATCATCGCATTCTAGAAAGCATGTCTGAGAATAAGGCCAACCGCCAATATTCACGTAACAAGAAAGCCGATCTGTAACGCAATGACTACGAGGAAAAATCAGCAACTACTGACATTTGCTGATTTTTTAAGTACCATCTCGCGCCCAAAAGTTTGAAACAGACAATTAACATTGGAATTGAACACAATGGACAAGATTAAAGTTAGACTGCAATACTGGATCCCTCAGCACGCGCTTACTCGCCTCGTCGGTAAGATTGCTTCGGCCAAAGCAGGCAGCCTAACCACTGCAATCATTCGCTGGTTTATCAAGCAATACAACGTCAATATGGATGAAGCTCTGCACTCAGATCCTCAGCACTTCGCCACATTTAACGAGTTTTTTGTGCGTGAACTAAAAGAAGGGGCTCGCCCTATCTCTGAAGGGGATGATCTCATCACTCACCCTGCAGATGCGCGTGTTAGCCAATTTGGTCCAATCCAAGACGGTAAACTTATCCAAGCAAAAGGCCACGACTATACCGCCCTTGAGCTATTAGGTGGTGACGAGAAGCTGGCTGAAGCGTTTAATGACGGCGAATTTGCTACCTTGTATTTATCGCCAAGTGATTACCATCGTGTTCATATGCCATGTGATGGCACGCTACGTCAGATGATCTACGTTCCGGGCGATCTCTTCTCTGTAAACCCACTGACTGCTGAAAACGTGCCGAATCTATTCGCTCGCAACGAACGTGTTGTCTGTATCTTTGATACGGCTTTCGGTCCAATGGCACAAGTGCTGGTTGGCGCTACCATCGTTGGTAGTATCGAACAGGTTTGGGCGGGTACAGTAACACCACCACGCGGTAACACCGTTCATCGTTGGGACTACCCTGCTGAAGGCGACAAAGCGGTAATTCTGAAAAAAGGCCAAGAAATGGGCCGCTTCAAACTGGGCTCGACGGTGATTAACCTGTTTGCTAAAAACAGCATCCGCTTCGATGACTCAATGCAACTTGGCCAAGCAACCGTAATGGGCACCCCTTACGCACAGCGCCAAGACACAGAATAACGGTTCGACAACTGAATTATAAATCCCTGACTTGTTCAGGGATTTTTTTGACCAACGACAAGATTTACGCAACATTTTTTACCTAATTGTAAAACTATTACCTTAGTCTAAGACGTTAATTTGGTTATCTTTTACTCTATCCTTCTCCACTGACATGAGAAGGTTTGCCGCGTATGACAAGGATTCATTCTGGCACGATAATCAAACTACTGATCTGTTTTGGGTTGCCACTGGCAGTGCTACTGATGCCGATTGACTCAATACCAATCGCAGACTTAACCCTAATCCAACATCGACTCCTTGCTATCTTTCTCCTTGCCGCCCTTTTGTGGGTGTTGGAACCTGTTCCCGTGTTTGCCACCTCGATTTTGATCATTGCTCTTGAATTGATCATGATCTCTGACAAAGGGCTACACCTATTCCGCAACCCACCCGCAGGACATGACTTTGGTGAGCTAGTCGCCTATACCGACATCTTCAGCGCTTTTTCCTCGCCGATCATTATTCTGTTCATGGGCGGTTTCGCACTGGCGATCTCTGCGTCAAAATACGAACTGGATAACAACCTTGCACGCGTGTTACTCAAGCCATTCGGCACCCAACCACGATTTATCATGTTGGGATTAATGTTGATCACCGCGGTATTCTCAATGTTTATGTCCAATACCGCCACTACGGTCATGATGCTGGCACTACTTGGCCCTATCGTCGCTTCTGCGCCAAAAGGGGATTTAGGAATTAAAGCCTTAGTGCTGTGTATTCCAATCGCAGCCAATACTGGCGGTATCGCTACACCAATTGGTACTCCACCCAACGCAATCGCATTGCAATATTTGGTTGGTGAAAACAGCATCGACTTCTTATCATGGATGATGATGGGCTTACCGTTTGTGATTGTGCAACTCACCATCGCTTGGTTCTTACTGCAAAAGCTGTTTCCCTCATCTGAAGATAAAATGGTGCTCAAACTCGGTGGTTCCTTCCAGAAAAACTGGCGCGCCATCGTGGTTTACGCCACTTTTGCCACGACCATTTTGTTGTGGATGACCACCAAGCTGCATGGCATGAATACCTATGTGGTATCGATCATTCCACTGGCCGTATTTACATTAACAGGCATCATGGGTAAAGCCGAACTGAAGCTGATCAACTGGGATGTGTTGTGGCTCGTCGCCGGTGGTATTGCAATTGGGATTGCATTAGATAAAACCGGGCTGGCTTCTGCGCTGGCACACGCGATCGATTACGATGCCCTATCCCCTACTGCAGTAATCATCACCATGTCATTGGTATGCTGGGTAATGGCCAACTTTATGTCCAATACCGCCACTGCGAACTTATTGATGCCAATTGCGGCCGCGATTGGGGCTTCGATGCAAAGTTTGGATATGCAAAACCTCTTGGTGGTGGTCGCTTTCTCCGCTTCGTTAGGCATGATTTTACCGGTATCAACCCCACCAAACTCGTTGGCATACTCGACGGGGTTAATTGAAAGCAAAGACATGGCCAAAACCGGTTTGATTCTCGGTGTACTTGGTCTATCCATGGTCTACATGGCTAACTGGATCCTCTCTTAATCACTGCCATTTAAACAGCAAAGCGTGATCACATATCACGCTTTGCTTTAATCCTCTTTTAAGGCATATTGACCATCTTATGTTGTGCCTTCGCACACATACACCTGTCGCGACAAGGATGCGAAATAGATGGGATATGAATGGCTAGCCTTAGCCGCTGCTCTACTGTGGGCCATCGCCAGCCTACTCTCCGTTAAGCCTGCTCATCACTTAGGCACCTTTGCTTATAGTCGCTGGCGCATGGGTTGTACCAGCGTCATTCTCGCCGCTATGGCGCTGTATACCGGTGGCTGGGAAACCGTCACTGTGCCATCGCTGACAGCGATGATGTTCTCTGGCTTAGTCGGCATCTTCATTGGTGATACCGCACTATTTGCTTGCCTTAACCGCATGGGCCCTCGCCAAGCGGGTTTACTCTTCTCTTGTCACGCCGTTTTTTCTGCGCTACTTGGCTACTTTCTCTTTAGCGAACGTATGAATGGTTGGGAATTACTTGGCGCCAGTTTGGTTTTTTCAGGAGTGGTGTTGGCGATCTTTTTTGGTCGTAGGGGCCAAGATAATAATCAACTAGAAGCGATCAAAGGCCGTATTGGCGTTGGAATTACTCTAGGCGTTCTTGCCGCGATTTGCCAAGCCCTAGGCGGTATTATAGCCAAGCCGATCATGCAAACCGCTGTCGATCCTGTGGCAGCGTCAGCTCTGCGGATGATGACCGCTTTCGCAGCACACAACCTTCTGTGGTTGAGTGGTGCTAAGATCGCGAGGGCGACACACACTATCAACCTCAAGATTTTCTTGCTCACCGCTCTTAACGGCTTTCTCGCTATGGCCGTTGGCATGACGCTGATCTTATATGCATTGCAAAAAGGCAATGTGGGTATGGTGGCACTGCTTTCGTCCACTACGCCGATCATGTTATTGCCTTTGCTGTGGTTTTATACCAAACGACGACCAAATCGCTATGCATGGTGCGGCGCGTTCCTCGCGGTCTGTGGCACCGCTATACTGGTGCAGTAAGCAACAAAATCTGCCGATTCAACTATCGAATTGATTGGTAATTCCTCCTTTACATTGGTCGAGAAATGTTAAGAATAAGAGTTATTATCAATGTAAGCTTATGGCCAAATAGACAATTCGCTGAAAGATAGCTACACGACATCACCAACAATATTTGATCTTGGCCTACAGTTTTGCTTAAAAAGTGTAGTAAAATTACGCTAGTTTTGTTTCAAGGTACTTGGGTTTTATGACCCAAAACCGACAGTTACTTAAATTTGACGAGGTTTACTCTATGTCTGCTAAGAAGCCATTGGCTCTAGTTATTCTTGACGGTTACGGACACCGTGAAGACACTGCAAATAATGCCGTTGCAAACGCAAATACGCCTAACTTGGACAACCTATTTGCTAACCACCCGAATACGCTTATTTCTGCATCTGGCATGGATGTAGGTCTACCAGATGGTCAAATGGGTAACTCAGAAGTAGGTCACACCAATATCGGTGCGGGCCGTATTGTCTACCAAGATCTTACTCGTATTACTAAATCTATCGCTGATGGTGAGTTCGCTGAAACTGCAGCCCTGGTTGAAGCAATGGATAGCGCAATCAACGCAGGTAAAGCCGTTCACATCATGGGTCTTATGTCGCCAGGTGGCGTTCACTCTCACGAAGATCACATCTACGCAGCGGTTGAAATGGCAGCGGCGCGTGGCGCTGAGAAGATTTACCTACACTGCTTCCTTGATGGCCGTGATACGCCACCACGTAGCGCAGAAGGTTCTCTACAACGCTTCCAAGATCTATTCGCTAAACTAGGTAAAGGCCGTGTGGCTTCTCTAGTAGGTCGTTACTATGCAATGGACCGTGACAACAACTGGGATCGCGTTCAAGTTGCTTACGACCTATTGACTCAAGCGAAAGCTGACTTCACTTTTGACACCGCGGTAGAAGGCCTTGAAGCTGCTTACGCTCGTGAAGAAAATGACGAGTTCGTTAAAGCAACGGCAATCAAAACTGCAGATCAAGAAGATGCCATCATGCAAGACGGTGATGCGGTGATCTTCATGAACTACCGTGCTGACCGTGCACGTCAAATCACGCGTACTTTCGTTGCGGATTTCGACGGTTTTGAGCGCGCAGTATTCCCTGCTCTGAACTTTGTGATGCTAACGCAATACGCAGCAGACATCCCTCTAGCGGCGGCATTCCCACCAGCAACACTAGAAAACACTTACGGTGAGTGGCTTTCTAAACAAGAGAAAACTCAGCTACGTATTTCTGAAACAGAAAAATACGCGCACGTTACTTTCTTCTTCAACGGCGGTGTTGAAAACGAGTTTGCTGGCGAAGAGCGTCAACTGGTTGCTTCTCCAAAAGTTGCGACTTACGACCTACAACCAGAGATGAGCTCAACTGAGCTAACTGACAAACTGGTTGCTGCGATCAAATCAGGTAAGTTTGATACGATTATCTGTAACTACCCTAACCCAGATATGGTTGGTCACACGGGTGTTTACGAAGCGGCTAAACAAGCAATCGAAGCGATCGATGCATGTATGGGCCGCGTAGTAGAAGCGATCAATGAAGTTGATGGCCAACTGCTTATCACCGCAGACCACGGTAATGCAGAAATGATGATCGATCCTGAAACAGGCGGCATCCACACTGCACACACTAACCTACCAGTTCCACTGATTTATGTTGGTAGCAAAGCGGTTGAGTTCAAAGAAGGCGGTAAACTGTCTGATCTTGCACCAACCATGCTTTCTCTAGCGGGTATCGAAATCCCTGCAGAAATGTCTGGCCAGGTTATCGTTAAATAATCGCCTCGCATAATAAACGCCCGAGCCATGCTTGGGCGTTTTTTTTGGCCTCTTGCTAGGCAGCCTATGACACTGCGTACAAGTTTTTACTTAATCCTTTCTTCCCAAGAATCGAATTATGTATACTGGCCACTAATCAATTGGTTAGGATAATTCGAGCTAATGTCGCTTAACGCCATCACAAAAACGCATCGCACACTGCGCACACTCATGCTGCTGACGGTTGGTTTTGCTACGATTGCCCCTTTATCCACGCAGGCATCCTCACCCAGTCAGTTAACTGGCGTCAAAAGTGAAATTTCTCGACAAAAGAACGCCTTGAGCTCACAGCAGAAAGAGCTCGATAAATTACAAAAATCGCTAAAAAGCCAAGAACTTGGCATCCATCAGTTAGAGCGAGAAATCAAGGCAACCAAAGCCTCATTGACTAAAACCAATGCCAATATCAATGCGTTGGACGGTAAAATTGTTACGCTTGAAAAAGACAAAGCGCAACAAAGTGAAAAACTTAAGCAGTTATTGCGCACCTATTACGTGACTCAGCGTGCGAAATCTTCCGCCAATATAATGACCCAAGGTGTGGAAGAAGATCGTATCAGCCAATACTTCCAATACCTTGCCAAGCAACGCGCACAAACCATCACTGAGTTAGAAAAAATCGTCGCTGAACTTGAGCAAAGTGAAGAGCAGTTGGCGCTCGAAAAACAACAAATAACTAAGTTACTCGATCAACAGACCTCAAAGCGCAATCAACTCGCTAAGACTCAATCACAGCGAAAAGGCACGGTCAGCAAAATCCGTAAAAGCATTTCCAGCGATAAAGTCTACCTGTCTGAATTACAGCGCAACGAAGCACGCCTAAAAGCCGAAATCGCCAAAGCGGCCAAACGTAATGCCGTACCAATGGATGGCCTTGCGAAACAAAAACGCAAGCTGCCATGGCCAATCAAAGGTCGCGTGATGCACAGCTACGGCTCAAAACAGACAGGGCAAATTGATTGGAAAGGCATCGTGGTTGCCGCCAACTACGGGCAATCCGTCAAAGCGGTGTACTCTGGCACGGTGGTGTTTGCTGATTACCTACGTGGCTATGGTCTCGTGGTATTATTGGATCATGGTAAAGGTGATATGACACTGTACGGCTTTAACCAAAGCTTACTGAAAAAAGAAGGTGATAAAGTAGTGGCCGGCGAATCAATCGCACTCGCGGGAGATACCGGTGGACAAACCCAAGCATCACTCTACTTTGAAATCCGCCGCAACAGCAAAACCCAAGATCCTATTTCGTGGTTACAGCGTAAATAATCGCAACAATAAGGGCGCCTCTCAGCGCCCTTATTGTTTGGTATGAAAAACTTTCAGCCTACGCTTAATTGTTTACTTATCAACGGCGGTAGTATTCGCTGACTTGCCCTATCAACAATTCTAATTGCTGTGGTTCTAGGTGGTTAATGCCACCCGCGGCTTCTCGTCCTCCCCCTGTCACAAATTGGCTACACAACTCTCCTGCCCCTTGCTTATTCGCTAACGGAGCGCGCAACGACACGGTATAGCCCTGCTGACGATTCTCGCTGAGCACAAGATGGGCTTTCTCTGGTGCTTGGTTCGCTAACCAGTTGCCGTAAACACCACTGACGCGTCGAGACGCCGCGGTATTCGGTAAGATAAACACTGCCAGTTGCTCATCTTGATAATGCGCTTTTAGAGATTGCGCTGACGCCATATCTTGCTGATAAGCCATTTTGAGTTGCTGATATGGTGAGTCTTGTGCAGCAATAACAGCAAAAGGATCATCGTAGGCCAAAAGGGTCGTGAACAGAGTGGCAGGATGGAAATGCAGATCGTCAACCGTGGCGCCATACCCGTTGTAATTAAGGAGCGTACCTAGATCGCGCAACTGTTCAGCTTGTTGTGGGCCCAAGCCGGCTTGCGCGGCTAATTGATCGGCTTTAGTGATCAGATTATCACCATAGGCCCCTGCTATCGCCCAATAGTGATAACGCCCATCAAGTAAGGCATCAATAATCAGTGCAGTACAGATATTGGCATCGAGATTAATATGAGCGGTCAATTGGGCATGGCTAGGTATGCCATCGGCTTTATGGTGATCGGCATAAAAGACATCCGCGCCAGCATCAAGAGCGCGTTGCAACCCACTGAGGTTTTGTGTCAGTGAAATATCCAAAACCGTTAGAGAGTCACCACGTTGAATCTCAATTGAATCGAGCAATTGAATATCACGCTTTACCCCAGTCACTAATTGGGCGTTCTTAGGGTTCGCGAGACGTAGTTGAAGTAGAGCGATGATGCCATCTGCATCACCGTTAAAAACATCGTAGTGCATAACATTACTCGAATCAGAAGGTTATCAGTAATGTAACGGCTTAGAGCAAACAGAACAAAGAGCGAAAGGTTATAAACCCTCGCCTTCGATTATATTCATCGTGGCTATGAAGCGTTAAGCGGCGTGCATCGCTTTAACACCCTCTTCCAAGAGCTGAAGCTGCTCAAGGCCAGATTCGGTTGCCTTCGGTTTTACAACCGAGATCATCTGCAACATGCCTTGGTGAATGATCTGTTCGGTGATTTGCGTTTTCGGTGACATGGCCGACTGATAACCTAACCAGCTGGAAGCTATTAAATGCAGAGTTGTGACCAACGGCTTCATTTCACTTTCCGCCACATCAAGCAAGCCTAACTGAATAAAGGCGGCCATGATATTGACCAAGTTTGATTGCAGCTTATCTTGTACCTGAATATATTCTTCATGCAGAACTTCATCACGCTGAAGTATTTCCGGTAAGTTGGCGTAGAAGAAACGGTATTTCCACATCAAGGTAAAGATTGAGTTGAGGTAGAGCTTCAACAACACCAAGCTCTCTTGCTGCCCCTGAACTGGCGTAAAGCGCTCCAACAATTCGTTTGAATAGAGAGCAAAGATCTCTCGTACTATTTCCTGCTTATTGCGGAAATGGTAGTAGAGATTACCTGGGCTGATATCGATGTGCGCGGCAATGTGGTTGGTGGTGATATTCCTTTCACCATGCTCATTAAAGAGCTCTAATGCTGCTAATACAATTTTATCGCGCGTCTTCATTGCTGTGGTATCCCTTTCTCCGTTGCGTTTAGTATACCAACACATGCTTGCTATAACAAAAACGCCTGAATAAATCAGGCGTTTAAGCATTTGCAATTACTTGTGGTAAGGCTTAGACAGTTCGTGTACAGCCTCAACAAATACACCAGCATTTTCTGGTGGCACATCAAGGTGAATACCATGGCCAAGGTTAAATACGTGCCCTGTACCTGCATCACCAAACCCTTCTAGGATTGAGCCCACTTCTTCACGAATACGCTCAGGTGACGCGTACAACATAGAAGGATCCATGTTGCCTTGCAACGCTACTTTATCGCCAATTCGTGCTTTCGCATCGGCAATGTTGATCGTCCAGTCTAGACCAACCGCATCACAACCCGTTGCTGCGATCTGCTCAAGCCACATGCCGCCATTCTTGGTGAACAGAGTTACAGGAACACGACGACCGTCGTTTTCACGAATCAGGCCATCAACGATCTTGTGCATGTATTGCAGTGAGAATAGGTTGTAATCACGAGGGGTTAATACACCGCCCCATGTATCAAACACCATCACTGATTGTGCACCCGCTTTAATTTGCGCGTTCAGGTATTCAATTACGCTGTCCGCCAGTTTATCAAGCAACAGGTGCAGCGTTTGCGGCTCTGCATACATCATCTTCTTGATCTTGGTGAATGCTTTAGAGCTACCACCTTCAACCATGTAGGTCGCTAGTGTCCACGGGCTGCCAGAGAAACCAATCAACGGCACTTCACCTTGTAGATCTTTACGGATCTGGCGAACCGCATTCATCACGTACTGCAGCTCACCTTCAGGATCTGGCAAACCGATCTTGTCTACGTCTGCTTTGCAAGTGATTGGCTTATCGAACACAGGGCCTTCACCTTGTGTAAAGCGTAGGCCTAAACCCATGGCATCAGGAATAGTCAAGATGTCAGAAAATAGAATCGCGGCATCAAGTGGAAAACGGCGTAATGGCTGAAGGGTTACCTCTGAAGCAAGCTCAGCATTGCGACACAGTGACATAAAATCACCCGCTTGAGCACGAGTTGCTTTATATTCAGGTAGGTAACGGCCTGCTTGGCGCATCATCCATACTGGGGTGTAATCTACAGGCTCTTTCAAAAGCGCACGCAGATAACGATCATTTTTTAATTCAGTCATTGTGCTTTTCCAATCTTAGGCGTTATTTTTCGCTGATATTCTAACACTGTTTAGCTCGCAAAAGCCGTGTGCTTTGCAACCTAGATCAAGTTATTAACTTTTAAATAAGTGCTTAATTTGCACCCAACCTCTAACAGTGATAAAAATTTCATCGCTAGCGAAAACTACAATAATTAACTGTGTATCTAATACTCAGTATCTCATAACGACATCTTACTTACCCCCTCCCTCTCGGAGGGTTTTTTTTATCTATTTTTCAGTAAGATGCTCATTAATGTCGGCAAGCGTCTGATCGATCAGTTGTCGAGCAATCGTACCAATAGGTGCTACGGGGGGCATCTCATCAGGTGAGAACCACTGCGCATCACTTAACTCACTATAATCCGGCTTAATGTTACCAGATTGATAATCCGCGAGAAACGCCATCATCATACTGGAAGGAAACGCCCAAGGTTGACTGCCAAAATAACGAATATTGCTGACCTCAATCCCTGTCTCTTCTTTCACTTCACGTGCCACGCACTGCTCGAGTGTTTCTCCCACTTCAAGAAAACCGGCGATGACCGTGTACATACCGTTACGATGACGAGGATGCTGTGCGAGTAAAATCTGCTGTTCTTTACGCACCGCAACAATGATGCAGGGGAAGATCCGTGGATAATGCAATGTACGGCACTCTGTGCATTGCATAGCAAGCTGATTGTGGTTTAGATGGTTTCGACCACCACACTGTGGACAAAAACGCATCGTTTGCGTCATGTGCCCATATTGAACCGCTTTGCTCGCCAGTAGAAAAAGATCCTGCGGGTAAGCTAAGCACTCACGCAATGAGCTCATTGGCAAACGAGCTTCGATCTCCATGTCATTTAGCCACATTACCGGCGCGCCCTGATAGTCACCAATACAGACGACATCACGGTCAGAAAACCCGAATTCACTAGCAAAACCGTAAGGGAGCTTGCCATCTTCTAGCCAAATATCGCTCCCTGATACAACACACCAATATGCCGCACTCTCGTGGGCCATATCACCGTTCTCTAACATTACCGTCCCTCATTGCTTGCAGTTCAACCATTTTACTGGCAATCTAATTTCATACTAGAGTTAGTAGAAAAGCAATTCATTCACTATAATTTCTAGTCAGGACAATAGGTTGTATATCTATCATCGCTTTGCTCAGCAAAGTAAAATGATCACCGGAGTTGTGATTAGATCATGAGGGCATGGTCATGCTAAAAAAACTGAAAAAAACACAAGAACAATGGGGTGGCTCAAGTGACGTCATCGACCATTGGTTAGAGACCCGACAATCCCTAATTGTCGAATATTGTAAGCTTGCCGCACTACAACCCGCTAGTCAGAAAACCGCTCTATCTTCACTCCCCACGCCTCTAGAACTGCAAGATTTTTGCCAGCATTTGGTCGACTATATCTCCGAAGGTCACTTTAAGATCTACGATACGGTGATGGATCAATGGCGTTCTACTGGGTTTGAAATTACCGACGATATTAATAAAGCCTACGCGAAGATCGTGTTAACCACTGATCCTTTGCTGAACTTTACCGATAAATACGCCGACGTTGATCAAGATGATACTTTGGAGGATTTTGATGTTGATCTCTCCAGTGTGGGAGAAATTCTCGAAGTACGATTTGAAGTTGAAGATAATTTGATTCAGCTTATCTCTGACAGTTTAGCCGTTCCCCCGGGGGCATAAGCTAGAGCTCTAGGAGGTTCGAGATTCGAGATTCGAGATTCGAGATTCGAGATTCGAGAAGTTAGAATGCTTCGCGTGAGATGAGAAAGAGAGAGGGTTGGCATGAGAGTGTCAGCCTTTTTTATTGTTCATCGAAAGAAATAAGCTGTCACTCTAGGGAGTGACCAAAGGTTCGCCGTTAATATCCTGAGCTTTATTTCACTTAATTGCTGGCAAAGCAGATTGCCATCCTCAAGAGCGAGGCACGAGCGAGTTGGGGATCTTATTTCATCACTGTTACTACTATAGATTCCCTACGCCTTCCTTCGTCAGTCTAGGGAATGACCAAAGGTTCGCCGGTAATATCCTGAGCTTTATTTCACTTAACTGGTAGCAGAGCAGATCGTCATCCTCAAGAGTGAGGCACGAGCGCGTTGAGGGTCTGACGTCATCAGTGTTACTGCTATAGATTCCCTACGCCTTCCTTCGTCAGTCTAGGGAATGACCGAGTGGCCGCCAGTGAGTTGTCACCTTTTATTTAGCCTGATTGCTGGCAAAGCAGGTTGTCATCCTCAAGAGTGAGGCACGAGCGAGTTGGGGATCTAATTTCCTTTCGTCTTGGTGATGACTCACCGCTTAATTGAATATCCTCCCATCGATCTCGCTTCTCGCTTCTCAACTCTCAATGCTTCAAAAACAAAAAAGGCACCCGAAGGTGCCTTTTTTCTTAAGCTATTGCTCGTCTCGAAGATTAATCTTCAGAAGAGAAGCCAGCGTTTAGAAGTGCTGCTAGGTTATCTGTTGCTTGTTCAGCAGATGGACCTTCTTGCTCTTCAGCGCGCTTAGCTTGACGCTCTTGGTGGTATGCGAAACCAGTACCCGCTGGGATCAGACGACCCACGATTACGTTTTCTTTCAGACCACGTAGCTCATCACGCTTACCAGAAACCGCAGCTTCTGTTAGTACGCGAGTTGTCTCCTGGAACGATGCCGCAGAGATGAACGACTCAGTTGCTAGAGATGCTTTAGTGATACCTAGAAGGTCACGTTCAAAACGTGCAGGCTCTTTGCCTTCAGCTTCTAGATTACGGTTAGCAATCTTAACATTGTGATATTCAACTTGCTCGCCAGGTAGGAACTCAGAGTCACCCGCGTGTGTAATAGTACACTTACGTAGCATTTGACGAACGATAGTCTCAATGTGCTTATCGTTAATCTTAACGCCTTGTAGACGGTAAACTTCTTGTACTTCGTTAGCGATGTACTGAGTTACTGCGTGGATACCACGTAGACGTAGAATGTCATGCGGGGTCTCTGGACCATCTGCAATAACATCACCACGTTCCACTTTCTCGCCTTCGAACACGTTCAATTGGCGATGCTTAGGAATCATCTCTTCGTAAACTTCACCGCTGTCGCGAGTGATCACTAGACGACGCTTACCTTTCGTTTCTTTACCAAAGCTTACTGCACCAGTGTGCTCAGCTAGGATCGCAGGCTCTTTAGGCTTACGAGCTTCGAATAGGTCTGCTACGCGTGGTAGACCACCGGTGATATCTTTGTTTCCGCTCGATTTTTGAGGGATACGAGATAGTGTGTCACCAATGCCAACTTCTGCGCCATCTTCGATGTTAACGATCGCTTTACCAGGTAGGAAGTAGTGAGCTGGCATATCAGTACCAGGGATCATTACATCGTTACCTTGCTCATCTACAAGTTTGATAGCTGGACGCATATCTTTACCTGCAGCTGGGCGAGCAGCCGGATCAGTCACTTCGCTTGAAGATAGACCTGTTAGGTCATCTGTTTGGCGAGAAACTGTTACACCGTCGATCATGTCAACGAATTGGATGCGACCTGCCACTTCAGTGATGATTGGCATGGTGTGCGCTTCCCAGTTAGCAACTACGTCGCCAGCTGTTACCGCATCGTTGTCCGCTTTGCTTAGAATCGAACCGTATGGCAGTTTGTGTTTCTCTTTCGTACGACCGAACTCATCAATGATGGTCATTTCAGATGCACGAGAAGTGATTACAAGCTTGCCAGCTTTGTTGATTACAAACTTAGCGTTGTGAAGCTTAACCGAACCTGTGTTCTTCGCTTGGATGCTGTTCTCTGCTGCTGCAGTAGATGCCGCACCACCGATGTGGAACGTACGCATCGTTAGCTGTGTACCTGGTTCACCGATAGACTGAGCAGCGATAACACCAACTGCTTCACCTTGGTTTACTAGGTGACCACGTGCTAGGTCACGACCGTAACACTGTGCACAACAACCGAAGTCAGCATCACAAGTAACGACAGAGCGTACTTTCATGCTGTCTACAGAGTTCTCTTCCATGATCTGACACCACTTCTCATCGATTAGAGTGTTACGTGGAATTAGAACATCTTCAGAACCCGGTTTAAGAACATCTTCCGCTACAACACGACCTAGAGCCAGCTCAGCCAGTGGAACTTTAACGTCACCACCTTCGATATGAGGCATCATGTCAACACCTTCAACAGTGCCACAGTCATGTTCAGTAACTACAACGTCTTGAGCAACGTCTACTAGACGACGAGTTAGGTAACCCGAGTTTGCTGTTTTCAGTGCTGTATCCGCAAGACCCTTACGAGCACCGTGCGTTGAGATAAAGTACTGAAGGACGTTTAGACCTTCTTTAAAGTTTGCAGTGATCGGCGTTTCGATGATCGAACCATCTGGACGAGCCATCAGACCACGCATACCAGCAAGCTGACGAATCTGAGCTGCAGAACCACGTGCGCCCGAGTCGGCCATCATGTAGATGCTGTTGAACGATTCTTGTTGCTCTTCTTCACCGTCACGGTTAGTCACAGTTTCGTAAGACAAGTTTTCCATCATAGCTTTCGCTACGCGGTCGTTCGTTGATGCCCAGATATCGATAACTTTGTTGTATCGTTCGCCCGCAGTTACAAGACCAGATTGGTACTGTTCTTGAATTTCGCGAACTTCTTCTTCTGCTGCTGAAATTTCAGTGTACTTCGCATCTGGCACAACCATGTCGTTGATACCAACAGATACGCCAGATAGTGCTGCATAAGCAAAACCGGTGTACATGATTTGGTCAGCAAATACTACTGTGTCTTTTAGACCAAGCTTACGGTAACACTCGTTAAGTAGGTTAGAGATTTGCTTCTTACCTAGCTTTTGGTTAACGATGCTGTACGGTAGACCTGCTGGAACGATTTGCCACAACATTGCACGACCGACAGTTGTATCAACCATCTTCGTTTCAGTTGTGCTGTTACCGTCTTCATCAACAACAGTTTCAGTAATACGTACTTTAACGCGTGCGTGTAGTTCAGCGTTCTTAGTGCGGTATGCCTTCTCAGCCTCTTCAGGGCCAGCAAGGTACATGCCTTCACCTTTCACGTTGATCTTGTCACGTGTCATGTAGTACAGACCCAATACAACGTCCTGAGAAGGTACGATGATCGGATCACCTGACGCTGGCGACAGAATGTTGTTCGTCGACATCATCAGAGTACGAGCTTCAAGCTGTGCTTCTAGAGTTAGAGGCACGTGAACCGCCATTTGGTCACCATCGAAGTCCGCGTTGTATGCCGCACACACTAGTGGGTGTAGCTGAATCGCTTTACCTTCGATTAGTACTGGTTCGAACGCCTGGATACCAAGACGGTGAAGTGTTGGTGCACGGTTCAATAGTACTGGGTGTTCACGGATCACTTCGTCTAGGATATCCCAAACTACCGCTTCTTCGCGCTCTACCATTTTCTTAGCTGCTTTGATTGTAGTCGCAAGACCACGAGTCTCTAGCTTGCTGTAGATAAACGGCTTAAATAGCTCAAGTGCCATCTTCTTAGGAAGACCACACTGGTGTAGACGAAGGTATGGACCTACTGTGATTACAGAACGGCCAGAGTAGTCTACACGTTTACCTAGAAGGTTCTGACGGAAACGACCTTGTTTACCCTTGATCATATCAGCAAGAGATTTCAGAGGACGCTTGTTAGAACCTGTGATCGCACGACCGCGACGACCGTTATCTAGAAGGGCATCAACAGACTCTTGCAGCATACGTTTTTCGTTACGTACGATGATGTCTGGAGCCGCTAGCTCTAGAAGACGCTTCAAACGGTTGTTACGGTTGATCACACGACGGTAAAGGTCGTTCAGATCTGAAGTCGCAAAACGACCACCATCTAGTGGTACTAGAGGACGTAGATCTGGCGGAAGAACTGGAAGTACAGTTAGGATCATCCACTCAGGGTTGTTACCCGAAGTGATGAACGCTTCAACCAGTTTCAGACGCTTAGTCAGCTTCTTACGCTTAGTTTCTGAGTTAGTGGTTTCTAACTCTTCGCGCATTTGTTCAACTTCTGCGTGCATGTCCATAGAACCTAGAAGGTCCTTGATAGCCTCTGCACCCATTTTAGCCGTGAACTCATCGCCCCACTCTTCTAGACGATCCAGATACTCTTCTTCAGTAAGCATCTGAGATTTTTCTAGATCAGTCATACCCGGCTCAGTTACAACGTACATTTCGAAGTAAAGAACACGTTCGATATCACGTAGCGGGATATCCATTAGTAGACCGATGCGAGACGGTAGTGATTTTAGGAACCAGATGTGAGCAACTGGTGAAGCTAGCTCGATGTGGCCCATACGGTCACGACGAACTTTAGTTTGTGTAACTTCAACGCCACACTTCTCACAGATTACACCACGGTGCTTCAGGCGCTTGTATTTGCCACAAAGACATTCGTAGTCTTTTACTGGGCCAAAAATACGCGCACAGAACAAACCATCACGTTCAGGTTTGAACGTACGGTAGTTAATCGTTTCAGGTTTTTTAACTTCACCAAAAGACCATGAACGGATCATGTCTGGTGAAGATAGACCGATTTTGATTGCATCAAATTCTTCGGTCTTATGCTGCGCTTTTAGAAAGTTTAATAAGTCTTTCACAATCAGCTCCTGTAAGGAGTTAAAAGGAGCCCACCTGCAAAAGTGAGCACCTTTTTACCGATAATCGCTTAATTTCCCTGAACTTACGCTCAGGGGAATAAGTGATTACTCTTCGTCTTCTAGCTCGATGTTGATACCTAGCGAGCGAATCTCTTTCAACAATACGTTGAACGATTCTGGCATGCCAGGTTCCATGCTGTGGTTACCGTCTACGATGTTTTTGTACATCTTAGTACGGCCGTTAACGTCATCTGACTTAACGGTTAGCATTTCTTGAAGCGTGTAAGCAGCACCGTATGCTTCTAGTGCCCATACTTCCATCTCACCGAAACGCTGACCACCGAACTGAGCTTTACCACCAAGTGGTTGCTGAGTTACTAGGCTGTACGAACCAGTTGAACGAGCGTGCATCTTGTCGTCAACAAGGTGGTTTAGTTTCAGCATGTACATGTAACCAACAGTTACAGGACGCTCAAACGAATCACCAGTACGACCATCAAACAATTTAAGCTGACCAGATGTTGGTAGGTCTGCTAGCTCTAGAAGAGCTTTGATTGATGATTCAGGTGCACCATCAAATACTGGCGTTGCGATTGGTAAACCACCACGTAGGTTGCCGATCAATGTACGCACTTCAGCATCAGATAGAGAAGCAATGTCTACGGTCTGACGAGTATCGCCTAGGTCGTAAACTTTTTGCAGGAATTCGCGGAATTTCGCTAGCTCTTGCTGCTCTTTCACCATCTTGTTGATTTTCTCACCGATACCTTTCGCTGCCAGACCTAAGTGAACTTCTAGGATCTGACCGATGTTCATACGCGAAGGTACACCCAGCGGGTTAAGTACGATGTCTACCGGTTGACCGTTTTCATCGTATGGCATGTCTTCAACAGGGTTGATCTTAGAGATTACACCCTTGTTACCGTGACGGCCTGCCATCTTATCACCAGGCTGAATGCGACGTTTAACCGCAAGGTAAACCTTAACGATCTTCAGTACGCCAGGAGCTAGATCATCACCTTGTGTGATCTTACGACGCTTAGTTTCAAACTTCTTATCGAAGTCTGCACGTAGCTCGTCATACTGCTCTGCTAGTTGCTCAAGCTGAGTCTGTAGAGCATCATCTTCAAGCGTTAGCTCTAGCCACTTCTTACGATCAGTCGTGTCTAGTTTCGCTTCAGAGTAGCCACCTTCGATCAATACAGAACGAACACGCGCTAGTAGACCGCCTTCAAGAATTTGGAACTCTTCAGTAAGGTCTTTCTTCGCTTCTTTCAACTGCATCTGTTCAATTTCAAGCGCACGCTTGTCTTTCTCTACGCCATCGCGAGTGAAAACTTGAACATCGATGATAGTACCTGAAACTGAGTTTGGTACACGCAGTGATGTATCTTTAACATCTGATGCTTTTTCACCGAAGATAGCACGTAGTAGCTTTTCTTCTGGCGTTAGCTGAGTTTCGCCTTTAGGCGTTACTTTACCAACTAGGATGTCGCCACCCTTAACTTCAGCACCAATGTAAACGATACCTGACTCGTCTAGTTTAGACAGAGCAGATTCACCTACGTTTGGAATATCCGCTGTGATCTCTTCAGAACCCAGTTTCGTGTCACGCGCCACACAAGATAGTTCTTGGATGTGGATTGTCGTGAAGCGGTCTTCTTGAACTACGCGCTCAGATACTAAGATCGAGTCTTCGAAGTTGTAACCGTTCCAAGGCATGAACGCGATACGCATGTTCTGACCAAGCGCTAGTTCACCAAGGTCTGTTGAAGGACCATCAGCAAGAACGTCACCACGAGCAACCGGTTCGCCAGGCATTACACATGGACGTTGGTTGATACACGTGTTTTGGTTAGAACGAGTGTATTTAGTTAGGTTGTAGATATCGATACCAGCTTCGCCAGGAATCAATTCTTCTTCGTTCACTTTAACAACGATACGAGAAGCATCTACAGACTGAACAGAACCACCACGTTTCGCAACAACAGTTACACCTGAGTCAACTGCGATGTTACGTTCAATACCAGTACCAACTAGCGGCTTATCAGCACGTAGAGTTGGAACTGCCTGACGTTGCATGTTCGCGCCCATCAAGGCACGGTTCGCATCATCGTGTTCTAGGAACGGGATAAGCGATGCAGCGATTGATACTACCTGGTTCGTTGCAACGTCCATGTACTGAGCGTGTTCACGAGGGTGAAGACCAGATTCACCTTTCTGACGAGCAGTGATTAGCTCATCATCAAATGTACCTTCTTCAGTCAACTTCGTGTTCGCCTGAGCGATAACGTATTGACCTTCTTCGATTGCAGATAGGTAATCAACTTCGTCAGTTACAACACCATCTACTACACGACGGTATGGAGTCTCTAGGAAACCGTACTCGTTACAACGTGCAAACGCAGATAGTGAGTTGATCAAACCGATGTTTGGACCTTCTGGCGTTTCGATCGGACATAGACGACCGTAGTGAGTTACGTGAACGTCACGTACTTCAAAGCCAGCGCGTTCACGCGTTAGACCGCCAGGACCCAATGCAGAGATACGACGTTTGTGCGTAACTTCTGACAACGGGTTGTTTTGGTCCATAAACTGTGAAAGCTGTGAAGAGCCAAAGAATTCTTTAACCGCTGCTGAAATAGGCTTAGCGTTGATTAGATCTTGAGGCATGATTGCATCAAGGTCACCAAGGCTTAGGCGCTCTTTCACTGCACGTTCAACACGTACAAGACCAACGCGGAATTGGTTCTCAGCCATTTCGCCAACTGAACGGATACGACGGTTGCCAAGGTGGTCGATATCGTCCACTTCGCCTTTACCGTTACGGATCGAGATCAGCTTCTTCATCACTTCGATGATATCTAGCTCATCTAGCGTACCTTGCTCGTCTGCATCTGCACGACCAATTGAGCTGTTGAACTTCATGCGGCCAACAGTTGATAGGTCGTAACGCTCTTCAGAGAAGAACAGGCTTTCGAACAATGATTCAGCAGCTTCTTTCGTTGGCGGCTCGCCAGGGCGCATCATGCGGTAGATTTCTACCAGTGCAGAAATACGATCAACAGTGCTGTCGACGCGTACAGTTTCTGACATGAAGGCACCGTGGTCTAGATCGTTCGTAAATAGAACTTCTAGCGCTTTGTGGCCAGCTTGAGAAAGGTTCGCTAATGCTTCAAGACTGATCTCTTGGTTAGCAGAAACGATAACTTCGCCAGTCGCTTCATTAACGTAATCTTTCGATGCAACTTTACCAACGATGTACTCAACTGGTACTTCGATGTGGTCAACGCCTTCTTTTTCAAGTTGACGGATATGACGCGCAGTTACACGACGACCTTGCTCAATATATACTTTGCCGTTTGCTTCAATATCAAACGAAGCAGTCTCACCACGTAGACGCTCTGGGATCAACTCCATTAGTAGAGTTTGATCTTTCACTTGGAAGTTAACTTTCTCGAAGAATAGATCTAGGATCTCTTCGGTAGTCTTACCAAGTGCACGCAAAATAATTGATGCAGGTAGCTTACGACGACGGTCGATACGTACGTACAGGTTGTCCTTAGGATCGAACTCAAAGTCTAACCATGAGCCACGGTAAGGAATGATACGTGCGTTGTATAGAACTTTGCCTGATGAGTGGGTCTTACCCTTATCGCTGTCGAAGAAAACGCCTGGGCTTCTGTGCAGCTGGGATACGATAACCCTCTCGGTACCGTTAATTACGAAGGTACCGTTGTCTGTCATAAGCGGAATTTCGCCCATGTAGACTTCTTGTTCTTTAATGTCTTTTACAGTACCTGCTGGCGCGTCTCGATCAAAGATCACAAGGCGTAGTTTTACGCGTAGTGGCTTTGAGTAAGTAACACCGCGGATTTGACATTCTTTAACATCAAAAACTGGCTCACCAAGACGGTAGCTAACGTATTGCAGCTCGGAATTGCCGTTGTAGCTCTGAATTGGAAAAACAGAACGGAAAGCAGCCTCAAGACCGTATTGCCCCTCAGGATCCTGTTCGATAAATTTTTCGAACGAATCGAGCTGGATCGATAGCAGGTATGGAATGTCCAAAACTTGTGGACGAGTACCAAAGTCCTTACGGATGCGCTTTTTCTCGGTATAAGAGTAAACCATGGGGTTCCTCAGCTCGCTGATAAGTGACCCAAACTGTCCGCCTGACGGGTGGGACAGTGACTAACAACTGTTTACTGTAGTCTCATGTGATTCGATGAACATCATGAGTTTTGCTCGGATAAAGGTGCTTAAACAGCGGGAAAATTCACCTAGACCCTACAGCGCAAAAAGGCCGGTGGTTAATAAACCACCAGCCATTAGCCTTACGGCTATGAAATTAAGTAATAATTACTTGATTTCAACAGAAGCGCCAGCTTCTTCTAGCTGTGCTTTAAGAGCTTCAGCTTCAGCTTTTTCTACGCCTTCTTTAAGAGCAGCAGGTGCGCCGTCTACAAGAGCTTTAGCTTCTTTAAGGCCTAGACCAGTTGCGCCACGTACAGCTTTGATAACTTGTACTTTGTTAGCGCCAGCAGCAGTTAGGATTACGTCGAATTCAGTTTGCTCAGCAGCAGCTTCAGTAGCAGCACCACCAGCAACTACAGCAGCAGCTGCAGTAACACCGAATTTTTCTTCCATTGCTTCAATTAGTTCAACAACTTGCATTACAGACATTTCTGCAACTGCGTCTAGGATTTGCTCGTTAGTAATAGACATAACAATTCTCTTTTAAGTCAACAATAAGTTTATTTTGCAACCAGTAAAAAAAGCAAGGCTTACGCCGCAGCTTCTTCTTTTTGATCGCGGATAGCAGCGATAGTACGTACCAGCTTGCCAGCTGAAGCTTCTTTCATGCACATCATTAGGCGTGCAATCGCTTCGTCGTAAGTTGGTAGTGTCGCTAGTACTTCAGCGTCAGTTAGAGCGCCTTCAAATGCAGCAGCTTTGATCTCGAAATCTTTGTTCTCTTTAGCGAAGTCTTTGAAAAGACGCGCTGCAGCACCTGGGTGCTCGTTAGAGAACGCGATTAGAGTAGGACCAGTGAAAGTGTCAGTTAGACACTCGTACTGAGTACCTTCAACCGCACGACGTGCTAGAGTGTTACGAACAACTCGTACATAAACACCAGCTTCACGAGCCTGTTTACGTAGAGAAGTCATTGCACCCACAGCTACACCGCGAGAATCAGCTACAACTGCAGAAAGTGCACCACTGGCAGCTTCGTTGACTTCAGCAACAATTGCTTTTTTGTCTAGAAGGTTTAAAGCCATCTTGGATTTACTCCTGGTTGTTATTACACCACTCACTATTATCACAACAGTGAGAGCTATTTAGGTGCTTCCCAGAAGAAAGTTTACTATTTGCATAGAGCTTTCTGTCAGTTCGGGCACCATCTACGTAGGATGATTAAGTCTTTCTCTATATAAATATAAAGTCAGACACCTACGGTCTTGGACGGAGACTGGGTCATAATTCTAACTAAATTCACGAGGAATTTAACGAACCAAAGTTCAGCCCCAACCACAAATATTAGGCGCGAAATTATACACTAATTTCACACCTAATCAAATAAATTAAGCTTGAGTGTTCAGGCTAGCCTGATCAACTGCAACGCCAGCACCCATTGTAGTAGAGATGCTAACTTTCTTCAGGAAAGCGCCTTTCGCTGAAGACGGCTTAGCTTTCTTAAGCGCAACTAGTAGAGCTTCTAGGTTCTCTTGTAGTTGGTTCGCGTCGAAAGAAACTTTGCCGATTGTAGTGTGGATGATACCGTTCTTGTCGTTACGGTAACGAACCTGACCAGCTTTAGCGTTCTTAACCGCTTCAGCAACGTTAGGAGTTACAGTACCAACTTTCGGGTTTGGCATCAGACCACGTGGACCTAGGATAGTACCTAGTTGACCAACAACGCGCATTGCATCTGGAGAAGCAACAACTACGTCGAAGTTCATTTCGCCCTTTTTAACTAGCTCAGCTAGATCTTCCATACCCACTAGGTCAGCGCCAGCTTCTTTAGCAGCTTCAGCGTTTGCACCTTGAGCGAATACAGCAACGCGGATATCACGACCAGTACCGTGTGGTAGCACAGTTGCGCCACGAACGTTTTGGTCAGATTTACGAGCGTCGATACCTAGGTTAACAGCTACGTCAACAGATTCTACGAATTTAGCAGTTGCAAGTTCTTTAAGAAGAGCTACAGCTTCATTGATTTCGTATTCTTTAGTTACGTCAACTTTGTCGCGGATTACGCGCATGCGCTTAGTTAGTTTTGCCATGATCTTAACCCTCTACCACTAGGCCCATTGAACGAGCAGTACCCGCAATAGAACGTTTCATCGCTTCAATATCAGAACCAGTCATGTCAGCAGCTTTAGTTTCTGCGATTTCTTGGATTTGAGCTTCAGTAATCGTGCCCACTTTTTCAGTGTTAGGACGACCAGAACCAGACTTAAGACCAGCTGCCTTCAGAAGAAGAGTTGCAGCAGGAGGAGTCTTAGTGATGAACGTGAAAGAACGGTCAGAGTAAACAGTGATTACTACTGGAGTCGGCATGCCTTTCTCAAGAGATTCTGTTTTTGCGTTGAACGCTTTACAGAATTCCATGATGTTAACACCGTGTTGACCTAGAGCAGGACCAACTGGTGGACTTGGGTTCGCAGCGCCAGCAGCAACTTGTAGCTTGATATAAGCTTCAACTTTCTTAGCCATGATATTTCCTAAGTTTGGGTTCAAACGCTAATCGACTGATCAGCTCCCCGGTTATGTAAAAATCTTTTTACTTCAACAGAAGCAAAAAGGCGCGAAATTATAGTCATAATTCACGCCCTAAACAACCCTTTGCAAGGTGTTTTTTTAATCAAGTTTTTCCACTTGACCGAATTCAAGCTCAACTGGTGTAGCACGACCAAAGATCGATACAGACACTTTCACGCGGCTCTTAACGTAATCCACTTCTTCAACAGTACCGTTGAAGTCAGCAAACGGGCCATCGGTCACGCGAACAACTTCACCCGCTTCGTACATAGTACGAGGACGTGGTGCTTCACTCGCTTTTTCAAGACGGTTAAGAATCGCATCAGCTTCCTTATCAGTGATAGGAGCTGGACGATCAGAGGTACCACCAATGAAGCCCATGACACGCGGAACACTACGCACTAAGTGCCATGATTCATCGTTCATGATCATCTGAACTAGGACGTAACCTGGAAAGAACTTACGTTCTGACTTACGACGTTGTCCAGCGCGGATTTCCACTACTTCTTCAGTAGGGACAAGTACTTCACCGAATAGCTCTTCCATGCCATGCATTTTGATATGCTCGCGAAGAGATTGAGCTACACGACCTTCAAAACCAGAGAAGGCTTGAACTACATACCAGCGTTTTTTTGGAGCTTCACTCATGAATAAAAACCCTCTATACCCCAGTCACAAATGCAACAAGACGAACCATAATGCCGTCAATGCCCCATAGCGCTAGAGCCATTACAATACTTACAGCTAAAACGATCAGTGTCGTTTGCAGAGTTTCTTGACGCGTTGGCCAAACCACTTTACGAACTTCCATACGAGATTCTTTCGCAAACACGATCGAAGCTTTACCTTTAGTTGTTGTAGCCGCAACACCAAGTGCTGCTGCAATTAATACAACAACGCCTGCAGCGCGAACCACTACAGACATATCACCATACAGGTAATTACCCACAACAGCGGCAGTTAGCAGAACAAAAGTGATTACCCACTTAAAGATATCTGCGCCATTTGAGCTCTCAGGAGTTTCAGCATTATTTGCTTTCATAAAACCAACCTGTCACAAGTCTTAATATAGACGACAACAACCCCGCTGCTGCAGGGCAAATCCATGAAACGACCAATTTTATAAAAAATTGACGTCCTCTTTTATTGACCAAAATTGCTTTTCGCCAAAAAATTCCTGCTAACGTCTACATGAACAATAATTCAGCAAACATTATTTTTTGTGCAGAAAAAGGGCATCAAATGATGCCCTTTTTGCTACTGGTTCGTCAAATCTTATTCAAGATTTTCTGAAGTCTTCAGCTAATTCTT
>NZ_AFWE01000170.1 GCF_000222585.1 Vibrio scophthalmi LMG 19158 | reverse complement strand
AAAAGATAAAATTTAGGTACTGGTAGTAAAATAGCATTCCCTCTACCATTTACATATTGTCGTATGCTCTTTGTTGCATTCGTTTGTGTGTTGGATAAAATAGCATTTCTTATTAATTATTGTTGAGAGAGTAAGTCATGAGAAAATGCCCTAAGTGTGAATCTACTCGCATAAGTAAAGAAAAATGGCATGAAGCAGTGCCAAATGCATTTCAGATTGGTGGTGATGCAGCTTTGGGTCAAACTGGTGATTTAAAGTGTAACGACTGTGGTTATACATCAACTCCTAGTAGCTTTGACACTAAAGAAATAGAGTAAAAGAAGAGAAAGAGGGGAATTTACTTACATTTCCCCTCATTTTCAGGTTGTGAGGTGTTTGCTATTGGAATTTGACGATTGGGTTTGTCTTGAGGCTGGCGAGGATGATTATGTCATCGAACGCTTCGAGGTCAGAGTGAAAGGGAAAAAGCCGCTTGTGCTTAACAAGCCAAGTTATTCCAAACTCCTATTTGTTACTCAGCAATATCTAAATATCAAATTAGAGCCAGCCAAGCAGTTCATATGTGAATCTGTGCTCGATACACCTGATCCGTTGAGCTTTGATGAATACAGGCGGATGCGTGAAGTCCTTGAAAAGCACCTTGCTAAATAGCGTCATGCCATTTGCTTAATTGACCTAATGTGATGCTCGTCAACTCTTTCCCCATCAGGTCGCTTATCTCGATCTTATAGGCGTTCGCTGGCGCTGTCGCTTTAGCCGATCGCTTTGCTGCGCCTAATCCTTTCATAAAAACAACTTCCTTACTTAACTCGTTTTCTTCTACATCTTTGAAAATGATCTGAAATGAGGCCATAGCTTTACCTTACTCGATTGTTTTAATGCCTATATGATAACGGCGAAAGGTCTAGGACTTTTCGCCGTCATAACTATCACAACACAAACATGGGTGCTTATGGCCGCCACAAACAAAACTAAATCAAGGTGGGGATTCGGAATCCCCACCTTGTTCAGCTACTATCTCGATTCGTAGGCAAGCGTTGCTGAAATCACCGAGTTTCCATCCTTGAAGTGAAGCTCACAAAGTGTGCCCCTCGTCATCCATGTGAAACACAGAATCGTTAAGCAAATAACAATTAAGCCCAGTAGGGCGGTTTTATTTCTTGGCATACACTTGCCTCCTTGATTTGAATCGTAATAGAGGCTAAGATTTGTATTGTCTGGTACATCTCTAAACCTCGTTAGTTTTAAACAACTTTCGGGGTTTTTTGATATTTACCGTCCGCAAAAAATAGGATAATTGCTTTCGGTAAATCACCAAAAGCACCCAACGCCATTCTAGTGCTTTTCTGCTCTACGCTCTATCTTTTTGTTTATTCAACAATTCCATTTGATTATTACCTAATCGCTTTAAGCATTGGGCGTTACCGCTAAAGCGGTCGGGCTTTTCGGCTTCGCCTCGTGTCGATAACTTAACTCAATACGAGCTGGCTAATACCAGGTTCATGCTTCACTTGGCATTAGCCGGCTCTGTTCGTTTAAGTTCCTGACAACACAATCCCTAACGCAACTACGCTATGCGCCTGAAGCGGCGCGCTTCGCTAGAGCATTCCCACTCCTGCGGAGTACTCACAAAGCATTTCACTTTCTTCTGATAAGTGCTTGTAATCGCGGCTTGCCGTCTCATGTGCCATGTCGTTCATCCTATGTCTATGCGTGAGTTGTTCACCCCCGTTCTCGCGTCTTCCTGTAACCATCCTCAAATCAGAACCTTATCTGCAAGGGTATATAAACGCTTCGCGCCCTTGCAGAGAAGAACCATGTTTGAGGAGTGGACAGTCAGGCGACAACGAAGATGAAAACTTACTAAACATAGGAATCACTGCCATGACACACTCAACTGCAATCCACTCAACAATCACTAATCAGCAGCAAGCGACCAAGTTCTCGAACTTGGAGTCGAAGACAACTGCCAAAAATGAAATGGGTAAAAAACGCAAAGCGGCCAAGAAACGTCCCGTAGTTAAAGTGGCAAAAGATATGCACCAAATTGTTACAGATCGCGTGATTGCTGCTTTAGAAAACGGCGTTAAACCTTGGGTGTGTCCTTGGGATAGAACAAATGAATGCTCAATGCTTCCAATGAACTTTAAAACTAAATCGACGTATTCAGGCATTAATATTCTTCTGCTTTGGTCAGAAACGGTCGAGAAAGGTTTTTCAAGTCCTTACTGGTTGACGTTCAAACAAGCGGCTGAATTGGGCGGTAACGTGATCAAAGGCCAGAAAGGAACATCAATTATTTACTATAAAACATGGGAAAAAGAGGACGAGAACGGCGAAAAAGAAGTTATTCCAATGCTAAAAACGTTTGTGGTGTTTAACCTAGATCAAATTGAGAATATCGAAAAGCCAGCCGTTAGCGTAAGTGAAAAGCGCGTTAAAAATGAATTTATAGCACTAGAGCATGTAGAAGCCGCTATTGCTAAAACTAATATCACGATTAATCATTGCGGTGTACGTGCTTTTTATTCGCCAGCGCATGATGAAATTACACTGCCAACGGTAGACCGTTTTAACTCTTCTACTGATTACTATGCGACAGCATGGCATGAGTTAGTACATGCAACAGGCCACAAGAGCCGTTTAGATCGTAATTTGAAAAATAGTTTCGGTTCAAAAGATTATGCGTTCGAGGAATTGGTTGCCGAGTTAGGCGCGGCGTTTTGTTGTGCGGATTTGGGGATTGTGGGGGATGTTCAGCATGAGAGTTATATTGCAGGGTGGTTAGAAAAGTTGAATAGCGACAAGAAATTTATTTTTAAGGCTGCAAGCCTAGCAAGTAAAGCCCATCAATATCTTATCGGTTAATTTGAAACCAGCCTACGGGCTGGTTTTTTTTGCGAGCGAGGCTCATTCTTCGCCTCGCCTCCAAATGAGCCTATCGGCTCAATCGAACTTACCCACATACCAACAATCGGCTGGAAATAGTCCTAAAGGTTTCCAGTTGTCCTCATATTGGTATGTGGATAAGTTCGAGTCGTGCGCTGATTCTTTCCTTGTCATCCGACTATAACCATTAGTAATCGCTGGCCATAAAGTGGAATGATTTAAATTGCATCGAGTATCGTTGAACGTTAAGCGTAATCATATCTTAGCAGGATGAAGGGTGTTTTTTGATGCTGGTATTACCGTGATGTTGGTTTGAATTTGTATTTGTTGGTTGTCAGCTTCTTACTCACTGCGTGAGCGCATTCTGGTATTATTCGCACTGCGAATAATAAGAACAAAAGGGCATTTATTGATTTCATGAAGAACAAATAAGTAGTATAATGATCAAGTACAGAGAAGATGAGCCGTTAGGTCAATCAGTACGGAGATTGTTAAATGAGATTTGATGAAAGAATTATAGAAGTTGTTGATATGGCAGATTTTTACTTTGACCCAGTAAGTAAAATGATCACGAAAGAGTTTCATTGCTCTTATGTGCCTCTTGCAGTGAAAGGGGAGTATTCGACGCCTAACTACACCGAACATGTTTATTTGTTTCTTGAGGCTGCAAACGATAGGCGGTTATTTGAAAATTGCCGTACGTTTGATGATTTGAGAAGTATCAATATTTAAGAGGATGCCGCACTAAAGTGCGGCATATTCACTATGAAGCTAGAATACTATTCAATTGAAAAACTGGATGATCCGGTTTTCAGCGATTTGTTTGAAAAGAGAAAGAAAGATTTAGAAGATGCTGCACACCGTCATGTAAGGCATGTGTTGATTTGTAATCACAAAGGGATTGATTTGTCTCTACCTTGTTTTCTTCAGCCTGACGATCCAGCGTTTGCTATGCCTGATAAAGTCATAGTGGCAAAGACTATTGAATTATTATTAGAGTTAAATCCTGATTGGACGAAAGATAATATTAGTAAAATGCTTGGTATTTCGACAACAGGTAGCAACAGGTTAATTAACTATTGGCTAAAGGCCGATAATGGAAGAGATATAAACAAATCAAATTGGGTCGTTTTGGCGACAAAAGCAGGTTTGATGCAGTTAGTTGTTGCGAAGTGATATTGTGTAGTAGCCCGTTGCGCCAGAACGCAACGGGCAGAAGTTTTTTAGATTAAGAAGTCGTCAAGGTTTTTGTCTGCGAGAGCTGACGGGGTGCGGCCTTGGCCTGTCCAAGTCTTCTCTTGGCCGTTCTCGTCAGTGTAACGATATTTGGCTGGACGTGGTGCACGTTTTGTTTTTTTGGCTGGTTGATTAGATAGGGCATTCATCAAATCGTTTATATCAATGCCGTCTCGCTTCAATGTTTCGGTAATTTCTTTGAGCTTGGCTTCTTTTTCTTCACGTTCGGCCATAAGCTCGATTTCTTCTGTTTGTCGTTCATCGATCACTTTGGTTAATTTTGCTAAAGCATCTTGAAGTTGTTCAAGTGTTAGATCACGAGAAAAGGCACGAAGAGAGCGGATATTTAAAAGGGTGCTTGCTAAATCTGACACAGTTTTATTGTCCTTATTTCGGATGAATTACCGATAATGGGGGAGTGAATGAATTATCAATGTTGTGATAATAATAGTTATCGACATGATCGCAATGTTTTAGATTAATTTGATTGCTTTTTGTTGTGGCTATTAGAGCTTGATTGTAATATTAATCTATTGAAATGATAGGAATAAAAATAATGAAAAAATTTCTTCTGCTCCCGTTGGTTATGTTGGCTTTTAATGCGTCAGCCAAAGATATTAAAGATATGACCAAAGGTGAAGTGAAAGCATATCACTCTGAACTTTATGAAAAAGCCATGAGCGACACAACGCTTGAAAATTGCAAAAAATTTAATCGTTTTCATAGTGCTGCATTAAAGCAGAAAAAACTGGTTCTAATGGATGTTAAAGAGGGGGCTAATTGGGGAACTTCTCGCTTTAAGTGTTCAGAAGACATTGATTACGATTTTTTTGCTGACAAATCCCCTGATTACAAATAAAAAGAGCCCTGAATTATCAGGGCTTTTTTGTGGATGCCAGCTTATTATTGATCTTTCATTTTTTGATTATGCTCTTGTATGCGCTCGATAACATCGCGGTTCGCTCCTGTTGAGTTGCTGCGACCGTTGTTACCTGAACGAATGTTATTGCTGTTATCCCATCCATCGCCGCTACGCTGAGCATTGGCTCTGTCTTGATTCTTTTGTTGTTCTTTATTTCGTCGAGGTACTAAATTCTTTAAGTCTTTGGCCGTCAGGTTTTGTGAAGCAAAACCACCAGAGAGTGAACCCGCCAGATTCGGAATTTGCTTAATAACAAAGAATAATATGGCGCACACTACAGCTATCTGCATACCAACCGATATCGGGTTAAGTTCTGCATTATCAGCCATGTTGTTTGATCTCAAAAATGATTCAATTATTTGTATTGCCATAAATATGACCGCCACACCGAAAAACTGAACTAAGATGTTTTCCAGCACTTTAGCGACCCAACTTTCAAAGAATTTCTTAGTCATAGGGAAGCAGAACGCGACAAAAAATAGTGGTCCAATAATTAGCAATAAGGTAAGCATAAATTTAGTGCCGATGATGATTAGAGCTGAAATGAGCGTTAAGGCTAATATCCCCCCTCCAATCACAATCAGTAATAAAATCCATTGCCACGAAGACGGGCTATAGCCCACTTTATCCCAACAAAAGATAATTTGTTCAATGCCCATTTTTAGAAGCGCGTCTAAGGCTGTAAGAGGGTCTCTATTACCCCCAGTATTTGGTAAAATACTGGGGGCCATACCAGCAGAAAGCGCCTCTACCCCCTCAACAATGTATGTTGTGTAGGTTGGGGCGCTCCACACAAGCCCAAAAATACAGTAAATGATAAAGCAGTGATGGACTAAGTCAGGCATCGGCGCATCAATCTTTCCTTCTATAATTAAATAGCCCTTGAGCATGATGGATATGGTCACAGCGAGTAACATGATCCCCCCGAAGGAGTTAATGATGTTTTTCACACCGTTGATGAGAAAGCTCTGGGTGGCGTTCTCGATGGACATACCGATAAATTGAAAAACTGCAATTTCATCCATGATCAAAACTCCACAGGGGTTAGTCGGTTGCTAAAGTGTCGTGAGTTCGTCATTTTCTTTTGATACTCGGTTTCTTGCTGTCTAAGTATGTCAGCTTCAGCTTGCGCCGTAGCTTGGTACATGGCGAGTTTGGTTTGTTCGTTGATGAGCATGGCTTGTTCTGCTTGGATTCGAGCGTTTAGCTCGGCTATTGCTTTTGGATCACTCGTGCGGTTGATTTCACGCATGAGACTTTCAATTTGTTGGGTGCGCTGGTTGGATTTCTCATAGGCCGCTAATGCAAAGGCTTGATCTTGCGCTGGTTTCACTGCGGTGGCATTACAGATTTGCTTTTCTGTCGCTGTGGCCGTGTCGTTAGCACAAGCATCATAGATTTTGCTGGCGTCACGTAATGCTTTGGCTGAACCCGATAAGCCGTCATAACCGCCTGTTCTAATATCGGAATAAATACGATCCCAATTGGCTGGGAGATATTCTTTAAAGGCTGGGTCATTCAGAATATCCCCAAGATTTCGCGATCCTGTCGAAGAGTTGTAATCCTTTTCAGCTTGCAGGAGCTGGCTTCTCATATTTTCTAATTGCTGCAATATAGTGGCGTATTCTTTGAGTGTCTGGGCGTAGTTCACTAATTGATGTTGCATGGCCGTAGCATCGAGTACAACACTAACAGGAATACCAGCTTGTGATTGCGTCACGCACACAATGGAAAGCGCAACCGCTAAAAGACGTTTTTTCATGTGGGAATTTCCTTACTTATGCAAATTGAAGAAAGGCGAGGGCGGCGAATACGCCCACGAAAGCCGATACCACGACCGAGATAAGCACACAGCTTAAAATGGTGTTCATGCTCATCTTGGGAGGGTTTGAGGTTAATAATTGCTTGTGAGCGCTCACGAGTGCGTTTTTAAGCTCATTCTCGGCAATCTCTGATAGTTCGCCCTTCTTGGCGTTAAAATGCGCGTTAGCGGCGTGTACGTATTGATTAAGCGCTTCACGCCCTTGGGTTAAGTGGGTATCAACAAGGTCTTGAGTGATACCAATACGCATTGTGGTTTCGTCGCGTAACTCTTTGAGTTCTTGATTAAGGAGTAGGACTTCCCCAAGCATTTCACGGAGATAGGCTTCTTTTAAATCTCTGGTGTTGTTTTCTGGCATTAATCATTTCTCGATGGAGTGGATTAGGTTGTGGCAGGTTGTGCATATATCCACAGATGAAAAAAGAGAGCCTTAAAAAAAGCTCTCTTTCGTCTGTGGGTATGTGTACAGCGTGGGGGTGGTTACTGCTGCTGTTCGCTATCCCAAAACACGAATGCTTTCAGTGGTGCGGTTGCCCCAATCGGCATGGTGTCAATTTCAATCTCGACGTTTGGCATCATCGAGTTTTGTTTATTTGGCCAAAGTGTTGCGCGGCCAATCGTTGCGTAACGATTTTTCATTGTTGGCTGATTGTTTTCCCCAAGCTGGTTTGTTGGGTATCGTTCCGCGACAATGCACACGCGGCCTTTATCAATAGGGCGGTTACTCATAATGTTTAATCCTAGTCTGGTTGATTATTTGAATAGATGTTTAAAGGTGGTATCGAGCATTCGCTCAACACCAATAGCGAGGCGTTTCAGCCCTAGCTTAGTGATAAGCTCAGAACGTTGGTGCTTATCTTCGGTGGTTTGAATGAGAGCTTTATAATCGGTTTCATCATTGGCAAGTTCAGCAATAGAAACAAAATCGGATATTTCATTGAGACGATTAAATAGCTCATTCTCATAGATGCAAATTCGCTCTGAAATAACCGCAGAATTTTTGCATTTAAAGATACGGGCAAAATCATGTTGAAAATTCGTATCGTCATCAATGATGTTAAAAATAACTCGGATACGTTCCTTCTCAATGCCCATTTCATCCAAAGCATCAATTGTTGATACCGTGTCGGTAATTTGTTTGTTTTTGAATATTGTCGGTACAATGAAGTAATCAAAGTCGTCTTGGCTACCAATCGATTTTTTCATTTGCTGTAAAAAATCCTCAACATTGGATGCGCCCACGTCGACAATAACGTTGTCGATATCTAGCACTCGTCGAATAATTTCAGTAAAACGTTTGCCTTTGATTTTTTCGTCGTTTGTTCCGTCGCTGTTGATTGATTCAACGGAAATGATCTCACTGTTTTCTAATCGTGGTTTAAGTAAATGTTGTGAGACAATAGATTTTCCCACGTTACCAGAAAAGTTAATTACGCAGATTTTCATTTTAATTCCTTATTAAAAGCCATATTTCTGCATGACTTTTATTTTTAAGTTGGTGACTAATTGCCGTTGGTCATTGGTTGATTTGTTTTTGAAATCTTCGATATTTCCGCCTAAAACTTCGTAACGACCTTCTAAGTCTTTAATGGCAGAAAAGCGCTCTAATATATCGTCGAGGATTTTTTCGTTTTCTTTTTTGTCGTCGCTTCTTGGTGTGAGCTGGTTTGTAGATTTGACGGTGGTCTGTTGGGTTGCGTCTGAAATAGCAGGTTTTGTAATGGTGGTTATTTCAGGGTTTTGTTTTGACGTTGATTTGTGACATTGCTCCTTTCTTATTCGGTACAGTGCATTTCGTAAGTAGTTTTTAGTTATGGCTAAGTCTTTTTGTCGAAAGTAATCAACGAGCATATCCAAGGTTATTCCTTCGCTAATTGCTTCACTAAGGCGATCAAATAGCTTTCTAATAACCTTTGCCTTCGATGATTTTCCTTGTGATTCGATGATTTCTTTCAACTCAGCATCAAGCAGTTCGATGTTGTGTTTCAAAATGGTGATTCCAAGGTGATTTGGTGGTTACTCTATGGTGACGCAGTGGTGATTTGTGGTGATAGCATGGTGACTAACGGTGATTTACTGGTGATTTACTGGTGATTTTATGGTGATCGCGTGGTGATCAATTTCAAACACAGGCACGACGGGGACGTATCACGTTTGTTACTCCGTACCAAACTATACATCCCGTGCCAAAGGGGAAACCCCTTTGAAACCCCAGCCACACCCTGCGCCGAACTCGCCCAAAAATGTGCCATTTTCGCCCCGCCCTAAAGGGGACGCTTTGCGTCTTCTTTGCCTATCTATCCCAACCTTTTGATGGTTGTTTTTGGTCAACGGCTTGCTGCTCTTTTTCTTGAGGATTGTTATTATCTCGATGCTTGCTTTCAGCCTTAGCAATAATGTTTTCACCTTTTTCAAACTCTTGTTTACGCTTAGCAAACTGCTCATTTAACGCTTTGTCTTTAAATGTAATGTCGAGTTTATTTTTCACAGCAACGTCAATAACTTGATCTTTGTATTCTTTCGTCCCTTGAATATCTAAATGCTTACCGTATTTTTCAATGGATAGGCGCAACCCGATTTCAACGGCTTTATCACTGTTGTTTTCAATTTTCACGCTCTTACCACGGTCAGTAACTAATTTATCTTTACCTAAGTAGTAAGTGACGTGGCCTTCTTTGTTGGTTTCATGCGTAATGCTCTCATCAAACTGTTTTGGCGGTAATGGCTTAATGTCTCTTCCGTCTTTATCTTTTGGTTCAATTGTTTTTTCTGGACTCGGCTGTTGACGAAGTTTATTTGTTGTTTCTATGTCAGGTTTGTTAGATCTTTCCGCATCCATTTCAGAGATGGTTTTACGCTGCGTTTGCATATATTTGTTTTTATATTCAAGCGTGCGCTGTTTGTCTTTTTCTTGAGTGTTATAAATGGCTTTTAATGCCTCGGTGATTTCTTTTGGTTTTAATTGGTGTGTTTCTTTTATTAATTGAGTGACAGGCAATTGCTTTTCGCTATATTGTATTCTATCACCTTTATCTGTTTTGGTAATGGATTGTGCGTTAATTCCTAATTCTTTTAGTTTAGGGTAGTGAATTAATAATCGGCTGGCTTCTAAGTTTTTATCTAATATCGATGAGAGAGTTTGCTTTCGTTCAGGTTTGTTGTTTTCTATGACAGTTTTTTCCATAATTAAGGATTCTTTATGATGTTGATAATCATGTTTACTTTGACTAAAGGCTTTTTCTAAGGCTTTTGCTTGATCTTTAAATGGGTTTTCTTTTATACCAAGATCGACCGCTTGAACCCCTAAAGCTTCCGCTTTAGCTTCGGATTGCATGAGCACTTCAATGCTTTCTTTTCCGTTACTGTCACGGTACTGCTGATGTTGTGCTATTGCTGATTTAACATCGATATGAAATTGTTTGTTTGCCTGTTGTTCAGGTGTCATTTCTAACTTTGTTACACTCCATTTGTTGCGAATGGCTTCAATTTCATTACGTTTAATTGTGCCATCGGGTTGCTCTTCTTTCGCGGTAACTATCACGTCCTCTTGGCCATCTTGAGACAGCTTAACCATGTCGCCGTCTTTGATGTTGCGTTCTCGCATCACGCTTTCTAATCCTTTACCCCATATGGCCTTGGTTTGGCCGTTATGTTCAAGCGTGACGTAGTAGCTTTGATCTTGTTTTGGGTTGTGCTGATAATGGGCTTTACCATGGGCAACAACCGTTCCTATTTCTTCTCTCATATCGTTATGTTCCTTTATTGGGTTTGAATAATGTTTCAATGCGTCGCGTGTTTCTCTGCTTGCTTGTCTAAACTGCATATCAAAAATGACTTTATTCATTTGGGCGATAGAGAGAGCGACTTGTTTATCTTCTTTAGAAAGCGAGCTGTCGGCGCGTATGGCCTTTTTCTCTATTCGGTATTGTGCGATGTACTCTTGTCGGGTTTCTCGCTCAATCTGAAGCTGTGAGCGCCATGCTGCGCGGATTAAATTCGGTTCAGCTTGATTTTGAATTGCGGTTTTTGGAACAATGCCTTTTTGATGTAGATATTGATCTTCAAGGTATTGTTTTGCCTCTTTCCATGAGAGGTGCATTTCTTTTGTTAGAAAGTCACTGACGTTGTTGTTACGGTTGCCGCACACAATGCGCGGGCTACCATCTTGCGCATAAGTGATAGGGTATTTATCGATCACCACACCATGAGTTCGAGCTAATGCGGCCAGTAACTTGTTAGGGTCGATTGTTTTTTTTATTAGGCTGACTTCTGGCAAAATACGTTGCTGATAGTCATACATTATTTGATCTAGTGTGTTGCTTGCTTCTCGTTTGGAGAGAGCAGGGCTTTGATTTCCTGCGTGTCGTTTGAGATGGGCAATAGCAGCTCTTGCAGCTCGTCGATTAACGAAATTTCGCCCTCCTGATTCAATACCCCCACGATTTCGTTGAGCATCATGCAAATCTCGCCCTGCTGTTCGCAAAGTTTCTCGACTGTTTTCGAGAGAGCGTCCAATTGATTCAATACTTGGTTTTGGAATGTCTCGTTGTCCATGCTGTTCATTTCTCTTTTGGGTTAAAAATTCAAGTTTCTGCTCTGGCGTAAGTGCTTTGTATTTATCTCGATTTCGACGATGAACATAGCGCAATTCATAACATCGAGTATCATTCCAGTGCTCTAAGTCTTGATGGTGTTTTTGACTTGCTTGATAACGGCTGTCACCTTCTTGCCAGTACGCTGAATCATCACGATTTAGGTATTGGTGTTTGTCGTTTTTTGTCATCGAAACGAAGGGGGAAAGGAATACCGGTTCTTTTAAATTGACGCCTTTCTTTTCTCCATGTGGTTTGATATTGAGGTATTCCCCTTCTTTGTCTTGATTGCGTCTTGTGACCACAAAACCTATTTCTTCGAGCTTTTCAGCAAAGTGCGCTTGTGTGGTGATATCTTCTTTCAACAACACCTCTAATGCGGTCGTTTTGATTTCGCGGTTCAAAGTCGGAAAGAGATCGCCTTTGTGTCGGCTAATCAATGCACTTCCATCGACTAGTTCGGTACGTACGTGTTGCTTTGGACTGGCTAACCCATATTTTTCGTTGGTGATTTCTTGAAAGGCATCGATGTATTTTTGGTTGTTGATTACGCGGCCAAATGGGTCTAGGCGTTTGTTTGTTATGAGATTCGATTCCGAAATAGCTATGTGGATATGTGGCTTTCTTTCAATCAACTGACCCGTTGAACGGTCTGTTAGCGTTTTTATTTTTGGTAAGTGCGCTTCTGCGAAAAATGCGTATTCGTCTTCGTGATACGCTTTCATTGCAAATGACTTAAAATCTTCACTTATGGCTTTTAGGGTTTCGGGGGCAACGTGATCTTCTTTGAATGACAATGTGATGTGTAGGTAGCGCTCTCCTTTTGATTCCATAACGCTGTAGATGGATTTAGTGGTATCGAGATCACCATCAAGGATCACTCTTTCATCTAACTCATTACGGGAATAATCACGACCGTTTTTGATTCCATCTTCGAGATATTCCTGTAATCCGTCCTTACCGCCATTAACCCTAATCAACATTGTTAAGCTCTTTTCTCAGCATGTTGCGAACACCTATCAAGGTCGAGAGTAACTGTACAAATATTTTATTTGTCAGTGTTCCTTTTAGGTTGTGGCTGTTTGCTTGGTGGGCGATTTGGTTTAGGTTGTTAGACGCTTTATTAAAGAGCATCAATAGTCGCTTTTTATCGACACTGGCTTTGGGCTCTCTGGCCACAATGAAATATTCATCGTTGAGAATACGTTCACGGAGCAAGTCGGATTCTGTGGTGTTCGCTTCTTTCACTTTTTTTAGAAAGGTTTGTTTCTCTGTTTCTGTGACTCGAAAATGAATCCAATGGTTTTTGTGTTCTTTGTTCATTGGCATGAAAAAGCCGCATTGCTGCGGCTTTACCTTTAGTGATTACGTCTGCGTTACTAACTCAAGTAACTCTGATTTAATGGCAATTTCAAAGCCGCTGATATTGTCGGGTAATCCATCTCGACAAAAGTGTGCCTTGAAGGGAACCACATCCAGTGGCTCAATGGTTGTCACCAATTGAACCACTTGGGTGTCATCATCAAAGATAAGGTTTAGCGGATTAATGACTTTGAATAGACCAGGATACTCATGGTCTATTAGTCGAACTCGATCACCTTGTGTTAGCTGGTTTGGTTTGCTCATAGAAGCGCTTTCCTTAACGTTGGTAATAGAATTTCTCGCCGTACCTTTGGCCGTCCATAAAGGTTTCAGCAAAGTACCATGTGTCGATACATCCTATAGGTTCCCATATCAACTCGTGGTCTTGACCGCCTGAATTTACGTAACGCACACACTCTCGCCCATCAATAAATGAACCGTTATTCATTCTCGCGGCTGGCTGCTCTCGTGAGGTCATCGTTGAACCTTGGATTGGTGCATCTTTTAAGAGGCAGCTTGCAAAGTCTGGTAGTGGTGGTTTGAATTTTTTAAGGCGATCTTTAAAGGCACTTTTCGCATCACCGCAACCGCTAGGGAAGCCTTGAGGCAAACAAAGCCAGATCCCACAATCTGCGTCACTGGCAAGGCTTGGAAAAGAAAAGCTCATACATACTGCTAAGGTGAGTAGGTGTTTTTTCATAAGTGAGATCTCTTAAAAAATAAACTTAATGGTGACGGCGTTTGTATCGTCGCTATTAAGAACGGGTTTGAGTACGGCTGGTGATATGCCGCTTGTACCGAGTGCTTGCATAACTTCGTACACGGCGACACCATTTGCGCTAATGATTTCGATTTGTTTGTACATGCTGTGCTTAGCAAGGTAGACCAATTCGTTTAACTGCTTTTGAGATAGGTCGGTTTTGTCGTCTTCTACTTCAAAAGAAAATGCCCGTACATTGACGGGCATTGATTGGGTCTGGCTCTTGGCTTTGAATGGCTTGAAGAGATAGCTAATGGAGGTCACAACAGAATGACTGTCATATGATCCACTATCACCAATGTTGCCTATAAATTGATAGCCCAATGCTGCGCGAAAGTGTGGGGTGAAATAATACCCCATACCAATCTCAGCAATCGGGGATACCCCGTATTGTGAATCGGTCTGTTTTAGGTGTTCTTTGTCTGATTGCCAGTAAGCAACACCGAGCTTGCCGTAGCCGTAGATCTGTTCGTTTAACAGATATTGATAACCGAGTTTGCTCTCAATGAATTGGCTCTCTATTGAGTAATCTTTGGTATCGAGGGCGCCATGATATTGATAGCCTAAATCGATGCTGAATGAATCGCTTAGCATTAACTCCCCTGATAGCCCCACGAAACCACCGTCAGGTGATCCATTATCAAAAGTCATATCACTGGCAAACTGATAACCCCCTTTAAGGGTTAGCGTTGGGTTAACGTCTGCAAATGTTGGCAATGAAATAAGAAGACAGCTTGCGATTAAAGATAGTTTTTTCATTATTTTTGCTCCACGTCTGGTAGGCATACATCAAAAACATCGATTTCCACGCGGCGGTTTTGTGCGCGGCCTTCTGCTGTCCAGTTACGGCCAACATAGTCCGTTGAGGGTAGGTAACTAATGTAAATCATATCGGCTTCAGTTCCGTATTTAACCAATTGATCGCGAACGCTGGCCGCACGTTCTTTTGCTACGCGCTTTTCAATCAAAGTCGGCTCTGTTCCATCGGTACGACCGTGGATCTCAACTCGACATGCTTTTTCAGCCGCAAGCAGTACCGGAATGACTTTTTCTAGTGGCGTGTGAGTGCCATTAAATGGGTAATGAATAACAAAGCGCTCTGATTGCTCTTGAATTGGTGCAGGTGGTGGCGGTGGGATGCTCAATGCGTCTAGCTTACTGTTTGTGATACTTAGTTGAGCATTGACGAGTGTCAGCATGGCCACTTCTTGCGATGTGTCTGATGGTGTATGAATGGGTTCAGGGTTGATCAGCACATTGTTGCCATTAATTTCTGGCGGCGTTGGTGCTGATGAACAAGCGGTAATTAATAGGGCAGAAACGCCAGTAACTAGATGTTTATACATAATATTTCCTTAATAAAGGCAAGTGTATTAATATCGGTGGTTTTTTAACCTGTTCCGAGTTTTATTGAATGACATTGAAAGAATGCCGAGAGTGTAAAGAGTTGATGTTGTCTAATGCAGATGTTTGCTCTCACTGTGGAGCTACAAATTACAAAGAGAAGTTCAAGCTAGGCGTGATGTTGGTGCTTGGCTTTGTTTTTGTGTTGGGCTTATTTCTATTAACAGAAGCGCAATAGAGGTTGCTAAATGAGTAAGAACACAAAGGGTGAAGTTTTTGTTGGGCGATTACTCGTTGCTCTTGCTGTTGTGGCTTTAGTGGTAATTGTTGGGTACAAATTAGCGATATAAGAAAGCCCTGAATATCAGGGCTTTTCGTTACTGTGCTACTTGGCTTCACCAAGTTTCTTTATCTTCTTGATTTCTTTACCTACCTTGCCTTTGTCGTATTGGTAGCGTGTTTCACACACGCTACATTTAAAGGCTTTGCCTTTCTTACCTTCATATTCAAGCGCAAATCCAGCACAATCCTTTTTCGGACATTTTGGCAGTGTTGATTGAGGTAGCTTAAAGACGAGTTTTTCAGATTTAAAATCATCAACGTAACCTGTAACAGTCTTTTCAATCACCGCCATGAATTTTTCAAGGCTACATTCACCGCTTTCTACAACATCAAGCTGTTGCTCCCAAATGGCAGTCATGGCAGGGTCACGCAATTTGTTAGGTAATCCTAAAATGAGCATTTGGCCAAGAGGCGTACTGACGATGTTTTTTCCTTTGGTTTCGAGGTAGCCACGCTCTTTAAGCGTTTCAATCATGCCAGCGCGAGTGGCTTCCGTTCCAAGTCCGGCTGTCTCTTTGAGCTTGGCTTTAAGCGCTGGGTCGGTCACTTCTTTAGCAATGTTGCACATTGCGTTGAGTAGTGTTCCTTCGGTGTAAGGCTTTGGTGGAGTGGTCTTCTTCTCTAAAAGCTCTGCTTTAGAAACGGCAATCTCTTGGCCTTCACCAAGGACAGGTAGGGATTGGTCGTCTTTGTCGCTCTCTTTGTTTTTACCAAGAACGACACGCCAGCCTTTCTCAATTTCAACCGTCCCCGTGGTTTTAAAGTCGTGCTCACCTACTCTTAATTCAATGACAGTTTTGTCGTCTTCGGCTACAGGGAAAAATTGAGCAAGGTAACGGCTGGCAATGGCATGAAATAGATTTAACTCTTCATCATCCAGTGCATCCAAATCAGGGGCGCGAGTCGTTGGAATGATAGCGGTGTGCGCTTTACCTTCTAGCTTTTTATCGTTCCAACATGGGCTAACAAGAGAGGTGTCCGCGTCGGTCGCCCATTGCGCCAGCTCTTTATTATTCACCCCTTCTAAGTTACCTAGAATCAATTCGATTTCATCACGCTTTAGCGTGGTGAGATATTGTTGGTCGGTACGTGGGTAAGAGACAATTTTGTGCTTCTCATAGAGTCGCTGCACAATATCAAGGGTTTGTTTGGCGCCATAACCATATTGGCTAGACATGGCTTCTTGCAGTGTTTTCAGTGAAAACGGTAACGGTGGTTGAGATTTGGCGCGTTTGGTTTCGCAAGTGGTCACAATCGCTTGTTCATTACTGACGAGATTGACTACGGTTTGAGCCTGTTCTTTATCGATACAGCGTTTATCTTCACCACCGAACTGCTCTGTGACTTGCCATTTCGCTTTGAAAGGTATTCCGTCATGCTCAAAGTGTGCATCGATATCAAAGAACGGTACGGATTTGAAATTGGCAATTTCTAAATCTCGCTTAACCACTAATTGACAAGTAGGTGTTTGAACGCGGCCAAAGGAAAACACGCTTGGGTGTCCTTGTCGCTTGCCGAGCAGCGTACAAACACGTGAGATATTCATACCTATGAGCCAATCGGCGCGAGAGCGACATTTTGCGGCATCTGACATTGCCATGTGCTGACTGTTTGGCTCGATACCTTCTAGGGCGATTTCAACCGCTTTAGGGTTTAAATCGTTGATGAGAACACGAAGTGCATTATCCCACTTTTTTTGGGGGATTTTAGCGAACTCAAGTATCTCATTGACTAGATACGCCCCTTCGCGATCAGGGTCGCCAGCGTTAACGATAACGTCTGATTTTCCAATCCATTCTAAGACGATTTCAAGCTGGTCTTGAGTTTCTTCTTTTGCCACGTAGCCCCATTCTTTCGGGATAATTGGCAGGGTATCGAATGACCACGACTTTAACGCTTCGTCGTAGTGCTCAGGCTCGGCCTGTTCGAGTAAGTGACCAATACACCAAGTGACAATGTCACCGTTAACGCACTCGATGTAGCCTTTGTGTGATTTTTTAATGCCGATAGTTTCCGCGATGGCACGTCCTAATGATGGCTTTTCTGCAATGAATAAGCGCATAATAATCATCCTATTAATGTTTTAGTTAAAGTAATGTTTAGAAAGAAATCTAAGTGTCAAATGTGCGGTTCTTCTCAGGCTAAATTTGAGGATTATTGTGTTTCATGTGGTGAAAAGAACGAACACGACGAATATGAAGATTTGGAAAAGTGGTTTTTAGCGATTTTGTTTGTATTCTGGGCAATTCTCGGAGTGTTTTTTTTCTATCATTCGGCAGGTTCAGCATTAAATTTACCGATATAGATATCCTCACTTTTAATGTGTTACCGCCATTTTTGAGCAAGTTTGATTGCTCGTGGTTGATCGATGCGTTTACGCCAGTTCTGGGCGGTTAATGCTTTTGAAAAACGCTTTTCAGGGGCGATGAGGGCGAACAGTCCGTCACGGTTTAAGACGTTGCTTAAAATATCCATGTGCGACCAACGTTCAAATGCGCTTCTTGCGTGGGTGGCGTGAAACTCAAACCCTTTCGGGAGTTTGACCAATGCTGCAAACGCAATGTTGGCCGTTGCGTGGGGCTTAGGACAGTGACCGCATGAACTCATAATCGTGACATCAAAGAAGGGTTCAATCTCTTCAATTTGAAGGTACTGGATCTCTAAATCATTGATGTAAGCCAGCCATTTGCCTACTCCATCAAGTAGCTGTCGTCTGATCTCTCCACGTTGGAATTTCAAATCGGGTTGAGGCATGTACGTGCCGTACACAATCACGCGCTCAAGCCCTTTTTCGTTTTCTTTGGTTGGTTCGTTGTTGGTGATGCTTAACAATCCTTGGTGCAGTGCGTGTAGTTCATTGGCATCAATTAACGGGTCGAAGGTGTCATCATCAAATTTCATTAGGGCGTATTGCATCATGGTTCCTTAGTCGAAATCAGGGAGATCGTCATCCTGATATTGAGTATTGGTTAATTCGTCTAGTGCTTGGGTGTCAGGCTCAGGTGTAACACTTTCGGGGGCGTCTATTACTGGTATGTTGTCGAGTGGTGACGCTAAATCCATTGGTGAGATTGGCGCGGTGAGTTTCGGGATCTCAATTTGAAGCTCTCTAGCGGCCATTGCTTCATCAAGCTGATCTTTGGTTGGAATGCCTTTGATTGTGCTTAACATGGGTGACATGGCTTTTAAGCGGTCAATAAACGGCGATTCTTGGTAGTAATGGATTTTGTCGCAATAGATTGGCTTTTTGCCGCGCATCATTATGATCATTTTTTCAAACGGCATTTCACGCAGTTCTTGGGGAAGCATTAAGGCGCGTTTGGTTTCACTTACTGTAATGCTTCGACCGCCTTTCCCTGATGTGCGCTGAATGCTTTTGACCTTTACGGTCGTATCCCCCAAAAACTTAGATATGTTGTCGGCATCCTCTTTTTCGGGGGTATAAACCAGTTGTGCCTCGTGGTTAGCAATGAGCGTTTTTGAGGTGTCTTTTCCGTATCCTTCTGGCTCTCGTGCTTCGGCTTGCGCTGGATTTTGCATAATGGTTAACAGTTGGAGTCCATAACCTGCAAAGTAGTTATTGGATTTGGCAATGATCGCGCTGCGTCCCATTGCGGTGAACTCGTCCATCAATAGCAAGACTTTGTATTTCAGCGCTCGATTGTGCTCTGGTAACTCTTTGGTGTTGAGGTTAATAAGGTGACTAAAAAAGAGATTCAAGATACGCCCCGATACGGGAATGTAATCGGGGGTGATCCCGATGTATATCGTCATCCGTTTTTTGCGTAAATCGTGAAAATTGAAGTCGTTGGCACTGGTCGCGGCATCAAATAATGGGTTTTTCCAGTCAATTAAGGCCGCTTTCATGGTGTTCATTACCCCTGATTGCCCTTTTTCCTCGTCCAGTGCGAGAAAGTCCTGTAAGGCTTCCACACAATCAGGGTTTAGATCCGAGCGACTGGATAGCAACTCGATCAGGTGTTCTTTGATTGGCTTTCCTTTGCCTTTTGATTGACGGTATATCTCGCCTATGGTGAATGGTAGGCTTGGTGTTTGATAAATGTAGAGAGCCAAACCCACAAAGAGGTTTTGTGCGCTCGATGCGAAGTATTTTGATACCGCATCCCCTGTATCTGTTGGAAAGAGCATTTCCGCTATCGTCAAAAGATCAGGGATAGTCAAATGGCCTTCACGAACGTACCCAAGAGGATTGTAGCGGTGCGTCTCTCCAGATTCATCAAACGGGTTAAAGAGGTAGACCTCTTGCTTTAACACAACTTGACGAAATTTTGAGGTAAGCGCGAAGTTTTCCTTTTTAAAATCGGTGATCACACAACTCTGAAACCAGCGTAAAAGATTAGGGATGATAATCCCGATCCCCTTTCCTGTTCGGCTGGCCGCTGCTAAGAAGACAAAAGCATTACCTGTGTAATACAAAAATTGTTTACCCATGCGACCGATTAAGATCCCCCTACCGTCATCTTTCTGTTTTGTGAGCTTGTAATTCTTACTCATTTCAATGGCGGTCGCCCAGCGAGCATCACCATGCAATGACGGTTTTTTCTCGTGAAAGATGGCTAATACGGGGATCAAAAAGACACAGCCAAAGCCTATCAATGCCGAGATATTAAGGGATTGTTGGTAACGGGCATTGTCGTGGTAATCAAGCCAATGCCAAACAAAGGTAAAGGGGCGAACAAGGGCGAGATTGCCGTCATTCATAGCAAAATAGATAAACCCTGAAAGAGTCAGGGCAATGATAAAGAGTAATGGAATGGCTAAGACCACTCCGACAATTTTCTTTGTAGGCATCGCCATTCCTTGAATAAAAAAACCAGCGTTCGCTGGCTTTGTTAATTGGACTTAAACACGTATTTCATCCATGTCAGGATTAACGTCGAGGTGAGGACGAGTGGCATCCCCATTTGGCGCCAGTTATCGAGTTCTTGTGCGTCAAAATCAAAAATAGCGCGTAAGGATTCACCGTCTAAAAACCACAATGGAAGTACGATCCAAAACACCAAGCTGGCGAAAAAACTCGAAAGCATGATCATGGACAGAGAAATCACAAAGTCGATGGTATCTAAAAGGAATTTCCCAAAGAACGCGCACCATTCGAGTAGGTTTTCTTTGTTAACCTTTTTTGTTTGGGTCATACCAGATCTCCGTGATGTGACGACCTAGGTTGTCGCTAGAATGCACGTCATTGGTAACGTGAATGACAATATCAATCACTTGATACAAAAGACGTTTGATAACGTCATAAGGCAGCGCTTGGCCACGAGGGTTTTCCATTGCCATCATTGCCAATCGTTCAAAGCAAAGCTCTGCACTGTTGGCGTGACAACTGGTGATGCTCCCACCGTGGCCAGAAGCGTTTACGTTGATAAAATCGAACGTTTCACCGCCTCGCAGTTCGGCCAGCATGATGCGGTCAGGCTTCATACGTAGGCAGCTTTTTAGCAGTTTGGCCGAGGTGACGGGGTCTGTTGGTAATACTTCACTTGGGTAGAGCAAATGCACCTTGTTAGGATGGTTAGGTAGAAACAACTCGTGTACGTCTTCAATCGTAATAAGGCGTAATTCGTGCGGTACGATTTCCATTAACGCATTCATAAAGGTGGTCTTGCCGCTTCCCGTTCCCCCTGCAATCACGATGTTTTTTTCGAGCATGACCGCTTCGATAAGAAACTTATGCACATTGGTTTCTTTTAGCTCAAGCAGATGATTTTCATGGGGCAGCAAGCCGCTTTGTATTGGCCTGATGTGGTCGAAATATCCATCCTTTGCGTAATCATCGAGCGAGCGGCTAAAGGGGGATGGTTTACGAATGGTGACACTGACCGTGTTAGGGCTACATGCTGGCGGTATAACAAACTGAACACGTTCCCCTTTTGGCAATACTGCCGATAATACGGGGGTGGTGGCGCTGATGTTGTTGCCTGTAAACGCAGCAACCGCCGTTCCCATACTCATTAAGTGCTCATAGGTCAGTTCGGGTACATCAAAGCAAGTCCATTCACTGCTTTTTTCAATCCATACCTCTCCTGGTCTATTGATTGCAATTTCGGTAATGCCCTCTTCTTCAAGCCAGCGAGCGATTGGGCTAAAGAGAAAGCGAACGGACGCGTCACTTTCGACTAAATCGTTACTCATTGTGTCTCTCTTAATTGGTAAACGGTTGAAAAATCAATATCACGGGCAATGAAAATGCCGACTCGTTCCCCTTGGTTCTTGTAGAACGTAGGCGGAATATTGATCGTGGCTTCTAGGGCTTTGGCGGCCATTGTTTGGGCGGCATCGGAAGAGTTTTCAAAGTTGTTGACGCTTTCCCCACCGTTAGTAGCGATGTACGCGGCCAAGTCATCGACAAGAGAGAGCATCATTGCGCCCCCAAAACGCGCCCAGAAGTGCGTTTCGACATAACCTGATACGCCAGCCGCGCCTAAGCTGTCTGTGGCTGGTGAATCAAGGTTGACCACCACGCCGTGTGGGGTTTTGATCCTGTCCCACAAAACAAAGAGACGGCTTTGACCTTGGGATAGATTAGCGCGGTACTCCCCTGTTATCTCTGAACCTCGTTCAAGCAGTAACGTTGAGCCGTTATCACTGTAAATATCTCGCGTTAAGGTGCATTTGGTCATCCCTGCCACCGTCGAATCCATACTGGTGTTTAAGACGCAATCAATAAATGCCCCTTTAGCCAGAAGGAAATCGCGGTTGTAAAGAATGGCCGCCACCGCTGACGGGTTCTTTGAGCCTGACAGCTTGCCGCCTAATGCTCCTTGTGTTTGTGGTTTATTATCCTCTGCAAACACGTTAAAGGCTGGCGTAGTTTGTGGGGATTGCTGGAAAGGATTCTGTATATTCGGCGTAATGCCAAGCGATTCACCGCCGCCACTTGAACCCCCTTGAGGTTTTGAGCTTTTATCAAGAGTGCGTGTTTTCACTATTTGATGTTCGCCATTTGCTCCCTGTCCCCCATCCACTGCGCCTACTTTTTCGCTCTGATTGTCCGCTTCTTGTTCGGCTTCCAATTCGGCTTTCGCTTCTAAGTAGGCTTGTTGTTTGATCTCTTCGATATCCGTAGGCTCACTGGTATCAAAGGTTTTTGCTTTGACGGGGTTTGTGGGTGTTTGCGGTTTATCGGTAAACTGAAAAGATCGGCGCCCTTGTTGGTCTTTGGTTGCGGTGCTTTGCGCTGTCGTTGAGGTGCGGTTGCTGGCCTCTACTTTTTCAGGTTCGGGATCATTGTCACCCCAAAATATCCATGCACCGGCAACGCCGACCAACATCAAACACGCTATCAAAAAAAACGCCACCTTCTTTTTATCAGGCGGCGTTTTCTTCGAGGTTGAGGCATCAAGAAGAGCCTCACCATCAAATTCATCAGTCACGGTTTCTACTCCTTAACAACACGCTCAATATCTTTGAGGGTTGTTCCGTTGTTATTGTTGAGAGGTAATGTATCGAATCCCATGTTATGCACTCCAACCACGGCGTTATCTAAACGCAGCACGTAGGTTTTGGCGATTCGTTGGATCACCACCGTATCAGGGGATTTCGGATTGATATGGCTATTGATGAGTGTTTCTTTACCATCGTCTGCCACCATGAAAATCGCAGGGATTTCAGCATTTGGGGCAAAGGTTAGGTAAGTAAAACGTCCATCGTCATAGGCGGCTGTTGGTGCGATGTTGCGTGAGAATTTTCCTACTTGCATCGAGTAGTTCAGATTTTTAGGTCTAACTTCGGGAACAAGTTTTAATTTCTTTTGTACCGCAACTTGTTTAGCCGCTTCGCGCTTGGCCTCTTCTTCGGGATAAAGGAAGGTTAAACGGTAGGTGTTGGCTCGCATACCTTGCTTACCCACGCCTAGATTTAAAACAAACGCATAGTTGCGCTTGTTCGTCACCACTAAAAGGTTAGTTCGCCACTCTTTCGGGTTTGGCTGTATGGTAATTTCATTCGTGATCTCTTTACCTTCGTAGTCAATATAGCTTTCTGTGCCTTTGGTCGATTGTGGCCAAATAAACAGATTGTTGCCTTTGATTTCCTTTTTCCAGCCGTCAGGAAAACCGAAATAAACGTGCTCCAGCTTTTCATCTCGATCAACAACTAGCTGTGTCACCATTCCCGTGACGGCCGTCATTTGGACGACATCATCATCGTGGTAATTGCTGTACTGAATATTGCTATCACGAGCAGATTGAAAAGGAACTTCGAGCGCAAGAGATGGAAGCGAACAAAGGCATAAGAGCAATGTTAGCGTCTTTTTTTTCATTGGATTAACTCAGGATCAACGCGGTAGCTGGTCACTTCAAAGCCTACAGGGTTATTAAGGCGTTCAGCGTCAGAGCGAGGCGTGGTGTTATAAGTATAAGCAAGGGTCGCAACCCAACGTTCAGAGATTCCAACGCCAGCCTCTTCAACGGCTTTGATACTTTTCTCAAATCGTATCGTGGCAATGTTGGTGTTTGGATCTGTAACGATGCTCAGTATTGTTACATTGGCTTTGATGCGCTTTCCCCATTCCACATCAAGCGCGTTATCACCTTCATAAATGGCGGCAAATTCGGTTTGAACGTTGGGGCTAGAGAAAGCCAGTGTCATATCGTAGTCACGCTGCAAGGTGTACCAGTCATAGACTTCACGCCAGCGGATATAATTGGCGATCCAATAGCGATCGAGTGCTTCTTGTTGGGACAGCGTTTTTTCATCAAGCACCGTCAATAGTTGGGTTTGGCCAGATTGCTTATCGACGGATACGACATAAGGCTCAACGGTTTTGAGCGGCATTAATAAAACTAGGGCTATCCATGATAGCCCTGTTAACACACATGCCCCTTTTGTTATTGACCATGCGCGGTGTTCTGATTTTGCGGCCATAACGGATTTTGATGCTTCAAAATCGAGCGCGTCAGCCGATGCTTTTTGTTCACTCATTAGAATTAATGGTCTCCATTGGGGCGTGTTGATAATCAGGGGTTGCACAAGCGCTCAAGACGAGCGCAAGGCAAAGCATAAGTAATTTCATGGTTCACTTATCCTAGGGGGTCGTTTTCGATTTTTGTTTGTTTTCGGCCAGTTTGGCCAAAAACACGGGTATCCAATCACAAGGCTTGTCGCCTGCTTCTTCAAGGGATTGGTCTAAGAAGGGTAAATCGTCAGCGCCAGCAGATAGTATGGCGAGTTCATCATCCATATCTGGCATGGCAAAGCTGCAAATGGCTGAACTGTCCCCTTGCTTAATCAAACATAATCGGCTGGAATCATCGAAATTCTTAACGATGCTGAACTCTTTTTCAGTTAAACCAAAACCGTCTATATATTCGTGCTTTATCGCCTTTGGATTGGGTAGGAATATTTGGGTTGAGCTGGATTGAACCAGTGCAGCACCTTGAGGTGAACCCAGTAACGAAGAGGGCAACTGTGTACCAAAAACGCCGAAGCCGTTTTGTTTTCGGATGGTAAGCTGTTTATTTCCCACAAAATCAGAAAATGCCTCATCGTTTACCCACTTCCATGCTTCATCCATGATGTACATGAAACGGCGGCCGTCGATAATGTCATCGAGGCGGTGCAGTAAGTACAAACAGATAGGAGTACGTACATCAATGTTGTCTAAGAACTCCGTCCCATCAATGCCGATATTGCGAGAAGCGTTAAAATCGAGCGTATCTGTTGGGTTATCAAATACCCAACCAAACTCTCCCCCTTGACACCATTTGTCTAAACGGGCTTTGATGCTGTTTTCTTGCTCCTCTTTGCTTGTCCCCACTGAGATGTTTTGATTTACCATCAGCAAACGACGAAGAGGCTTATCCATTCGCATCACCGTATCGACGGCGGCGCTAATCGATTTTTCTTCAAAGACGGTGAGCGGCTTGTTTGGCGATGCCGCCAGTAAGCGCACTAATCCGCGAAGAAAAGCCACGTTACTTGGCGTTGCGTCCATTTGGAACGGGTTAAAGCCTGTCGGCTTACCATTTTGTACGCGAAGGTAACTCCCCCCTAGTGCGCGGATCATCACTTCCGCGCCACGGTCTTTATCAAAAAAGACGGCGCTCATGCGGTTGTTCTGCGCAAATTTTTGCGCCTGACAATAAAACAGGCCAAGCGCTACGGTTTTACCTGTTCCTGTTGCCCCGATCATCACCGTGTTACCTGCCAATTTTTTGCCAAAGCTATTGGCGGCTGGCGGTGATTTGTGAAAGTTAAAATAGAACGGGTTGCCTGATATGGTCTTTAGTCGAGTGACTGCGCTTCCCCAAGGGTTGCCCTCACGTTTACCCACAATGAAATTATGGAGCGAGGCAAAGTTTGAGAAATTCAAACTGGTGATACCGGCCACACGTGTGCGGTATTTCCAGTTTGCTGGCAGTTGAGCGAAAAACGCCGCATCGGTCGCAATGGCTATCGGACTCGAAATAACGTCTTTGTCGTTTAAGGCTTTCTGCGCCAGTGCTCGATTGGCGCGTACTTTTTGCGTGTCGTCTGCAATCACCATTAAAGAGAGGTGATACTCCCCCATTGCAAACTGGCCATCGGCTAAATCGTTTTTAGCGACTTCCATTGCGCTGATTTGGGTTAGGGCGCCGTCACCAGAGTTTGATAAAGACCGTTGGCGACTTTTAAGGTAACTCATGCCTTTTTTGCGTGGCATAAAGCTAAAACTTTGGGTAAGAGTTAGCTCATAGGGGGCGTATAGCAAACTGTCCCACATGCCGACCGTGCTTTGTTGGCTGTACTCTTTAATATCGATCCCCTGCATGTAGCGAGGATTGCCAATCGAGTTAAGCTCAATGGTTTCTTTAGAGATGCGCACCCAGGCATTACCAATAGCAGAACGTACCTCACCTGCGGGTTTTTTAACGTTTTGCCACTGCGCGGTGAGTAGGTAGTTAAAAAGCGTCAGCGGCTCAGAAACGCCCGAATCTGTCACACCAAGAGGGCGACACTGGTACTGGTTTAAATTGGTATTGATGCGGCTAGCGATGTCATCGAACTGCTCTAGCTGCGTTTCAATCCGCGCTTTCACGGCCTCGATGTTCATCGAGAGCTTTTTAGAGATCAATGAGGAATCGCTTTTTTGTACGACAGTTAAGTAGAGTTCATTGATAAGCACGTCATTGCTAAAGTCGCGGTTATAACGCTTATCGAAATGATCACTAAAGTAGTCGTCAAATTCGCCTTGTATCAGGCTTGGTACTCGTCGTCGAATCAAGTGTACCCATAGTGACACATTACTTTCGCATAAGCCTTTGTAGAGGCTGTTAAGGCGCATATACGCCTGTGTTAACTCATCGTTATCTCTTGTTTCAAACGAAATCCCTTCCACCTTAAAGACGCGAAGCATTGCCCCATCAATGGTGGTTAGCGTGGTGTCGTCTAAGTGCGAAGAGTAAGGGATGAAGTTAACAAGCTGCGCCTCTTTGTTTATTGCGTTAGCAAATTTGGAATTGGCTGTCATTGCTGACCTCGTTTTTTAAATTCAATGGGGCTGTATACGGCGCCTTGGTGTAAATCAGCGTTGCGAGCACTACTGCGCCGACACTGAAATTTGAGCCACAGCAGATTAAAAATAGCGTCATCTTTTTTGGTGAGATAACGAAGAAAGAAGTAGTTAGGAATGACCAAGACGAGCCAGAGTAGCCCTATTTGGAACATGAAGTTTAACCACATCACGGCAAGGATAATTAGCCCGTTCGATACCATCAGGGGCTTTGTTGGCACAGAGGCCACCATTGCGGTACGGGTACAGGCTTTAAATATGGGTTGTTCCATCTGTTCACCTAAAACAAAAGCGCTCCCAATGAGCGCTTTTGCCTTGTGTTATCCCAATAGGTAGCGAGCAATTTCGCCAGCGCCACCGATAAGCAAACCAGCAATCACGATTTTGAGGGTTTCCATCACGGTTGCGTCTTGGAATAGGTATTTGTAACCTGCCCACATCAAGGCAACCGTTACGGTTGCAATGGACGCACCACGTAAAATGCCAGCGATGTTATCCATAAAGTCGTTTACTTTGGCTAAGCCGCCAGAGGCGTGAGCTATATCAGGGGTTAGCAAACAGAGTGCCGCCAATATCACTGCGAAAGCGATAGAAAGTTGACGAGAAGAGAGAGAATGAAAAGAGTTTGTCATTGTAGTTGCTCTTTGATGATCATAAAGGTGTGTACCATACACACCAAAAAGCCGCTTACTGATTGGGGCAATAAGCGGCTTTTTGCTGAATATGGGTAATAAAAAAGGCATTCATAGAATGCCTTGGAATGGTTGAACGCTACGGGGTTGTGGTTTTCTCTAACTGCTTGTACAGCAATATGTCAGCTTTAACGGATTCGTTTATAGATGTTTCGATATCGTTCCATTCATCCCTTGTGATTTTCCCATCGATTAGTGTGTTATCAATGGCTTTTATCACGATGATCGATTGATCGGGGTGTTGTTGTAGTTCTTGTACCTTAATGTATTGCGAGGGGGATATTTCTTTCTCGCCAAACTGTTTAAAGAAAGCATCTATAGACAGAATGCAAAAAAGAAAGCTTGCACCACATGCAATTAACACACAAGTTAAGGCCGTTGTTGGGTATCGATCTTCCAGCGATTGGAAATAGGCTTTAATTTTATTCATCTTCAATGTATGCCCCTGCTTCTATCGGGTCTTGCCAGCCAGACCTCACCGCCGCATCAATTCGTCGGTATCCTTCGGCTAGCATGGATTGATACTCTTCGTAGACTTCATCAATACCCACATAGAAACAATCATCACACCAACGTGTGTGTTCTTGTATGGGAGTGTTACAACGGCGGCAGCGAGTCGTCATCTTCGTTCCTTCTTACATCACTATGAATATTTGTTTAGAGGGGGGGGCGTTGGCCATACACATCAAAAAGCCGCTTACTGAACAGGTCAATAAGCGGCTTTATGCTGAATAGGGTTGTAGAGGAAAGGCTATACTTTCTCTTGTGCCACGGCGAAATGAAGAAAATTTCTTCAATAGCAAGACAGAATAATATCCGTAGAAGGATGAAATTCGTCAGTTTTGGGCATGTAGCCCATATGCCTAAGCGGATCATTTTTTCTGTTGATCTTCTTAGCAAAGCGAAGTGCTTTATTACATGCACTTTCTGGCCTTGAATAGCGGCCTTTTCGTAGACTGTTAGCGCTTTTTGTTTTAGCGACAAATCGAGTGCAACGCACTTTAACAGCTACGGACGTCGTCGTTAGAGACGAGTTGGTTAGTATATTGGTTTGTATTTGATTCATATAAAAATTCGATTAAATGAAGCCTATTCACTTTCAGGTTTCTTAGGCAAAAAACCGCCCCTTGCCACCGCTGCTAAACGTGGGGTTATGATTAACGAACATATTATCTGGGCGTTCGTCTTCGATAAGATCGGTGTACAAAATACGTTGTCACAACGTTTTCGGTACGGTGTCTTATCTGCCGTGGCACAAGTTATTAAAGAACTCAAGCATGTGAGAAAAATGCTTGTATAAGAGGTATTGAACAAGAATACCAATTAAAAGTCAACTTTGTTTACATCGAATAACTACAAAGTTGACTAAAATGGGCATATAAGTGCATGATTAATAAGTGATTTTATGTAAAAATAGGCCGTTTGAAAAAGATTTACGATTATCGGGGGTCTATAGTGTTATTTAAAAAAGAGTCGTTCGACAGCATTGGTAGTAGAGTTAAAATGGCTATACATATGCGAGGAAAGACGCCTTCCGATATAGAAAGAGAAACTGGTGTATCAAAAAGCTACATATCTAGGGTTATAAATAACAAAATATCAAACCCAAAAAAATTCATAAAAATGATATCAGAGCATTTGGGGATTTCTGAAGCATGGATTGTAGATGGAGTAGGTAGTATCGATTGTCCTTCAGAAAATAACATTAAAGTTTTTGATATAAATAAAAATAAAAATACAAACTCAGTGGTTATTTATGATGCTGAAAATAGTATTTCTAGTGGAAATCTTTTGGGTTGGAAAGGTTTTACTCATACGCCATATAATGAGAATTCAATAATAGTAACAACCAGTGATTTTAATAACACTGATGGAGAGTATATTTTAAAGAAGAATGGTAGTTTTTTTATTGCAATGAGAGTTAACTGTATTTATGAGTCTAGATGGCTGATGAAAAAAACGCTCGAAAAAATAGTAGATATATATGATTACGAGGTTATGGGTATGATTATATTTTCAATAATTAGTGGTAACATAAGAAGAATAGAGATCACTTAATGCAACTGAATATATACAAGTTGAATGAAAACGATATAGAATATACAGATAGTAATGGTAATTAATACACATCATCATTACCATTTGTTGTAGAAAGTCAAATGATTGAATATTTTAATAATGATGATAAACTAGAAATAGTTAATTCATATAAGAAGAAGTACAAATCTGATCTGGTTGTTGAAACTGGATTGTGGGGAGGGGTGTCAATATATAAAACTTCAAATATTTCATATTTGAGTGCATTACGATGTTTGTTTTATATGTGTATGTTCATATCTGTACTGTTAGCACCAAGAGAAATAACAATACTAGGCATGAAGCAGCCCGGCGGAATCTTGTTTTTTTGTTTGTCTTTTTTGTTCATTGATACCATTTGTCAATCTTATGGTTATTTAGCTGCAAGAAAAACTCTTCTTATCAATGCTCTCTTGATGTTTATCTCCGGAGGATTGATTTATGTAACGTCGCAGTTCCCTGCTGTATCTAACGATAGTGATTATCAAAAGGTAGTTTTCGATGGTATGGTTAAGTTATGCTTTATTAATGGCATTTGCTCATTAATAGCAGATCAGATTAATGCAAAGATTTTTCAAAAAATAAAGTTTTTAACAATGAATCGCTCGTTATGGTTAAGATCTATTTTGTCAACTTTGGTAAGTCAGTTCTTTTTTACAATTTTTTGGATTTCATTTTTTAAATTCGATAATTTATTGAGATTTGAAACGTACGTTTTTATTTTATCTAATTTTCAAATGAAAGTGATCTTTGCATTTGCATTAATACCTGCTCTGTATTACACAACATGGTTTTTATCAAAGAGAATTAAGTTTTAATTTTTTTTCGCTTCTATAAACACTCGCGGCATAACAAGCTTGATGTTTTCTGTGTGTTTGTAATAATTATAAGCATATTTGATTAATTTATTATAATACTCATCAGGGATAGGAGTGCTAAAGTTAGATTGATTTGAATATGCTTTTATAGCGCCGGATTTAAAAATTCTGAAAAAACCATTTCTATCAACGTCGTAAGTAAACTCTTTGCTATATAGTTGTTTAATAACAAATCCATTCTTTGATAATAATTCTCTATAGTCAGTTAGATTTTCTAGGTGCATGCAAGGGAAGGTGAATGACGAATTTAGTTCAGGAAATTCATCATTAAAAAAATCATCCATCATGGCTGTAATTGATGGACACCAATTTTTTTTAAAAGATGACTGCACGTAAAAACTGCCATTGTCAGATAGAAGGGAATTTATTACAGATAGCGATTTGTTTATATTAGAGAACCATTGAATTGATGAGTTTGACACAATAACATCAAAGTTTTTGTCGAGATCTAATTTTTCAATTTCCTTGTGCTTGTAAATTATATTACTATCTTTGTTTTGTTGTGCTTCTTTAATCATTTCGCTTGATTTATCTATTGCTATCATGTGAATCGGATTCATTAAGCTGTAAAAAATTTCAGAAACCCGACCAGAGCCACAGCCAACATCTAACACGTTTTGTGCCTTGCTGGGAAGTAAACTACATAGTTCCAGTGCTGCATCGTGCTGAACAACTCCATTTGTATAGTATTCTTTAGCGTATTCTTTAAACATGTTTTCGCTTTATGGTGAGTAAAACCGATTGATTATTGGCAAGACACTACCAGAAATAAAAGGAATGGAATACAAAAAAACTTGATGGAAAAGCGCGTTTCCACTATAATGACGTCATCTTTAGCGTCATAGTGCATTATATAGAGCACACGCTATATAGTTTACTCTATATAGTGTTCTTAGCTGAAGTAGAGTGTGTTGGACTCTCAATCTAACTACATAGCATTCGCAAAAAGCCGTTCTCCCACAAGTGAACGGCTTTTTTGTGTGCGTAATTTAAGGATTTGATCTTTCGACGGATCTTGTGTAAATTACAGTTTCATTGTTTGGCGTGAGAAACCAAACAACCCTAAAAATCTTGTGGAATCAAAATATGTTCATCATTGATCTTTCTTGCTCTAGGCAAGGCAAAAGTAGACTCAGCATTCAAGTAATAACCGGTAATGATAATGGCTATCTGCGAGATACCCGTTTAGGTTATAGCTTTGAGGGCGAGTCACATGTTAGAAAATAAAGCCTCCTCTAGCCTGACCAAACCTGAATACGATAAAGCGTATCGAGCTAAGCGTAAAGCGCGTAAGCACGAGTTGATTGAGCTTTTTCAGGAAGTGTCTGTCGTTCAGAAAGAAACCAATCAAAATTTTACCATCGGTTTTAGTTGTCGCCGTTTGCTACGTAGTGGTGAAGTAGTCAACCTACCCCATGAGTATGCGTTTATCTTAAAAGCGTGCCAGGAGTTTATCGATAACCCTCAACGTTTCCCAGCCCTGTTTGCTTGGGGTGGCGCAGCGGTGAATAACATCCAGTGTCGAACGTTGATATCAAAAACCTTAGCCTGCATCTTACCTAACACGGATCTGATTGGTGGCCGTATTGGTTTGCCAACGCTTGCAGGACTAAAAACAATTAGCTATGACCAGCTACAAGAGGATTACGTCCTACGTTGGGGCGAATACATTTCCCCTAAGTCATTCGCAAAGGTAATGAAATACCTAAAGCGCGCCAATTATCTTCGTACTGAACGCATTAACGTGTGTGTCGATGATGTTGAAGGTACGGTGCGTAGTGCTGCCGCTTACAAACAATTCTCAGAAGGTTTCTTCCAGGATCTAAAAGTAGTTCGCTATAAAGAAATTTGCGCCCTTATTATCGCATCACGCAAGCGTATGGAAAAGAAAGGGCTACGTTTCGATTGGCTTAGCTTCCGCACGATTGCATCAGGTGTACAAGATATCTTTAATGCTACGCGTTTAAATGATTATGCCAACAAGGTGACGTCACTGTTTGGGGGCTACGAACCTTCACAGTTTACCCCTGCCCCCCATTAGATTCTTTTTGATATCCGCTTAACGGCGGAGGCTTCTGCACGTCTTTACAGCATGATCGAACGAAAAACGCACAATATTTTACTGATAGTGTAGTGGCCACAGTGCCATTGTGTTTGTTTTATGGTCGTTAGGTATCGCTTGCTTTCGTTTTTTCAAAAGGTAGTGCAAGTAAAGGGGCTAAGAAAATAGTGAAAAAAGGTCTCTGAAAAATATACTGCGGTTATGTGTACTACGTAGTTAAACTTCGTATATACATAAATAAATACATGAATATTAAATATGTTCACGTTAGTTTTGGTTCACGCTGGCTGCTATATGCTTGCATGTAGAGCTAGTGTGAAGCCGACAAGCGTTAGCGCGTCAGTCTCATTCACCCACGGCTTACTTGATCGATCCCATAAAAAAGTCGCTTCGCTCCAAAGTACCCTCAGCCAGCATCCGTTTATAAACACAAACGTTTATTTAGCGCTCTAGCTGGCTGCGCTGAACCTTTCTTTTGTCATCCGACAGGAAGCTATTGAGCATATACGCTTCATTTCGTGGAACCTCCACACAAAGATAGAGAATTATTCAACCTATAACGTAAACAAGATTCTAGCAGGGCGAAGGCTTAATTTGATGCAGCTCTCTTCATTGACCCTTTAACCATTCTCAGTGGCTTTTAGCTTGCTTCTTACTCGCTACGCGAGCGCATTCTGGTATTCGTCGCACAGCGACTCATGAGAAGTGACAGTAAATAGGCTCTTTTTTTATCGAAATCGATCTTTAATATTGAAAAGGAACTCATTCGTGAATATATCCTTGCTCGCATGTTACAGTGTCACTATCGGTTATTGTTTTCGTCGCACTGCGAGACGAGAGGCATGATGCTCAAACGAGCGAAAACTCACGTTAAGGGTGGAAAATGTATTTACATTTGTATTTTCTTTTGTATAATCTTTTGTATTCTCATATGTAAGGCGTTATGTAATGAAAAGTGTAGTTCTATTAAGTAGTAAAGGTGGCGTCGGTAAGTCTTCGTTGATTAAACAAATTCATCGTGAATTAAATCGTTTAGGCTTTCAAGTGTGGGGTAGAGATACAGATCCTCAAGGTACTTACGATTTGTTTTTAAATACTTTGACTGAGCCAAATGATGCAGACTATTTTCTCTATGACACACAAGGTGCTGACTCTGCTATTAATCGAACATTATTAGAATCGATTGCAGAAAATGATAGTGACAGTTTAATTATTGTGCCTGTTCAACCGACAGAAACAGATTTAGAGCGTGCCTTATCTGTTGCTCATCTTTTGCAGCAATTTAATGTTAGAGATAAAGCTATTTTTGTATTGAACCGTTGTTATCGAGATGCCGATCAAGAGACTTTAAAAGCTAAACAAACTTTAAAATCATTCAACATAAATGTGGCTAAATCTGTAATTGTTAATCGATTGCGTTTTGATCAAGCTCCAACTTCTAAAATCCGAAATGAAATTTCAAAGCTTATACATGAGGTTATCTTATGAAAGATCCTCTTTTATCTAATCGTAGGATAACAACAGAACTCAGTAATGATAGTTCGATTACTATTGACCAAATGAAGCAATTGAGCCGCGATAAACAGAAAGATTATGCCAATAAGTTATCTTCCAATTGGAAAGATGCTAAGTCTAAAATTGAAGGTATGGAGCATGATGAGTTATTGGGCTTTATTGATGCTAACAAGGATAATGGTCTATTAGTGCGTTCTGGAAGCGCTACTATCCGTGTTTCTGTTTATGAATATGCGTTAATGCAATACGTCTCAAAAGAAATTAAAGCTCGATCTGTTAGGGAGGCGATTGTTAGATTAATGGAAGAAAAAATACAAATGTAAATACATAAGTGTGTGCATTTGTTTTTGCATCTGTATATACGTGTGTGCATGCTTATGCACTGTTAAATGTACATGCATTTAATAGTGCGCTGGTGTTCAATTATAGAAACCCGAGTTGTTGGTACTCATGGTTGTCTGCACTCCGGTAGATCCTTTT
>NZ_AFWE01000171.1 GCF_000222585.1 Vibrio scophthalmi LMG 19158 | reverse complement strand
AGCCCCACGATCAAGCGATGGGACAAACGCTACATTAAACTGCCTGCATACCGTGATCATCGTAAGGCATTTTAGATGCGGTATCATTCCAAGCTTTTTCTAGCTCGAGTAGTTCATACTCTCCATTTTCCCAATGAGAAACCCCTTCCAGAGCCTCCATGAATCGATCTAATCTTTCATCGTAATATTGCGTATTAGATAGTTCTCTATTTTTAAGTGCTATAAAATTACTGATTGTAAACGTTTTGTCGCTCTTGATGCTTTTACTTTCCAAACTAGTCAATATGTGTGTTAGTTTATATTAATCGCATTAGGTTTATTAATTCAAAATGTGGCTTCTAAAACAGTAGCAGTCAGCCTACTCTGGCACGTTTTGGGAAAAATGCACGCTGCTAAAATTGTTAAAGTATTTGTTCTAATTAATTTCATGGCAAATATGTATCACCGTAGCCATTACTATGACTCATTTTCTTTTTTATTAAGAGAAAAGCTTCCATCTTCGTTCTGAGTCCAGATGACACTATCGCCAGTCTGCCAGCCCAGTTCATCTAGGTACTCATCTGGAATTTCGAAGTAATGCTCACCTTCGTCAGTAACTTTAATCGGAACTATCATCAGCTCGACCTCTTTTAAAAATGACAAATCGTTAACTAGCAATATAGCTGCACCATACAAAGCATACCTGCCTTAAGGCAGGAAACTCGAAAAACGCTTAATCGATGATTAGGTGAACGTTGCGTCCAACACGTTTCAAATCACGAATAGCGGTCTCTTGGGTTGCGACACGAAGCGGTCTACCCACAGAGCGAATACTATCGACAATGTCGGGAACCGACTTTTTCGTATGAGTAAACTCAATCACACCATATCGAGTTTTGTATTCACCTTTTCGGCCTGTTGTCATAACAGTCAATCGATCCACAGGAATTTGCGAAATGACACCGTATTCTGACAATGCCGATTCTAGACTGATATAACTGTATTCACCCCGTCTTAACGTTTTGGCGATAATCTCTAATGTATTCGCACTAAATCTATCTTTAGATAACGTGTACAGGTAAATACCGCGAGCAACCCGCTCTAGGATCTGACTTTTCACTAACCGCTTCAACGTCTCGTTCAAATTCCTCTCCGTGTCTTCATGGAATATTTTCTTGAGATCTCGATGCTGAAAAATGTAGTGCCCTTTTAGATCCCACTCGTTGAGGCGCAGGATTGCTTCACTTTGCTTCATGCCAGATAAACACTTATCACTAATTTAACTAGTATAATTGTCCACTTATAAATAATAAGTGTAGGAGTTCACATTTTCTAACTCGGCTCTTAACTAATACTCTTGGTAGAACAAAGCCATCGTACATGTGAGATCATGATCCCAATTTCTAGAAGTCAGGAAAATATGTTTACAGTGATACCTTGCTAAGTTTTTACCCAAAACATGGCTCATCCATAGGTTTGATTAATAAATGTAAATCTAAAACCCTCTTTGTCCTGTTATAGATAAAATGACCTACAAGTCATTAATTTTATTAAAAATATTATTTAATCATACATTTGACGAATCTTTTTCACCATCGTACTTTGCTCATAAAGGCACCAGAGTTAGTTTGTTCTGAACTAACTAACAAACCAATTAGGTGCTTCTAAAACGAAAGTAAAGGTGAACAAGATGGCTAGGCCGAAATCATATTCAGAAGAAGAGTTAATTAATGTAGCTAACGAGCTACTAAACAAAGGGATAGAACCTCGTGGCTGGCGTATACGGGAGATCTTAGGGCGTGGTAAAACTACTTCGTTTGATAAGGATATAAAACGTCTAACTGAAAGTGGCCAGCTCCCAGAATATATAAAATCATCAATTGCAACTGAGGTTCTGCCAGCACGCTGCGAAACTGAACATGCACAGCTACCATTGGAAATTCAGGATGCATACAAGATCACGGAAGCTGAGCTTTCAGAGTCGATATACGCGCTTATTGTAAGGTTAAATGACATTACCGCATGTCATTATGAACAGCTCACTAAAACAAGACTTCAAAGTGCGCTCAGCGAGAAAGAAAGCGCTCTTGAGGAGAAAAGATTAGCTGAAGAGCAAGTTATTAAAACAGAAGAGCGCGTTCGCGCTCAGGTAGCGAATAATGAAGAGCTTGAACTTCAATGTGAAGAATTGGAACATCGATATTCTGAGCTTGAACAAGCTCAGGCTAATATTTCATCCAAATTGATGCAGTTGAAGCGCGACAACGTAAAACAGTGCGAGGATGTTAGGTTATCTGAAATCACTATTCGTGATCTTGAAGAACAAGTTCTTTCGCTCTCAACTGCTAATACAGTCTTAGATACTCAGCTCAAGGAAAGGAACTTACAAAGCGCAAAGTTAAATGAGCGTTATTCAGATTTAGAAAACCAGCTCGATACGACGAAACAGAAGCTAACCGTTGCAAATTCGCGATATGGCAGTATTCAAAATGCGTTAACCAAAGCGGAAGAAACAATATCGTCGTTACGTTCAGAGCTGTCAGAATCCATAACTAGGGCTAACGTAGCAGAACGCACCGCACTAATACTGGAGCGAGATAAAGCCAATCTAACAGCGCTTAATAATCAATTAATCACTGATAAAACGAGTAATTTTCAGACTGTATAGAGAAACACAATGTCGCTATAGAGCATTGATTGTATTGAAATTGTATAGTCATAGCGATAGCCAAACAGATGAGCAGGACTACTGCTATGTTCCTTAAGCTCATAGCACTATGCAAAGCTCAGGAATCAAAGCTATTATTTTCGGCACTTTCAAACACGAAAGTGTCCCACTATTAGACCAACCTTTCGATCATTTACACCCTGAGCATGAGGCTTTGCAATACTAAAAATCATCCATTCTTCTCATGCGGTTCGTTGTTGTTAATCCCCTAGATGTAATACGGAGTGAAAGTCCATATATGAAATGGCTTGTTAACGCATAAAACTATGACTAGAAGCAATAGCTTAGTTTCTTGGCTAATGCGATAATAAGCACCTAGTGGCAAAGTAATAAATTTCACAGGAAGCTATATGAATAACGCTCTAGAAGTCGTTAATAAGGACGAGTCTGCTCAGGCTACAATTGCAACACCTTTAAAAAAGTTATATGTATACGACATCGATGTAAGTCAATCTGTACCTAGTCAAGTAATTGAGTCTGCACAGATGACAGATCTCGGTAGTTTCTTGCTCAGAGTGTCACAAGAGACAATGACAAGTCCTAACAAAAAGCTTTACGAGTTCGACTCTAGTTCAGACGCGAGAACTCATATTAAGAGCTTCTTAAATTCTAACTCCGAAGCTGAACAACAAGCTTCTAGCCTGGAGCTTGCCAAGCTACTTCTATTAGCAGAAAAAAGCACTAGTAATCGAGTTAACCAACTGAGTGGTCTTAAAAAAGGGTCGATGGTGTTATGCCATTACGAAACAGAGTCTGTAAATTGCATCATAATAACCAAACTCGATTTTGAGTCCTTTTTAGAGCGAGGCACATACAATAAGAAACAGGGTCTCCCAGAGAAAAAAGGCATCCTGAAGTCTTGTGTAATTAACGCTGAGTCAGGCGAGCTTTGTAATGACTTGTACCTTCTAGATTCAAATGGTCTTGTTGCTAGCTTTTGGTCAAAGTTATTTTTTCAAGCAAGTCAAAAAATTGATGACGTAGTAAATACAAAGAACGCTTATAAAAAGATAGCCAAAACTTTTGTCGGTCTAGCTCAAAAATCAAGAGTTGACTATCAGCAACTAAAAAACAATTTAATTAGTTACTTTTCTACCAATTCCACATTTGTTTTAACAGAACTAATTGATGCGTTAATTGGTTCATATCAACCAGTAGATCCTGATGTGGATTTAGATGAGATAAAAGCAAAGATTAACAAGCTAGTCGAAGATAATGAATTTGATGGCTCTTTCGAAATAGATGATAAGGAGATAAAAAAACAATATAGACAAAAGATAACACTGGATGGTGGTATCGTTATCACGACAAGTGATAGTTATAACGATATAATTTACCGTAAAAAAATTGATGGTGATGACTACTTGATCATCAAAACTAAATCTGGCTTAGAAGAAATAAAAGAATATCCAACTGATTCATAGCATGAATACTTATATTTTAGAAAATAGCAGTTATTACTCTTTGGAAATGAAATCTATTACGGCTTCAAGAAAAAATGAAGCCATAATGGAAATTAACAATTTCTGCTCAAATTGCGATAAAGATGTAGTAATGGAATTGCTATCTGATGATTATTTAGAGTATAGAGGCTCTTGCCCTACAAATCTTATTGAACATCTTGAACTCGTCGACTTTAACGAGGACATTACGGTAAAAATAAATCTAACCAAAAGCATCGACACATGCAAAGTCTATGATTCTGTAGCTTTTACTAAATATCTACTAAAGCTAGACATAAGCAATCAAATAAAACAAATAAGTTCTTACTTCAATGAAGGACATGTTGTTAGGTTGAATTCTAACTCGAATTTCACAACCTTCATCAAAGCGAATAGAGTTATCCATACAGAACAGGTTATTAATATTGTTAATGATGAATTAAAGAGTTCGATTACTCCTTATTATATCAATTGGCTTATAAACGTATATGTACACGATGAGGTGCTTTCATCATACTTTGAAAGGGTAAGGAATATACTTTCTTTGATATGTATCTGTGAAAACAAAGAACGTGATTTTAGCTCTTATTACTTAAGTCGTGATAACGCAGTCGATATCGATGAAGTTAGAAATCTAAATAGTTTACAAAGCAATTATTTTTATCAAGTATTTAAGTGGATTTTTGAAGATGACAACTATAATCTAAAGCGTTCTATAGTATGTAACATTTTATCTATACAGGCTAGTTTTCCAGAGTCATTGAATAAAAACTTACTACCATTATTAAAAAGTAACTTGAATATAGTTTTCAAAGATAATTTTGACTCTTATATTGCTGCAAAATCTAGTGTTATGGATTATTTATTTGAACTTTCCACTAGATTAAGCGAAGAAATCAATAACAACAAATCTTCATTAAACAATTCCTTACTTGTTATCCTTTCTTTTTTCTTTACATCCGTTGTATTTACTGCAATTGATAAAGGTAAACTTGAAAATATATTCACCTATGAAGTTTCGGTGCTATCTTCAGCGTTCATTCTGTGCTCAATGGTGTACCTCACATTCAGCCAGATAGAAACTGAGAATGCTACGGACTATTATGATAAACAAAAGGTGGAGTTTATGACAAAGTACAATACTGTATTCTCTCAAGAAGAGTTGTCAGATTTATTTAACCCTCCTTCGATTCAGGACGTTTTCATTCGAGCAAAATCGCGAACAATGTTTTATATTTACCAGTCAATATTGTTATTCTTAACAATATTAATCTGGTATCTACACTACCTCAATCTTTAGCGAAATTTAAGCTATCATAAGTTAATCTATCGATAACGTAAGTAAATAGGTTGATATTTTTACTAATCAGGACTGATACTAGTTAGATCTATTCCAGTTAATATTTATTGAGGAGTTACTATCTGTCTCATGGCAACTCCAGTTTCTCATTTAATATTTTAACACTAGTCCCATTAGAAATAATGGTCACCAAGCGATTCTGTCGTACCATGGACAAGGAAAGCCTACCGCCCATTTGAGAGCGACACTCAGGTTAAGCTGAACAACCTACCAATCGAAGAATGAAAGCCCTACAGGGCTTTCAAAATCAATTACAAGGTATCCTCAAGCACCAATCAAGTTTCGATAGCAAGTCGGTGACATCCCATATTTTGCTCTAAATTTATTGCCGAAGTACGAGGAGCTGTTAAAACCACTGTTGTATGACACCTCACCAATCGATAATCTTGAAGTGACCAATAACTCTTTGGCATAGGCTAGCCTGATATCTTGAATCAATGCGGTGAAGCAGGTTTGTTCTGATTTAAGTGTTCTATACAAACTGGATTCAGATAAGTAAACCTGAGCGCATATGTCTTTTACTGACCAATCCTTGCGGAGGTCTTTAACAACCAACTGTCTAATTTTAGAAACAACTCCTGCTTTATGGCCTTTAATCCCACACGTTCTAACCACCTCAAGCTTAAAATACTTATCAATTGCTCTGTTGATAAAACTACTATACTTGAGATCATATCTGATTAACTCGTTATGCGTGTTAACATATTCAGCCAAAAGACCAGAGGTATACCAGGTTTTTGAAGACCCATCATAGTATCTGTATACCGTAATTTTTGCGCAATCGTTGCTATATAGAAAAATATGAATCGAAGTGTTTTTTGGAAGAACTATAGCTTCACCTGGTGAAATGTGAGCTACATACCCCTTAAAAGAAATGATTCCTTGGCAATCAAAAGAAACTACGTGCTCCCTCTGGAAGACTACCTTCGTTTGAAAATTATTCGCATTAAATAGCAGCAGTGATTTTGTTTTTATGATCATTCTTTATATCCTGCATTATCTCAGACCATTGCTTTGGAACAGAATAATAATATCCTTGTGATAAGGACCCCGTAGCCTTAACGATTTGGGCCTGTTCATATGTTTCGACTCCCTCAAAGATCAGACCTTTTTTCGTAAACGGAGATAAAACATAAGTTAGAGCCTTAGCAGACATGACATCTAAACTATTAAAATATAAGAAGCTCTTATCAATTTTTATGTAGTCCCAATTGATAGTGCCTAGTGACAAATTGGCTTGTTCGTTATTTGAATGGTAGTCATCGAGCCAGATCATCACTCCGTTGCTTTGTAGAGATTTAATATTGTTAAGCGTTTGAATTGCCGATGTATAGCAATTTAGTTCATTTATCTCTAACGCAATTTTTGCTCCTTTAAATAGGAGAATACTTTGAACAAACTGGTCATCAGATAGACAAGACATATTGATGTTTAAGGATATCGTTGATTTGATTTTCAACGATTTTGCCACTTGTAATTGGCTTAAACAGACGCTCTTTATGAACTCGTCATCTACGCTTTCAAAGAAATCTTGATTGCTATATATCTCACCTGATTGAGATGTAACCCGCGATAGAACCTCGTAATAAATAGTTCTTTTTGTTCTTGGTGAGTAGATTGGTTGAAACAAGTAGTTTATTGCAGCATAGTCATCATCTCTTGTTACAATAACGCCATCCATTCTATTTATAAAACTGTACATATCCCGACCCTACAAGCTAATTTTTAAACCCATCGAAGTCATTTTATCGCCTGCAAAAAAAACCGTTACTATTAATATAAATCCTTGTTATATCACTTGACGTAAAAGTGTTATTTTGTAGTGTTATCGACAATTAAATGACACATGATTTAGTCTTCATTCGACCAAGAACAAACAAATATTATCGACACGAAAGACACCGATTATTGATAACTGTGGTATGAAAAAAACTAGGTACTAATTCAAATGGCACATATGTCGTGCCTTCGAAGTACACACATTAGAGCACCGCAAGCGGTGCTCAGATATCAATTGGGTTTACTCAACCTGTATTGAGATTGACCATCCATTTCCTCTTGTTGTAACGCTCACGTCCAAACCATGGCTTTGCACAAAATCAATTAGTTGCAAAAGCTTTTCTTCCCTTTCGATCTCTTGAGAAAGCACACCGTAACCAAGCATCTCTTTGAATCCGTAAAATGAATCCACCACAGCGTAGAGCTGATTTACATGTTGGATATAATTCGCAACCGTTAAATCACTATTTCGCTTTAATGCCGTCTTTAGACGGTAAACAAACCGTATGGCTTCTAGGCTAATGCCGCATGAGACTAGATTTGAGAAATCATAAACCTGCGTGAATTCGGCATGGTCTAGAGCATTCAAAACTGACTTCAGTTCGAAATGAGCGAGCTTACGCATGACTATCTCCTTCTAGAGTAGGAAAGGCATTCACCGCTTCTTGAAGCTTAAGTAGATCAGTCTTTTTGCCATAGCGACCATAGGTAATGTTGGGGTGAGCATGACCAACGATTTCCGATACAACGTGCTCAGCAACCTCGGCCATTTTTAGCTCATCAATAAAAGTATGCCTAAATGAGTAAGCTGTAGGTCGCTCCTTGGGCTTCATTCCAATAGCAGTTTGTACCTTGCCTAAGTGTGTTCTATAGCGGAAAGACCAATCATGGTTCTTACCGTGGGGTTTATAGTCGAATAGTTGCTTCAGGCGCTTACGGTTACGTTCTTCCACATATTCTATGAAACCAGAGTCCAATAACACACGATGGACAGGAACTAAACGGTATGCATTTTTTGTTTTAAGACGTTGCCTCTCGTTAGAGTCAGAACAGGTGATGCAATAGATCCCACCGACCTTCTTAACGTCTGTAGTCGATAACTGGCACGCTTCAGCGGGCCTCAAGCCATGATAGATCTGTAATCTCGTTACCCAGTCGAATTGCTTATCCCTACTTAGATACTCACTTGAAGAAAGTAACTTAGTGAGTTCATCTAATGTCCATCGTGAGCGCTCCTCAGAAGCTTTTGAGGCTTTAGATTTAGGAGCTTTGACTGATTGGAATGGATTACTGGCAATCGTTTCTCGCTGCACACACCAGGTGAAAAACTGTCTGAGCGCTGCTAGGTAGTCCTTGATTGTCTTAGAACCCAGCCCACGAGCTAATAGGCTGTCTCGGTATACCATGGCAGTTTTAGGCGTTACTGGAAGCTTTCGCTTTCTAACAAAAAATATGAAGTCGGTACAACGCTGCTTAAGCTGAACAGAAGATAGGTGAGTAATATTCTCAAGGCTTTTTGAGTGAATAAAATCATCTAACTCAGTTGCGAAGAACTTCGAGTCCTTAGATTGTTGTTCAGGTAAGCCTCCCACAGGAGCTGGTGGCGGAGTTTCGACGGTAACTGGCACATAATGAGGCTCCATCTTCGAACTCGTCTTAAACTCCTCACGTACACGTTTAATCAAAACCAGCAAAATAGCTTTGAACGTTTTGTAAGGCATGTACTGATTTAGTGCTCTATCGAACAGAGAGCAGATAGCATTGGCTAAACGAGTATTACGCTTAATCGCTTCACGGCGCGTTTTGGTAAGCAAAGAGAAGCGAACTTCCTTTGGATAGTCATGGGAGTTTTGTAGAAAAACAGGGGTGGCAATACGTGTGTAGTACACGCCAGAAGCCAGTTTTATCAAATACATATGTATCACCTATCTGTGTTAGGTGACTTTTCTATGCTTCAGATACGAAAAAAGCCTTTGATAATCAAAGGCTTTTTTCTAAGAATAAGTGGCGGAGAGATAGGGATTTGAACCCTAGGTGGGCTATAAACCCACGCCGGTTTTCAAGACCGGTGCTTTAAACCACTCAGCCATCTCTCCGTTGGGACGCATATTAGGTTCAGGTGCTGATGTTGTAAAGCACTATTTCACTCCAATACGTTTAAGTGCTTAAAAAGTATTCAGGCTCGATTTTTGCTAGCTTCTATTTAGCGCTATATTGGCAGCTGATTAATGCTTGCCTCTCGTTTTTATGAAGCAAAAGCTCTAACCATTGACATGGCAATAAAATAGTGTTTTATTGCTATATAAATGAAAAATAAAGATTTAATCACTTTGAGGCAACAGTTGTACGCCCGAAAGTAATTGCAGATATTTGTGAAGTGCTTCAAAATTACCAAATTAGCCTAGTCTATGGTCTGTTTCTGAGGTTTTTATGAAAGTCGCTGACTTGTTCAAACATCGTAGTGAGTCAAACTCGAAGCATCATTCTGAGTTTATGCAATGGATGTCACCTGCAGTACGTGAGTACTGGGGCGAGTTCATGCACAAAGCGAATAATCGTCATCTTTTTTCACGCTTGCGTGATTTACAGCAACCAGCCGTAAATGAAGAACACCCTCAGCCAAAACCGATTGAGCTTAAGGCCGACGCACAAGTTTTATTTGATGAGCTAAAAACTAAGCTCGACACCGTGATCCACACGGGTGAATGGATTGATGTCTCTCAAGAGCGTATCAATCAATTCGGTCAAATTACCGAAGATATGCAATGGATTCATACCGATCCAGAGCGTGCAGCACAAGAGTCTCCATTTAAAACCACAATTGCTCATGGCTTTTTGACACTCGCGTTACTACCAAAGATGACTGATAGCGTTGATCCTGAGAACAACCTGTTCCCTACCGCAAAAATGGTGGTTAACCTTGGTTTGAACCAAGTTCGTTTTCCTTACCCTGTTAAAGCGGGTAATCGTATTCGCGCGGTGAGCACACTTTCTAAAGTCACACCAATTAAGAAAGGCTTAGAAGTTGAACGTGAAATCAAAGTTGAAATTGAAGGTATTCGCCGCCCTGGCGCTGTTGTTGTATCGGTGATTCAACTGCACTTCTAACCTCAAAATTTAAAGAAAGGAGAGCATATTTGCTCTCCTTTTTTATACAAAAATTTCTTATTTCACTGGCGTGTAGCCATATTCAACTATTTTTTGTTTTGCTTCTTGGCTTGCCAAATACGTCACAAACGATTGCGTTTGTGGGTCTATCTTATCTGTTATGTAAAAAACAAGAAAAGGGCGCGCAAGTTCATATTTCCCTTCTGCCATATTTCTATTGCTTGGCTCTACCCCTTCAAACTGAATCGCTTTAACTGAATTATCCACCGATCCCATTGAGATAAATCCAATCGCTTGTGGATTGTGATTTACTAAGGTTTTCACCATGCTGTTGCTATTGGCGACCAGATTATCTTGGCTCATGTCAGATACCAGCTTGTCATCAACCACTTTGCTCAATCCAAGTAAACTTTCAAAGCTCGATTGGGAGCCTGAAGAGGCTTCACGAGTAACCACTGCAATCGTCTGATCAACCCCACCAAGCTGTTTCCAGTTGGTAATTTTGCCTTTGTAGACATCAAACAGTTGCTCACGGCTAATGTTGCTCACCGAATTTTCAGGGTTAACAATGATTGCCAGCCCGTCCATTGCGATGGTAGCAACTGTTAAGCTGTCGTTTTGCTCGCCATCGGTTAGGTAGCGAGAGCTCATACCGAGTTCTGCCACACCTTTTTTAACTAACGTAACCCCAGCAGTAGAGCCAATACCTTGTACCGCTACATATGAGTCAGGGTGAGTTTGATTAAAGCCTTCAGCCAGCACATCCATGACACGTGCTACCGAGGTAGAGCCTGAAATATTAATTTCGCTGGCGTGCGCAGAAAAAGTCACAGCAGAAATGGAACATAGCGCAGCTAACGCGAGTCGGATCATAGTGTTCTCCATAAAATAGTGCCGAGCCGATGCATCAACGCGATGCGTAATCACGGCAGATCATAACCGAGCATAGAATAGACTGATTTGATGACAATTTTGTGAAAGATGGGGCAGACGTGAACAATAGTAAGCCATACTATATCAACATGACTTCAAGATACGTTATAAACGGTTTTGAGGTGATAGGCCTAGAGCCAATGATTGTGGAATTAATTCGCTTCGGAGTAACTATGAGCTTAGTCAGTTTGTTGCAAAAACAAGTGGAAACTCGTGCAGAGGCGATATGTCGTCATCGCAACCAAAGTATGCCAACTGAATTAGGTAAAGCAGATTTTGAATCGATCCTTAATGGAGTGATTTTTTTCAATCAGCATTACTTACTTGACTCATCACATTTTGACTATACCTCACCCGTGGCGAAGGTATATTGGGATGAGACAGCACAATCTTGGCTGCTGTTTATGATTGATGACCAAAATGATGAACAGTGGCTCGCCTACCCTTATCTAAGTCAAAGTCAGGATCTAACCGCTATTATGCGTGAGATCGATAAAGACCCAAAAGATCTGTTTTGGTAGCGAACCGGTGGCCATTTGCCACGATATAAGCGTTTACTCGATTGAATTCTTAGGTGTTGGAAACTAAAAAACCACTCGTCATCAATTTGATGTTGTGTTCCAACAACTGCTCTAAAAACTGATCATTGAGTTCAATACCATGGATTGCCAACATCGATGGTGGTGCTATGAAAGGAAACACCATCAGTGATAGATATGAGATACGGCACAAATTTGGGTCCATTTCTGGTTTGATAACGCCATTGGCGAGTAGCTTATCAAAGATGATGCTCTGCATTGGCTGAGTGATTTCCATCATCACCTTTTCCATTAACTTACGCTGTACACCTGACTCCGGCATGTGCATGACTTGGGCAAGCAAACGAGGAAATTGCGGAACTTTACGCATTTGCTGATAGTAAGTTCGCATGATATCGATAAAATTGGCTTGGCTGCTATCCCGCCCTAACCGAATCAATTGCTGCTTCATTGGCTCTAAAGTTTCCCTTAGCATGGTTTCAAACAGTCCCTCTTTACTGCCAAAGTAATAACGAATCAAAGCGCTATCTACACCGGCTTTCTGTGCGACTAATCGAATAGAGACTTTGTCGTAAGCCATGACAAGAAATAGCTCTCTTGCACTGGCAACCAATTTGTCCCGCGCGTCTATTTTCTGATGGGGTCGCCCTGCTTTGCGCTGACTCATGCTAATTCCTTGATCGAGTAACACTACAATATCGCAGCTTTATTGAAGAGTGAGCCTAGCGTAAGTTAGGGCATTTTTCTCTGCGTTACCGCTCGATTTTTTGAGTGGTTATTATTGATGTGAGAACAAATAAAAAAGGAAGTGCAGTCTCCTACACTTCCTTTTCGTTATTAGCTCATTCTAGCTATCATGCAAAAAGATGTTCTGATCAATCAAGGTATTAAGTATTTGCCCTTGATCTAATCCACCGAGCGTTAAATCTTGTGCCAAATTTTCGACCAAGATGGTTTGCTCTTCACCTGAACCGACACCATCTGGGTGAATCGTCATGGCGAGATCTTCATTTTGCACTGTCACTTGGATATGATCGAGCAAGTCATCCACACCCACGGTGGCCGACTTAAGCTCTGGCAGCACATCACGCAAGTCAATTTTGTCTTCTGATACGGTGAAATCGGTAATGGTATCTGTCGCTCCATCGGAGATTTCGTGCCAAACAAAGATATCGTTGCCAGTGCCACCAGTTAGGATGTCAGATCCCAGTCCACCGTCGATGGTATCCGCACCCGCACCACCAATGATTTCATCATTGCCAGCGCCACCGGTAAGAATATCTCCCCCATCACCACCAACAATGCGATCATCCCCCGCTCCCGCAGTAAGGTTGACACCAGTATCATCACCCAATAGCTCAACATCTTGTGTTTGCGCCGATTGGTCGATATCCGTGCCGTCAGGCGAGATATTTAACACAATATCAATCGGTGCTGATTGGGCGCTCTGGCCATCATCAGTTGAAACGGCGGTAACTTTAACGGTATGGCTACCCACTCCTGCACCAACAATCTCAATGCTATCGATATCCGCAGCGGGTACGGAATAAATTCCGCCATCAGCGGTGATCGGGCCAGATGCCGTCTCGACACTCGCGCCCGCCGGCAAGTCACTCAGCTCAACCGAGAGTACTTCATTGACATCGGTTAACGCAGCCATCAAACCAACAATCGCGATACCATTGTTACTCACGCTTAGATTGGCTGACACATTGCGAATGTAATCAAAGCCCGGTTGAATGGAGAGCGTTGGCGCATCGGCAACAGGGTTAACAATAATATCATGTGTTTCACTGGTGGTTATGCTCATCCCCGACGGATTACCTGAATCGGTTGCAGAAACCGTTAACGCAATCTCAGCCGCTGTCGCAAAGCTGGCGTCTAGCATCACGCCTTCGCCTGTCGCTGGTGAGTTCAATAATGCATTCAACTCGGCCAGTGTCCCTTCTAAAGTAATCGAACTGCCTGATGCAGGTGTCACTGTGACCGTTGAACCCGCCGGCAGATTGACACTTAGAGCCCCGTAACTAACGCTCAATTCAACACTCATTGGATCATTGGCAAAAGTATCAACATAATCGACATCAGCGATAGTAATACCGCTGATTTGCTGGCCTGCACTTTCATCAATGGTTGATGTCGCCGAGGTCACATCGACTTCTGGCGCATCATTCACCCCAACAACAGTGACTGAGATCGTACCTTGATCGGTAAGGAAATCCGGATTGCCATCGGTTGTGCCGTCGTCTTCAATGACATAGCTAATAGTCACATCACCCGAGAAATCCAGTTTTGGCGTAAATGTCCACGATACCCCATCCGGGTTCGCGGTAATTTCACCTTGTTCTGGTGGTACTGAAATCGATTTTACAATCAGATTGTGTCCTTCTGGATCAGTACTTAAACCTGGGCCTATCAACTGAGATACGTTAATTTGCAGCGAGGTATCCTCATTAATTGATCCCAAATCCACATCCGCTGCGATGGGTTTGTCGTTCACTTCGGAAACGTTAATCACGAACTCAGTGCTGTTTTGGTTAAGGGTATTATCGTTACCTGGCTCAACTAAACCTAAATTACCGTTATCATCAACCGTTGCCGTCACTTTCACGCCATCTGGATCGACT
>NZ_AFWE01000172.1 GCF_000222585.1 Vibrio scophthalmi LMG 19158 | reverse complement strand
TTTTTTTTCATCTATGTTTAATCACTAAACATAAGCAATTACCAGTATTGAATGATCAGCTGCTTGGCCAGAAGTGAGGCGATAAAGAACATCATGGCGGCAACCATTATATCGATGCCTTTTTTCACTTTCGGTTTTGATAACGTAGGACCTAACTTGGCCGCACCGAGTGATAGTGAATAGAACCACACAAAAGAAGCCATGATGGTACCAATCGCGAATGAAATGCGATCTTGCCCTTCAAATTGCCCGCCGATAGAGCCCAAAATGACAACCGTATCTAAATAGAGGTGTGGGTTTAATACCGTGACAGCTAACGCACCCAGAATCACGGTACGGCGACCGCGCGCTAAGACGTGGCCTGCGTGCTCTTGCTTTGCCGGATCTCGGAAAGCACTTTTTAATGATAAACAGCCATAAACAGTCAGAAAGGCAATACCACCAAGTGTTACTGAAGTGAGTAACCACTCACTTTTGGAAATGAGCGCGCCACCACCAAAGATACCGAGGGAGATAAATAACGCATCAAGCAGGCTACAAGTAATCGCCGTGGTTAGGTGATGTTGGCGCTTGATACCCTGATTGAGAACATAAGCATTCTGCGCACCGATCGGAATGATCATCGTTGCTCCTAGTCCAAATCCTTGCAGTAATACCCATAAATTCACAATCTTCTCTCCGGTTATTTGTCATTAATGCGAGCAAGATAAGCGGTGTACAGAAATAAGTATATTTAATGATTTTAATTCAACATAAGTAATGCTTATGATGCGTCTAAAGTAGAATTTGAGATGGAATCAGGAGGCAGGAACATGCGCGGATTGGACTATAAATGGGTCGAAGCACTTGAGGCAATTGTGCAGCTAGGCAGTTTTGAACGAGCGGCTGAATCGCTTTATGTTTCACAATCGGCCATCTCCCAACGTATTAAGCAGTTAGAAAAGTTCCTTGCCCAACCCGCTTTGATCCGTGAATTGCCGCCGCGCCCGACACCGATCGGTAAAAAGCTGCTTGGGCTCTATGGCCGAGTGCGCTTGCTGGAAAGTGAGTTTATCCCCGAGCTAATGAATGAGGCGACGAGCAAGCCTCTGGAGGTCTCACTTGCTACTAACGCTGATAGCCTTGCAACTTGGTTGCTACCGAGTCTCACCAGCATTCTCAAGCAAAAGCGGATTGCGTTGAATTTAATTGTCGACGATGAAGGCCGAACCCTAGACAAATTGCGCAGTGGAGAAGTGGCGGGGGCGATTAGCTTAGAGTCACAATCAATTGCTGGTTGTGATGCCGATTACCTTGGTCGGGTGGATTATTTGTGTGTGGCTAGTCCTGAGTTTTATCAGCAATATTTTGCTCAAGGGGTGAATCGAGAGTCATTGCAAAATGCGCCAACCGTTGCCTTTGACCATCACGATGATATGAATGATCGTTTTATCCACCAGCACTTTAACTTACCTAAGGGCAGTGTGCTTAAACATACCGTGCGCAGCTCTGAAGCCTTCGTGAAGCTAGCGTTAAGTGGTGTTGCCTACTGTTTGATTCCCAAGCTGCAGATCGAGGATGAACTAGCCTGCGGGAGTCTGATTAACATTACCCCTGATTTTATTCTTTCCCACCGAATTTACTGGCATCACTGGCAGCTAGAAACGGGGGTTCTAAAACTATTGTCACAGGCGATTATTGAACATGCTCATGAAATATTACCAAGCTAAATCAGTACAATCGTAGGTTAAATTATTGTCAGTTTGTCCTTTCATGACTGGCGAACAGACAGATTTAACTTATGATGTATTGATCAACGATATTCATAAGGTGATAGGCATGAAAAAGGTAGCGTTAGTAATGGCGGCCTTAGCGGCTAGCGTAAGTTTTGCTGTGTCGGCAAACGGATTGGATTTTCCTCATCTTTCAACCACAGGTTATGGCGAAGTCGTCGCTAAGCCTGATATGGCTGAGTTTTCGGTAAAAGTGGTGGAAACCACTATGACGGCAGAACAGGCTAAGCAGAGTGTTGATAAAGCGGTCGCCACATTTTTAACCGCGCTAAAAGCAAAAGGTGTTGCGGCAGATAGTATCACCAGCACCAATCTATACCTGGCCCCTCAATATACTTATCCTAAGAATGGTCAACCAGAGTTAGTGGGTTATCGCGCGAGCCGAACGATTACGGTCACGGTTGATCAACTTGAGAACCTCAATAGCTATTTAGATATTGCGTTGAGCTCAGGTATCAACCAAGTAAACAACATCAGTCTTAAAGTAAAAGATGAAGCGAAATATCTACAACAAGCTCGTTTAGCGGCAATTAAAGATGCGCAAAGTAAAGCCGGTTCTTTAGCGGCAGGCTTTGATCGCGAACTCGGTTCGGTGTGGCAAATTAATTACAACGCGCGTAATCCTCAGCCAGTGCTGATGCGAGCAATGAGCATGGATATGAAAGCCGAATCAAATGGTTATCAAGATTCCACCTTGGTTATTCGCGACCAAGTGGATGTGGTCTATCGTTTAGAGAAGTGATATTTGATCATATTCAAATGAAGAGAGTTGGCGTGATGCCAGCTCTTTTTTTTTGCTCGAAGGAGTCATGAAGCATTTCAAACGACAAAAAATGAGCGAAAAAAAAGAGGGCCGGAGCCCTCTTTCGAATCTTGTTACTGTCAGCGTCTAATTATAGAACGTGTACAGAAGCCGTGTTAGTTGTGCCTGAAGCGACTAGTGCGCCAGAAACCATTACTACGATGTCGCCTTTCTTACCTAGGCCAGATTGTAGAGCGATTTCTTTACCGTTTACGTAGAACTCATCAGTACTGCTGATTGAATCAACAACAACAGGGCGAACACCTTTAGTAAGAACTAGCTGAGCAGCAGTCTTAGTGTTAGTTGTAAGCGCAAGGATGTTTGCAGTTGGGAAGTATTTACGTACTGAACGAGCAGATTTACCGCCTTCAGTCGCAACAACGATTAGAGGAGCTGCTAGTTTCTCAGCTGTGTCTACTGCGCCTTTACATACTGCTTCAGTGATACGTAGACGTGGGCTGTCTAGACGAGAACCTAGTTCTGCTTTAAGAGCACCATCAGTACGGTTCGCGATTTGAGCCATGATAGTTACTGCTTCAACAGGGTACTTACCTTTAGCCGTTTCGCCAGAAAGCATTACTGCGTCAGTACCGTCCATGATTGCGTTCGCAACGTCACCCGCTTCTGCACGAGTTGGACGTGGGTTGTTGATCATAGAATCAAGCATTTGAGTTGCAGTGATAACAACTTTACGTGCACGGTTACATTTCTCGATCATCATCTTCTGAGCGAAGATTACTTCTTCAGCTGGGATTTCAACACCTAGGTCGCCACGAGCAACCATGATGCCGTCAGAAAGCTCAAGAATTTCGTCGAAGTTATCAACGCCTTCTTGGTTTTCGATTTTAGAGATGATGTGGATGTTCTCGCCGCCGTTAGCGGTTAGAACTTCACGGATTTCTTGAACGTCAGATGCTTTACGGATGAAAGAAGCTGCAACGAAATCAACGCCTTGCTCACAACCAAATTTAAGGTCGTTCTTATCTTTTTCAGATAGAGCTGGAAGTTGAACTGAAACGCCAGGAAGGTTAACACCTTTGTTTTCGCCTAGTGCGCCGTTGTTAAGAACTTTACACTTAACTTCAGTTTCAGTAGTAGAGATAACTTCCATTTCGATTAGACCGTCGTCTACTAGGATAGTGTTACCAGCAGATAGGTCAGTTGCGAAACCAAGGTAAGTTACCGCTACGATATCTTTGTTACCAACAACAGTTGCGTCAGTAGTGAAAGTGAATTCTTGACCCGCTACTAGATCAACGTCGTTGCCGCCTTCTAGTTTGATAGTGCGGATTTCTGGACCTTTAGTGTCTAGAAGGATAGATAGTTGCTTGCCAGTTACTTCCATTACTTTACGGAAGTTCACGATACGAGCTTCATGCTCCGCGAAGTTACCGTGAGAGAAGTTAAGACGCATTACATTCATGCCTGCGTTTACAAGTTCAGTTAGCTTCTCTACAGATTCAGTTTTAGGGCCAATCGTACATACGATTTTGGTCTTTTTCATGGAAGATACTCTCCGGTAAATAAGATAGTTACAATTTAATTTCGGTTATTGCATGAATGTTGATGGTTACAATCGAACATTCGGCTTGTCTGAAGTAGTCGCTGATTTAGATGCATTTTGTGCCTGCAAGCTATCAGTGTAGTACGCTTTGTGTCCACTTCAGTTCTGAAAGTCTTTCGTTACTTTTAGTCATTTTATGACCGTTTTTTCGCCGTTTTTTTGCTATTTTTTGTGACTAAGGCCACTTTAGCTGCTTAACATTGCAAAAAAATAACGTTCTTTTCTGTAATTTATTTTCTTTTCGGGTGCGAATTCTACCACCGAATGACTTCAATATCACTGCTTAAGAGTTGTCTTAGGACAAGGTTTTATCGCTAAATAATAATTTTTTGGATCGAAATAAATGGACGAATAAGTTTCGACTTGACTATAATAACTTTCAAATCGAAACTTAATCATGAAAATAAAATGTCGAAACGAAACACACAACTCAGAAGACATGCCATTTCTAACCTGGTAAATGAAAAAGGCGAAGTGAGTGTTGAAGAACTATCGCAAAAGTTTGAAACCTCAGAAGTCACCATTAGAAAGGACTTAGCCTCGTTAGAAAAAAATGGTCAATTATTGCGCCGTTATGGTGGGGCGATAGCGCTGCCATCGGAAGTGATGAGTGATGAAATTGGCGAAAAAGTTTCGATTCGTAAGATGGAGTTGGCGATCTCAGCGGCAAAACTCATTCGCGACCATAATCGCATTGTGATCGACAGCGGCAGCACAACCACCGCGTTGATCCAGCAGTTGAATGATAAACGTGGATTAGTGGTAATGACCAATTCACTCAACGTTGCTAATGCGCTGAATGAGTTGGAAAGCGAGCCGCATTTATTGATGACCGGCGGAACGTGGGATGCTCATTCAGAATCGTTTCAAGGCCAAGTCGCTGAAACGGTATTGCGATCGTACGATTTTGATCAGTTATTCATTGGTGCGGATGGCGTTGATCTTGAGCGTGGCACAACCACCTTTAATGAACTGGTTGGCTTAAGCAAGGTGATGGCAGAAGTCTCGCGAGAAGTGATTGTGATGGTTGAATCGGAAAAGATCGGCCGCAAGATCCCCAATTTAGAACTGAGCTGGGATGTGATAGACATCTTGGTAACTAATAAAGATCTGTCCTCAGACGACAAACAGCTAATTGAATCACGCGACATAAAAGTGATTTTAGCGTAACACCCTTCAGGGCCTTTGCTTGCTGCCCTCTGGAATTAATTGGAGTTAATTATGTGTGGAATCGTAGGTGCAGTGGCACAGCGCGATGTGGCTGAAATTCTTGTCGAAGGACTTCGACGTTTAGAATATCGTGGCTATGACTCAGCGGGAATTGCTGTCGTCGATGCTGATGCACATCTCACCCGTATTCGTCGTTTAGGTAAAGTGCAAGAGTTGGCTGATGCAGTGGATGCCGCTCAAGTGATTGGTGGTACTGGGATTGCGCATACGCGTTGGGCGACGCATGGTGAACCATCAGAAGTGAATGCGCACCCACATCAGTCGGGTGATATAACCGTGGTACACAATGGCATCATCGAAAACCACGAAGAATTGCGCAGTTTGTTACGCGAGCGTGGTTATGTGTTTGAGTCGCAGACCGATACTGAAGTGATTGCCCACTTGGTTGAATGGGAACGTCGCAGCACCCCATCACTGATTGAAGCGCTGCAAAAAACCGCCAAGCAACTACAAGGTGCTTACGGTACGGTGGTGATGGATCGTAAAGATCCGAGCCGTGTTGTGGTCGCCCGTTCCGGTAGTCCAATTGTGATTGGCTTCGGGGTAGGAGAGAACTTCTTAGCGTCTGATCAGTTGGCTTTACTCAACGTGACGCGTCGCTTTATGTATTTAGAAGAGGGCGATGTCGCAGAGATTACTCGCCGCGAAGTGACGGTGTTTGATAGCTCTGGTGAGCGTGTTGAACGCGAAATTGCTGAATCAAAAGCAGAGCACGATGCTGGTGACAAAGGTCAGTATCGCCACTTCATGCAAAAAGAAGTCTATGAGCAGCCAACCGCGTTAATTAATACCATGGAAGGGCGCGTGACTGCGGATTCAGTCGTAACCGATGCGATTGGTGTGAATGCCAAAGAGATTCTTAGCAAAGTAGAGCATGTCCAAATTGTCGCTTGTGGTACGTCTTACAATGCTGGCATGGTAGCACGTTATTGGTTTGAAGATATTGCCGGTGTCAGCTGTGATGTCGAGATCGCCTCGGAATTTCGTTACCGCAAGTTCGTTACCCGTCCTAATAGTTTGTTGATCACCTTGTCTCAATCTGGTGAAACGGCTGATACGCTAGCGGCGCTGCGCTTGGCTAAAGAAAAAGGCTACATGGCGGCAATGACGATTTGTAATGTGGCGGGTTCATCGTTAGTGCGTGAATCGGATTTTGCCTTTATGACTCGCGCAGGCGTTGAGATTGGCGTTGCATCAACCAAAGCATTTACCACTCAACTTGCCGCATTACTGATGTTGGTAACGGCATTGGCCAAACAACAAGGTCGTATTGATAAAGCGCGCGAGAAAGAGATTGTAGAAGCGTTGCACGCGCTACCAAATCAGATCAACCAAGCTTTGTCTTTTGAAAAAGAGATTGAAGCATTAGCCGAAGATTTTGCCGACAAACACCATACGCTGTTTTTAGGCCGTGGTGAGTTCTACCCGATTGCGGTGGAAGCGTCACTGAAATTAAAAGAGATCTCCTATATTCATGCGGAAGCTTACGCTGCCGGTGAGCTTAAACATGGCCCACTGGCGCTGATTGATGCTGATATGCCGGTTGTTGTGGTCGCACCAAGTAATGAGCTGCTTGAAAAGCTGAAATCAAATATCGAAGAAGTGCGTGCGCGTGGTGGCTTGCTGTACGTATTTGCAGATCAAGAGGCGGGCTTTGAAGCGGATGATACGATGAAGATCATCACCATGCCGCATGTTAGCGAGATTACGGCACCAATTTATTACACCATTCCGATGCAGTTGCTTTCTTACTATGTCGCTTTGATCAAAGGCACTGATGTCGATCAGCCGCGCAATCTGGCTAAAGCGGTGACCGTAGAGTAAGTTTATTCTACAAAAAGGCAGTATCGAGCATGAGCGGTATTGCCTTTTATTTTATGGCTCGTTAATCAAAGTTTATCTCAATTATTAATCCGCCTTTATTCGTTTGCTTTTAGGCGTATATATCCTGTCGTTGCTTCTTTTTCCTCTGCCATTCTACGGGGGATTTGACGCCCCAAATTATCGGCTTCACACTTTAGCCAT
>NZ_AFWE01000173.1 GCF_000222585.1 Vibrio scophthalmi LMG 19158 | reverse complement strand
AAAATTGGCACAAGCAAATTAACAGCAACCTATGGTGATATCAGTAGTGATCCTATGGATGTTTATGTTAATAACATTGATATTGTTTCCTCATTAAGGGCGTTTGCTGCAATAAAATCAGATCGCAGCATTATGACATGGGGCACGGCGATGTATGGCGGCTATAGCGTAGAAATCGCAGATCAGCTTATTAATGTGAAGACCTTAATTGCAAATCAATTTGGATTTGCGGCACTTCGCGATGATAACACCATTCTCTCTTGGGGTACCCTTTGGGATGCGGGGCAATATTTTTACTATCAAAACATCAAAGAAATTGTGACGACAAAAGATGGCTGGGCCTTTGCCGCCTTAACCCTAGACGGAAAAGTTGTTAGCTGGGGGCACAACGCACATGGCGGCGATCCATCCGCTGTTTACGATCAACTGGTCGATGTGGAAAAAATTTACCCTGGCAGCTCAGCCTTTGTGGCGGAAAAAAAAGATGGCACTGTGCTTACTTGGGGGCATCCTCAATTCGGTGGTGATAGCTCGAAAGTAAAAGATAAACTTAACAATGTAAAAGATATTGCCGCTAATTCATTTGGCTTTGCCGCACTTAAAAATGATGGCACAGTTGTCGCTTGGGGAGATCCTGAATTCGGTGGCGACACTACGAGCGTAAACGCTCAATTAAATAGTGTAAAAGCGCTTTATTTTAATAACGTTTCTTTTGCCGCGCTTAAAAACGATGGCACCGTGGTGACTTGGGGTGATGCTTATCGCGGAGGGGACAGCTCAAAGGTGCAAAATAAGCTAACCGATGTAAAACAAATCTATAGTAACCCTTATGCCTATGTTGCACTTAAAAATGATGGCAGCGCTGTAGTTTGGGGACTGAAGTTAAATGGTGGTGATAGCAGCGAAGTCCAATCAAAACTTAATTATTTAAAAACCGTATATAGCACTCATGCCGCTTTTGCTGCCATTGATAACAACGGTAAGGTGATCACTTGGGGAGACCCTTATTTAGGTGGGGATAGCAGTTTGGTGGCAGAAGAGCTTGTTAATGTTGATAAAATTGCTTCTACCGTAACCGCTTTTGCCGCACTTAAAAAAGACGGTACCGTTGTAACATGGGGTGACGCTGAATTTGGCGGCGATAGCAGCAAGGTTACGAATGAACTTTATGACATCATTGATATTTTTGGCTCATATGACGGCGCTTTTGCTGCAGTACGTAAAGATGGAGTATTGATCACTTGGGGTAAACCAGAAGCTGGCGGCGGCGCCACGGGATCTGATCTTTTCATCTACCCTGCGACAAATGCTGATTAACCAGAGAGCGATTTTAGCCGTCGTCATTAATCCTGACTGTTCAATGTTTGTGATATTGAACGATGGCTTTTCTGAGAAGTGATCTCCGATTTTCGGACATGACTTTAAGTGATTGCTCTGTTTTGATAGTACCCAGAAATACTGGAGCAGATTATGACCAGAAAACGCAGAAACCACTCTCCCGAATTTAAAGCTAAGGTGGCGTTGGCTGCCGCTAAAGGTGATAAAACTGTCGCTGAGTTAGCACAGAAGTACAACCTGCATCCCAACTAGATCTCAACATGGAAGAAAGAGCTGCTTGAAAATGCAGCGATGATCTTTGCCTCTGAAAGTCAGTTGGGCAAAGTCAATTCTGAAGAAGTGGACAAACTCCACGCTAAGATCGGTCAATTGACCATGGAAAATAATTTTTTGGCGAAAGTGCTCGGTCGTTAGATCGAGTACAGCGAAAGAGTTCGCTGGATAAATCCACCCAACTACCGATAAAGTGTCAGTGCGAGCTTCTCAATATTGCTCGCTCTACGGCTTATTACCAGCCCATCGGACTTTCTGCTGAGGAGATCGAATTGCGTTGTATGATTGACGAAATTCACCTTCAGCATCCGTTCATGGGCAGTAGGCGTGTTTGAACTGAGCTGGCTAAAAAAGGCCATAAGGTTAATCGCAAGCGTATCGTTCGGATCATGCGTGAAATGGGCATTGAACCGATTTATCCCAAGCCAAAAACGACACTGGCGAACAAAGCACACAAGGTTTATCCCTACCTATTGCGTGATATCGAAGTTACTTACCCCAACTAAGCGTGGGCAATCGATATCACGTATGTCCCGATGGCTAAAGGGTCCCTCAGTTTACCAGCACTGAGTTCACACAGAAGTTGACCGACCATAATGTACGGATCAGCATGGATGGGAAAGCTCGTTGGATCGACAATGTTTTAATCGAACGATTATGGCGAAGCCTGAAATATGAGGAGATTTACTTAAAAGCTTATACCACACCTCGTAAAGCTGAGCTTGAAATCGGTCACTACATGGTGTTTTATAATGAGGAGCGTAATCATCAGGGACTCAATAACCTTACCTCTGACGAAGCCTATTTCGGCAGGCAGAGATACGCAGCATGTGCAGGATCAACCACTTAAGGAATTAACTTAAGTGTCCAACCATTGGGGCCACTTCTGGTTATCGCCGAAATTCCAATCGAAGTCATACATAGTAAGTTGATTAATTTCTAAGCTTGTTATCCCTGTCAGCCTTGTTATCCTAACAATCTTGCAACAGTCATGTTGTTACTCCTCAGTATCATTTGAACAATCAGTAAACCTCGTAAGCACAGTGGAAGGCGGCTTATGTATTACTAAGGATAGTTATGGCTAAATCGTCTATTTTCCATTTTTTATCAGTCAGACCTTATATTGTCTCTTTGGTTTTAGTTATTTTACTCGCCACTTGGCTTGCGATGGGGGCGTCCGATGCCCAAGAAACGCCGCCTGGGGCTGATCAAGAAACAAGCGTGCCGCTGGCTAAAGTGGCTTACCAAACCTTCATCGCGCAACAAGTACACAAAAGTATAGATTTGTACGGTCGTACCGCGCCAGATCGTCAGGCTAAGCTGGGGGCTGAGATTGCCGGTAAAATTGTGACTTTGCAGGTAAAAAAAGGTGAGGTGGTTAAGCGTAATCAAGTCATTGCTCAAATTGATAAAGGTGATCTTGAGATTCAATTGCAGCGTGCTCAAGCGATGCTCAATGTGCGGGTGAAAGAGTTCAATGCTGCTCAATCATTAAAGAAAAAAGGGCTGCAAGGTGAAGTCGCCTTTGCCAATGCTCAAGCGGCGCAAATCGAAGCCAGAGCAATGGTCAGCAACGCCAAGTTAGCGCTGCGTAATACGGCGGTTACGGCCCCTTTTTCTGGGGTTGTGGATCATCTTTATATTGAGCAGGGCGATTTCGTAGCGGTGGGTGATCCGGTTGCATCCTTGATTGATTTAGACAAAATCGTGATTGAGGCTGACGTTAGCGAGCGCCATATTCAGGATTTAAAGCTAAACCAATCGGCGAATGTGCGCTTTATTAATGGCCAAGAGACCGAAGGAAAATTGCGTTATATCGCACGGATCTCTTCAACCTCGACCAATACCTTCCCGATAGAAATTGAAGTCGATAACCCTCAACAACTTATCCCAGCAGGCGTCAGTACCGAAGTTGAATTGAATCTCAAGGATCAATTGGCGGTTAAAGTCACTCCTGCGATGTTGGCCTTAGATAAGGTTGGTAACTTAGGCATCAAAACACTGGTTGAGCAGGACAAAGTAAAATTTGTGCCAATTCAGTTGGTCAAAGCTGAGCAAGATGGCGTGTGGCTGACAGGGTTGGGGGAGCAAGTGAAGATCATCACCACAGGGCAAGGTTTTGTGCGTGATGGTGATCAAGTGATCGCGGTTGAGGCTAGTGCTCAGCAAGTGAAGCAGTAGGAGGCGCTATGTTTAGCTTAATTGATGCGGCCTTGTCGCGTACGCGAACCATGTTAGTGCTTCTAGTGTTTATTTTGATCGCTGGTGTGATCACCTACATCACCATTCCCAAAGAATCGAGCCCCGATATTACCATCCCTATAATCTATGTCTCGGTTGGCCACCAAGGCATTTCACCGGTCGATTCTGAACGTCTGTTAGTACGCCCGATTGAGCAGCAATTGCGTTCGATTGAAGGCGTTAAAGAGATGACATCAACAGCATCGGAAGGACACGCTTCAGTCATACTGGAATTTTCGGTTGGCATGGATCTCAATAAAGCGATGGCGGATGTTCGTGAAGCGGTTGATCTCGCTAAACCTAAATTACCAGAAGACAGCGATGAGCCGACCGTTAATGAGGTAACGCTAGCCTCGGAAGAGCCAGTTTTATCGTTAGTTCTGTATGGTACGGTGCCAGAGCGTACCATTGTGCAAATTGCCCGACGTTTACAAGATAAGCTAGAAAGCTATCGCCAAGTGTTGGAAGTCAACATTGCTGGTGATCGTGAAGATATCGTCGAGATTATTGTCGATCCTTTACTGATGGAAAGTTATGGCCTAGATCAAGCGGATATCTACAACCTCATTGCATTGAACAATCGAGTGGTCGCAGCCGGTTTCGTGGATACCGGTTATGGCCGCTTCTCGGTTAAAGTCCCTTCAGTATTTGATTCGCTTAAAGATGTACTTGAACTGCCGATTAAAGTTGATGGCAAACAAGTCATCACTTTTGCTGATGTTGCCACTGTGCGCCGCGCTTTCCGTGATCCGGAAAGCTACGCCCGCCTTGATGGCGAATCGGCGGTGGTGCTGGATGTCAGCAAGCGTGCCGGTGAAAACATCATTGAAACGGTAGAGCTGGTGAAAGCGGTGCTGATTGAAGCGCAAAAAATGCCAGAGTGGCCGAATAACTTGCTGGTTAAGTACACTTGGGATCAATCAAATGACGTCAAAATGATGCTCAATGATCTGCAGAACAATATTTTGTCAGCGATTATTTTGGTGGTGATCGTCATCATCGCGATTTTAGGTATGCGCACCGCTATGTTGGTCGGCATCTCGATTCCGGGCTCATTTTTGGCGGGTTTGCTAGCGCTGTCGGTGTTTGGCATTACCATCAATATTATTGTGCTGTTCGCCTTTATTATGGCGGTGGGCATGCTGGTGGATGGTGCGATCGTCGTAACGGAGTTTGCCGATCGGCGTATGCAAGAAGGGGTGCCGAGAAAGCAAGCTTACCGCGATGCGGCTAAACGGATGGCATGGCCTATCACCGCTTCAACTGCGACCACATTAGCCGCTTTTGCTCCGTTATTATTTTGGCCTGATGTGACCGGCGAGTTCATGAAGTACTTGCCGTTAACCTTGATTGCCACGCTGTTTGCTTCGCTGGTAATGGCGATGTTATTTGTGCCGGTACTGGGCGGTTTATTTGGCAAACCGCAGAATGTCACCTCAGTCAGTCGTCAGCGCATGGTCGCTTTACATGATGGTGACTTCTCTCAAGCAACGGGCCTGACTAAGCTTTACTACCACACACTCAATGTTGCAATTAACCACCCGATTAAAATTCTGCTGTTGGCGATTGCTTTGGCGGTTGGTGTGGGGGCTGCATACAACAAAGCGGGCTTGGGCGCCGAGTTTTTCCCCGAGGTCGATCCGCCGTTTTTTACCGTCAAAGTTCGCTCTTATGGTGATCTGTCGATTAACGAGAAAGACGATATTATGCGCGACATCGAACAGATGATGCTGGGGCATGATGAGTTTGAGAGTGTTTACACGCGTACAGGGGGAGATGATGAGATCGGTCAGATCCAGATTACCCCAGTGGATTGGCAATATCGCCGTAAAGTCAAAGAGATCATTGAAGATCTGAAACAGCAGACCGATCAATATGCTGGGGTCGAGATTGAATACAAGTTCCCAGATGCAGGACCGCCAGTGGAACATGATTTGGTGGTTGAGATGTCGTCGCTCGATCTTGAACAGCTGGATACTGGAGCCAAACAAGTACGTGAATGGGCTGATGGTTACGGCGCCTTAACCAACATTAGTGATAACTCGAGCAAAGAGGGTATTGATTGGCAGATCGATATTCGCCGTGATGATGCTTCGCGCTTTGCCGCAGATGCAACCTTGGTGGGCAATACCGTGCAGTTTGTTACCAATGGCTTAACTATTGGTGATTACTTGCCGGATGATTCCAATGAAGAGGTTGATATTATTGTCCGTTATCCTGAAGAGAAGCGAGATATTGGTAAGTTTGATCAACTGAGAGTCAAAACTGCACTTGGAATGGTGCCGATCACTAACTTTGCCAGCATCGTCCCAGATCACAAGCAGGATACGATTCATCGCGTTGATGGTCATCGAATTATTAGTATTAAAGCGGATATCAAAGAGGGTTATAACCTTGCACTGGAGCTGCCGAAGATTGAGCAAGCGTTAGGTGAAATTCCACTGCCCAACGGTGTGGATTTTAAGTTGCGTGGGCAAAACGAAGAGCAGCAAAACTCATCGGCATTCTTGCAAAATGCCTTCTTAGTGGCTTTAGTGGTGATGGCTCTGATTCTGATCACCCAGTTCAATAGTTTCTATCAAGCGTTCCTAATCTTGAGTGCGGTCTTATTCTCCACCGTGGGGGTATTTGCCGGACTACTGATTTTCCAACGCCCGTTTGGGGTCGTGATGTCGGGAATAGGGGTTATTGCCTTGGCAGGCATAGTGGTTAATAACAATATCGTGTTGATTGACACCTTCAACCAACTGCGTCGACGTGGTTTGGATAAGCGTGAAGCCATCTTGCGTACCGGTGTGCAGCGTTTGCGTCCGGTACTGCTGACCACGGTCACTACCATTCTCGGTTTGTTGCCGATGGTATTGGAAATGAACATCGACCTGATTAATCAGAAGGTCGAGTTTGGTGCTCCAAGTACTCAATGGTGGTCACAGCTTGCGACTGCGGTGTCTGGAGGCTTAGCATTTGCGACGGTATTGACCTTGGTATTGACACCATGCTTATTGATGTTAGGCCGTAAAGAAGTGCAGCAAGAAGATAAAACTCAAGCACCATTGGTGGCTGAGAAAGCACCATTAGAGCCAGATTCACAGCCGAAGGTAGAATCGATCGCCTAGCGAGTACAGCCTTGATAGTGAGTTAAGAGCTAGAGTAAGAATAATAAAAAAGCGCAGGA
>NZ_AFWE01000174.1 GCF_000222585.1 Vibrio scophthalmi LMG 19158 | reverse complement strand
AAGAGTCGGGTGAGATGTATTTTTTAGATTAGAGAGAGCAATCTCAAACCCTTCTAAGACTGATAAATCCTCTGATGAAAGAACATTCTCATCAACAAATGTTTCTAGGGTTTTGTTAAGCTGTGACTTTAGTTCATTATATTTATCTCTATTTAATTTATGACCTTTCCCTTTTGACTCTTGTTCACAATACATTTCAAGCGTTACAACTACAGATAGAATCGCATATTCCCAAGTCCCAGATTTTGAACGAGATAAAGGGATTATTAAACGGTTCCAAATTGTTCGAAATGATTTAACTTTGAAGTAGCTTTGTATAATTGACTCCCAAAGGTTCCAATTGAATAAATTGTCAACGTGGCAAAGAGTTTTTTGATAATAATCAAACGGTTTATCCTCATAAGTAACACTTGGAAAAATAAGAGATTGATAGTCACCTCGCTTCTTTGAAGGTATCAAATAAAGCTTTTTTATAGATAGGGAATATCCCAATAGAAGTGAAAAAAGGCTTCTTATTTCTAAAGCAATACTTTCTGCTTCGTTTAGCGTAAACGTACCATTTGTTTTTTTGACGATAAAACAATCTTGTATTTTTAAGTGATGTTCGGTTGATGTCATTGCTGTAGATGACACATAGCGATGATTTTCTATCGTATAGTCGTTATTCTTGAAGTTAAAATTAACGGAGAACTTTTCTACAGAAGTGCATCGCCTAAATTCTGTTTCTGTTATCTCAGAGCTTCGTAACCTTTCAAACCAAGTTGATATACCAGTTAGGTGTACTTCTATCAAATCGACATCAATCGGAATTGAGGCACCTGTAGTGACAAACCCGCATATAATGACCGCCCCTCTTTGAAGCTCTGATTGATGTAGCGTAAATACCTTGTTTGAACCAATCTCATAACAAGTGATTGGTTCTCGAATAACTCTACGTTCTTCAAACTGTAGAAAGTAATTATCTGTGTGTATTTCAAGGCTTGGGATACCAGACTGATTAAGACAAAGAACACCAGTTAAGTCTTTATCATCAAAGTTGAATTTTACCGTAAACTTGTAATTTTCGAAGAAGTTTAGCGCCATTTTAGACATTGTTTTATATCCATTTTTCGAAATAGTGAAGTCAGTTTGAAGCGACTAGATAGGAATTAGTTTTACCGCAGTGTAGTGGATGAGAAGAGTTAGCCAAATTATTATTTCTTTATTAGCCCTTTCAAATCTTTAACAGTCAATGCAGGTTCCGAACGATGAACCATTGCATGACAGTTTGCGCACAAAGGTACTAAGTCCTTGATAGGATCTACTCTGTATTCTTTCCTGATCTCTTTTAGGGGAATGATATGATGCACATGGATATAGTGCCTGCCTCGATCTCCATAGAACTCTTCAAAGTCGAAATTACACGCCTTACACTTGTACCCATACTCGTCTAAGCACCTCTGACGAGCAGCGGAATTGCGCTCATATGAGTTCACTGAAACAACTTCATGAGCGCCCTCTAGGTAGATATTTGGAGAAACGATTTCTTCAGGCAAACAAGTTTCAGATACGTATGGACAAGCTACCCAAGAGTGAGAGTCTCGGTGTAAGTATTTATCAACTAATTTGTCTTCAAAACCACTTATCTTAGCGGGGCCATTACCCTCGCGATCTTTATTTTCATCAGAGTAATACATGAGAAAGGTTTTCAGGCTGTAACCATCATGAAGAATCAGTTCAATGTGCTCTAACGCTTGCCCGTAGCCTGACATATAGCGTCCTTTATCGTTTCTCTCCCAGT
>NZ_AFWE01000175.1 GCF_000222585.1 Vibrio scophthalmi LMG 19158 | reverse complement strand
GCTCACACTTCTCGCCCATAAAGCGGCTGATGAGCCTTTGGATTTTCAAGATTTAGCCCTGATAATAGCCAGTTAAGTTGTTGAGTTGAGATGTGTATATGACCCGATACTGTCGGTTTTGGCCATTTAAATCGACCTTTTTCTAGTCGGCGATAATAAAGCCAAAACCCATTGGTATCCCAAAAGAGAATTTTGATTTTGTCTCGGCCACAATAAGAGACAGACCATCAATCGACTTCCTCATATCCGTAATGCCAGAGACAAGATAGATGGCACCACTTGGGATCATTGCAGTGCCTTCAGCCAGATTTGAATTTGGGTTAATGAAAGTGAGGTTGGCAACTCCGCTCTCAGTCCATTGGGTAGATGTAAAATCACAGCCTCCGAACCAAGAGATGGCAGATCACTCATGACCACTTGGTGGGCGACTTGTTCATCATCGGTTTGTTTGAGTTTTTTTAGCCAATAATGAAAAGTGGGATAGCTGATGTCGTGCTCTTTACAAAAATTGGGAACAGAAAGCTCGCTTTCTTGCTGCTTAGTGACGATAGCCGTCCAGTATTGGTGTTTTTCTGATTGAGTCATAGTTCCTCCAGTAGGTTAGAAAAACTATGACAAAGTCTTGCTGGGATTAGAATGTGGGGTTAATTGCGCGCTTACTTTTCAACGAGGATTTTGTCGAATGTTCACCCAAACCAAAAAACGTTCTTAGCCCCAAAATCGTAACTGTTCTCCTACGAGACCTTGACACCAAAGTTCTGTGACCTAGTTAACTTGATCCCATATCCAACTTGAGTGATCTTTTCGTGGGGGCAATCTGGAAAAAACAAGGAGCTCAACCCGGGCATAAAGGCCAATGCCGCAACCTCATCGCTGAAGATCCTATGCTCTGGCGTTTTATGGATGACTCCGAATGTCTAATTACGAACAATGCTGCAGGGCGAGTTCTTCGAAATTGCATATTGATGAGAAAGTGCTGTTATGTAACTCGTTCATATCGTGGAGGCCTGTTCCGTGGGCGGATGTTCTCACTTATCGAGACCGCTAAACTTCAACAGCTCTCAGCTTATAAATAGCTGCATGCAATCGTCGAACATCATATGCTCAAAGTGGATTATCAAACGCCAGCATTCTTATCGTAAACCGTCGTCAATAGCTCACGGATGAATAGTTACACTGAGCATTACAAATCCCAACAAAAGGTCGAGCGCGGGTCTCGCTTTTGGTAAAGCCCTGGGTTCCTAACTTCATCCATCTTTCTAAAGAAACCGCAGCGTATTGAGGTGCTACTGATGATATGAGCCTAAGCCTCCTCGTTTACGCAAGTTTAAAGCACAAAATCAGAGCGCAGCTCGACAAAGTGGAAGAGCTCTTCTCGAGTATGGTGAAGAAGAAAACAACAACTAAACCAACAGCGCGCTGGGTATTCTTAAAATTCGAAGGCATCTACGCACTCTAATTAGGAAGTCATTGCTTCATAACCGGACTCCAAGAGCATCAGACCCGGCTACTCAAATGACTTAATTCTTTATATGAGCAATTTATTCCTAAATTGGCTGCGGAAACTCGGATTTAAGCGACAACAGTATTAATACTAGCATTGTTATTCGATGTAAACGCAAGTTCCAACATAATAAATGAAGTAAAGTTAACGGTTTGATCAATCAAACTTTAACAATGTAATTAATAAGTTGCTTCATAGGAAGACGAAATAATATCCCAGGTATATCTTTGACTGGCAATATTTTTCATGTCTTCAGCCATAGCAAGCAAATTTTCGCGTTTCTCTGGATCTTCTAGCATTAACTCATACAAATCGTTTGCATCTTTAAAATAAAATGCTTTATCTCCTGTTGTATAACGATTAAACAAACAGTCAAAAGCATATATAGGCATTGAAAATTGCATAGCTTCTACAAGAGAAGGATTAGTCCCCCCTGCAGAGTGCCCGTGTACGTAGCCTGCACAACGTGCCCGGAGCTGAAATAGTTCAGTCAGGTCATATATAGGATCCAAAAGTTGAATATTACCAATCATTGAATATTTCGCTTTCAAATTCCGGCCATAAACACTGTTGTTCCAATTGCCTACGAACTTCAATGGGTAACCAGATTTTTCAAATGTTTTCAAAATCATATCAACATTATTCTCCGGCTCTATCCTACATATAGATAGATAATAATCTTCCTTCTTAACCCCTGCCAAGTCTCCAGTTATCACATGATCACCTCCATAAGCTATAGTCTTACTACTAACTTGATATTCTTTTGCTACATAGTCACCAATAGCCTGATTATCTGTGATGATAACGTCTGAAAATTTAACTGCTAATTTCTCGGATAATTTCAGAAATTTTCTAGCTAGAGAAGACCATTTATCACGCTTCCATTCTAACCCGTCGATATTAGTTACAATTTTAGATCTACTAAGTAGCTTAAAAACAGGCAAAAAAATGCAACCAGAGACACCAAGAATAAGGACTGTATCGGGTTTTTTTATCACACAAAGTAGCAAACTAAATATGTCATAAAAGACACTTTGTATTCCATTCGCTTTAATTGGGATGTAAGTCAACTTTACATTATTATAGCTTGGTTCCTTCTTGCCGTAAGCTGCGGACGAACAGAAAACTTCATAGCAAATATTATTCGATGAATTAAGTACTATATTCTCTACCAAAGTTTCGAAACCACCATAACATGCAGGAATACCAACGGTTCCTATAACTGCTACTCTTTTCATTTTTTCCCTTAACACAAATTTAAATTCAATGCAAAATTAGCCACTCATTTAACGCGCGACTTTAAAAAAAGACAAATTTTTATTTTAAAAAATTTCAACATTGACAACTCATATTCCTTGCACATTTCAAAATACATCTTTCTATTTTTAAAAAAATTATTAAAAATCTTTTTAAAAACATTTCGTATTGTATTTGAGTCTGCGCCCACAACATTACTACCATGCTGTCTGTAATAAACAAAAGTGTCATTTATATAAACAACTTCTCCATATTTCTTTGCTAAGACAGATAGCCACTGGTCATGAAAAAATGCATCTGGGCAATTAGTAGATAACGCAAGATTTCTCAGTTCACGATTAAAACACATAGTACAACCGGTAACCATGCTAAAGGTTAGAAAATTATGCCAATGAACAAAAAAAGATTCCTTTATTCCTCTTTTTCCCCAATATGTTTCATCAAGACTTCTACCAACCTCATTAACGAGAAGCAAATCAGTAAAAAGTAGACGCGGTATTACTGAATTCGATCTATCTGACTTCATAATTTCAACAATCGACTTTTGTATTTTATCCTTTCTCCAAATATCATCTTGATCGCAAAAGAAATAGTAATCTGCATCGACTTCAGACAACATTTTCAAAAAGCTATGTTTTGCTCCCATGTTTTGGCCGGAACTATTAGATATCTTTACATTAACATTATTTTTCCTGAGATTATCAATCATAAATGTAGTATTATCTATTGAACCGTCATCTCTTATATAAATGTCGAAATCAAAATTCGTTTCTTGATCAAATAAAGAGGAAACTTGCTCGAGCAAAAATTTCTCCCCATTATATGCTGACAACAGAATTGCTATTTTCATCCTAATTCCTAGTGTGTGCTTTGATTGAATCCGCCGAAAGAAAATTAATATAAATGATCATTACGACCATCAAAGAATACCCCGCCCCCAAATAAAAAGGCCTTTGTAGTAGCATCAAGCACATCAATAAAGATACAAATATTTCGTTTTTTACCCACACTTGTTTAAAAAAGCTTCTTAATAACATAGCAAACAAAAAAAACTGAACAATAAGCCCCATCAAACCAAATTGTAGTATTGGAGTAATAGGAGATGCCCCCATATCACCATAGATGTGCCATAGCATTTTCTCATTTCCAAATAAATTATCGTATCCAGTATATATAACTTCTGGTTTTTCGCTAATTAATGAAATAAAATTCAACACTTGCTTTACTCTATTGTTATCGAATATTGCTTCAGAAGAAAGTGAAAACCTATCGAGTAAATGATCTAAAAACACTTGCCCGCTAACAAAGTAAAAAATAAGAAAGCTTGAAATTAATAATATTGCAACCCCCCTTTGCCTACTAGTCAAAGATATTAAAACGAAGCTTACCAATACAATAAAGTGCATTACACTAAGAGTAATACACCCTAAAAATAAAATGAAAAAGCTATGTTTATTATCCATATTTAATAGTAGACGACCGAAGCAAACAAAACATAAGAAAAATGAATAGGCACCTGGCTCATCATAAATAAATCCCGGCCTAATTATATTACCGTTCCATACATTAGAAAAAGATGCTATGTGAAAATAACTAATTCTTCCATCTAGCAGAGGGAAAGAATAAGATGATTCTCCTCCAACGTATGCATAAACAAATGATAATATTGAACAAGCCAAAGAAAGATAGGAAAAGATGGTTAAGCATTTAAATATACACACACAATCTCGTCGACTGGGCTTTAATAAACAAAAAGTCAATGAAGATAGTAATATTAGTGAAAAGCTTTTTAGAAAAACCAATGATTCTTTAAACAATCCAAGACTCAAGGTGGAAATAAAAAAAATCAACACCATAAATATCGAATTAACATTAACCTTCGAGTGAAAAAGCAAATGACGTGACAATATAAACAAAAGAGAGGAACAAAACCAAACATTTCCTTTAATCTGGGTTAAATAGCCAAATGGCTGACTCCAGCTAATTGCAACTGCGAAAATCAACAAAAACATAGTAAATTTTGTTGTACTATAGTTTTCTTGAAGAATCATTTATAAACCCAAATCCCTAAGCAGGTTAGTTAAGTCAACTTTACCATTTATACTTAACTCAATTAGATTTTTTTTCAGCTCTTTATTGTCGAACGAATCTAATGCCAATTTATTGTAGTCAAAATTTTGGTAATGAATACTCTTCATTCCCAAATCTTCAAAATCACCAATTGAGCAATCCCCAACAATCGGCACCAAATCAGAATTTATATACTCTATCAACTTTGTTGGACATGCTACTTGGTTTATCACAACGTCATCACGGATTATTAAACCAAAATGAGACTTGTTATATTCCGTGAATATTTCTTCTGGGGTCCCTGTTGATATAGTAACATTATCCATCAGAGTAATATCTGGATAGCTCGTTATAAAATCGCTCGGCGAAGGAAAGTATAGTTTGTAATTTAACCTTTTTTCATTTCGAATAAAACTCACCATTTTATCTATACATTGCCATTTTTGCATGCCTCCAGCATAGATAGCGGTTAATTTAGAGTCCTTACCAAGAGATGACTTGGTAATAATAGAAAATATTGGGACAACTATGAACCTTTTCTCAGATTGTCGATATTTTTTAGAAAAATGACTAGCCATCTTTCTTGTCACAACAACGTTCATTTTACTCTTTTTTACCGAAATCATCTCTATCCACCTATATAAGATTGATTTCCCATTTTTATTTATAAGGTTCAACTCTTCGGGTACAACACCATGGAGGTCAAGTATAATATTGTTAGAAAAGAAAAAAGCAGGTATTACTTTTACTGACTCAAAAACCGAATGTACATATACAACAGGTTTCTTTAGGATAAGAAAAAGAGATACAAATAGAGAATAAAGAAAATAATTCAATCTAACTTCAATTACTCCTTCAGCAACATTGAGTATTCGAGGTATAAAATTACCTCTGACAGTTAAATCTATATAACAACGAGAAACATCACTAATAATTGAATCAATCGCTTTAACTCTTTGCTGTTTTCCTTCTTTTTCATTTTTAATTGATGGAAAAGAATTTATCACATAAACTTCGCTTTTCAACATAGATTGCCTTTGAAAATAATCTAACGGTTAATTTTTATTATTTGATCTTTATATTTTTTAAATAAATCCCACGACTTCAACAGGGAAATTTTATCATCTATTTTTTTAACATCTTTTAAGTATAGCTCGCAATCTAGAATAGCTTTTTCAACTTTATTAATTGCGGTTTCGATCGAATGATTCTCATCATGGTGTTTTTTACATCTCTCTCCAATCTCAGCACTATTTTCTTTAAGTTGACTTAGTATACTAGGCATGGTGTGACCTAAGCTATGCAACAAACTATCCTTATCGATTATATCCCCTAAGGAATAACCTTCGCGTTGAAAAATCCAGATGAACCTATAATTTTCTGGATAATCTGAAAGGCAGCCATCTATATTTACTGTTGGTATAGCTAAGCTTGCGCCATCTAAAGCAGATGTGCCATTAGCAAATAGAATATCAGCTTTACGTACAAGTAATTCTTTGGCTTCATGTGACGGCATTACGCCATAAAATTCCATGTCTAGCTCTAAACTTGATATGTATTTTTTTAGATCATCAAATAATACACCATCGCCAATAATGTTAACTTTTATGTTTTGGTTTAATTTAGACAACTCTTTGCAAGTGTACATTATTGGTGGAACCTTACAATCTGACAATCTAGAAAGGAAAAAAACTTCTATTTTGTCTGAACTATTATCAAAGGTCCTATATTCTAGCTTCTTTCCATCAGTAAACACCGGAATATAATTTTCATTGATTTTCAATTTATATTCCTTTTCAATAGACAGCCTGCTTGCAGAGTCCATACAATATAGGCCTTTTTTTCTATTAAAAAGTTCAATCCTTTCTTTCATTAACTTCCAATCTAACAGCAATATTTTTCGCAAAAAATTATTATATATTTTAGACAAGACAGGGAATTTGATAAATCGCTCAGAGAAGATATACATGTTATATACATGCACTGACCAGAATATAACTCTACTATTTTTTGTTGGCAAAATCCAATTGAAAATATCAGAATATTTATTCGCGGTAGTGATAAGTATGTCGAAATCCACCTCTTGCGGTGAATATTTTTCAGACTTTACAATCTTTATATTTTCATGTTCAACAATCTTAGAAATAGTTCCATTGTCAACATCTATAACGGTTATTTTACAACCCTTCCTGCTCAATATTATTGCTACCCTAGACAGCAGTAACTCAGCGCCACCATAAAGATGACTTGGATAAAAAAACGCTATGCTATTCACTTTTCACCTTTAATTTAACTTTAAACAGAGCTGATTAATATATACCTACGATCATTATATGTTCGAGTTTAGCAAAGCCGAAAAATATATACTATATATCATAAATCTATATATTTAGAGTAAGCACTTAAAATAGGCGTGTCTGCCATTAGTAATAGTCGAATCGAAATTCCTATTAAAGCGCATAATATCATGGTTATGTTACTAGACAATGAATGCTCATTAATATATTCATATGGTATTCAAAACTATTGTACGCACCACTTTTTTAATCATTAAGTATATATAGACTCAACTATCTGAGCCCTTAAAGTTCTCTAAACTTTCCCTTTCTCTCGTTTTCGGTCAGCATCTTGAACGCAAGTGTAGTCAGTCTAGACAAAAGTTAACACTTTACGTTCACCAATTTTTTAAACTTGATTTATCTTATCGAGTACATTTCCAATAGTAAGGTCTGGCTTTCAGTCATACCTCCCTTCCAGATACCCCCCCCCCGGTGCAGCATCGAAATAACACTACTTAGCTTCAATAAATTATCTAGACCTCAAATATAGTGGTATTAATCACTACCACTTTGAATATGCACCCTAATAAGATTCAGTAATAGGAAAGCTTCAGCAACATATATGGCATGTTGCACATTTCACGTTCAAATAACTAATAAGTTTTATGGCAAGTAGCCAAAAAACTTATTAATTTCTCTATGTTTATGAGCATCCAACTAAATGTGCAAATCATATGATAGATTTACAGTGAAAATATATATCAAATCATGTGTCATGACAAAACATACTAATCAATTTTATCTATTAGATGCTGACATATTAAGTTAGATAAAGTTAATTATATTTAGCCGACTTTATCTAACAACAAATAAAAGAAATGCATAAAATTAAAAAATAACACAATTAACCCTATATCATTCTGCGATTGCATCTAATATTTTATTACATGCAAAACCATCACCATAAGGGTTGTGTGCAAAAGATACTTTGTCATATTCTTCTTGATCTGTTAATAATACATTTAGACTTTCAACGATTTTTTCTACCTCAGTTCCCACTAATCTAACCGTACCAGCTTTAATCGCCTCTGGTCGCTCAGTAGTATCTCGCATAACCAATACTGGTTTTCCAAGAGATGGAGCCTCTTCTTGAATACCCCCAGAGTCAGTTAGAATTATATGTGAACGTCCCATCAAGTAAATAAATGACAGGTATTGTTGAGGTTCAATTAAGTAAATGTTATCTATCTTAGATAACATTCTATTAACTGGCTCTCGCACATTAGGATTCATATGCATTGGATATAATATCTGGATATCCGGATGTTTGTGCGCAACCTCAGCTAGAGCTTGACAAATTCTTTCAAATCCATCACCAAAACTTTCTCGTCGATGCCCGGTTACCAGTATTAATTTTTTATTTCTATCTAAATAGGGAAATTGACTATCTAAACTTTCACTTAACTTTTCATCTCGGTCAATCTTATCCTTAACCATAAGAAGAGCATCAATAACTGTGTTTCCAGTAATATATATATCATCTGGTGTTACGTTTTCAGAAATTAGATTATCTTTGGAGCATTTTGTTGGCGCAAAGTGATATTTTGTAATCACACTAGTTAAACGTCTATTTGCTTCTTCAGGCCAAGGGGAGTATATATTACCAGTACGAAGGCCTGCTTCTACATGGCCTACAGCTATTTTTGCATAGTAAGCAGCTAAGCTTGCTGCGAATGTTGTCGCTGTATCACCATGAACTAAGATAATATCAGGTCTAAAATCTTTAAATACAGACTCTAATCCCAACAATATTTGAGTGGTAACTTCATTCAGAGTCTGCCCTGATTTCATAATATTTAAATCATAGTCAGGAGTTATTTCAAAAAGATGCAATACCTGATCTAACATTTCCCTATGTTGTGCAGTAACACAACATTTCGCATCGAAACGTTCATCTTTGTTTAACATATCAACAAGTGGAGCCATTTTAATTGCTTCGGGTCTTGTGCCAAAGATTGTTAATATTTTTTTCATATTTTTACCGATTGAATTTAATTACGACTAATTTGATTTATAGCATATATAAATCAATTACTAAGTTTAAATGAATGGGTTTTTAAACTCAGTTTACGGAATTTAATTAAAAACTTGCTTTCTCATTAATAACATAATAAAAAACATATACAAAATGTAATTAAGTGCATAGGCGTATGTAGCGCCGACAATACCAAATTTGTCGATAAGTACAATTGATAAGATAACAAAGCTAAAAGAAAAAACGACTTCAGTTATGATAAACATTTTACTCATAGCTTTTGCCAGCATCAAATATGCAACCAGCCAAGACGATATCTTAAAAACATCGCCAATTAACTGCCACTTAAATAGCATCCGCATAGGTTTAAATTCATCGTTAAATAAAAACCATATGATAAAGTCCTTTAGGAGGTATATCGTACCTGAAAGAAGAATAACTAAAGGAATAAGGATAAAATACCCTTTTTTTAATTCACTCCTAAGCTCCATCTTGTTTTCTATTTCTGACAACCGGGGTAGGAAGTAAGTAGATAGAGCTGTTGTTATTACCATTAAATACATCGATGATATATAGTTAATAGCTTGCCAATAACCAGCAGCATTCCATGAAATCGACTCTGCAATATAATTCCTTACCACCATCAAAGATACTGGCGCAGTAAAAGCAGTGACCAATGCCATTAAAGAATAGCTAAATAATTTTTTTGATTGATTCTCGTTGAATTTATCTCTGAAATTTTCAAAAATAATAAACTTATGATTTCTTAGTTTCCAAAGAATAACAAAAAGAATTACTGACTGGTTGGTAACCATAGCAATTAACGCACCATCCAACCCAAGAAAAACAATGAACAACGTACTAAAAACTAAACTGTAGCAACTTTGAATTATATTAATGGATATAAATGTTTTTATTTCCTTTAATCCATTTAATATTGACAATAATAATTGATTTATTGAAAAAAGAACTATAGTAAAAGCTAGAACAAAAAAAACATAACTAAATTCACAAGTATTAAAAACATACTCAGATATATAACTAGAAAAGACAAAAAGAAATAAACTAATGATTGATGAACATATCAGCGTTATTTTTAATGCATTACTCCATAATAACCTTCTTACCGAGAGATCATTATTTTCTGCAGTGTATTTTACTACCCCTGAATTAATTCCTCCCTGAGATAATACTTGAATTATACCCAGACAGTTCTGCAATTGTCCAATTGTAGCTAGGCCTGATGGTCCAATGAATATGGACACAAATTTGTTTATCACAAGAGCTGATAAGAGCTTTACTCCAGTAGCAACGAATGAAAGAAATGATGTTTTTATTAAGTTCACAACAACCTATTCTACCTTAAAGAATCTAAGTTTTGGAGTTTCAATGATAGTGCGTTACTGTCTTTTAATGACAAAATAGGCTGGTCGGAAATCGGCCAATCAATATCAATACTTGGATCATCCCATTTTATTGAAGCTTCATATTTAGGATTATAATAATCCGTACATTTATAAACAAACTCGGCTTCATCGCTCGTCACATAAAAACCATGTGCAAAACCTTCAGGCACCCATAATTGACGTTTGTTCTCAGCAGATAAATACTCTCCTATCCATTGACCAAACGTTGGAGAACTCTTTCGAATATCTACTGCCACATCAAATACCTCACCGGACACTACACGAACAAGCTTACCTTGTGTGTTTTCGGTTTGGTAATGCAAACCACGTAAAATCCCTTGTCTAGATTTGGAATGGTTATCTTGTACAAAGTGCGTCGGCTTCCCCGTCACCAATTCTTCAAATTGCTTTTGATTCCAGGTTTCCATAAAAAAACCACGCTCATCACCAAATACACTTGGCTCTATAATTTTTACATCAGGAATGCGAGTATCAATCACTTTCATTTTATTAACCTGTATACGCTTGAATATTCTTTAGCGCTGCCTTCCAATTACTCGCTTCTACACAGAAACCAGCAATGATTTTTTCGTTACTCAAGCGAGAGTTACTTGGACGCTTTGCTGTTGTCGGGTACTCATCAGTAGTAATACTTGTTAAGGTTAGCTCTTTTTCAAGAACCTTTTGCTCAACAGCAGCACCAAAAATAGCCTTGGCAAAATCAAACCAACTTACATGTGGTAAACCTGAGTAGTGGTAAACACCGAATTCAACGACATCACCTTGATTAATACGCTTAGCAATCTGAATAAGTGTATTAGCAATATCGCCCGCATAAGTAGGTCCACCAAACTGATCACCAACAATACTTAATGCGTCTCTGTTTTCTCCTAAACGCAGCATGGTTTTCACGAAATTATTGCCGCTCTCACCAAATACCCATGCAGTGCGAAGGATAATGTGTTTATCACACGCTTGCGCCACGGCAATTTCGCCGGCGAGCTTGCTTTTACCATAAACCCCTTGTGGGTTCGTAGTATCAGTTTCCACATATTCGCCCTTTTTGTTACCTTCAAAGACATAATCAGTCGAGATATGCAGTATTGCAGCACCAACACTCTGAGCGGCTTTCGCTAAATATTTAGGACCATCACAGTTTATCGCGTAAGAAAGGTCGACTTCCTCTTCAGCTTTATCAACCGCGGTATGTGCCGCCGCATTGATAATAATAGTTGGTTGAAACTCGGTCACAGCAGAGTAGACCGCCTCTTGATCAGTAATATCAAGATGCTCTCTATCCAAAGCGCTTACTGTAATATTTTCGTTGTTGGTCAATTGCTGAGTTAGGCAAGATCCTACTTGACCATGGCAACCAGTAATGAGTACTCGCATCATTTTACCGCCTTGTTTGAGTTTCGCTAACTAGTCGTGTTAAGTATTGGCCATATTCATTTTTCATCATAGGCTTAGCCAGCGTCAATACTTGCTCATCACTAAGCCAGCCGTTGCGCCATGAGATTTCTTCTAGGCATGCGACTTTTAAACCTTGAACATTCTCAATCGTTTGTACGAAAGACGAAGCTTCATGAAGGCTTTCGTGCGTGCCTGTATCTAACCACGCAAAACCACGACCAAGTAGCTCTACATTTAATGAGCCGTCGTTTAAGTACATTTCGTTTAGTGTCGTAATTTCTAGCTCACCACGATGAGATGGCTTCACTTGTTTCGCCATCTCAACTACTCGGTTATCGTAAAAATACAAGCCTGTTACGGCATAGTTAGATTTTGGCGATTCTGGCTTCTCTTCAATCGAGATAGCCTTCATTTCATCATTAAATTCGACCACACCAAAACGTTCCGGGTCTTTTACTTGGTAACCAAATACGGTTGAGCCTGACTCTCGGGAAGCAGCGCTTTGTAGTGTTTTTGAAAAAGATTGGCCGTAGAATATATTATCACCAAGCACTAAACAGACGCTGTCATCACCAATAAACTCTTCACCAATAATAAAAGCTTGGGCCAACCCATCAGGACTCGGTTGAATCGCATACTCTAGATTAATACCGAAATGAGAGCCATCACCAAGCAGGCGCTTAAAACTGGCATTGTCTTCTGGCGTCGTGATGATTAAGATATCTTTAATTCCAGCGAGCATTAATGTTGAGATTGGGTAAAACACCATAGGTTTGTCGTATATAGGCAATAACTGTTTAGATACGCCGCGAGTCAATGGGTATAAGCGAGTGCCAGAGCCACCCGCAAGAACAATACCTTTCATTACTTCTTCACCTTTGATTCTGTTGTTTCTACACCCAAACGCTCACGATGGTAGCTACCATCTTGTACATTTTGGCACCATGTTGAATTGTCTAGATACCATTGCACCGTTTTACGGAGACCGGTTTCAAACGTCTCTTCTGGTATCCAATCTAGTTCACGTTGCATTTTCGTTGAGTTAATAGCGTAACGTCTATCATGACCCGGACGATCTTGAACATAAGTGATCTGGTCTGCATACGCTGACTCTTTCGGTACTAGCATATCTAGGATCTCACAGATCGTATTGACGACTTCGAGGTTTTTCTTTTCGTTGTGGCCACCAATATTATATGTCTCACCCACTTTACCTTCAGTCACTACTTTGTAGAGCGCTCGTGCGTGGTCTTCGACAAATAGCCAGTCACGAATTTGGTCGCCTTTACCGTAGATAGGGAGGTCTTTTCCTTCCAACGCATTTAGGATAACTAATGGGATCAGCTTTTCAGGGAAGTGATAAGGGCCATAGTTATTTGAGCAGTTAGTGACGATAGTTGGCAGGCCGTAAGTACGCAACCATGCGCGAACTAAATGATCACTTGATGCTTTTGAAGCAGAATATGGACTAGATGGCTCATAAGATGTCGTCTCCAAGAACATTGGAAGCTCTGTGCCCGTAGGAGCTTCATCAGGGTGTGGCAGATCACCATAGACTTCATCTGTAGAGATATGATGAAAACGAAACTCTGACTTTGCATTTTCTTCAAGTGTATTCCAATACTCTCGTGTAGCTTCCAGTAACGTGTATGTTCCAAGTATATTGGTTTCAATAAATGCAGCAGGCCCAGTTATAGAACGATCTACGTGCGACTCCGCAGCTAGGTGCATTACCGCATCAGGTTTGTGCTGAGAAAAAACACGCTCAAGCTCTGAACGATTGCAGATATCCACTTGCTCGAACACATAACGTTCGTTCGAATCAACCTCCACAAGTGATTCTAAGTTACCTGCATAAGTGAGTTTGTCGACATTGATTACGCTGTCAAACGTATTATTAATAATGTGACGAACAACAGCAGAACCGATAAAACCGGCGCCACCTGTAACAAGTATTTTCATTATTTATCTCTATTTTTATCAACTATATTTATGATGAGTTCTAAGTTGACCATTATTATCCAAGCTTCACTGCGTATAAAAGGCTTACAAACATTCAAGTGCTAGCACGACAGTATTCACTTCAAACCTTTACCTTTAAATGATATAAACACATTTAAACGTCCATAGATGCATAACTCGAAAGACCTATATTTACACAATAAAGCCAGTTTTACAGAACAAATATAACAACCCTATCAGTTAGAGAAGTTATTAATCAAGTCAATGCAATATTGAGCATCCTCATCTTTAAGAACAGAACTGATAGGCAAGCTTAAGACTTGATTATGTAAATTTTCACTAATAGAAAGCCGTTCATCACACCACTCAGAATATGCATCTTGCTTATGCGGAGGAATCGGGTAATGAATCAATACTTGAACACCATTGTCATTCAGATATTGATGCAACTCTTGACGATAGGCCGTTTTTATAACAAAAAGATGCCAAACGTGCCCATCAGTATTAATAACTTCAGGAAGTTTAATTAAAGGATTATTTATGCCTTCTAAGTATTTCTTTGCTATAGCTTGTCGTAATCTTGTTTCTTTATTTAAAAACCTAAGTTTAACACGCAACATAGCTGCTTGAATTTCATCCAGCCGACTATTTACGCCTTTATACTTATTTCTATATTTTTCATGTGAACCATAATTACGTAAAGCACTTAAAATCTCAAAAAGCTCGTAATCATCTGTTGTAATAGCCCCAGCATCACCTAACGCACCAAGATTTTTTCCTGGGTAAAAACTAAATGCTCCAGCATCTCCCCAAGTTCCAGATTTTTTTCCATTAATTGTTGCACCATGTGCCTGTGCACAATCCTCGAGTATTAATAAATCATATTTTTCAGCTAACAGTCGAATATCTTGCATCGGTGAAATTTGGCCATACAAATGCACAGGAAGAATTACTTTTGTTTTATCCGTAATTGCAGCTTCAATACCCTTGGCAGTCAAGTTAAATGTATTAGCATCTGGTTCAACAAGAACTGGTGTTAAATTATTTTCTGAGATTGATAGAATTGATGCGATATAAGTATTAGATGGTACAATCACCTCATCGCCATCACTAAGTTTACCCAATTCTTTCCATGCCCTCAGTGTTAAAATCAGTGCATCTAAACCATTAGCAACACCAACGCAATATTTACTTCCACAATAGTTGGCAAACTCTTTTTCAAACTCAGATAGCTCATTTCCCATAATGTACCAACCAGAATCTATGACTCTTGAGCAAGCATCTTTTAGTTCTTTATGATATTGTTGATTTATTTCTCTTAAATCTAAAAATGGGATCATATTTATACCAGTGAATAAAACTTATGACTAACCGAACCAGCTCCAAATTGTCTCTTAAAACGGTAAAGAGTTTGGTTCAAAACCTTGCCTTGCTCTTCATTTGACGTTCCAAATGCAAGGTATCGTAATTTTTCTTGTTTTTGTATAAAACTCATAGCATTCTCAAAGAGAAAGTCAAGAGCACCTAAATCATAACCACTAGGTGATGATGTTATATACTGAGCATGCATAGTATGATTGATAAAAAAGAACAGCACTCCAGCTATTACTTTTCTGTTGGCATCTAAAACAGACCAGAGGACTATGTTATCGGGAAAACGTTGGTGTAAATTCCTTATTTCATCAAGAGTATGGACTGGCTCCGCTCCATGTTTAGATGCTAAATTTGACAATAATATATTGTAAAAATCCTCTATTTTTTCAAAATCATAATTAACCTCCAATGAAGCCTTTACCGCCTTCTTATAGCATCTTTTTCTCTGGTTACTTACTTTTAAGCGAGCATCTTTATCAATAATGGCATTAATATCAACCCTATCCAAGTTTGCATTCATCCGAAATAATGCATAAATATCATCTTCATCATTGGTGGCTTGATAAACACTCGGGGTACATTTGTAAATCAAACTTTCGTAGCCATTGTCCTTATAAAAACCAACGATAGCTCCCAATATTTCTATAGTTTTCTCACCATAAACAGAGGGGTCACTAATTAAACCACCATAAGTAGCACCAACATGGCTAATGACTTGCTTATCATTATTTGGTGCTTCCGCAGCAGGCAGAACGGCCAATAACTTATTTTCTTCATATACCATAACAGACCGATCAATAAATCTACTTTTATGGTAGCTCAGAAAGTGACGGCTGTGTAAGAAAGTAGCTTTGTGAGATGTCCCAACAAAATTATCCCATGTGGTCAGGCGTTCTTCAGAGTAAAATTCTATGTTCATAAGATAATATCTTGTTTAGTAATCACCTTGCCCTCGATAACCTCAGCAACACCAACTCCACCAGCTCCCATAAAGTTGCCGCTGTAAAACATTAATTGCTTACCAGAGCCATTGTCAATAATCTTGGGATAAGCTGTATTTACCGAATCCCAACCATGGGCACTTTTTAGTTCTGGAAAGTCTTCATCATTTCGATTCCACTCAAAACCATCGGTAGAATAAGCTAAGCCTGGCTCATAGTAATCAAGATCGTCCGTTCTTCCTCGAGTGTAGAGCATGACATAACCATCTTCAGATTCATAAACTGTTGGTTTACCTAACCTATACTCACATCCTTTAGTACTCACACATATTCTTTCATCACTAAATGTCATTGCATCTAAGTTGAATTCTGCACAATATGTTTCGTATTGAGGATAGTAATTATCGCCAATTTTTTCCCATCCATCACCAACAGCGTAATAAGCGAGAAGTTTATTCTCTACTTTATTTACACTGTGGATCGCTTTGATGGTTGATGCATTATATGCCCTATCAAGTATTGGCGTTTTTCTAAATCTTTCGAAGCTATTTCCACCGTCTTTTGATATGGCTAGTCCAGAAAAAGCCAAGAACTTAGCTTTCTTAACCATCTGGAATCCAACATAAAACATAAACACTTGACCATCGATAACTTTGATATCACCTAATATCATTCCATTATCATCAAAACAACCGCCCTCACCAATATCTAACACTGGTGTTTTTGATATGTTTTTTATATGTTGTGGATTTTTTGAATCTACGTCTATAAATCCAATACGAGACACACCGTCAGCATCTCTAAATCCTACAAAAACCCTAATAGTATCTTTATCTAACAAAAAGGGGGTAGGGGTTATTATGCCATTTATTTGCCAATCAGCTATCGGTGAAAAATCTATTTTCCCTATTTTGTTTATTTTCATTCTTAGAGCTCCACATCAAATGCTGATTTACGAGGGAAAGGCTTTGCTGGATTGCCCACATAAATAGTTTCCGCTTGCTTCAAATGCTTAGTAACTACCGCGCCGGAGCCTAAAATACAGTTTTCAGCTAATGAAGTTCGATCATTGCATGTTGAGTTAACACCAACAAAACTCCCACTCCCGATTTCACAGTAACCTGAAATAACAGCGTGAGAAGTAATAAAACAATTTTCTCTTATAATTGTACGATGCCCAATATGATTACCACTCCATAAAATAACATTATCCTCTATAGTAACGAACGGTTGGACGGTGTTATTTTCGAAGATAAAACAGTTCTCACCAATAATAGCATTATGCCATACAAATGAATGGGAACTGACATATGTCGCAAAGGTATACCCTTTATTTTTCAATTCATTAAATAATTTAGTTCTAGTTCGATTCAAATCAGTTGCAGGTATAGCCACAAAAACTTCAAAATCAATTGGTGGATATTTATCACATAGCGTTTCAAGCTCTACTATTGGCTTGCCACATAGGCTAGTATTTTGAATAAAATCTTTATGCACCGAAAATGCAACCACCTCATAATCTGAATCATGAGTGAAATACTCATAAGCAATCAGAGCAAACTCCCCTGCCCCTACAATAACTAACTGTTTTCCTTTAGACATAAATTTCCCCCACCTTTTCTAAGAACATGTTGTAATTACGTATATAATCAGATTCATCAAAATAATCACTAGCTAAGACCATTAATACGCAATCTTCGGAGAAGTCATGCATCTCTCGCCACTTGTAATTATCTATATATAACCCAATATTGGGAGAATCTAGCACAATTGACTCTCGACATTTACTGTCATCTAAGATAAACCGACATGAACCTCTCAGACAAATAGCGACTTGTTGTAATTTTTTATGTGCATGAAAACCACGAGCTACACCTTGCTCAGTATTAAAGATATAGTAAACACGTTTGATATTAAAAGGTATGTTTTTATTTTGTTCAAGTGAGACCAAACTCCCTCGCTCATCACCCAACAAATCGAACTCTATCGTTTTTATTAAACTCATTATTCACCTTCATACAAATCGATAAAATATTGCCATAGTTGTTATTTAAGCACTCAACTCAAATGGCTATTACTTGAGGCAGAGCGAGATATTCAAGCCTATGTCCTCCGAAGGCTCGCGAAAACAAGAAAGGACTCTAACTCCCCTTTCACCGTTTTCTTTTTACCCTTGACCCCACCTTAGATGTTTCTAACATCAGTAGGTGTACGCCATATTCCGCATTGCAGCTAAGCTTTCAAGCATGGCAATTTAAAAATTTCATCGTCCATCATTCCCAAATACCTAATTTTACTTTAATAGGAATCGCACTTCCCCCCAAAAAAACAAAACTCTCTCGGAACTAAATATTTAACGCGCATTTTAATTAGCGCCGTTCTAATGCCCCTACCATGTCCACAAGCTTAATAAAGTTCATGCACACTTGACGAATTCGAGATAAATTTCTGGATGCGTGCTTGTAGGTAATTCGGCTATCGTCTTCATTCATTACGGTGTCCAACCACCAGTGCATACTTTCACCCCCCAGTGACCTCGACATAAAGCTCCAAATTCTTTCGCTTTCATTTTTTAGATGAAATGAAGTACCTAATGCCAACACTCCTTGAATCATCGCCTTTCTTTTGCTGGTAAGTTGCCGCCACACATAAGCTTTTTAAACCTTTCCATTTAACAGTAAAATCGCCAAACTTCTCTGTGAACAGGATAACTATATAGCTTCTAAGCACCTTACGACCACGTTTACCGATTTCTTCCTCTTCATAAGCATATTCAGAATAATCGCTTAATTGCCCCAATGAAAAGTTATCTGTGAAGACTTTATGAAGGCTAGGTTGGTTGTCTTTCACAGATATTACATAATCACCTTTTCTATCAACAATCAGCTCTGCTATCGAACATTGACAGCCCATAGCATCCAGACTAATTACTCTGCCTTTAACCCGGAGCAATTTGAGCAGCTCTTGAATGGTCGTTATTTCGTTCGATTTAGAGCTCGTTATGAGTTGCCCGAAAACCAAACCTGTATCGAAAGAATAAGCATTCACCATATGTGTCAGGCATTTCTTCTCTCTGTTATCATACGTACCTTTCAAGGACTTTCCGTCAATGGCTATATGTATGGTTTCTAATAACTTTTCATGTTGAACCTCATTACACCATCGAGTAAAACAAAGAGAAAATTCATCTGGGTCAACCAATCCAATAATCCGAGCCATTATATCTTGGCTTGGAATACCTGATAAATAAGGACTGAACTTTCTAAACCATTCTAAGTTCAAGAAAAAATCATGAACATCCCCGTCAATAAAGGCTTGCCAGAACCTTTAAAAGATACTCACAATTCATCGCACACATGGCTCTTTTATGTTTAGTACTCGCTTTGAGAATCGTTTCACTCTTCAGCATGTTGAAACATATTTGCCTGATCCTAGCTGACCACATTGAAAAATCGAGTGCCTAACAAGCCACGAAGCCTTTAAGCATAGGCATGTTGATGATTTTTTCCTAATTCTAAGTTCTCTTCACCAAACGCTTCTATTTCATCCCACATAGCATAGCGGTCACCACTTGGAACATCACTTCGAAGAAGTCATAAGTGATTTTTCGTTCCTGACGACTATCACTCAATATGTTAAAATGGTCTTTGAATCCGTCGTAATTCATCTTTTTAATCTCACTCTGTTACCTGAACAGTATAAGATCACGTCAGATCATCGCAACGTCATAAAGGTGGTCATGAGAGACTCTGTTGGAAAGGTAATTTTTTCCAAAAATGAAGTGCAAAATTTAACCGATTTCATCTCAGTCTTTTTTACTACCTGAGACACTTTTTATTCATTTTGAGACACTCTATTTTAGACTATCCCTTATAAAACCTAGATTTTGCGATCCTTTTTAAAACCGCCCCAATAGGCTCGTTTACTTTCAAAACACGCTACCGCCCTTAGGTTGCAACCCCTAAAAGCTGATAGTTTTACCGTATTGTTTTGACTGAATCTCGGTTTACTTAGCAACTAATTCAATAGAGCCATTATCAACGCTCAGTTTTACTTGTTTATTTAGCAACTCAATAAGCAAGATACTTCGCTGTTCACTTTCCGCTTCTAAAAAAATAGCAGCTACATCTTCATAGCTACCATCGCTGAACATGACTCGGTCACCATTTTGTATCGTTAAATCAATGGCATGATCTTTTAGGTTTTTGGCTTCTTCAATTAGGCTATAACCATCTGTGGCTTGCCAGCAAAATTAACAAAACCATAAACACCAAAGGTATTATTCACTTTTGATGCATAGTTTGAAGAAATATCTAAATGAACAAAAAGATAACCAGGAAACAACGCTTCTTGTTTAAGTGTCGTTTTACCGCGACTCGTTTTTAGAACGCCGATGGTAGGGTAGTAAGAGGTAATCATTTGATTGCTAAAGTTCAAGCTTGCACGCTGCTCCTGCTTCGATTTACAACGAACAAGAAACCAACGCTTACAATCACTTGATGCTGAATATATCTCATCCATTATTGCTGAGCTCGACATCCTGTTACTTACCCTTATGTCATTTACAAACTAAAAATCATCTACGTCACAGAACTAGCTCAATTTTACATGAAAGAAATTTAAAAGACCACCTTCCTCCCCTGATAGCGTATGTAAAAACACCAACAAAAAAAACACTATAAATACATGATTTTTAATAACTAAAATTACATATTTTCATCAATGGCTTATGTCGTCATGGTAATGATATACTTATATAAATAATATCATTTTCAGGTAATCCAATGATCATCGTAACTGGCGGCGCTGGCATGATTGGCAGCAATATTATTAAGGCACTAAACGAACAAGGCATAACTGACATTCTGGTTGTCGACAACCTTAAAAATGGCAAAAAATTTCAAAACCTTGTTGATCTCAACATCGCTGATTACATGGATCGTGATGATTTTCTTGTGCAGATTATGTCAGGTGAGAACTTCGGTCCAATTGACGCTATTTTCCATGAAGGTGCATGCTCAGCCACCACTGAGTGGGATGGCAAATACATGATGCTCAATAACTATGAGTATTCTAAAGAATTGCTTCACTACTGTTTAGAACGTGAAATTCCATTCCTATACGCTTCATCAGCAGCAACCTACGGCGAAACCGACACCTTTATTGAAGAGCCGCAATATGAAGGTGCGCTCAACGTATACGGCTACTCAAAACAGCAGTTCGATAATTACGTACGTCGAATCTGGCAAGATGCCGAAGTGCATGGTGAAACACTGCCTCAAATTACCGGTTTCCGCTACTTCAACGTTTATGGCCCTCGCGAGCAGCATAAAGGTTCGATGGCCTCAGTTGCCTTTCACTTAAACAATCAAATGAATGCAGGCGAAAACCCAAAACTGTTCGCTGGCAGTGCGACCTTCCAACGCGATTTCGTTTATGTTGGCGATGTTGCAGCAGTAAACCTCTGGTTTATGGAAAACGGCGTGTCTGGGATCTTTAACCTAGGAACTGGCAATGCGGAATCTTTTGAGGAAGTCGCTAAAGCGGTGATCAAGCATCACGGTAAAGGTGAAATGGAAAACATTCCATTCCCTGAGCATTTAAAAGGTGCATATCAAGAATTTACCCAAGCGGATTTAACTAAACTTCGTGCGGCTGGTTGTGATCATGAATTTAAAACGGTTGCGGAAGGCGTTGCAGAATACATGGCGCTGATTAATCGTTAATATCGATAGTGTAAAAACCGTTACTAACCGTAGAGGATCGAACAGTGAAAGTTGCTATCGCAGGTACAGGCTATGTCGGCCTATCAAATGCAATGCTATTGGCGCAAAACAATAATGTTGTAGCTCTGGATATCATTGAAGAAAAGGTTACTTTACTAAACAAAAAACAATCTCCAATTGCTGATAGTGATATTGAGCGTTTTTTGTCAACCAAAGAACTTAACTTCAAGGCAACAACCAACCAAGAAGAAGCTTATAGAGATGCTGATTTTGTTGTTATTGCAACCCCCACTGATTACGATCCTCAAACGAACTACTTCAACACATCATCGGTTGGAGCTGTTATTCGTGATGTAATCGCCATCGCTCCATCAGCGGTGATGGTGATTAAGTCAACCGTACCGGTCGGTTATACAGAGCGAATCAAACAAGAATTGAGCTGTGAGAACATAATCTTCTCTCCAGAGTTTCTTCGTGAAGGCAAGTCTCTATACGACAATCTGTACCCATCACGGATTATTGTTGGTGAACAAAGTGAGCGAGCGCGAGGTTTTGCCAACTTGCTTCTCGAAGGAGCAGAAAAGGAAGACATTCCTGTACTCTTCACTAACTCCACTGAAGCTGAAGCGGTAAAGCTATTTTCTAATACCTACCTAGCCATGCGGGTAGCCTACTTCAATGAACTAGATTCCTACGCGGAAGCGCACGGCTTAGATGCACGACAAATCATTGAAGGTGTCGGGTTAGATCCTCGAATTGGTAATCACTATAACAACCCATCATTTGGTTACGGCGGTTACTGCTTACCCAAAGATACCAAACAACTGTTAGCTAACTACCAAGAAGTACCCAACAACATCATTGGTGCGATCGTAGACGCTAATCGAACTCGTAAAGATTTTGTTGCTGAAAGTATTCTCAAACGTAACCCGAAGACGGTGGGAATTTATCGCTTAGTAATGAAATCAGGTTCTGATAATTTCAGAGCATCGTCGATTCAAGGCATAATGAAGCGCCTGAAAGCAAAAGGTGTTGAAGTGGTTGTTTACGAACCCGCACTGCAAGAAACGCACTTCTTTAACTCCCGGGTCATCAGTGATTTTAATGAATTCATTCATTGTGCGGATACCATCGTATCTAATCGCATGAATGATGAGCTATTACCATTTGCTGATAAAGTCTACACTCGTGATTTATTTGGTAACGATTAAACCCAGTTGAACTCCAAACTGGTGAGTAAACCTTCAAATTACTCACCTTATCTATCTGTACTCTAGGAAGGGCCTTTTGTTGCGTGGTACACTTGCCCAAAACACATTCGACTAACTATTGCGCTAAGCGCCTATTGAGCAATCTATGTCAGCAGCTCCTCGCAACGATTTTGATGAAAAAGCCTATAACCCTACTTTTGAGTGGCACTTCTTAGCGCCTAAGTACTGGCCTACTTGGCTCGGTGTCATACTCTCGCTGCCTATAGCACTACTACCATTGTCTTTTCATCAATGGCTGGCGAAAAAGATAGCGAGTAAACTATCAAAATCAAACAAAGGCCCTGCGCATCGTACGCGAGTCAACTTGCAACTCTGCTTTCCAGAGATGAGTTTTGAGCAGCGTGAAGCGTTAGTCTATAAAACGCTCTTCACCGCAGGGGTGTTTATACTTCGTTTCGTATTACTCTCCTTACGTTCAAAGACATGGCTACAGCAGCAGTGTGAATTTGTAAATGAACATAACCTAACTCAGCTAACCGATGCCGGTGAGAATGTTATCTTGCTTGTACCTCACTCCTGGGCAATCGACATCCCAGCAATTTTATTAGCTTCTTTAAACTTACCTGTCTCTGCGATGGCAAAAAAACAAAAAAATCCGGTGGCAGACTGGTTAATGCATCGACAGCGAGTTCAATATGGCGGTCGAGTTTATGAGCGGTCAGGTGGCATTAAGCCATTTATTAAGTCGATAAAATCGGGTTATTTAGGCTATTACCTACCAGATCAAGACCACGGTGCTGAACTGAGTGAATTTGTCGATTTTTTTGCCACAACTAAAGCAACACTGCCAGGCTTAAGCAAGTTAGCCAAACTATCTAAAGCTCATATCGTTCCTCTGTTTGCGTCTATCGATCCGCAAACAGGAAAATTCTCGATTGAAGTGCTACCTGCTTTAGATCTTCAAGCTTCCGATCAAGCCGATGCGCGCGCCATGAATAAAGCTATTGAGCATTTTGTTGAACCAAAACCTGAGCAATACATGTGGATTTTGCAACTTTTACTGACTCAACAAGATGACAGTAATTATTACAATCTTTTTAAATCTCGCTACGATAGTGATTGGAAGGTTCGTTAATGAAAATTTTTGTGGTTAGTCTTGCTCGATCCCAAGAGCGCAGACAGCGAATGTCACAGCAATTGCTCGATGCTGGTATTAAATTTGAATTTTTTGATGCCGTTGATGCATCAAAGGCTGGTTTTCTTTTTTCAGATAAAGCATCGCCAAAACAAACGCTAAAACGTAAAGGTTATCAGCTTAAACCTGGAGAGATTGGATGCTTTGCTAGCCATTACAGCTTGTGGCAAAAATGCGTCGAACTACAAGCGCCTATCGTCATACTTGAAGATAATGTTGATATCCAACCGCTAGCACGAGATATCCTTCAACTCCTTGAACCCTATATTAATAAATATGGCTACGTAAAACTCGCGGCAACACAACCTAGTAAATTTACTCCGATTGAAGAGATAGCAACTCGTACACAACTCGGTCAATATGCAAAAAAAAGCTGTGGTACCACCGCTTATGCGCTTTCGCCTCAAGCAGCACAGGCATTTATTGCCAATGCTGAGTACTTTATTGAGCCTGTAGACGACTACATGGAAAAGCCATGGCGCCATCAGGTAAAAACCTATAGCGTGAAGCCTTCTCTATTTGAACGTGCTGAAATCATTTCAACCATCAGTAGTCAAAATACGAAACGCAAAGAAAAACACAAATTAGATGTGCCGCAAAAGGTCTACATTGAGATCTATCGAAGCTACGAATCCATCATGAAAAAGCTGTTTTGGAATCACAAATCATGAATAAAATTTTAGTGATCGGCCCCTCTTGGGTTGGCGATATGGTGATGTCTCAATCACTCTATATCACCTTAAGGGAACTACACCCTAACGCCATTATTGACGTGCTCGCTCCCGCTTGGTGCAAGCCTATCTTAGAGCGCATGCCCGAGGTAAACCAAGCAATTGAAATGCCTCTCGGCCATGGTGATTTAAATTTATGCGCTCGTTTCGATATGGGTAAAAAACTTCGCCTCGAAAATTACGAGCACGCATTTGTGTTACCAAAATCAGCTAAATCAGCCTTGATCCCTTGGTTTGCTAAAATTCCAGTTCGTACTGGCTGGAAAGGCGAAATGCGCTTTGGTTTGCTCAACGACATTCGTTGCAATATGAAGGCTTTCCAATTCATGGTTGAGCGTTATGTTGCTTTGGCTTATTCAAAGGATATCATGCTTGGTTCTAGCTCACTTGGTGGTCTCGAAAGTTTACTTAGACCAAAACTAACAATTGATCAAGAAAGCCAACAACAAGCCATTACCAAGTTTGGGTTAAGTATGGCGCAGGAAAGCATTGGCCTTTGCCCAGGCGCTGAATTTGGCCCAGCCAAAAAATGGCCTGAAGAAAAGTATGCTGAGGTTGCCGACTATGTGGCCAGTCAAGGACAGCAAGTGTGGTTATTTGGTTCACAAAAAGATATCGATACCTGTGAGAAAATCAGAAGCCTTGTGAATGAGGAAAATCGAACCTCGATTCATGTGTTAGCAGGTAAAACATCATTAATAGAAGCTGTCGACTTACTGGCGGCATGCCGCACTGTTGTTAGTAATGATTCAGGTTTGATGCACGTTGCTGCCGCTGTCGGTTGCCATGTTATTGGTGTTTATGGTTCTACATCACCTAAATACACACCACCACTCGCTAACTCTGTTGATATCGTCTCGATTGAATTAGAATGCCGCCCTTGCTTTAAACGAGAATGCCCTCTGGGGCATTTGCATTGTTTAAAAGAACTCTCAAGTTCAGTTGTCACAGAAAAACTATGAACATCAACAATCACTATAAGAAAAACACAATCCAATTTCTATTCGCTCTTCCGACCATATGGGCTTTTTCTGGACTTTTTTTATACGAGAAATCCGACAAACACTTTTTTACACTTTGTATCATAGTGTTCTTTTTAGGGTTATTTCAATTAGGCTTTAATGCCATTGTAGAACAAATAAAAAACAGAAAGTTAACATGGATATTATTGATAGCTGTAATTTTTAGCGCTTTCACAAAACTAACCATGGGGGGAAGTTCATCAGAATTAAGGGTTCTTGGTGCTATAGCATTATATTCAATGGTGCTACCTAACTATGTAATTGAAAAAATAAAATCAAATCTAATATTTCTAATAGCTTTAGCTTCTATCATATCTGTTAGTTACATAAGCTATCAAACTTTCGCATTACAAATAGACCGAGAATATTGGTCTATAAACGCTATACCCTACACCACTTTCAGCGCGGCGATAACATCGATTGCAATCTACTTAGCTTTCATATCATCAAAAAATAAACAACGGATTACTTCATTATTTTCAGCATGCTTAGGGCTATCGAGCATCATAATTAGTCAGACTAGAGGGACTCTACTTGCTGTAACTATTGCAGCATTACTAATAGCAGCTTTAATGATTATTAAGTATAAAAAAAACAGCATATTCATTGTTGCATCCATTATTGCCATAAGTTTAGTTTCTTTTTTAAATCATGAGAAAATTGAACAACGCATTATACAAACAAAACATGAATATCACGCAATTACCAGTGGCAACCTCAATACCTCTATTGGTTACAGATTACAAATGTGGAAAGCCGGATGGGAGCTAGCTAAATCACCGACTATTTTTGGCTTAGGGAAAAACCACGTAGAAGCAAAGCAAGAATTATATGAAAAAGGATTAATATCAAAGGCATCAATTGGTTTTAAGCACTACCACAACCAATACATATCCAGCCTAGTAATGAAAGGGATTGTTGGATTAATGATGACATTGGCATTTCTTCTAATGCCTCTATTTTATTATTTCTGGCATAATGATAAGTCAATCCTCATCGCTATACTATGTTCTACTGTATATGCCGTTTCCGGGTTGACTGACATCCCCTTAATGCAACCGCATCCATTGGCATTTTACTTAATCATTCTTTTGCTATTTTGCACGCAAAAAAATTATGACTCGAATACTATATAGCACCCTACTTTTTATTATCTGTCCATTTTTTTTGTATGGTCTCTTTAAAAGTAAACAAGGTAAGCCCTCATACAATTTTCGCTGGAAAGAGTTATTTGGTATAACGATGCCAACCAACGGCATGAATCCTCTATGGATTCATGCCGTATCTGTTGGAGAGGTCATTGCTGTAACTCCTTTAATTAGACGAATTAAAACTAAATACCCAGAATTACCAATTGTAGTTACGACAACAACGACAACTGGCGCCGCTCAAGTAGAAAAATTAGGTGCACTAGTTGAACATCGTTATATGCCTTTAGACTTTAGTTTTGCCGTAAATAGCTTCCTAAAAGCTGTTCAGCCTAGCCAATTGTTAATTATGGAGACTGAACTTTGGCCTAATACCCTTCACTACGTTTCTCGTCGAAAAACTCCAATAACAATATTAAATGCTCGACTATCTCAAAAATCGGCAAATAACTATCGAAAGATACTTCCTTTATTCAATATTGCTGCTTCAGCAGTAACTAGATTTTTATGCCAAAGCACCAGTGATTCACAAAGATTCGTTGAATTAGGAGTCCCAAGTGAAAAAATTCACGTAACCGGATCAATAAAATTCGATATCTCCATTAATAATAGATGTATCGAAGATGCGAAACAATTACGGGAAAAGTTAGGACAACAAAGGAAAATCTGGATAGCGGCTAGCACCCATCAAGGTGAAGATGAGCAAGTTCTCAACGCTCACAAGAGGATCCTTGACCAATTCCCCGACGCTTTACTGATATTGGTCCCTCGTCATCCAGAACGCTTTGGTTCTGTACATGAACTATGCCAGCAAGCCGGATTTTCGACCGTTCGTCGCTCATGTAAAACAGCTCTAACAGGCAGTACTCAAGTATACTTAGGTGATACGATGGGTGAGATGATGTTACTACTTGGGGCTGCCGACTTGTGCTTTATGGGTGGCAGTCTCGCTGGAAATAAGGTTGGGGGTCATAACATCATAGAACCAATGGCTCTGGGTAAGTACACACTCACTGGCCCAAGTTATTTTAACTTTCAGGCCATTATCGATGAGTTTCTTACTGAGAGTTTAATAAGTGTAGTTGATGATGAAAACGAGTTAAGTGATAAATTAATCAAACTTTTTTCTCAACCAGAATTCGTCCCTACTTCAAGTACAATTAAGCAAGCAGTAGAAAAGCAAGTTGGCGCTATAGATAGAACCATTCAGTATTTGAATCTTTCTTAGATATTATGTTGACCAAGTACTAAACAGCATATTGAAACCACAATGGTCAAATTCATGGTTTGCTTTCTTTGCTTCTTTTATAAAAGAGCGCTTTAAGCGAGCCATATTTTCGCTCTTCCAGTCATAACCCTCTTGCTGGTGACACTTATCAAAATCGATAATCCATACCTTATCTTGCTTATCTAGCAGTATATTATGGATATTGAGGTCGGTATGATTCACGCCAGCGTCATGCATTTTCCGAATTTCTAGGCCAATTCGTTGATAGATTTCCGTTGGTAATGGTTTTTCCTGCAAAATACTCACCAGATCTCTTGCAGCAGGAATACGTTCGCTCAAGAGATCGGCTTGATAGGTTAACCCTGATTTAACCGCACGTGCGGCAATCGGCTTAGGCACATTGACACCCGCTTCTCTCAAACTGAGTAGCAACGAAAACTCGGCTGCGCTGCGTGTTTTATCCCAGCCAGAAAACCAGTAATGGTCTTCAACCAGTTTGCCGAATAAGCCACCGCGTCGGTAATGACGCAGTGCACCTTGCATAGAGTCGAGTTGGACAAACCAAGTTGTCCCTCGGCCTTTTGCACTACCAACCACTTTGTTATTTGCCTGCCAATAGTTAGCGTCAAAAATTTCAGCGTCACTAGCATCAATAATATCGCTATCGAACCAAATGCACTGGTTTTCTGTTTTAATCGTCTCAATCATCGTGCACTCCGGCAATGGCTTAAAATACGTAGCGAGTTAAAATACATAATGGCTTAAAAGGATATAGCACCAAGTAAAAGCGGCAAAAATCAAAGCCACTAGCACTGCGGCTGAACCGATATCTTTTGCTCGTCCACTCAGCTCGTGATGCTCAATACCAATTCGGTCCACGACGGCCTCTATCGCTGAATTGAGCAATTCAACAATCAGAACTAAACAGGCAACACCAAGCATAAGAATACGTTCAACAACACCAACGTCAAAAACGCACACTAGAATCGATGCTACCAATAACAACGCCAACTCTTGACGTATCGCCGCTTCATACTTAAAAGCCGCTTTTAATCCTTGTATCGAGTATCCTGTTGCTTTGAAAATACGTTTTATTCCTGTGTTGCCCGGCTTGCCTGTCATTCTATCGTCTCACTTAAGTAATCTATGATAGGCCTTATGGTATCTCAGCCTTCAACGTTGGATATTTTACATTTATCTTAGGTATCTGCATAATCTAGCGAGTCGGTATCTTTACTCTTCAGGCATTTAATATGTTCGCTGCTCCACCTAAATCTCTATGCATACTTCGCCTCTCTGCTATCGGTGATGTGTGTAATACCATCGCAACGGTGCAAGCCATTCAAAAGCAATGGCCCAATACCCAAATAACTTGGATCACAGGCAAGCTTGAGGCGCAGTTGCTGGCAGCAGTAGCAAACATTGAAATCATTGTGTTTGATAAGAAAGCCGGTTGGCAAGGCTACAAAGCATTGTGGCAACAGCTGAAAGGCCGAGAATTCGACGCCTTATTACACATGCAATATGCGATTCGTGCCAGCATCGCTACCCTTGGAATTAAGGCCAAATATAAGCTCGGTTTTGATAAACAACGCAGCCAAGACTTTCAAACGCTGTTTACCAACTGCAAGGTGCCCTCTCCATCATCCTTACATGTGGTCGATGGCTTAATGGCCTTTGCCACACAAATTGGTGTTGAGCTCAATGAACCTGATTGGTCACTGCATTACGCTAATGCTGACAAACAGTGGGCAGAGTCAAATATTAACCTCGATAAACCGAATCTATTGGTTGTACCTGGAGCAAGTAAAGCTTACAAAAACTGGAACGCCCAAGGTTATGTAGAAGTAATTCAGCATGCTCGCCAACTCGGCTGGAATGTCATTCTAGCGGGCAGCCCAGCTCAAGTAGAAATCGATTTAGCGCAAGATATTCAAACATTACTTTCTGAACCATGCCTTAATTTAGTGGGAGAAAGCAGCATCATGCAAATGCTGGCTTTAATCGATATTGTTGATATTGTGATAGCGCCAGATACAGGACCAGCTCACATGGCAAACGCCATGCAAACACCTATTATTGGTCTATATGCTCACCATAACCCTAAACGTGTCGGCCCTTATCGCTACCTAAACTACACCGTTTCTGTTTATGAAGAGGTTATCTTTGATGAAACAGGAAAATACAGCGTGGATTTAGATTGGCGTACCAGAGCGAAAGATGAAAAAGCGATGAATCGCATCACGAGTGCTCAGGTGATCACAATGTTTGATCGCGTTGTAGAAGATTTGCATCGTCAAACTCAGTAAACTTAACGCTCTCAAATTGACTCAAAAGGAAGACTTTCTTGTCTAAACCAACTTTAGCCGTTGCTCTCATTGTCAAAAATGAAGCAAAGCACCTACAAGCATGCCTAGATACCGTAAAAGGTTGGGTTGACGAGATTGTTCTGCTCGATTCTGGTAGCACCGATGCTACAGAAGAAATTGCGCGTCAATACACCGACAAATTCTACACCAATTCAGAGTGGCCAGGATTTGGCAAGCAACGTCAACTCGCCCAGCAATACGTCACTGCTGATTATGTGCTTTGGCTTGATGCCGACGAACAGGTCACTCCTGAATTAAAAGCCAGTATCTTAGCGGCGGTAGAAGCAAACAAACCCAATGTGCTTTATAAAGTGAATCGCCTTAGTGCCGCCTTTGGCAAATTCATTTATCACTCTGGTTGGTCGCCTGACTGGATCGTGCGTTTATATCGCACCGAATATACTCATTACAATGACGCACTAGTGCATGAGAAAGTCGAAGATGATGGCTTCCAAACCATTAAGCTGGATGGACGTTTAAATCATTACACTTATGAGCATTTACATCACTACATCAATAAAACCACAGGCTACCTAAAAGCCTGGACAGATGAGCGCGAAGGAAAGAAAAAATCCGGCCTGACGACCGCGATTGTTCACGCCCTTGCCAGCTTTGTTAAAATGTACATTATCAAGCGTGGTTTTTTAGATGGTAAGCATGGCTTTATCCTCGCATGGCTTTGCATGCACTCAACCTTCGTCAAATACATCGATCTCTATTTACGTGAACAGGCTAAGAAGTCATGAAAACCACTTTAATTATTACCACTTATAATTGGAAAGAAGCCCTTAAAGCGGTACTTGAGAGTGTAAAACGCCAATCTGTTATGCCTGATGAAGTGATTGTTGCTGATGATGGTTCCCGCGAGGACACAAAACAGCTCATTGACCAATTTAGCTCAGACTTCCCCGTTCCATTAATTCACAGTTGGCACGAAGATAATGGCTTCCAGCTCGCAATGAGTCGTAATAGAGCAATAGCAAAAGCGAGTAGTGATTATCTGATCATGGTCGATGGTGATATGGTGCTATCTCCTACCTTCATTCAATCCCACCAACAAGTCGCACAGGCTAATCGTTTTGTTCAGGGTGGTCGAGTTCTGACAGACGAAGCCTGCAGCCAAGAAATAATGCATCACGGATTAGTACCCTCTATATTCACAAAGGGTATTCGCAACCGTAAAAACTGCATTACCAACCGTCTACTCAGTAAAGTATTCTCATACGTACGCAATAACGACAAAGCGACTCGAGGATGCAACATGGCATTTTGGCGAGCGGATGTGATCGAGGTGAATGGTTTCAATCAGGACTTTGTCGGTTGGGGTAGAGAAGACAGTGAATTCGTTCATCGCATGCTCAATGCGGGTAAAGAACGCTTATATCTTAAATTCTCCGGCGTGGGCTACCACCTTTACCATAACGAAAACTCTCGAGCCTCGTTAGCTGAAAACGACGCCATCTTAGAAAACACCATCCACAATAAACTCACTCGCTGTGAGAACGGCGTTGATCAATTTACAACAGGGGTATGTGATGAGTAAAAATGTTATTTATCCTGGAACATTCGATCCCATCACCAATGGTCATCTAAATTTAATTGAGCGCACCGCCGGTATGTTTGACTCCGTCACGATTGGCGTCGCGGCAAGCCCTTCTAAGAAAACCATGTTCACGTTAGAAGAGCGGGTTGCGCTGGTTAAAAGCTCATGCGCCCATCTTAGCAATGTCTCTGTCATTGGCTTTAGTGGCCTACTGGTTGATTTTGCAAAAGAACAGCAGAGTGACGTACTGATTCGTGGACTGCGCACCACAATGGACTTTGAGTACGAATTTGGCCTAACCAGTATGTACCGTAAATTACTACCCGGTTTAGAGAGCATATTTTTAACGCCGGCGGAAGAGTTTGCTTTCCTGTCTTCAACCATTGTCCGAGAAGTCGCGACCCATGGTGGCGATGTCGCCCAATTTGTGCCAAATTCAGTAAACAGTGCCATTTTAGCTAAACTAAAATCAGTATGAAAAAACTAAAATACTACTTATCAAATGGATTGCTGCCCCATCTACCAGCCGCTTTATTTCGATTTGCTAGAGTAAAAGTTATCGCTCAACGCGGTAATTTCAATCAATCTTACTTAAATGACCGCGTTAACTATTACTGCAAATACAACACAAACTTCTCGTTAAGCGATGTTGATTTAGTCAAAGTTAAAAATTTCAAACAAACAGGAGGCAGCGCTTACTACTATGATTTACTCAAAGTGATTCAGTGCTTCCCACAAAAATTCACCTTTAAGTATGTCAATGGGGATGTCATCGATGTCCCTTCAGAGCCAAGCTTTTTAAAAAGTCGTCCCATTGACGGTGACAATCAAAACTCAGTATTGTTGAAACTGAATGCTGTTCGACACTATGTCTTTATCGATAGTGATAAACCTTACCGTGAAAAGAAAGATATGCTGGTATGGCGAGGGACTGGTTTTAGGCCTAACCGACGATTGTTATTAGCCACACACTGCGCTAATCCACGCTGTAATGTTGGCCGTGTTGATATAAAAGACAGTGATCCGAGGCAACTCAACTATGTGAAAAAATCCATGACCATTGCTGAGCAGCTTGAATATAAGTTCATTCTCAGCCTTGAGGGAATGGATGTCGCTACCAATCTAAAATGGATCATGTCCTCAAATTCGCTGTGCTTCACACCCAAACTTCGTTATGAAACATGGTTTATGGAAGGTAGGCTGCAAGCGGGTAAGCATTTTGTTGAAGTCAAAGATGACTTTTCCGATCTGGATGAAAAAAATGGACTATTACCTCTCACACCCTGAAGAAGCAGAAGCCATTATCCAAAATGCTCAACAATGGGTAGCTCAATTCAAAGATACGAAACGTGAGCGTCTCATCTCACTTCTGGTGGCACAGAAATACTTTCAAAAATCAGGGCAAATGCTGTAACGATTTTAAAACCTCACAACTGACAGTGCGAACAAAAAAACGTATTTCTTTGGCCGATCTTGAGCGCTTCAATCTCTTCACCACAACTTGGGCAAGGCTTGCCTGCTTTGCCATAAACTTGCAGCTCTTGAGCAAAGTATCCCGGTTTACCATCGGCTTGAGCAAAGTCTTTTAAGGTTGTGCCGCCTTGCGTGATTGAGGTGGTCAAAACCTGTTTGATCTCAGCAACTAAACGATCCCATTCAACAAGTGCTAAGCTGCCAGCCGTGCGAGTGGGATGTACTTTCGCGCTAAACAAAGATTCACTGGCGTAAATGTTGCCCACACCCACCACGACTTTGTTATCCATAATAAACTGCTTTACTGCAACGCGTTTATTCAATGCTTTTTGCAGCATATATTCCGCATTAAACTCATCGGTTAGAGGCTCTGGCCCCATATGGCTAAGTACAGCATGTTCGCCATCTTGGCTAAACAGCCAAGCACCAAAACGACGTGGATCATTGTAGCGTAGTAACTTACCATTGGTTAACAGTAAATCCACATGATCGTGTTTGCTCGGCGGAAACTCCGCATCGAGTACCCGAAGCGAGCCAGACATGCCTAAATGTACAATCGCACAACCTGCATCAGTTTCAATGATTAAGTATTTTGCCCGACGGCGAATATCACGAATCACCTGCCCTTCCAGTTGTTTCAGTTCAGCAGGAATATCCCAACGTAGCTTAGGCGTGCGAAAATTCAGACTACGAATCGTTTCGCCGACCAAATGAGGCGAAATACCCATCCGGCTCACTTCAACTTCTGGTAATTCAGGCACAATAATCTCCGCTATTTCTCTGATGATGGGTTATAGATCGGCAATAGATAGCTTGATTCAACCGTCACAGCAATCCATTTGTCTTGCCAGTTCTTTAATAACCAAAACTGAGGTAACTGGTAATAAGTGATCCTTTGCGGCTCTTCTTGATCAACATACCAAGCTTCAATTGACTGCGGCGAGGTAAGATTAGCCTTTAAAGACTGATAATTTTCGTCGGTAATTTCAGTGCCTACGACCCCCTTCCAGCGTTGCGCTAACTCTTGGGCCGAAATCGATGATGGAATATTCAGTTGCCACACGCCTTGCTCGCTGGTTAACGACCATTGAGTAGCATTTAAGGCGTGTAGATCTTGGCTTGGATTGAGTAGATAAGGATGCTCACTTTCAGTAGAATCATCTAATAAGTAGGTTTTGATCAATGTGGGTAGGTTAAGCACCAACATAAAAATCAACACACCTAAAATCAATCTGTTATTCCAACGACGACGCCCTTGAGTCAGTTTGGACATATCAATTCCTTATGATTAGTAGCTAAAGCTAAAATACGGCTTAGTAAGCCTAAACCGTAATAAGAAAATGCTTTGCTTTATTTCGCTTTATAATTGAATCGGATCATCTCTCAATTCACCTAAGTCAATCAACTCTCCCTCACCATTATTCACTATCGGCTGATCTTGGTAGGATGAGAAAAAAGATGGCAATGCATCCAATCGTTGGCTAGAAACCCCCATGAGCTCCGAAAGCGCTTTAATGAGTGAGAAACCATTACGTGGCGACGAAATCAACTCTCTCGATTCAAATGAAGAACCGGTAATAAACAACGGCACTTGGTAAGATTGCTTAATCGCGGGATCGTGACGTAAATTTTGCCCGTTATCTCGATGCCCTAAACCATGATCAGAAACATACAGTAAGCGATAAGGCAGAGCTTGTTGCTGAGCCATTGAGTCAATATCGGCTAAAAGAGAGTCAGTCTGTTTAATCGATTCTATATAACAAGAAACTTTGTCACCATTGAAGTTAAATTTAACCTCACCCTCAATACGATCACAAAAGCGCGGATGCGAACCAATCAAGTGCACCACGATCAACTTGGACTTACCACTGCTGGCCAAAGCTTGCTGAATATTTGTCAGTAGTGTCGAGTCATAAACATTTGAATCTCTGAAACTACCGCTGCGAGTAAATGACACATGATCAGCGTAATTCGCAATTGCACTGATCCCAGTATCAAATTCACCCATCCGTCCTTGATTAGAGATCCAGAACGTTTCAATATCAGCAGCCTTTGCTAAGGTGTTAATATTATTATTTAACTCAATATTAAGCCCATCGTTCAACGTAACGAAACGCATTACCGAAGTAAATGTATTCGGCCCAGGAGAAAGAAAATCCTGCCAAAGCTCACCCTTTGCTGTCGACATAAATGGCGTATTATCTAGCGGAAAACCGTAGGCATTCATATAGTCTTTACGAACACTTTCGCCAATAACAAAAATGGTATTGCTCTCTTGTTGCGGCTTATTTGTGATCACCCAAGACGATGGAATCTCTTTTTGCGCCATAATCTGCGCATTGTATTGATGATACTTATCGTATGAGTCATACCAGTCGTAAAAAAAACGCACTGGTGCATAACGCATATTCGAGAGCAGTGCTTGGGTATAATTGTCCTCAATGTTTCGATCCATGATCGTTCTAATCGGTTTATCGAGCAATAAAAACGAAAACAAAACCAAACAAAATGCCGACGTTTTCACACCTTGGATTTTAGGAATAAACTTAAACAAGCCAAAAGATATCACTGCAAAAACTACAGCTATAGCCAACGTACTGATTTCTAAATCTTGGAAGAACTCTAAAGCTTCAGAGGAATTGGTTTCAATAAGGGAGGAGACAATGGTTAAATTAGGGTGAGCATAATTCCATGACACTGGAATGTAGAATGTAGCCGTAAGTACCAGAGCGGTGAACAGCCAAGAACCGAATCGGTTCGTTTTCATCCATGCAACCGTAATTGACAGTAAAATCAAACTGTCCAATTTAGCTTCATAACCCAACGCAATATTAATAATCCAAGCCAAAAAAACGAGTGCGCCCAGTTTTAAGCCACTTACCAACCATTTCATGCCAATCCATCCTTATGACTACTTAGTACATATAATAAAAAACCCAGCTCGAGAGCTGGGTTTTATCGTTCAAACTTCTAGTAGAAGCTTCAAAGAAGAATCAATTACTTGATTTTGCCTTCTTTGTACATAACGTGTTGGCGAACTACTGGATCAAATTTCTTGATCTCAAATTTGCCAGGCATGTTACGTTTGTTCTTGTCAGTTGTGTAGAAGTGACCAGTACCAGCAGATGATACTAGACGAATTTTCTCACGAACGCCTTTCTTTGCCATTGCCTATTTTCCTCTTAAACGTTTTCGCCACGTGCACGAATGTCAACAAGAACAGCATCGATGCCTTTCTTATCAATAATGCGCATACCTTTTGCAGTAAGGCGTAGTTTAACAAAACGTTTTTCGCTCTCTACCCAGAAACGATGAGTTTGTAGGTTCGGCAGAAAACGACGCTTAGTAGCATTTCGTGCGTGTGAACGGTTGTTACCCGTTACTGGACGCTTACCAGTTACTTGGCATACTCGTGACATATAATGTCTTCTCCAAAATCGTTTCAGCTCGATATCAACCTTGGTGGCCGAACCTCTTCTATTTCTTAAACAGAAGGATAGAGGTTTAGATCCGCTATAGAAAGTCTATACAAGGCTATCAAAGGTCGCGCATTATACTAACTTGGTTAGCATTGCTCAATACCCGAACAGATCCTTTTTGTAGATTTCTGTGATCTTTTTTTAAGCAGAGCTGAATTTAGTCTAAAAAATGTCGATGGATTGTACTTAGATTTAGCCGAACTCACAACTAAAATTGTGATTCATATCCACCCGCGCTCCGCAAAAGAAACCACTTCACCGTCCCCTACCACAAAATGGTCCAATACTCGCACCTCGACTAAAGCCAATGCATCGCTTAATCGGCGGGTAATGCGGCGATCTGATTGGCTGGGCTCAGCCACGCCTGAGGGATGGTTGTGCGCCAGAATCAATGCCGCTGCATTATGATCTAAGGTGCGCTTAACCACCTCTCTAGGGTAAACCGAGGCGGAATCTATCGTGCCTTCAAACATCAATTCACCGCGAATCACTCTATTCTGGCTATCGAGAAACAAGATATAGAAGCCTTCACGCTGGCGATCGCGCAATAAACTCGACAAAAATAACTTAGTTTGTTGCGGACTGGTCAGGGCATCGCCTCGCTTGAGCGTCTCATTAAGATAGCGCTGACTCATCTCCAAACTGGCTTGCAGTTGTACATACTTTGCTTTGCCCAGCCCTTTCTGAGTGCAGAACTGCTCTTCTGAGGCGGCAAACAAACTTCTCAACGAACCAAACTCACGTAGTAGCCGATCCGCCAACTCCAGCACATTAATCCCTTGGGTGCCGGTACGAAGAAAAATCGCCAGCAACTCAGTATCCGTTAAAGAGGCAGGGCCATGCGAAAGCAGTTTTTCACGCGGCATTACGTTATTGGGTAAACATTTTGTCGGCATGATGCTCAGCCACTCTCGATTGTGTGTCAGAGTGGTCATTGAACAAAATAAAAAGCGAAAGCGGTAATTGGCTTTCGCTTTTCCTATCAGAGATAACGAAACGATGTAATTGCGTGCGTCATCAAAGTTTGAAGTGCCCAACTAAGCGATGCATCTCATCGCCCGAGCTGGTCAATTGAGAACTGATCGACTCCGACTGCTGTAGAGTTTGATTAATTTCATTGACGATGTGCTGAATCTCAACCAAGTTGCGATTAATCTCTTCCGCTACTGCGCTTTGCTCTTCCGCCGCAGAAGCCGTTTGTAGCCCCATATCACGAATAGTGGATACTGAAAACTGCACCGCCGCCAACGTATCTTGGATCTGATTAGACTCCTGCGCCGTTTGCTCACCACGTTGTTGACTGGTTGCCATGGTCGTCACCGCACGCGAAACGCCACTTTGGAGCAGTTTCAACATATCGCCAATCTCATGGGTGCTGTTTTGCGTGCGGCTCGCCAGCGAACGCACCTCATCGGCCACGACGGCAAACCCACGGCCTTGCTCGCCAGCTCGCGCCGCTTCAATCGCCGCATTCAGTGCCAACAAGTTCGTTTGCTCTGCAATTTCACCAATCACTTGTAACACCTTGGTGATTTGCTCTGTTTGCGCACTTAAGTCTGAAACGGCTTCTGATGTGAGGTTAACGTCTTTGACTAATTGGTTGATGCCTTCAATCGCGTGGTTCACTTCTTGTTGGGCATCTGATATCTGATCATTGGCATCATCAATAGCTTGTGCAGTGGCATTGGTATTACTGGCCACTTCTTTGGCCGTCATGCTCATCTCGGTTACCGCAGTGACGACCTTATCGGTTTCTAGGCAGTGGCGCTGCATTTGTCCACTTGCTTGGCTCGTTTGCCCATCCAATTGCCCTGCAGCCGCTTTTACCGAACCGGCACTACCACGAATATCAGAAATAAGCGGGTGGAGTTTATCCATGAAGTCATTAAAGGCCTGCGCCACTTCTCCCACTTCATCCTGACTTTCAACTTTTAAACGCGCCGCTAAGTTACCTTCACCCGCTGCAACATCTTTCAGTGATTCCGCTATGTGTTGTAGCGGTCTCACACCACGAGAAATGACCACGCTTATCACGGCGCAAGTAATCAACAAACTAATAAAGGATAATACGATGGCAGAAAAAGTCTGCGAGTTGAGTGCTTGCATGCGTGATTCACGATACGCGGCGACTTGAAGATCGATATCATCAATATAGATACCGGTTCCCAACACCCAATCCCATTTTTTGAGATATTCGGCATAACCGAGCTTCGGTGCTTGAGCGTCAATCGTTGGTTTATGCCATGAGAAATAGAGGAAACCATCGCCATTTTTAGACGCATCAATCAAACCTGAAATCACGCCGACGCCGTTTTCATCTTTCATCCCCATAAGGTTCTTGCCTTCAAGCTCTGGCTTAATGGCATGTAAGGTATTAACCCCTTGTGAATCATAAGCAAAAAAGTAACCATCACTTTCAAAGCGCATCGCTTTGAGAATCTCTTTGGCTTGCTGCTTATTTTGACCATCAACATCGGTGTCATAGAGCGGTTTAATTGCCGTCACACCCATCATCAGAAACGCTTTCAGTTCACTTTTTTTTACTTCGATAAGCTCTTGGCGATAAGTGGTCAGCTGACTATCGAGGCTTTTTAAACCGTTGAAGTAATAAACCATCGTAATCAAGGTGGTGATCAATACCAATGGAATGATGGTAACCAGTGTCAACTTACTGCGGCTCTTAAGCGAAAATCCCATATTCTTTACCTGTCTTTTGTGTGCCCCCGCCCCAATCATGCAAGTTATCTGATTGGTTCACATACTTTTTATATTGCGTTAACTCTATTTTTTATCTGTGAAGTAAGTAACGAATTAGTACTAGTTAGGTGAACTATTGTTCACTAGTTTGACTTAGGTTTGTTTCGGCGGAGGTCATCACACTTAATCCCATCGGCGGTTGTGATATTATCGGCAGCAGAAATTTGGAGATTCAAACATGCAAACACTCGCAGGAAAAAAAATCCTACTTGGTATTAGTGGCGGTATTGCGGCTTATAAATGTGCCGAGTTAACCCGTCGCCTGATTGAGCGTGGCGCACAAGTGCAAGTCGTAATGACGCACGCAGCCAAAGAGTTCATTACCCCGCTCACCATGCAAGCCGTTTCGGGCAGACCTGTCTCTGATAGCTTATTAGATCCCGCAGCAGAAGCGTCAATGGGCCATATCGAGCTGGCTAAATGGGCGGATTTGGTGCTACTTGCTCCTGCAACGGCAGATCTAATTGCCCGTATGGCCGCTGGCATGGGGAATGATCTGCTGACAACGTTAGTACTTGCTAGCGATGCACCGATTGCTGTCTCTCCTGCGATGAATCAGCAGATGTACCTGAATTTAGCCACTCAAGAGAACATTGCGACGTTAAGTCGTCGTGGCATGCACATCTGGGGACCCGCAGCTGGCGAGCAAGCCTGTGGCGATGTCGGCCCAGGCCGCATGTTAGAGCCAATGCAATTAGTCGGTTTGTGTGAGCAATTTTTTGCCGATAAGCCACTCAAAGGCAAATCGATTCTGATCACCGCAGGCCCTACTCGTGAAGCGATCGATCCTGTGCGCTATATCAGTAACCACAGCTCAGGCAAGATGGGGTTCGCCTTGGCTGACATGGCACAAAAACTGGGCGCGGATGTAACACTTGTCAGCGGCCCGGTGGCATTAGCTACCCCACAAGGCTGCCAACGCGTGAACGTTGAAAGCGCTTTGGATATGCACCAAGCGGTGATGAATCACGCCCAGCAAAGTGATGTCTTCATTAGCTGTGCAGCAGTCGCCGATTATCGCCCAGAAACCGTAGCCGACAATAAGTTGAAGAAAACGGCAGATAATGATGCGATGACGGTGAAGATGATCAAGAACCCTGACATCGTGGCTAGCGTCGCCGCCATGACAGAAAATCGCCCATTTACCGTCGGCTTTGCTGCGGAAACGCAAAACGTAAAACAGTACGCACTAAGCAAACTTGAGCGTAAGAATCTCGATATGATCTGTGCGAATGATGTCTCGCTTGCTGGGCAAGGGTTCAATAGTAACGATAATGCCATTACCGTATACTGGAAAGAGGGTGAGCAATCACTTACTCTTGCATCAAAACAACAGATTGCGCAGCAAATTTTGCAGATGATTGCCGATAAACTGTAATCTGAAATTCTTAATTTTTTTGAGCTAATCACCCTGCTTTGATCCTGCTTTGCTTAAGTAGGAAGTAGGGTGAACATTTCTTTGCTAAATAAGTGGTAATAAAAGGAAGCGTTGATGGCTGTAACAAGAAAAACCAATCGCCGAGAAGAGATCTTACAAGCGTTGGCACAAATGTTGGAATCTAACGAGGGTGCCTCTCGTATTACAACTGCAAAACTGGCGAAACAAGTTGGCGTTTCTGAAGCAGCGCTTTACCGACACTTCCCAAGTAAAGCACGCATGTTTGAAGGCTTGATCGAATTTATCGAAGAGTCTTTAATGTCGCGCATCAACCGCATTTTAGATGAAGAAAAAGACACCCTTACACGCATTCGCTTGGTGCTACAATTAATACTCGCCTTTGCTGAGCGTAACCCGGGCCTTACCCGTATTCTCTCTGGTCACGCGCTGATGTTTGAAAATGAGCGTCTACGTGAGCGTATTAACCAGTTATTCGAGCGAATTGAAACCTCTTTGCGTCAGATTCTGCGTGAGCGTAAACTACGTGAAGGCAAATCGTTCCCGGTGGATGAAAGCATCCTCGCCGCGCAATTGCTAGGTCAGGTAGAAGGCAGCCTCAATCGCTTCGTGCGTTCTGACTTTAAATATCAACCGACCGCTAACTTTGATGAATACTGGGCCCTGCTAAAAAATCAAATTGAGTAACGGGTAGCCATCAATTATTCAAATCTAAACATGCAACTCTGTTTGGGATAGTGACTTATGAGTAACGATAAATACGCCAAGCCAACCTTTTCTTTATCACTATTACACCCGCGCAATTGGGGTGTTTGGTTGGGGTTTGGATGTTTAGCCATCATCGTCAATATACTTCCTTACTCACTGCTCTATCGCTTTGGTCGATTTATCGGCCACATCGGTATGAAATATGGCAAAAGCAGAGTTCATATCACGCAACGCAATCTTGAGCTCGCTTTTCCACAAAAGAGCGAGCAAGAGCGCCAAGCCATCGTCGAAGACAACTTCAAAAATACCGGCCTCGCCTTAATTGAAACCGGCATTACTTGGTTTTGGCCAACATGGCGATTCAAGCGCATCATTGTCGATAAAGACACTCAACTGCTACGCCAATACACCGCTGAAAAACAAGGCGTTCTGCTGTGCTGCGTACACGCGCTCAACTTAGAGATCACGGCTCGCGCATTAGGCGTAATGGGCTTAGGTGGCTACGGCGTTTTTCGCCCACACAATAACCCCGCTTACAACTTCATCCAATATTGGGGCCGCACCCACAATGGTAATAAACTGATTGATCGCAAAGACATCAAACAGATGATTCGTGTCTTGCGCGATGGTGAACATCTCTTCTATTTACCTGACCATGACTATGGTCGTAACAAATCCGTCTTCGTGCCATTTTTTGCCGTAGAAGATGCCTGTACCACCACTGGCACCAGCATTCTTGCCTACACCAGCAAATGCAAAATCATCCCGGGTTCTGGGTTTAGAAACGAGAAAGGTAAATATGAAATCATTGCCGATATCTCTATCGAACAAGATTACCCACAAAAAGACGAAACAGCCGCGGCGGCATACATGAACAAATACGTCGAGATGATTATCCTACGCGCACCATCGCAATGGATGTGGCTACACAAGCGTTTCAAAACCATGGCAGACCAAAGCAAGAAGAAAGCCTGTCGCTATCAGTAAGCACTATCAACACAGTAAGCAGCATCGAAACAATATACGACAGCAAAAAAACAAAAAGGGCCTGATGGATATCCATCAGCCCCTTTTCTTTTTTAATCAAACCAGATCCCCGACTCGTCGTTCCTGCTCTCTAGGATGACCAATGGACGATGAGCCATGAACAACGCTCTCATTGGCCGTCACTTGCAACAGTGAGCAACGAACGTAGTAGCAAATCTCGCTTAAAAAATTTGCTATTAGATGCCGTATTGTGCGCGGTACGCTTTGACAGCTTCTAGATGCTCTGCACTGGTGCCTTTTTCTTCAAGGTAAGTGATCAGATCGATCAAGCTCACAATTGAGATGATTTCACAGTTAAAATCACGCTCCACTTCTTGAATCGCAGACAACTCACCTTTGCCTTTCTCTTGACGGTCAATCGCAACCAATACGCCCGCAAGGTCGGCGCCATTCGCTTGAATGATTTCCATTGATTCACGAATCGCCGTACCTGCTGTGATCACATCGTCCACCAACATAATGCGGCCTTCAAGTGCGCTACCGACTAGGTTGCCACCTTCACCGTGATCTTTGGCTTCTTTACGGTTAAAGCAGTAAGGCTTATCCATATCATGGTGATCAGCCAGTGCAACCGCTGTCGTCGTCGCAATTGGAATGCCTTTGTAAGCAGGGCCAAACAACACATCAAACTCGATACCAGAGTCTGCTAGCGCCGCCGCATAAAAACGACCTAAACGCGCCAAATCACGGCCAGTATTAAACAGGCCAGCGTTAAAGAAATACGGGCTCTTACGGCCTGATTTCAAAGTAAACTCACCAAACTTTAAAACTTCCTTCTCTAATGCAAATTCAATAAATTCACGCTGGTATGCTTTCATCTCTTACTCTCTAAATAAAGGTCTAGTGCTCTAAACTATTCATAAACAATAACGAAACATTTTCTAAATAGATGGTTTCAAGGCTAGGCAGCAAGATTCCTCATCCCTATGAGCATACTCCAGTATGTGATTAGGGTGAGGAAGCGACGCTAACAACGCATTGATGCCATCTATGACGAAAATAAAAAAATAGCCTCCGAAAGGAAGCTATAAAATGATTATTCTGCCAACGCCGCCTTCTGCGCCGCGACAATATCTGCCACACCTTTGGTTGCCGACTCTAATAGCGCCAGCAATTGTAGATGAGTGAACGGTTCGCCTTCTGCCGTGCCTTGCACTTCGATCATGCGACCATCTTCGGTCATCACTACGTTCATATCAGTGTCTGCCGCTGAATCTTCAACGTACTCAAGATCACACAACACGTCATCACCCAGCAGACCCACTGAAACCGCCGCAACATGGCCTTTCATTGGGTTTTTCTTCAACTTGCCTTTTTCAATCAGGTGTTGGAATGCATCTGCTAGCGCAACACTTGCACCAGAGATAGACGCAGTACGTGTACCGCCATCTGCTTGGATAACATCACAGTCAACTGTGATCATAAACTCGCCCATCGCTTTTAGGTCAACCACAGCACGCAAGCTGCGCGCGATCAGGCGTTGAATTTCCATGGTACGGCCGCCCTGTTTACCGCTTGCCGCTTCACGACGGTTACGCGTATGCGTTGCACGTGGCAGCATGCCATATTCAGCCGTTACCCAGCCTTTACCCTTGCCTTTCATCCAATGCGGTACGTTTTCTTCAATAGAAGCGTTACAAAGAACCTTGGTGTTACCGAACTCTACGAGTACAGAGCCTTCTGCATACGCAGTATAGTTACGAGTAATTTTGATTGGGCGAATTTGATCCGCCTTGCGGTCATTTGGACGCATGGGCATGTACCTTAATAAGCAGGGGAAACGTTTGGTTGGGGCAAGATTATAGCGGAAAAGAGTGGGACTGGCGAGTAAAGCTACATGCTCAAATCCCTCTCATCCTCATAAAGCAATAATAGACCGCAAGATTGCTACGCCAACTGTGCTACTATCTCAGGGTTAATTTTCAGCATATATAAGACAGGAAAATTCGATGATCTACAGCATGACAGCTTATGCCCGTAAAGAAGTGAAAGGCGACTGGGGCACCGCAGTATGGGAAATTCGCAGCGTAAACCAACGCTACCTTGAAACCTACTTCCGCCTACCAGAACAGTTCCGTGGCCTTGAGCCAATTCTACGCGACCGTTTTCGCAAACGTCTAGCGCGCGGTAAAGTAGAGTGTCACCTACGTTTTGAAGCAAACCCTGCAGCGCAAGGCGATCTGACCATCAACGAAACGCTAGCCAAACAAGTAATCAATGCAGCAAAGCAAGTGATGGCATTAACCGGTGATGACAGCCGTATTAACCCATTCCAAGTCATGCAGTGGTCTGGTGTAATGGAAACCCCAGAGCAAGACATGGACAGCGTAAACAAAGACCTTCTTGCTGGCTTTGATGATGCCATCAACGAGTTTATCGAAGCGCGTGGCCGTGAAGGCGACAACATGAAAGCGCTGATCGAGCAGCGTTTAACCGCCATCACTGATGAAGTAGTGAAAGTACGTGCGCGCATGCCTGAAATTCTTGTGTGGCAACGTGAGCGCCTACTGGGTAAATTTGAAGATGCGAAAGTTGATCTTGATGGCTCACGCGTTGAACAAGAGCTGATCTTACTGGCGCAAAAATCAGATGTGGCGGAAGAGTTGGATCGCCTAGATTCTCACGTAAAAGAGACTTTGGCTGTAATGAAGAAAGGCGGCGCTTGTGGCCGTAAACTGGACTTCATGATGCAAGAGTTCAACCGTGAATCAAACACGCTAGCGTCAAAATCAATCAGCACTGATATCACCGCATCAGGTGTTGAACTAAAAGTTCTAATCGAACAGATGCGCGAACAGATCCAGAATATCGAGTAATCGTATTACGATATTCCAGAGAACAAAAAGCCCTGAACTGTTTTAAGCAACGGTGCAGGGCTTTTTAATTTTAGGCACGCTAGAATCTAACGCTCAATCTTTTGTGCTTTAAACGCCGGTTCGTCAGTGCTGGCAACCGCATCTTGCACAGGAACAATCTGCAATTCCCACTCATTACGTTCTGCAGTCTCTTTTAGCACGCTGTACACAGCTGTATTGCACAGCTCAAACGATAAGATTGGATCATTGTTGTTCAGATAGTGACCGGTAAAGATAGAAGTAATCAAATCACCCACGCCCACAGGCTGGCGCACAAAATCCAATAGTGGACGTGTAACCAAGAAGAGTCCTTCATCACACGCCATCAGCATGGTGAAATCTTGTTTAGAAGCGCAGTGTAGATGTTTAACCAAGACAATCTTTGGCCCCATGGTTAGCGCAAGCTGACACGCTTCAATCGCACTGTCCAAATCATGAATTTCAATGCCGGTAAAACGCGCTAATTCAAATTGGTTTGGCACAATGATGTCAGCTTTTTTCATGACTCGTTCACATAAGGCTTCAGTCACTTCAGGGCTGACAATACAACCTTTCTCCGGATCACCCATCACAGGATCGCACACGTAAAGCGCTTGTGGGTTGTGCTGCTTAACGCGCTCAACGGTTGCCAAAATTTCATCGGCTTGCACGCCGCTGCCCATGTAACCAGAGATCACTGCTTTTACTTTACGCGCGGCATCGATATTGATTAAACCATCGGCCAATGCCGTGATATCACCTTGCTGCATCACCTTACCCGTCCAACCTTGGGTGTATTGGGTATGGTTAGAGAATTGCACGGTGTGAATCGGCCACACGATATGCCCCAAACGTTGCAGTGGGAATACCGCTGAACTGTTGCCGGCACAGCCATAAACAACATGAGACTGGATGGAAAGAATACCTTGCATAACTACCTCAAAAGCGAGCTTTAACGCTCCTAACACTGACTATCTAGAGTACAGACGACTCACGTTGTGTTTTAAATGCGTATCAACGATATACCCGTCTTATCTGCAAATGCGTGCGGGTAACAAAATTAAATGTGAGTGATTAGTTTGAACCAAAAATTCGATGACGTCATCGCTTAGTGTCTGCGTTACCGCAACTATTCTGATTAATTCATCAATAACTCTAACTCACTCACTAAAAAGCCCCGCAATTGCGAGGCTCTAAGCGACCATGTTCGACTATTCGTCTTTTTCGGTGGTACGTCCGTCGATGTATGGCCAATAGTGGTGACCAACACGGATCAATAAGGTCGCGGCGGCAAGAATAAAGGCTGCCAGTGATAGCCATACAATCAAGGTGGCATCGAGCTCTTTCATCCCCAGAGTGATATAACGAGCAATCGCCATCATGGCGATATAGATTGGGTAGCGCACCGGGATCTTACCGTTCATCACAAACTGCTGCACCATCGCCAAGACTTCAAGATAGATAAACATCAACAAGATATCGGTTAACTGCACGCGTCTTTCGACAAAAACATGCACAAACTCTTCCACCATCGCGAATAAGGTGGCTAGCGTAATCGCGACCAAGAGTATCGCTTCCAAAATATGGAATACTTTTAAAAACGGTCGACTGAACGACTTAGGAAGATTAGAAGGCATGGTTCAAGCTCATCAATAATTAACATCTAATGGTTAATTTTATCACGGCTTTATGAAAGAGGGATGGCCTTGCAAAGCGCAAGGCCATTTATTTTGCAGTTTTAATACCAATAGCGGCTGTTCGGGTTACAACAACACTAAGTACGCAAGGAACACCAACGACAACACATAAATTGCTGGGTGTACTTCTTTCGCTCGGCCAGCCACAACCATGGCGAAACAGTAGCTAATAAAGCCCATCGCCATCCCGTTCGCTGGCGAGAAACTCAACACGGTAAACATGATGGTAAAGAAAGCTGAAATGCGTGACTCTTTCTGATCCCAGTTGATTTGGCCTAAACGACCAATCATGTAGATCCCAACCACAACCATCGCAGGGGCCACCATCGCTGCAGAGAAGATCGAGAACAGCGGGTAAAGGAATAGCGACAGCATGAACATGCCCGCCACCAATACTGCAGCTAAACCGGTCTTCGCGCCTTGCGAAGAAGCAATACCTGACTCAGAGAATGCCGTGATAGAGGTCGTGCCAAGAATAGAGCCAATTACGGTACCGCCCGCATCGGCAACCAGCGCAGAACGAGCGTTTGGCACTTTGCCATCTTCATCAATAATACCGGCATCACGGCCTACGCCAATGATGGTGCTAAGGCCATCAAAGAAATCGACAATTAGGAAGATCACCACGATAAACAGTAAATCAAACCACTTATCCATGGTAATACCCGATAAATCGAAAATCGCACCGAAAGTGCTGTCCATGCTCGGCGGCATTGACACGATTTGATCCGGAATTGGCGCGTAGTTGGTGCCTAGCATGACATCCGCGATGACCGTTAATACGATGGCTGATACAAAAGAGATAAAGGTCGCTAACTTAATATCACGCACCATACAACCGAGGGCGATAAAGATACTGATGTAGGCAATCAATACCTGCGGATTAGCGATATCACCCATGCTGACCAGAATGATTGGGTTAGAAACGATGATGCCTGCATTTTTCAAACCCAAAAACGCAATAAACAGACCCAAGGATACCGTGATCGACAGTTTCAGATCTTCAGGCAATGATTCAATCATCGCCTTACGAATATTGGTCATCGACAAAATCAGGTACAGCACACCAGAGAGGAAAATACCGAATAGTGCTTCGTGCCATACCACAGCCACTGAACCGCTGAGCAACATGCCTTTGAAAAAGCCATTCATACTCATGCCCGGTGCCAGCATCACTGGGTAGTTACCCCAAATACCCATAATCAAGGTCGCAATCGCCGCTGAGATTGCCGTCGCCGTAAACACCGCGCCTTTATCCATCCCCGGAATACCTCCCAAAATCGCTGGGTTGACCGCGAGAATGTAGCTCATCGCCAAGAAGGTAATAAAGCCAGCGTACAGCTCGGTGCTAACCGTGGTTTTTCGTTCTGAGATCTTAAAGATCGACTCTAGAATGCCAGAAGATTTCAGGGCTTTGAGGGTAGATTCGACACTCACAATGTAACCTTACAACTTAATTAAATAGAAGATGGGTACACATGCTGATATAGAGAAAGTTCGCCTAAAATAAGCCAACTTACTGTAGTCACCGAGATAGGCTCGATGGTAGAGACGTCCAGTCCAATTCACTAGACATATACAGCACGTAATCGTTTGCGCGGATTGTAAGGGTTTAGAGTAAAAGTTCAACGCTTTTTAACTTGTGATTGCGAAATAATGCAAACGATTGCTTTGATTGTTTCATTACATACACTATTTTTAATCAACCACACACATATCAATTCGCCACGCACTCCTTTTACCTAGCCACCAATGATGGCCATCAAGCGAAGATCCTTCTTCTGGCCATTTTTGCATGGCTTTAACCGGTGAAGCCATTTCTTTTCCTTGTTATGATCCTTGTGATCGTGCTACTCTTCGCCTCCATTTTTCTGACCTCATTTTCACTATTTACGTGATTCTTCTTGGTCAGTGCTATCTTTAAACAGTCGACTCTTCTTTCGGCACCATCCAACCAAATGTGGAACGTTACATATGGGCAAAGGTACTCTATATATCGTCTCGGCACCGAGCGGCGCTGGTAAATCTAGCTTGATCTCAGCGATGCTGGAAACCAATCCAACATACGCGATGAAAGTATCTGTATCTCACACGACGCGCGGTATGCGCCCAGGTGAGCAAGATGGCGTGCACTATCACTTTGTGCAAAAAGAACATTTTGAAGAGTTGATTGAAAAATCAGAATTTCTTGAGTATGCCGAAGTATTCGGTAACTACTACGGCACTTCTCGTGTATGGATCGAAGAAAACCTTGAAAAAGGCATCGACGTATTCCTTGATATTGACTGGCAAGGCGCTCGTCAAATCCGTGAGCAAATGCCACTAGCGCAAAGCATCTTCATTCTACCGCCATCAAATGGTGAGTTAGAGCGCCGCCTAAACGCACGCGGCCAAGATAGCGAAGCCGTGATTGCAAAACGCATGGCAGAAGCAAAAGCAGAAATTTCTCACTATAACGAGTACGACTACGTTATTGTGAATGATGACTTTGATACTGCATTGATGGACTTTAAAGCTATCATCCGTGCAGAAAGATTGAAGCAAGATAAGCAAGCTGCTAAATATAAAGGCATGCTTGACGCTTTACTGGCTGAGTAAGGGTCTCCCAAAAGCCATTCACAGATGAGACAGCGCTGTGGCTAGAATATAGTCGCGTAAGCCTGTATAATTTCTCGTCATTCAAAATTTTAGTTAACTATTTGGAGTCCTCATGGCACGCGTAACTGTTCAAGACGCTGTTGAAAAAGTTGGCAACCGTTTCGACCTAGTACTGATTGCGGCTCGCCGCGCTCGTCAAATGCAAACTGGCATGAAAGATTCACTAGTGCCAGAAGAGAACGATAAACCGACGGTTATCGCTCTACGCGAAATCGAAGAAGGTCTTATCACTAAAGACATCCTTGATGCACGCGAGCGTCAAGAGCAACAAGAGCAAGAAGCAGCAGAACTAGCAGCAGTAAGCAGCATCGCTCACACTCGCTAATCTGACTTTCTCTACAACTCTTTCCTAGGCCTAAAGTTTGTATCTATTCGATAGCCTCAAAGACGTTGCCCAAGAATATCTAACAGAGCCTCAAATTGAGGCTCTGCGTCAATCTTATGTGGTAGCGAAAGATGCCCATGAAGGGCAAACTCGCTCTAGCGGCGAGCCTTATATCATCCACCCTGTTGCGGTTTCTCGCATCTTGGCCGAAATGCGCCTTGATATTGAAACGCTCCAAGCGGCTCTACTTCACGATGTCATCGAAGATTGTGATGTCACCAAAGAAGATCTAGAAGAAAAATTTGGCACAACCGTTGCCGAACTTGTGGATGGTGTTTCTAAGCTGGATAAGCTTAAATTTCGTGATCGCAAAGAAGCGCAAGCAGAAAACTTTCGCAAAATGGTCCTTGCCATGGTGCAAGACATTCGCGTTATTCTGATCAAACTCGCTGACCGAACCCACAACATGCGTACGCTCGGTGCTCTCCGCCCGGATAAAAAACGTCGCATCGCTCGTGAAACCCTTGAGATCTACTCTCCTCTTGCCCACCGCCTTGGTATCCACAACATTAAAACCGAATTGGAAGAGCTTGGCTTTGAAGCGCTCTACCCAAATCGTTATCGTGTTTTAAAAGAAGTGGTCAAATCGGCGCGCGGTAATCGTAAAGAGATGATCCAGCGTATTCATAGCGAGATTGAAGGCCGCCTTGAAGAAGTAGGCCTGACTGCACGTGTTGTCGGCCGCGAAAAAAACTTGTTTTCCATCTACAACAAGATGAAAACCAAGGACCAGCGATTCCATACCATCATGGATATCTACGCTTTCCGTGTGATTGTTGATGCTGCCGATACTTGTTATCGCGTACTTGGCCAAGTCCATAGCCTCTACAAGCCACGTCCGGGACGTGTTAAAGATTACATCGCGGTACCAAAAGCCAACGGCTACCAATCTATTCATACTTCAATGGTCGGCCCTCACGGCGTACCGGTTGAAGTGCAGATCCGTACTGAAGATATGGATCAAATGGCGGATAAAGGTGTTGCGGCGCACTGGTCTTATAAAGGCAATGGCGATCGCACGGGCACCACAGCGCAAGTCAAAGCTCAGCGCTGGATGCAAAGCCTACTTGAGCTACAGCAAAGTGCTGGCAACTCATTTGAATTTATTGAAAACGTAAAATCCGATCTATTCCCAGATGAGATTTACGTCTTCACACCAAAAGGTCGTATTGTTGAATTGCCTGTCGGCGCAACCGCGGTCGATTTTGCTTATGCGGTGCATACCGATGTCGGTAATACCTGTGTGGGTGCGCGTGTTGATCGCAATCCATACCCACTAAGCAAATCGCTGAAAAACGGCCAAACGATTGAGATTATTTCCGCCCCTGGCGCACGCCCGAATGCCGCTTGGTTGAACTATGTCGTCACCTCACGTGCGCGTACTAAGATCCGTCAAGTGCTGAAAACCATGCGTCGTGAAGAGTCGATCACTCTCGGTCGTCGCTTGCTCAATCATGCTTTGGGTGAACTATCGCTCTCAGACATCAGCGATGAAAATATCAACCATGTACTGAAAGAGCTGAAGATCAATACGGTGCAAGATCTGCTGGCCGATATTGGTTTGGGTGAATTGATGAGTATCGTCGTTGCTCGCCGCCTATTGGGCGATGCAGACGAACTGACTGAAGTCGAATCCACCAGCGATACACCGAAGAAGAAAATGCCAATTCGTGGTTCAGAAGGCATTTTGCTCACCTTCGCTAACTGTTGTCACCCAATTCCAGATGACCACATCATCGCTCACGTATCGCCAGGCCGTGGCCTAGTGGTGCACCGCGAGACTTGTCCAAATGTACGTGGTTACCAACGTGAACCAGATAAGTACATGGCGGTTGAATGGTCTGACGATTATGATCAAGAGTTCAGCACCGAACTTCGTGTTGACGTACAAAACCGTCAAGGCGCTTTGGCTGAGCTAACCAACGTGATCTCAAAAACCGGTTCTAATATTCACGGCCTTTCTACAGAAGAGCGTGATGGACGTTTGTATACCGTTACGGTACTACTCACCACCAAAGACCGTGTTCATTTGGCTGGCATTATGCGCCGGATTAAATCGATGCCGTACACTCTCAAAGTTCGCCGTCGTAAGAACTGATTTAATATCTTTACTGGCCCTTGAAATTACCCCATTTCAAGGGCTTTTATTTTTAGTGCGTAGATTATGAATTTAGAACGATATAACCGTATCCAACAAGTGCTCAAAGCACGCCAAACCGACCTAACTTTCTGCTTAGAAGAAGTGCATAAGCCAAATAACGTTTCTGCGGTAATTCGTACCGCCGACGCAACAGGCATCCATAAAATCCATGCGGTATGGCCAGCTAAAATGCGCACCCTCACGCACACCTCCGCTGGCGCGCGCAATTGGGTCGAAGTGGATACGCACAGCTCCATCGATGATGCTATTGGCGAGCTAAAAGCCCAAGGCATGCAGATTTTGGTGACCAACTTGTCGGACACGGCTGTCGATTTTCGCCAGATTGATTACACCAAGCCAACCGCCATTATTCTTGGTAGCGAGAAAGTCGGCGCATCTGCTCGTGCGAAAGCGTTAGCAGATCAAGACATCATCATCCCGATGATGGGCATGGTGCAATCGCTCAACGTTTCCGTTGCCAGTGCGGTGATCATGTACGAAGCGCAGCGCCAACGTGAAGCGGCCGGTATGTACGATCGCGAAACCAGCCCGCTGTCTGAAGAAGTGATCAATCGCATTCTGTTTGAACGCGGCCACCCCGTTCTAGCCAAAGTCGCTAAGCGTAAAAAGATGCCTTACCCACCATTGGATGACGAAGGCCAAATCGTCGCCGATGACGATTGGTGGGCAGAGATGCAGAAGAAATAGAAGCTAGAATCGAGAGGCGAGAAAAAGCCTGAATCGAGAAAGAGCGAGAATTGAGAGCGCTTCGATTCGAGAAATAGATTTAGAAGCGATAGCATTTCGTTACGAGAATTGGGAATTTCTAGCCCCTTCTCGCCTCTCGATTCTTTACCTTTCTCCCGCTTCTCAACTCTTAGCCCTTCTCTCAATTCTCAACTCTTAGCTTTTCTCTCGCTTCTCAGCTCTGCTTTTGCGCACTCACTTTCCCCTGTACAAAAACACAGCCAAATGGTTAACTAGCTTTATCTTCGTTAACGAGCCTGTGTTATGTCGCAACTTCTTTCTGCTGTTCCTCTTACTTCCCTGACGGGTGTTGGCGCCAAGGTGGCCGAGAAGCTCGAAAAAGTTGGCCTCAACAGCGTGCAAGATCTGCTGTTTCACCTACCACTGCGTTACGAAGATCGCACTCGCGTTTACCCAATGATCAAACTGCATGCCGGCCTATGGGCAGCGGTGCAAGGTAAAGTGATGAGCGCTGATACCCTGTTTGGTAAACGCAAAATGCTGACGGTGAAAATCAGTGATGGCAATGGCACGGTTGCACTGAAGTTTTTTAACTTTACCGCCGGCATGAAAAACAATTTTACGGAAGGCAAAATTGTCCACGCCTATGGCGAAATCAAACGCGGTAACTACGGTTTGGAAATTATCCATCCCGACTACAAGTTCTACGCGCCCAACCAGCCAGCAGAAACCGAACAAAGCTTAACGCCCGTCTATCCAACCACTGATGGTCTACGCCAACTGACCTTGCGGAACTTAACCGATCAAGCGCTCGCTTTATTAGACAAAGCCGCGGTGCAAGAACTACTGCCCAATGGGCTCTACCCACAGCAAATCACTCTTGCTCACGCATTGCATACCATTCATCGTCCAACACCAGATATCGACTTGGTGCAGTTTGATGAAGGCAAACATCCCGCGCAGATTCGTTTGATCATGGAAGAGCTGCTGGCTCAAAATCTCTCGATGCTCGCCGTGCGTAGCAAAGGCCAACAAGATGTGGCGCTCGCGCTGCCTGCGGTCAATCAACTTAAACAGCAATTGTTAGCGCAACTGCCCTTCTCGCCCACCAATGCGCAAGCGCGAGTGGTGGCTGAAATTGAACAAGATCTGGCAAAGCCACATCCTATGATGCGCCTAGTGCAAGGCGATGTTGGCTCAGGTAAAACCTTAGTCGCAGCATTAGCGGCGGTGCGTGCGATAGAACACGGCTACCAAGTGGCGTTGATGGCTCCGACTGAACTACTGGCCGAACAACACGCGATCAACTTTGCTCAATGGTTCGACTCAATGGGCATCAAGGTCGGTTGGCTGGCTGGTAAACTCAAAGGCAAAGCCAAAGAGGCGCAACTGGCTACGATCGCCAGTGGAGAGGCACAAATGGTGGTTGGTACTCATGCTCTGTTCCAAGAGCATGTCGCTTTCCATAATCTGGCTTTAGTTATTATTGATGAACAGCACCGTTTTGGTGTCCACCAGCGTTTGGAGCTGCGCGCCAAAGGCGAAAAGCAAGGCAGTTTCCCGCATCAGTTGATCATGACCGCGACACCAATTCCGCGTACTTTAGCGATGACTGCCTATGCTGATCTAGAAACCTCGGTGATTGATGAACTACCACCGGGCAGAACCCCAATTCAAACTGTCGTGATCCCTGATACCAAACGTGATGACATCATCGAACGCGTACGTAATGCCTGCTTAAACGAAGGTAAACAAGCTTATTGGGTATGTACCTTGATTGATGAGTCAGAAGTACTCGAAGCACAAGCGGCAGCGGATACCGCCGAAGAGCTGCAACGTATCCTACCTGATGTCAAAATTGGTTTGGTGCATGGCCGCATGAAGCCAGCAGAGAAACAGGCTGTAATGAAGGCGTTCAAAGATAACGAGTTGCACCTTCTGGTTGCCACCACCGTGATTGAAGTCGGTGTGGACGTGCCAAACGCCAGTTTGATGATCATTGAAAACCCAGAGCGCTTAGGTCTGGCACAATTACACCAGTTACGCGGCCGTGTAGGCCGAGGAACCGTCGCAAGCCATTGTGTATTGCTGTATCACTCCCCACTATCAAAAACCGCTCAGAAGCGCTTAGGCGTGCTGCGAGAAAGTAACGATGGCTTTGTGATTGCACAGCGTGATTTGGAAATTCGAGGTCCGGGCGAGCTGCTTGGCACCAAACAGACTGGTATGGCCGACTTTAAGATCGCTGATTTAGTGCGTGATCAACGCTTAATCCTCGAAGTTCAGCGCATTGCACGTCATATTCACGACCAATACCCACACAATGCCAGCGCGATCATCGAACGTTGGCTAGGTGAGCGCGACATTTACGCCAAAGCTTAGAGTATAGCTAAAACGCTAAAGCAAACATTTTGTCATTCCCTACCGCGTGATAGGGAATCTCAGGCTTAATTCAGCCCCCGATACAGCTAAACAGATTCCCTATCACGTTCGTTCCTCACTGTAGGGAATGACATTGATAACCAAGATACGCCTACGTGTATGCAAGATGCAGAGAGTAGAGGCACTTTTTAATTTCCAATCGCCATTTAGCCGAACTTGACCACCTGTACAGCCTAAACAGATTCCCTATCACATTCGTTCCTCACTGTAGGGAATGACATTAATGGAACCTCAAACCGAACCGCGCACCATCATTCTGCACAACTGGCTCAGTCCGCATTGTTTCACACATAAAAAAAGGCCCTGCATTAAGCAGGGCCTTGGCTTACCAACAACATAAATTTGCTTGTTCAGTGATTACTTCACTGATGTCACGCGGCTTGCTTTCTCACCGGTGGCTGAAACAGAACGAATGAAGACTTCACCTGTTACTGCAGGACGTTGACTGTCTGCGTAAGTTAACCAGTTGTCACCATCGATTGAGTATTGCAGCTCAATACCAGGGAACGGACTGTTCATCGCCAACTTGCCGTTTTCAATTTTCGCACCCGGTACTGGTAGACGGTAATCAATGCCCGCTTTTTCCAGTTTCGCCAGTTCACGTTGGCCTAATACGTTCGCAAAGCGGTTGTAATCTTGATTACGTGCTTCTTTGTCGACTAGGTTGGTGTTTTGCGAGTATTCAACGCCCACTTGGTAGTCGTTTTCCCACTCAGCTTCATGCCAAGCACGCTCAGCGGCTGCAAGTACGCGAGGGAAGACCATGTATTCGTATTGCTCATCAGTACGCACAGTTTCAGACCAAAGTTGCGCTGATAGACCGTAGAACGGTTTCGCTTCAATGGTGCCTTTACCAGTGAAACCATTGCCATCACGGTCTAAAGAGGTTTCCGCGTTTTGTGGCATGTTTTCCGGTGCAAAGCCAAACATCTTACGAGTATCGGTTGCACGTGTGGCCCAGTAATAACCGCGCTCTTGAGGATCCGCTTCGTATGGCATATCCATGTAAACGTAGTCTGGGTTAGAAACAATTACGTCGTAGCCTTTTTCAGACCATTCATACACTGAAGACGTACCGCCCCAGTAAAGAACATCCCAGAAGTTTACGCGGGTATTTTCGGTTGCGAAGGCTTTCTCGCCACCTTCACTGTATTTCAAACCATCTTGCCAAGCTTGGAAGTTCGGAATGCCTTTCTCGGCAACAATCTTCGACACTTCTTCCGCAAAGTAACTTGGTAGATGGCCGTAATCGCTCACTGTACCGTTTTCAATTAGGGTCTTACATTGTGGCGATTTGGCGAATGGCTTGTCTTGTTGAGACAGGTCAATCGTGCCTTTCCAGTTTACTTTATCTTGTGCATTTACATCTTGGAAGCCTGCGCCTAACTTGATGTTCTTCGCTTCATCACCACCAAAGTGCCATGTGGTTAGAGGCGCACCAGCCTCGGTGTGCATCGCCGCAACTTCAGAGATCACTTTGTCGACAAAACGCGTTGAAGAATCAAGACACGGGTTGATAAAGCTGTGCTTATCGTAGAACTGAACCGTGGTGACGTTCGAGCTATCTTGCGGGTCCATCAAACGGTATTCGTTCGCTTGTTCTGTTTGGCCAGCAGCCATCAGGCGATCGTAACGCGCTTCCATTGATACAACCGCAGAACGCGCGTGCGCTGGCATATCAATTTCAGGAATCACTTCAATATTACGAGCTTTCGCGTACTTCAGGATTTCAACGTAATCGGCTTTGCTAAAGTAGCCTGAGCCAAAGTTATCCGAAGTAGGACCAGAGCCTAACTGTGGTAACAGACATTGTTGCTCATCAAGGTCAAAGCAACGCTGGCCGCCGATATCAGTTAACTCAGGAAGGCCTGGAATTTCTAAACGCCAACCTTCATCATCCGTTAAGTGAAGGTGCAGCTTGTTCATCTTGTAAGCCGCCATTTGGTCTAGCGTGGCTAGAATGGCATCTTTACTGTGGAAGTTACGCGCCACATCCACCATCACACCACGGTAATCAAAGCGTGGCGCATCAATGATGCGGATTTCTGGTAGTGTCGCCTCTTCGCCAACAAGGCCAAAGATTGATTGTACGCCGTAGAACAGACCTGCTTGGTCAAAAGCAACAATCTTAATGCCCTGCTCGCCAATCACTAACTCGTAAGCACCCGCTTTCGCTAGGTTCTCTGGGAATTCACTCGGAACAATCTGGGTCTCAACCGCAAGCTCACCTGCAAGGTTGATATCTAATAGTGCACCGCGTGCTTGTAATGCTTTAAATTGCTCAGCGCTGAACAACGCACTTGGTAGTGCAATGCCTTTCGCAACACTGACTGAACCTGTGCCCGCTTCAACATGTAGCGGTGTTGGCAGCAATGTGGTTGATACGTCTTGCTGAGCAAGATCAGCGTTCTTCTCAAAGCGCGTCACAGCATTAGCAAAAACGTTATTGTCATCTGGTGTACGTTTTAGGTTGTCACCTTCAAGGCCAGAAACAAAGCTAGAGACATCTTCTGTATTCAGCGATGCAATCATCTTTGGCTCAGCATCAGGTGCAGTGACAAACGCGCCCGGCATAAAGTCGGTCGCAAATAATTGCCAGTACTCACCAATCAAACCCAATTCAACTTTTTCACCAGCGGCGAAACCGTCGAACTTATCGGTTGGCTCAAGCTTGTGCAGATCACCCGTAACTCGAGTAACTTTGAACTGATCGCTATCCACGTCCAAAATCAAACGAATACTGTGGAAATAAATCGTCCAATCTTTTGCGTTAACCGCTTCACCTTGGTTTTCTAAGGTCATCATCACTTTATTACATGATGCCCATTCTGCGCCAAGAGCATCACAAGCTAAACCATCGTTAGCACCGTGATTGGTCAACACTTGATAATTGATATCTAAGTTATCTGCTAGTGAATCTACCACTTGTTGTGGGTTTTGCAGTGAAGAACAACCGGCCAAAGTTGCTAACACTGAAACTGCGATCAAAGTTGGTTTCAACATCTTACTCACCCTGTAAACACTTACCTAAACAAACAGCTAAAACAGCTGCACTTACCAAAAAAAGTAAATCCAATGACGTCAAAATATAGGGAGTTATTTTTCGCCGTAAAATTAATCGACGAAATTTGGTGATCCAGTTCAAATTGGCCAGTTAGACAAAAATATAAAAACTTTACTTTCAACAACTTAAAAGCAACGTCAAAATCATTAAAAATCTTTTGACGATATTTCTGCGATCCACATCACTCCCACTGATACATCAATCAATAACTTAACGCGTGAATTACGCCATTTTTACTTAATCAAAACGGCTTCTCGTTAAATTCTCTCAACAAAAACGTGAATAAGATCGCCATTTTGGCGTCGTCAACGCTCGTCAATATTATGATTTTGACGGTTTTTCTGGCTAAAAATATCAAGTTAAGCATGGTGGGATAGGACTTTTGTAGCAGTGTTGATGGGGAGATTAGCGCATAAAAAAGCTCGCCGCAGCGAGCTTATTGAACATAGTTACTGAGCATAATTACTAAGTATAGTTACTAAACATAGGTATTAAATGAAAGCGATAAACGACGACTCAGTCTTTGACCAATAAAATATCGTGCCATGGCAGCTGTTCATCGCCCAGTACAATAAAGTTGGGGTTTTCTAATGTATCGCGCTCATTGTAAGAGAGCGGTTCAAGCAAGGTACTTAAAATACGACCGCCCGCTTCTTCAACGATACATTGCGTCGCAGCAGTATCCCACTCACCGGTAGGACCTAGACGTAAGTAACAATCAACCGCGCCTTCAGCAACCAAGCAGGCTTTCAATGCGGCCGAGCCCAACGGCACCAAATCGTAGTTCCACGCGCTACTCATGCGATCGGTAATACGATTGATATCTTGGCGGCGACTGATCGCTATCGCGATAGGTTGCTGTGGCCCTTGATGTTTATGAGTGGTAATGCGGACGCTCTCACTCATATCCGGAATTTTCCACGCACCTTTGCCTTGGTAGGCATAGTAAGTCACGCCCGAAACAGGCCCATACACCACGCCCATGATTGGTTTATTATTTTCAATCAACGCAATGATGGTGGCGAAATCGCCACTACGCGCAATAAACTCTTGTGTACCATCGAGCGGATCCACCAGCCAGTAACGATTCCATTGCGAGCGTTGTTCTAAGCTAATATCCGCCGCCTCTTCCGACAGCACGGGAATGTCTGGTGTCAACTCAGACAACTTCTCAACAATAAACTTGTGCGCGGCAAGATCAGCACTGGTAACAGGTGTCGAGTCACTCTTGGTGTACGCTTCATACTGCTTAGTCTGATAGATATCTAAGATCAACTGACCTGCAGTACGCGCAATATCAATGACGGCTGGGAGGTGATGAGAAAGATCTGGGCTTATCGGCATAATAGTTCCTTGGGCTATGCACGTATTATGATTTTAAATATCGTAGAGCGAGCATCAATGCAGTAATACTGCGCGCTTCGCTAAAGTCGAGATGTGTTAGCAACTCTTCAGCTTGAGCCAATGGCCAGCGTACAACTTCAAGTGGCTCTGGCTCATCACCCACCAATTGTTCGGCGTAGAGATTTTGGCCAATAAATAGCGTCATCTTGCTCGAGAAATACGATGGCGCGAGCACCACTTCTTTTAATGGCACCAGTTGCTCAGCACCAAAACCAATCTCTTCTTTTAATTCGCGATTCGCCGCTTCAATAGCGCTTTCACCGGGATCGATCAATCCTTTCGGAAAACCTAATTCATAGCGCTCAGTACCGGCAGCGTATTCGCGCACCAACAAGAGATCACCCTGCTCTGTCACAGGCACAATCATCACCGCATGGCGGCCACTTGGGCGCATGCGCTCATAAGTGCGCTCTTCACCGTTACTAAAACGTAGCTCAAGCGCTTCAATCGAAAACAGTCGTGATTGTGCGACGGTCTGCTTAGCCAGAATTTCTGGTGGTGTCCGTTTGGCCACAATGTTTCTCCTTCTCTAAGCAATAGATTCTTAATATATGAGAAGACAATACGTTAGACCAGTTTCTCGGCCATCTAATTTGTATAAATCCGTACCAGTCGCCACATATCTCCCCCAGCCATGGTGAGATTCCATCATTTGGAGAGCCAAAACACGCAACAAATACTAGATACAAAAATGGAGCCCTAAGAGCTCCATTTGCACATTGTTTCATCCTCGTTTAACGAGGATTGGTAGTGACTCATTAGTAATATGAGTGCTCACCACGGTCATGCTCAGTCGCATCGCGTACTGCAGTCAGTTCACCTTCGAACTGTTGTAGTAGCTCTTTTTCAATGCCATCTTTTAAGGTTACATCAACCATTGAACAACCGTTACAACCACCACCGAAAGCAACAATCGCAATGCCTTCTTCTGTGATTTCAACTAAGTTTACGTGACCACCGTGGCCCGCTAGTTGAGGGTTCACTTGGGTTTGAATCGCGTATTCAACACGCTCAACCAGTGGTGCATCGTCAGCCACTTTACGCATTTTCGCGTTCGGTGCTTTTAGAGTTAGCTGTGAACCCATCTTGTCAGTGACATAATCAATTTCTGCATCGTCTAAGAATGGCAGGCTTAGCTCATCTACATAGGCAGATAGCATTGGGAATGTCAGTTCAGTATCAGTAGCTTCTACGGCTTCTGGCGGACAGTAAGAGACACCACACTCAGCATTTTGAGTTCCTGGATTTACCACGAACACACGAATGTTAGTGCCTTCAGGCTGCTGTGCAAGCAACTTGGCAAAGTGTTCTTGAGCGCTTTCAGTAATAGTAATTGTATTTGACACGACGAATACCTGAGTAATTTTGTAGGCTATTTGTTCACCATTCTACTCCTGAAAATTCTGAGATCTAGCCTTTTACGCATAATTGATCGTGCTGAGCTATAACCGAATCATTCAGGAGTACGGCAGATACAGTAAATATCAACACTTTTAACTCCAGCATCAAGTAGTAATTTGCATAATTGCTGCACAGTACTCCCTGTCGTCACTACATCATCAACAATCGCGACGGATTGAAGTTCAGTAACACTTTTCGTCAGCGTAAATGCGCCACGTAAATTACGTTGTCGTTGCCGGCGATCCATCCCCCGTTGCGAACGAGTAGCACGAGTACGCTTAAACAATGCTCGGCAAGGAAGACCGAGTCGCTGCGCCAACGCTCGCGCTAGAAATTCACTTTGATTAAAGCCACGCCACAATTGCCGATGCCAGTGTAACGGTACATAAGTGATCATCTGAATATTTGGTTGGACTTGTAGAGCAAGCAGATCGGCCAATACCTCAACATAATGCAGCTGACGAGCAAACTTTAATTGCTGAACATAATCGGACAATGGCGGTGTGTAGTCACCCACACAATAGAGTTGCCGCCAAGGTGGCGGTTGCGACAAACAATGACCACATTGAGCAAGCGGATGAAGCGTTGTCATACCACAACACTGGCAACGAGACGGTATGCTTAGTCCTTCCAAGCACGCTTGGCACAATAACCAAGACCCAGAGTCTGGCTGGTCACGCCCCTCTATCGGCAGCAAACAGTGTTGGCAATAATGAGCCAGCACATGCTGTCTGTTTTTCTGCCACCATTGGATTAACATGAGTTGGGAGTTAACATAAGCAGGCTCCACTAATAAGTTACGTACGTCGATGAATCACGTGGAATCACTTAGATAGAAACTTGATAGTGCCGCTTACTGCGCAGTCAAAAGGATGAATAAAGTGCGAGATACCGAGACAACCACACCAGCATTGCATTGGCAAACTCACGGCTCAGGGCCCGATCTGGTTTTGCTGCATGGCTGGGGAATGAATGGGGCCGTTTGGCAGCAAACCGTCGCGACACTAAGCCAACACTACTGCGTTCATGTGGTCGACTTGCCCGGGTTTGGCCTGAGTCATCAAAGCCACTTTTCCACCATGGCAGATTTAACGGCACAAGTGCTGCGTGATGCGCCGAAACAAGCAATATGGCTCGGTTGGTCTTTAGGCGGCTTGGTGGCCTCACACATTGCTTTGTACCATCCAGAACGCGCCTTAGGTTTAATCAGTGTTGCCAGCTCCCCCTGCTTCTCAGCCAAGCAAGCTAGTCGCGTTGATGAACACGGCGATTACTCTGAACCGTGGCGAGGCATTCAAGCGAAAGTACTCAGCGCTTTTACCGCGCAACTGATGGATGATTTTCAACTGACGATCGAGCGCTTTATGGCACTACAAGCCATGGGAAGTCCTTCAGCAAGACAAGATGTCAAAGCGCTGAAAAAAGCGGTACTGTCGCGCCCATCTCCAAACCAACAATCGTTACTGTCCGGCTTAAATTTATTGGCTGAAATCGACTATCGTAGTCAACTCGCCAGCATTCGCGTTCCGACACTACGCTTGTATGGTCGCTTAGATGGTTTGGTGCCTATCAAGGTGGCGGAAGACGTGACAAAATTGATGCCCAATAGCCAAAGCTTTGTCTTTAATCAGTCATCTCACGCGCCTTTCATGACTGAGCCTGAGGCCTTTTGCGCTCAAGTAATCGCCTTCCAAACGAACAAATTATTTGCATAAAACGCTAAATTTTTGACTCTCTCAGCCGATAGCTTATTCAACTGACAGAACGATAGCCATGTCAGTGGGCGAAGCTGAGGAGGTCTCGGTTATGATCGTGTCACCCACCAACGTGAGTGTGCCACTTATCGCCCCATCGGTTAACGTGCAAACAGAGCAAGCGGCGCGTGATAATAAAATTCGCGAGCCGATTATAGCCACGGTTGCACCAGCCAGAACTAATGCTGAACGCAAAATCAATTCAGATGATAAACGACGTCGCAATGCGGCTTGGGACCCATCTGAACATCCGAACTATGGCGCCGATGATGAGCACGCGATACTCGCCCCTCAACATGACCCGCCAGACAGTCCGTTAGATCGGTTGTTTGAACTGCTGTCTTTGGCCAGCTATAGCGAACAGCAAGGAAAAGGCTACGCAATGCGGTTTCGCTTACCAAAGCGCGTAATCGATGCAGCGATAACCGAAGGAAGAATGGCTAAACGGCGCGTAGTGATTAAGTTTCACTATGGACATGCTGTGGCACCAAACACACCTTCAGAGGTCATTGCGGTGTTGTAGTCGCTATATGTATCGGCCTAAATCCAAAAGATTGAATCCATACTCAGTGAATACCAAAAGACAAAAGCCCCACTCATTTGAGCGGGGCTTTTTTTTATTTTTAACCTGCGCGAAGGCGCGAGCTAAGCCAATTAGCGTTTCGCTTTGGCAAAGGCAGCAGCAAACGCGCCACCCATAGCATTGTTGCCTGCCGGTTCTTCACGACGACGCTGTTGACCACCTTGTGGACGCGCTTGGTTTTGATTGCTACGCGGCTCAGAACTACGCTGAGTGCGATTGTCTTGTCCCGGCTCATCGTTAAGGCGCATGGAAAGGGCGATACGCTTACGCTGCACATCCACTTCCATCACTTTCACTTTCACAATGTCACCCGCTTTAACCACTTCACGCGGATCGGCAACATAACGATCGGTCAATGCAGAAATATGCACGAGACCATCTTGGTGAACACCGATATCGACGAAGGCACCAAAGTTGGCTACGTTAGAAACCACACCTTCCAACACCATGCCGACTTCAAGATCCGATACCTTTTCAACGCCTTCGGCAAAGGTTGCTGTTTTAAACTCAGGACGCGGATCGCGACCCGGCTTATCCAACTCTTTGATGATGTCGGTCACCGTTGGCAAACCAAAGCTGTCATTGGTGTAATCAACCGCATGCAGACCACGTAAGAATTCTGTATCACCAATCAAGCTCTTAACCGCTTTACTGTTCTTTTCAACAATCGCTTTAACCACTGGGTAGGCTTCCGGGTGAACTGAAGACGCATCTAGTGGGTTTTTACCATCCATAATACGTAGGAAACCAGCACACTGTTCAAATGCTTTTGGCCCCAAACGTGCCACTTTTTTCAGCGTAGTGCGCGCTTCAAAGCGACCATTCTCGTCACGGTAATCAACAATGTTTTGCGCCATGGTGGTAGACAGACCTGCCACGCGTGTCAACAAAGCGGCCGACGCAGTATTCACATCCACACCCACGGCGTTTACACAGTCTTCAACCACAGCATCAAGACGTTTTGCCAACATTGATTGGCTGACATCATGTTGGTACTGGCCTACACCGATCGATTTAGGATCGATTTTCACCAGTTCCGCCAATGGGTCTTGCAAGCGACGAGCGATCGATACTGCACCACGCAGCGACACGTCCATATTCGGGAACTCTTTCGCTGCCAATTCAGATGCCGAATACACCGATGCACCCGCTTCACTGACCATGATTTTTTGCACTTTCAGATTGCCACGTGCAATCAGATCGCCAACAAAACTATCGGTTTCACGTGAAGCAGTCCCGTTACCAATCGCAATCAAGTCAACGTTGAACTTACGCACCAACTTATCGACCACTGCCATCGCTTGGTCGTACTGTTTTTGTGGTGGATGTGGGTAAATGGTTTCCGTCGTCAGCACTTTACCAGTCGCATCAACCACGGCAATTTTAGAACCAGTACGTAAACCCGGATCTAAGCCTAGTGTGGCGCGAGGGCCAGCAGGCGCTGCCATCAATAAATCTTTTAGGTTGGTGGCGAACACTTCAATTGCTTCGATTTCAGAACGCTCTTTTAGCGCCCCCATCAATTCGGTTTCCATGTGCATCGAAACTTTGATGCGCCACGCCCAACTGATCACCTGCTTACGCCATGTATCAGCCGGTGCTTGGCTCAACGAAATGCCATAGTGATCGGCAATTAACGTTTCGCAGTAAGATTGGCGTACGCCTTCTTCTTGCGCCGGATCAGCATTCATTGCCAGAGTCAGGAAACCTTCATTACGACCACGTAGCATTGCTAGTGCACGGTGTGATGGCACCTTGTTCAACGCTTCATTGTGCGCAAAGTAATCTTTGAACTTCTCGCCCGCTTGCTCTTGGCCTGTCACCACGCGCGAGACCAATTCCGCATGGCGCGTTAAGTAGCTGCGTACTTTTTCCAGTAAATTGGCATCTTCCGCAATGCGCTCCATGATGATCGCACGAGCGCCGTCGAGTGCCGATTTATTATCCGCGATACCTTTATCGGCAGAGACGTATTTTGCCGCTTCGCTCTCAGGTTCAGTTTGTGGGTGATTCCAAAGCGCATCCGCTAATGGCTCAAGGCCCGCTTCAATTGCAATTTGACCTTTAGTACGGCGCTTAGGCTTGTATGGCAGGTATAAATCTTCCAAACGGGTTTTGCTGTCCGCTTGTTGAATCTCTTGCTCTAACGCGGCCGTTAGTTTGCCTTGATCTTGAATCGATTTCAGAATCGTCTGGCGACGATCGTCCAACTCACGCAGATAGGACAAGCGGCTATCTAAATTACGTAATTGGGTATCATCCAATCCACCCGTTACTTCTTTGCGGTAACGAGCAATAAAGGGAACCGTATTGCCGTCGTCAATTAAGTTAACCGCGGCAGTCACTTGCTCAGGGCGAACATTCAGTTCTTGAGCAATCAATTTACAGATAGCTTGGCTCATCCGTTGAATCTCTATTTTAAAAGGTGTTTGAGTATATATTAGGGCGAATCGTAAAAAATCCACCGCTTTGATTACCGAGTAATAACGCAATCGTAATCTATGTGACACCTGACGGGTCACGACAAAGTAAAATTATCGCTTTATTACCGGGTAAAATGGTTATTCCTGAACCCGTGTATCGTATTCAATCAAATTGATAAACCACTCTTTTTCACCTTCTGGTGTGCGCACGACAAATTCATCATCGATTTCTTTTTTCAATAACGCCCGCGCCATCGGTGAATCAATCGAGATATAACCTTTCGCATCACCATAGATTTCATCTGGCCCAACGATGCGGAATTTTTTACAGTCTCCCGCTTCGTTCTCAATCTCCACCCAAGCGCCGAAGAACACTTTACCTTCCTGTTGAGGAGAGTAGTCGACCACCGTGACCTGCTCTAAACGCTTACGTAAAAATCGCACCCGACGGTCTATCTCACGCAAACGCTTTTTGTTGTACTGATAGTCTGCGTTTTCGCTGCGATCGCCTAAGCTCGCCGCCCAAGTCACTTTTTTAGTCACTTCAGGACGATCTTCACGCCAGAGGTAGTCGAGCTCTTTTTTAAGGCGATTGTAGCCTTCACGGGTGATCAGGTTAGTTCTCACGATTGTTATCCATCACGATTAGTATCTGTTGATTGTCGCTTTTTTTTTACCACAGGCAATAGCTAGCATGTTGTTGAGCTTCAAATTCAGCGATAAATCGCGGTGAACAATGCAACCAAGCGAAGTAAAACCGCCATTATTTCACTACGTTAACGAGAAAACATGAACAATAAACCAACAAAAACTCGCCGCTGACTTTTCGGCACCGTGAGCTGACTCAGTAAAACGTAAGCCGACGCTAAAATTGTAACAATTTGGGCAAGCACGCTTGGCCAAACAGTGATACATTTTTGTTTATATGCTTTGCTTTTGATTAAGGTGTTTCAATGCAAGAAATTCATAAAATTCTGGTCGTAGATGACGATGCCCGTTTACGTGCGCTATTGGAGCGATACCTATCTGAGCAAGGTTTTCAGGTACGTAGCGTTGCCAACGGCGAACAGATGGATCGCCTGCTAACGCGTGAAAACTTCCACCTTATGGTGCTGGATTTGATGCTGCCGGGTGAAGATGGCCTATCGATTTGTCGTCGCCTACGCAATGCCAACAATGAACTTCCTATTCTTATGCTAACGGCAAAAGGCGATGAAATTGATCGCATCGTCGGCTTAGAAGTGGGCGCAGATGATTACCTGCCAAAACCATTTAACCCACGCGAACTGCTCGCACGCATCAAAGCGGTATTGCGTCGCCAAACCATTGAACTGCCTGGCGCGCCAAGCTCTGAAGAGTCGATTGTTGAGTTTGGTGAGTTCCGCCTAAACTTAGGTACGCGTGAAATGTATCGTGGTGATGAAGCGATGCCACTGACGTCTGGTGAGTTTGCGGTATTAAAAGCCCTAGTAACCAACGCTCGCGAACCGCTTTCTCGCGATAAGTTAATGAACATGGCTCGTGGCCGTGAATACTCGGCGATGGAACGCTCTATCGATGTTCAGATCTCGCGTCTACGTCGCATGCTGGAAGTTGACCCAAGCAAACCACGCTATATTCAAACCGTGTGGGGCTTAGGTTATGTGTTTGTCCCTGATGGCAAAGAAGCATAAACCACATTGATTCAATCTAGTGCGAGCTTTAGGCTCGCACTTTTTATCTTGCTGGACGAAAACCCAATAATAACTCCTATCACCAATAGGCGACGACTATGCGCATTCGCAGCTCCTTTACTCAATCCATTGTCCTGTTCATCACATTACTGATTGCTAGCCAAGTCTATTCTTACTACGCGGTCTTCAACTATGCATTACTGCCTAGTTTGCAGCAGTTTAATAAAATCCTCAGCTATGAAATCAACTTGATGTTGGATAACTCTGACGATCTTGAAAATGGCTTGGTGATGGATGCGCCGCTGCGCCGACAAATTCTCGAACAGCTCGGGGTGACCATTCACGCCAAAGACAGCGATCTGGCCGATGAATTTCGTCATGCGATCAGTATTGATTTGATGAGTGAAGAGATGACGCAAACACTCGGCACGCAAGCAGATGTGCGCATGGTCTTGGGTGAAGAAAGTTATGTGTTATGGATGAGCCTTGAGTCACTGCCTGATTCTCTGATCCGTATTCCACTCTCCGAGCTACAAGAAGAAGATTTTGCGCCACTGTTTCGCAATAGCTTAGTGATGGCGCTGCTGATCATTGCCGGTGGTTGGTTATTTATTCGCTTACAAAACCGGCCTCTGCTCGCACTTGAGCGCGCGGCAAAAGGGGTTGGCCGTGGCGAAATCCCACCGCCGTTGGCAGAAAAAGGCACCTCAGAGATCCGCTCCGTGACGCGTGCTTTCAACCAAATGTCGAAAGGCATTCAAGCGTTAGAAGAAGATCGCGCCTTGTTAATGGCCGGTATCAGCCACGACTTACGCACGCCGTTGACTCGTATTCGCTTAGCGACGGAAATGATGTCACCACAAGATAGCTACCTTGCAGAAGGGATTATCAGCGATACCGAAGAGTGTAATGAAATCATTAGCCAATTTATGGATTACCTCAAACCGGTTAATCGTGAATCTTTTGGCGAAGTAGACCTCAACGATATCTCTCAAGACTTAGCGAACTCGGAAGGCAACCGCCATCATATTGAGATTGAAACGCTGTTAAGCAACTTAAAACCGGCTTTTGGTAGCCCAATCGCAATCAAGCGCGCAGTGAGTAACTTAGTGGTCAACGCCGTACGCTACGGCAATGGTTGGGTGAAAATCTCGACCGGAATGACCGCAGACAACAAACTGTGCTGGGTGTGTATTGAAGATAATGGCCCAGGGATTGCCAAAGACCAAGTGGCGAAACTGTTTGAACCCTTTACTCGTGGTGACACTGCGCGTGGCAGCGAAGGAACAGGGCTTGGCCTCGCCATCGTCAAACGCATTGTTAGCCAACACAATGGTTCCGTGGTGGTTAACAATCGCAGCGAAGGCGGCTTAAAAGTACAAGTGAGCTTCCCTACCCGCTAGTTTGATTCATTGCCTGAAGCGCATAAAACAAACCCCAGTCTCACTGGGGTTTGTTGTTTTCAGTACTCAGATAGCCGCTATAAGCGACCTTGCTGATTAAACTGGTAACGCCCTTGCGCATCCGGCTTTGGCAACCATTGCAACTGATCTGACAGCGCCGTTGGCATCGCGGCTTGCGGGATAAACCACGCCTTGGCACTAAACCGTTGATCCGGCATTAACTCTGCGGAAAATTCGCTACGCACTTGTGCGCTTTGCTGAGTGCCTTTCACACTGATTTGGCTATCTTGGCAGTCTAGCTCCGCAATCACCGGCCCTAGTTGCAGATCCGCTAATGGCGTGCCGACCACATCAGTGTTCCACACCAAGCTACCCGTACCTTGCGCACAATAGGGCGCAGCATAGCTCAGTTGCTTCACATTCAGCTCTAATTGGCCCTCTAGCGTCAAGGGGATCGGTAATGCAGGGGCCAACTTTAACGCTTCGATGACAGGCATCGAGGCAAGTAAGTTTTCGGCATAAGCGCCTTTTAAACCGTAGCCGACAATACCGCGACCTTGCAGCTGCCACTGGCTGCCACGGCCAAAGCGAACCTTGGCTTCGGCATTACCACTCAATAGCGCACTTGGCGCAAACTGCCAAGAGACCTGGCCAAGTTGGTAGCGCTGCCATCGAACTTGCTGTGCTTGGCCTTGCCATAACGTTCCGCTGGCTTGGCTAATTTTCAGTTGTGTCGGCAGTGGCGCGTATGCCAGTAGCACTTGAATCGGAAGATGGACGATGGCACTGACGATAAACGTCAGCAGTAACACCACCATCAAGGTTATCTTTTTTTTCACTGGCGACTATCCTTTGCTCAGTTGCAGGCGCTTAACATCAACCACCCCAACGCGCTCGTTCTTATCAATATCAAGAAATTGTGCTTCGACACCATGATTCTGTTGTAAGTACTCCAACCAACTAACCAATTGATTAAATGGCAATGGCTGCACCCAAACTTGCATCTCTTCACCACGTGGTTGCACACGTACAAGTTCGATATTAAAGCGACGCGCTGACGAAGAAACCGCTTGGTTAAACGGCAGTGGTGATAACGCTCTAGCGCCATTACCACGCAAGGCGACAATGTCATCCGCTTTATTCTGTACCCAGCTCAATAACTGCTTTTCGGTGCGCAGTTGATTTTGCGCCAATTCGGCACGCTGCACCATCGGTTGGTAAATTCCCCAAAATAGGATACCGATGATCAATGCCACACCACCCACCATCACTAAACGCTGTTCACGCGGTGTAATACGAAGCCACCAAACTTGCAACGAGGCTAATAATTTATTCATGCTTGCTTCCTCATCGCGGCTTTAAAGTCAGGTCGCCAACCACAAGTTGACCGGATTTACTCAACTGACCTTGCTGCACGGAAAATTGCTCTTCTAGCTTCGCGCGTGCTTGTTCAAAGGCTTGAAAATCTTGACTGCTGGCTTGCAGTTGAATTTCACCACGTTGGCGATCAAACTTAATCCCAGTCAGAGTAAAATCAGGCACCGATTTGATTGCCGATGGCAGTTTTGCCATCCACACCAATAACGACTCATCGCTATTACCACCCGACAGACGCTTGGCTTCATTATCCAATTCACGCTTTAAATAGCTGACGGTCGGGATCTTCGTTTTTCCTACCAGAACGGAGCGGAAAATACGCTCACTTTCAGCACGATACTTAGCGGCTTGTTGTTCTGCTTGATAGGTTTGAATTAGGTTTTGCGCCACCAATACCACCGCGACAACGCCAGCGGCAATAGCCGCCTTTCGCCATACTTTGAGGTAACGACCGACACCCGACTTCGGTTTAAAGCAGCCCGTCAACAAGTTCACTGGCGTAAACATCGCTTGGCGCCCCAGCAACTGCATCACCAATTGTGGCTCCGCTTGTTGCCAATCTTGCGCTGGTGCTAAATTCAGCTCCGGCAGTGGCGAATAGGCATGCAGCGCTAGCCAATCATCACCTTGCTTGACCCATTCAGATTGAGCCACTATCGCCAACCAATCAGATTCAATAGTCAGCGCTTGGTATGCTTGTTTCTTCAATAACCATTGGCCCGCCAATTCAACCGCTGAAATGCCGTCAACATCTGGCAATGCCAGCGCATCTGGCAGAACTTTAGTCACGTTAAAGCCTGCTTGTTTGAGCGTCTCTAATTCACGCGCTAACCATTCACAGTCTACACCAGCAACATGGGCAATCTGACCTTGCTTAGCCAGCACCGTAAAATGCATACCATCGACATCTTGTGCGACGTCATCTTCGACCAAGTACGGTAGCATCGCATCAAATTGACGCGCACCACCAGCGGGAATGTTGACCTCTTTCAACAGCACATCAGCACTGTTTAATAACACGATGGTGTGACGTGCTTGCGCGTAGCTCGCGATCTCATCAAGCGCTTGCTCAGCGCTTAATTCACCACTGGCGATCACTTCTTGCTGGCTTTCAGACCAAACCAACCACGGCTTTTTTGCCTGGCGATTATTGCTCAGTCGAACGATTAAGTACTCGCTCACCGATTCCTCCAAAGCGACGGCTTATCACCGTTGCGGTTTCTCTATTTGCACTGAACAGTTGGCTGCGAATACGCACTTGCGATTCCCCCACCACGATTCGTGCATCCAATTCAAAATAAGCACTGTCTACCGTGAGATAGGCTTTAACTCGTTTTTTAACTTCATCGCTTAATGAGGCGAGTTGTGACTCGGCCAAAAACTGATCAACATCGCCCCAGCCATCGAAAGGGCGATTTTCTAGTAAACTTTGTGCATCGCTGTCGCTTAACTGATCACCAAACATCGCCACTAACAAGCGAGATTGTTCCGCAGGCAAAGTGTTCACATTAAGACGGAACTCCGCGGTAGGCAGCGCACAGATATAAGGCTCTAGCTTCGTCATCACCTCACCAGACACCAGGTTGACCGCGCGTAATTCACTCGCCTCAGCCAACACGCCATCCGCCGTCATATAAGCGGGAGCCATTGATTCATAATGGCTATCTTCCACGCCCGTTACCGAGTTGATGTGATTATTGGTATCAATAAACTCCCAACTGGAATGCGCGACCACTTCAGCGACATGACTATCGATATCCAATTCAGACATGAGCTGTTGCAAGACGGTCACTAAATAAGGTGCACTGTCCGAGCCCGCTTCCGCCTCAAGATCCACCAACGCATTGATATTGAAACAAGCTTGGCGATCACGCAGCTGCCCAGTAAGGCTGCCGTAATCCAGCGGAAAGTTTTGCTCTTCCAACGCCCAAGGCTGCGACATATTGATGGTGTCACTGTCTTGGTAACTCTGCTCGATGCCTTCCACTGCCAAGGCTTCCGCACCAATGCTATACCAGTAAGCTTGTTGATAATTTAACTGATTGGATGAGCGCTTAAACTGCCCAAACAAACGTTCCGACATGGTCGCTGCCACTCCCGTCATCAAGGCTAAAATCAGCAGCACCACTAATAAAGCCACGCCACGCTGACTACTCTTCATCGCGACTCTCCACCGCAATCGATCCACCACCCGTCAGATAAATGCGTTCAATTTCGCCATAATCACTAAAGGTCAGTGAGACTTGCACCGCCTTGGGCAGTGTCATGGTTTTGTCCCACTGCTTGAGCCATTGTTTGCCATCAAAAAAACGCATATCAAAACTGTCAACTTGATCAATCAACGGCATAATCATGCCTTCTTGACCTGCTGGCGTATCTACGTAGCGCCACCACACTCGCTGCAATTGATTATCCTTGATGCGATAACCTACTTTGGTGACTTCACCACGCGGGAATTGCTGCTGTGGGTTATGCCAACCGGCACGCGCAAACATCACGCCTTTACCATCCGAATCGAGTAAGTAGTCTTTCCATTCAACTAACTTAGTGCTTGGCTCTTCCCCATTGGTGCGCATTTGACGCAAAGCCATTTGGCGAAAGTCGTTATCCATAAAGACCAGCGTACGCTGCAAGGTTTTGAGGCGCTCGCTACGCTCTTGCGAAATCGCATTGCTGCGATACATCTGATTCAATACCTGCTGAGCCCCTGCGGCAAGGAAAGCAAAAATCGACATCGCCACCAGCACTTCAATCAAGGTAAAGCCCGCACGTTTGCCGCCACGCGATCTAAATAAGCGTTTATTTAGCGACATAGCTTCTCACCGTTAAAATCGGCGTCCCTTGTCGCGAACTCGCCACTGAAACATCAAAAGCACGAATCAAGCCGCCAGAAGTCGATACCGGATCAACCGTCCAGTACCAAGTGCGTTCTGCCAATTGGTCTTTACCACTCTGTTTTTTCAATGCTTGCGGGTTGAGCATCACTTTGGCCATTTGGTTATCCACCACCATGGCCGCAAAGGCTTTTTCTTCCATCAACGTAAGAGTATTTATGTGCTGGCTCACCGAGCGCACCAAGGCCATCGCTGACATGGCGAAAATCGCTAACGCAACGAGCACCTCAAGTAAGGTAAAGCCACGTCGCTGGCGTTTGCTTGAGCCAGGTTTGCTTAAGCAAGGTTGGCTTGAGTTATCTCTCATCGGCTAATTCCTCTTGCTCTCCCGGTTGCAACAAGACAATTTGGCCATTTTCTTTTGCCACTACCTGCCATGCACTCTGCTCTAAATCAGCGTCGCTTGGATAAATAGCAATAGAGAATAGGGTGACTTCACCACTCGACATCACGAATACCTGCGGGGCGGGTAACTTTTTCTCTTCTTCTAGATCGGCAAACATCTCCTCATCAAACAGTGAGGTAGGATTAAACAAGCGTTCTTGATCCTGCCATGCCGAACCACCCAGATTAAATTCCATCTTCAATGAGTCGACCAACTGTGTTTCGTAAGGTAAGCGATCTAACTTAAGTGGTTGCCAGCCCTCATTTTCGAGCTGCTGCAAGAAGTAACGCCCTTTGGCTTGCTCAATGCGCAGCCCAAAATCACGGCCACTGAGCATCGCTTCCTCATTGAGTAGCTGTAAGCGTAACCAAAGCGATTTGGCTTGGTGCTCCGCTTCATCACGGCTGTTATCAGGTAAAGAAAACACCACTGTTGAAGCCATGATGGCAATCAACGCCACCACCAATAACACTTCGATTAGGGTAAAGCCTTTACTTTTCGACATGCCACGCACTATTTAAATTCAACCAACATCAGAGTGAAAAACTCATCCAGTGAAGAGAGAGATGGCGGCCTATGCCGCCAAACTCATCAATAAGAAGATTATTGGAAATCTTGTAGATTCCAGTTGCCGACATCGGCATTAACACCATCACCACCTTCTTGGCCATCAGCGCCTAGCGTGAAGACATCAATGTTGCCGTTATCGCCTGGGCTTAGGTATTGGTAATCGTTGCCCCATGGGTCTTGCGGTAGACGCTTGATGTAACCATCTTGTGGGTAGTTACGTGGCGTTGGGTTGCTTGGCTCAGTCACCAAAGCTTCCAAACCTTGATCGGTGGTTGGATAAACGTTGTGGTTAAGTTTGTACGTATCAAGAGCCGTTTCCAGCGCTTTAATATCAACCGTGGCTTTCTTCTGTGCCGCGGTGTCTTTACTGCCGAGCAAGTTTGGCGCAACCACACTGGCTAAGATACTTAAAATAACCACCACCACCATCAACTCTAACAAGGTGAAGCCAGACTGTTTTTTATTATGTTGTTTTTTCATTATTGTCTCCAAGAAGTCTCTTTCTGGTCAGCGTTATTTGCCGCTCATTAAGTTATTCATTTCTAAAATAGGCATCATAGTGGCCATTACAATAAACAGCACCAATCCCGCCAATACAGCAATCATTAATGGGGTAAAGATCCCCAACGAAATATTCACCATTGACTCAAAGTTGGCATCTTGGTTATCTGCCGCGCGAGTCAACATACTCTCTAATTCACCACTTTGCTCACCCGAGGCAATCATATGCAGCATCATCGGAGGAAATAGTTTGGTTTGATCCAACGATTTTCGCAGGCTAGCGCCTTCACGTACCCGATCCGATGCTAGCAACACTTGTTGTTTGACGTATTGATTCGACATCACGTCAACCGCGACTTTCATGCCATCCAAAATGGGAATAGCACTCGAGGTACAGATCGACAACGTACGCGCGAAACGGGCGGTATTGAGGCCGCGAGCAATCTTACCGATCACTGGCATCGCGATCACTTTGCGATCCCAACTCAAACGAATGGAAGGCTTCGATAAGGCGTAACGCACCAAATAAGCCAACGCAATCAGGGCTATCGCAATGGTGATCCACCAATGCTGCACAAACTCACTGGCGCTAATCAAAATGCGGGTAGAAAGAGGCAGTTCTTGGCCCATCTGGACAAATTGGCCAACAATTTTAGGCACCACCGAAGCCAACAAGAACGCGACAATCGCAATCGCAAACACCACCAGCACCACTGGATAGATCAATGCTTGTTGTAGTTTGCTGCGCATCTTCTGGCGATTCTCTGCGTAGTCGGCAAGGCGCTCAAGCACACCATCAAGGTGGCCCGATTTTTCACCCGCGGCGACCATCGAACGAAACAGTTCATCAAAGACATGAGGGTAATCCCCCAAGCCGTCTGCCAAGGTGTGTCCTTCAACCACTTTAGCTCGTACCGCCATTAACATGGTACGAATACGCGGTTTTTCCGCTTGCTCAGACACCGCACGCAAACACTCTTCGAGCGGCATACCCGATTGCACTAACGTAGACAGCTGACGAGTAATCAACGCCAAATCTGGCGTGCTGATCCCGCGCTTAAAAGTGAGAGCTTCGGTTTCTGGCGTGTTGGCTTGCTGCTTCGCGCGCGTCGCCACCACATCAATCGGCACTAAGCCTTGCTCTTTAAGGCGTGAACGGACTTGGCGGGCATTGTCGCCTTCCATCACCCCTTTTTGTGATTTGCCTTTCGCATTGAGTGCTTTGTATTCGAACGCCGCCATTAGCCTTCCTTGGTTACTCGCATCACTTCTTCAAGTGATGTTACGCCTTGGCGAACTCTTGCTAGGCCGTCACTACGAATCGAAGGTGTGTGCTGACGAACCACTTTTTCCATCGCCTGCTCACCCGCTTCATTATGGATCAGCTCTTGAACTTGTTCGTTAACCATCAATAACTCATAAATACCGGTTCGGCCGCGGTAACCCTTGTGGTTACACTTTTCACAACCGGCTGGTTTGTACAGCGTTAAAGAGGCATCTTCATTCAGATCGAACAGCGCTTTTTGTGCTGTATCCGCTTGGTAGCTTTGTTTGCAACTTGGGCACAATGTGCGTACCAAACGTTGCGCGAGGACGCCCAATAGTGAAGAGGAAATCAAAAACGGTTCGATGCCCATATCACGCAGGCGAGTAATCGCACCTACCGCGGTATTGGTGTGCAGCGTCGACATCACTAAGTGACCAGTCAATGAGGCTTGCACGGCAATTTGCGCTGTTTCTAAGTCACGAATTTCACCAACCATCACCACATCAGGGTCTTGACGCAAAATCGCACGCAAACCACGAGCAAACGTCATGTCCACCTTAGGGTTCACTTGCGTTTGGCCAATGCCATCGATATCAAATTCAATCGGGTCTTCAACGGTAAGAATGTTGCGCTCGTTACTGTTGATCTCTTGCAAGCCCGCATACAAGGTGGTCGACTTACCCGAACCGGTCGGGCCCGTCACCAAAATAATGCCGTGCGGTCGAGCAATCATCGCTTGGAACTGTTGATGCGTTTTCGCTTCCATCCCAAGGCTGTGCAAATCAAGACGTGTGGCATTTTTATCCAGCAAACGCATAACCACACGCTCACCATGTGAAGACGGCATCGTAGAAACACGCACATCAACCGCTCGGCCACCAATACGCAGTGAAATACGGCCATCTTGCGGGACACGTTTCTCTGCAATATCGAGCTTCGCCATGACCTTCACGCGAGACACCAATAACGGTGCCAACTTGCGACTTGGCGATAAAACATCACGCAATACACCATCGACGCGGAAACGAATCGATAAGCTCTTCTCGAACGTTTCGATATGGATATCCGACGCACCTTCTTTGATCGCTTCGCCCAACATGGCATTGATCAGTTTGATGATCGGTGCATCGTCTTCTGACTCTAACAAATCTTCATCGTGCGGCAGATCTTCTGCCAACGAGAAAAAGTCATCGCTATCGGCGCCAATATCTTCCATTAACTGACGCGCTTCCGAAGAATCGCGTTGATAGGCCGTGGTTAGCTTTTTCTCAAAAATTTCTTTGCTCACCGCCTGCAAAATAAAGTTCACCGAGGTGGTGCGCTTTACTTCTAACAGCGCTTCAATCGACAACGGCTCAACGTAAAATAACGTCAAACCCGCTGGCTCTTGCTCTAGCACCAAGTTAAAACGTTTGGCAAAACCAAACGGTAAGCGGCGATGCAGATGCACCGCATCTAACTCCATCATTGCACGCTTTCCATTTGATCGATAAAGGCTTGAATCTCAGCCGGGTGCTGACGCTCGTGGCCAAATTCTGGTAAGACCGGAATGTGGCTGTCATCCATCAACTTCAAACCCTGTTCTGATTTGAACAACTGCTCAGCACGAATGAAATTGTATTTACGTTGAGTAATACCATCGGCGGTCACACCATCGCGAATGATGGTTGGTTTGATAAACACCATCAGGTTCTTTTTCTCAACCTGAGTACTGGTTGATTTGAACAAGTGACCAAGCACAGGGATATCACCCAATAGCGGCACTTTCGATTCGCTTTCCATCGCACGCTCATCAATCAAACCGCCTAAGACAATCATCTGACCATCTTCAACAATCACTGAGGTGTTCAACTGACGCTTAGCAAAACGCACGTCCACCGCGCCATTAGCACCAAGTACGTTGGAGACTTCTTGCTCAATATTCAGTTGTACTGAATTACCTTCGTTGATTTGTGGCACCACTTTCAGTTTGATGCCGACTTCTTTACGATCAACGGTTTGGAATGGGTTATCGTTATTAGAACCGGCGGTAGAACCGGTTAATACCGGTACTTCTTCACCGACGATGAATGAGGCTTCGCCGTTATCCATCACCGTAATACTTGGTGATGAAAGAATATTAGAGTTCGAGTCGGTTGATACCGCAGTTAATAGCGCGGTCCAGTCACCCATCATAATGCTCACCGCCGCACCATTAACGCCCGACAGAGCAGAAGCTAACGTACTGTAGTCGCCAGATTCGGTCACGGTATAAGGCACGCGATTACCATTGCTATCGTTGTAATATTCGGTGCTTGTTTGATCTTTTGCCTCTTCCAAGCCGACCATCACTTGGCCAATTGGTGCTCCCGTGTTGCCATATTGAATGGTCGCTCCAGTTTCTAACGAGCCCCACTGCACACCAAGATTGATGCCGTCACCTTCCGCCATTTCGACAATCAAGGCTTCAATCAATACTTGCGCACGACGAATATCAAGCTGAGCAATGACGTTTTGCAGCGCGGTCATGATGGATGGTGGCGCAGTGATCACCAATGCGTTGGTGGATACGTGCGCGGCAATCATCACTTGGTCAGAATTGGATTTCGCCCCTTTGCCGCCAGACGACTTTTCCGCTTGCAGATTGTCCGAGACGCCTTTCAGCACATCGACCAAGTCTTCCGCTTTGGCGTATTTAAGGTAAACCACTTGGTTGTTACCACGGCTGGCCATTTCAACGTCAAGTTGTTGGATCAATTTACGCAGACGCTTACGCACCTGTGGGTCACCAGAAATCAGTACTGAGTTAGTGCGATCATCGGCCACCAGCTTAGGCTGTAAAAATCCTGGGGTGTTTTTGCTGTCACTGCTCTTATTCAATGCATCAACAATGCGCACCATTTCAGCGGCAGAAGCATTTTTCAGATCCACCACTTCAATTTCTTTGTCACCCGCTTGGTCAACGCGCTTGATGATATCGGCTAAACGGTTCACTACCGCGGCACGGCCAGTGATCAAGATAATATTGGCCGGATCATAGTGAACAACGTTACCCGCACCGGCATTATCATTCAGTTGGCGTAGCAGCGGAGAAAGCTCACGCACCGAGACATTACGCACCGTGACCACGCGAGTGACCACTTCGTCGCCTTTCACGTCGCCATCACCCACCACTGGGATCGCCGATGTTTTAGCATCTTTCGACTTAATCACTTTAAGGATGCCGTTATCCATCTCGATCACAGCGTAGCCATACACTTCTAATACATTGAGGAAGAAGCTGTAGTACTGCTCTTCGCTCAAGGTGTCATAGCTACGGACATCAATTTTTCCACGCACAGACGGATCAACAATGATGGTTTTTTCTAAGTTTCGACCAACAATATTAATAAACTCTTGAATGTCGGTGCCCTTAAAGCTGGCGCTGTATTCGCTGGCCATCGCTACTGGAGAAACCACTAAGGTTGCGGCTAATAGCCATGCGCTTTTCTTAAGCCAATGCTTCACTTGATACTCCTCAAAGGATAATTTTTTCTGCGCGTTTTATAATTCAATGTAGATATCGTATGGCTGGCCATTACGCTCTACCGTTAAATTCAATTCGGTTAACTCCGACAGACGGCTGAATATTTCACCCATCGCTGCGGCATTACGTAAATCTTGTCCATTTAAGTGGGTGGCAACATCGCCATTTTTTAATCCCACCGAGTCAAACAACTCGCGGCTTTTACCGGCACTTAAACGATAGCCCACAACCTCGCCATCCTGCTTCATTTGCGACATGCGAACGTATTGGAAAATTTGTTTTGGATCTTTGGTGATTTCGGCGCGAATTTGTTCCAGCTTATCTTTGGTATTGGCGCTTAAGGCAGGGGATGATTGCGCCGCGCGTTGCACCGGCTTGGAGTACTTAATTCCTTCGAGCATCACGGTTTCATTACGGCCAGAGTTATCAACAATAATGCGATCGGCTTGTACTTGCACAACCTTCGCCTGTGTCCCCACAATCACTTCGTTAATACCATAAGTGGCTTGCTTGCCACCCTTGGCGACGACCGCCAAGCTTTTTCCCGCATCACTACTGGTCACGACACCCACCAAGACCACATTCAAACGGCTCTTCGGCGCATCTTCTAGTTTAGGCTTGGCAACAGGAGCGACGACATCGGCTTGATAGCGACCAAACAAATGGCTGTTTTGTAATGTTGATAAATCAAGGCGAGCTTGCTGACTACCAGCAGGCATATTGCGACTGGATGGCTGCCACGTGACGACATCCACTTGTTGATACGGAAACCAGATCAATTTCCCGGCAACCCAAGCCGCCGAGAGCAAAAGAATGACGGTAACCCAAGCGCTAATCACCGCTTGATTGGCTACGAGCTTTTGCAAAGAGGGAGAACGAAAGCTGAACGGCTTCACTGCATTTCCTTGATGATGATTGATCCATATCGACACTCTGTAGCGATATAAACATGAATAAAAAGATGTATATAACCCACGACTGTTAATTCTAACAAACTATATTATGGCTCTATATAAAAATGTTCCGTCGCCACCCCTTTAAAGTCTATTTTCTAACCTTACCTTGAAAAGTGCGCACAACATCACCATTGTTAGGGCGATAGTTAACCTAGTTAGAGGGTAAAGAGTGCAATGGGTTCCCCAATAGACACGGTAAGATTGGATAAATGGCTTTGGGCTGCGCGCTTTTACAAAACGCGTTCCATCGCACGAGATATGGTCGATGGTGGCAAAGTTCACTATAATGGACAACGCAGCAAACCAAGTAAGAATGTAGAACTTGGTGCGGTGCTCACTTTACGTCAAGCCAACGAAGAAAAAACGATCATTATCGAAAAGATCTCTGGCCAACGTCGTGGCGCGCCAGAAGCGCAAACTCTTTACTCTGAGACGACGGAAAGCATAGCAAAACGTGAAGAATATGCACGCCAGCGTAAACTGAACGCTCATAATCCTAGCCCTGAACGCCGCCCTGATAAAAAGCAGCGCCGCGATATCATTAAGTTTAAACATCAATAAGCCGGACTGTCCTAATGACTGATACTGTAATCACAAACAACGTTTTAAATCGCTACCTATTTGAAGATCTATCAGTACGTGGCGAAATGGTGCAACTGGATGAAGCATACCAACAAATTATCGCAAGCAAGGAATACCCGGTTGCACTGCAAAAACTGCTGGGTGAGCTGCTGGTATCAACCACACTTTTAACCGCAACGTTGAAATTTGAAGGTTCGATTACCATTCAACTACAAGGTGACGGCCCGGTATCTCTTGCGGTTATCAACGGCGATCACGATCAAAAGATCCGTGGTGTTGCGCGCTGGGAAGGTGACATTGCTGATAATGCCACACTGCATGAGATGATGGGTAAAGGTTACCTAGTGATCACCATTGAGCCGAAAAAAGGCGAACGCTACCAAGGCGTGGTTGGTCTAGAAGGTGAAAACCTAACGCAAGTGATTGAAAACTACTTTGCGAACTCAGAACAACTTAAAACTCGCTTGTGGATTCGTACTGGCGAATTAAACGGTAAAGCACATGCTGCTGGTATGTTGATTCAAATCATGCCAGATGGCACCGGTTCAGCAGAAGACTTTGAACACCTAGAGCAGCTAACCAACACAGTAAAAGATGAAGAGCTATTTGGCCTAGAAGCGCAAGAGCTACTTTACCGCCTTTACAACCAAGATAAAGTTCGCCTATTTGAACCTCAACCAGTGGTATTCCACTGTGGCTGTTCACGTGAGCGTAGTGGTGCGGCGATTATTACCGTCGATCGTACTGAAATTAATGACATTTTGGCAGAGGAAGGATCGGTTTCTTTACATTGTGATTACTGCGGTACAACATATTCATTTAATGAATCTGAAGTAGAAGAACTGTTTATCAACGCACAGAGCGGTGATAAAACTGTGCATTAATTTGCACAACTTAACAAGCACGTAAAATCCCGCACAAGCCAGCATCTCGCTGGCTTTTTTTGTGACCTAAACCCAATAATAACGGGTGGTTATACAACAGTACGCTGTACTTAATTTCTGTATATTATTAATCCATTTGATCTAGCGCAAACCTTTGCCTCCGCGATAAAATATCACTAGCAATATGTGACGGGTTACCTAAAACCACGTAAAAATCATGGTTAATATTTGAGCTACATCCCTGTTTTATCCCAGCCTCGTTGCTAGCATGGTTAACAGACAAAAATAAAACATTATTACAAAATCCCTACAAAAAACTTCCCACAAGGAGCACCTATGACCGTTATGGAACATACAAAGGCTGCAACAATTGATCTAACCAAGCATGGGCTTCATGACGTAAAAGAGGTTGTACGCAACCCAAGTTACGAAATGTTGTTCGAAGAAGAAACGCGTGCTGATCTAGAAGGCTACGAACGTGGAGTAGTCACTGAACTTGGCGCCGTCGCTGTCGACACTGGTATTTTCACCGGTCGCTCCCCAAAAGATAAATATATCGTTAAAGATGCCACTACAGAGGAACATATGTGGTGGACGTCAGACGCGGTTAAAAACGATAACAAACCAATCAACCAAGCGGTTTGGAATGAGCTGAAGCAATTGGTAACTAACCAGCTGTCAGGTAAGCGTTTATTTGTGATTGATGGCTACTGTGGTGCGAACCCAGATACCCGTCTGAGCATTCGTGTTATCACTGAAGTGGCGTGGCAAGCGCACTTTGTGAAAAACATGTTCTTGCGCCCAACAGAAGAAGAGTTGGCATCGTTTGAACCGGATTTTGTGGTAATGAACGGCGCGAAGTGCACCAACCAGAAATGGGAAGAGCACGGTCTTAACTCTGAAAACTTCACCGTATTTAACCTAACTGAGCGCACTCAGTTGATTGGTGGTACTTGGTACGGCGGCGAAATGAAGAAAGGCATGTTCGCCATGATGAACTACTTCCTGCCTTTGAAAGATATCGCTTCAATGCACTGTAGTGCCAACATGGGTGAAGACGGTGATGTTGCAGTATTCTTTGGTCTATCAGGTACTGGTAAAACGACTCTATCAACGGATCCTAAGCGCGCACTGATTGGTGATGATGAGCATGGTTGGGATGATGACGGCGTGTTCAACTTTGAAGGCGGCTGTTACGCGAAAACCATCAAACTATCGAAAGAAGCAGAGCCTGATATCTATAATGCGATTCGTCGCGATGCGCTACTGGAAAACGTTACAGTACGTGGCGATGGCTCAATCAACTTTGATGATGGTTCAAAAACCGAAAACACACGTGTTTCTTACCCGATTCATCATATCGACAACATCGTTAAACCAGTATCAAAAGGTGGCCATGCCAATAAGGTGATCTTCCTATCTGCTGATGCATTTGGGGTGCTACCGCCAGTGTCTAAATTGACACCAGAGCAAACTAAGTACCACTTCCTATCTGGCTTTACTGCCAAGCTAGCGGGTACTGAGCGTGGCATTACAGAGCCAACACCAACGTTCTCAGCTTGTTTTGGCGCTGCGTTCCTAACGCTTCACCCAACCAAGTATGCAGAAGTGCTAGTAAAACGTATGGAAGCGGCAGGCGCAGAAGCCTACCTAGTGAACACTGGTTGGAATGGTTCTGGTAAACGTATTTCTATCCAAGATACGCGTGGCATCATTGATGCGATTTTGGATGGTTCGATTGAAAATGCGAAAACCACTCATATTCCAATCTTCAACCTTGAAGTTCCGACATCTCTGCCAGGTGTTGATCCAGCGATCCTTGATCCGCGTGATACCTATGTTGACCCGCTACAATGGGAAAGCAAAGCACACGATCTTGCCCAGCGCTTTATCAACAACTTTGATAAATACACCGACAATGCAGAAGGTAAAGCACTCGTCGCCGCTGGCCCACAGCTAGATTAGTGACGTTTGCTTAAATATCCGCTATTAGCCCCTCAATGAGGGGCTTTTTTGTTGCAGAGCGCCTAGTTTGCCGACAGAATCATAACTCACCCTCATTATGGATTGGGCCTTGTGAAAAAACGACTTAGCTACCTATTGCTTGCTGTGCTGCTGCTTATTTCTCTTTCCATTGCCATTTTCTATGCCGTGATGCGCAGCCACTATGCAACGCAGGTCGTCAATCAAGCCTTAGCGCAGTTTTCAACCCAACCCATGCAGGTTGAACAAGCCGAATTTACCCCGCCATTGCAGCTCACTTTACACGGTCTTACCATTGGGGAAGATGCACCGCTCTATTTACCTAAAGTGGCATTGTGGTTGCACCCGTCGTTACCAACCGAGCAAACATGGCGCTTTGATGCGATCGTGATTGAGCAGGCCAATCTCAACCTCTCTCAACCCGCTTGGGTGACGCTACGCCAATTTGAAATCGCTCAACTCGCCTTTAAACAGAGTGAGTTAGTCGCGGAAGATTGGTCAGCACGCGGCGTCAATCTGCAGATCGACCAGCCAACTTGGCAAGATGAGCAGCAAGTGCTGCCTTATGGTGATATGCAGTTTTCTGCCGATCAGCTTTATGTCGCAGGTCATGCTCTCGATAATCTCCTAATCGATGCCCGTTACCAAGCCGAAAATAGCACGGTGTATGGCGCTTCCTTCAACTGGAATGGTGCGCAGATTTCCGGCCAAGCAGAACAATACCCGCAAGGCTGGTCGCTGATCAATGTCACTATCGACAAGCTTAATCTTGATGATAAGCAGCCCATTGATAGCTGGTTACAGCAATTGGATAAAACCGGTTGGATACGCGATATCAATAGCCTTGATGTCTTGAAGAGCAACCTCACCTATCAAGGCGTGCGCGTAGTAAACCTCGATCTGTCGGCCGAAAACATCACGCCAAATCAGTCGCTTTGGCAGCAAGACAACGGCTATCTTTCTTTTGATGCTGACTCGGTTAACTATCAGAATCAGCAATGGGTCGAGCCAAGTACAACGTTCTATTTCACCCCAAACCAAATCAAAGTGGCGGAATTAGATAGTGACTGGCACCAAGGCCGCTTGCAGTTACAGGGCGTGTTTACTCCTGAGTCAGTGCACCTTAAGCAACTGTCGTTATCTGGGGTTAAATGGTTAGAAGAGGCCCAGTACGATCTCGCTAACGCATGGCATTGGAGCCAATCAGTGCAAAACCTGGCGATTGATAAGCTCGACATCAATAACCTCCAAATTATCCAGCTCAATCAAAAACCATTTTGGCAGATTTCAGGTCTCAACATCGATGGTAGCGATTTAGTGGTTAAGCAGCATGGGGAATTAGGCTTATGGCAAGGTGAGCTTAGTGCCAGCGCCAACAGTGCCAGTATCGACAAGCACCTCACTACCCAAGCAACGATTGAAATGAATGCTAAGCAGAACAAATGGCATCTAACGCGTCTATTTGTGCCTCTGGACCAAGGCTATATTGAAGCGGAAGGGGTATGGAATAGAGCCGAACTCAGTGCACCATGGCAGCTTAATGCCACCATGGATGGCTTACCGTTAGATAGCCAAATAGAAACCCATCAATTACCGATTAACATCCGCGCGCTTGCCGAGGTGCACATGGAACTGTCGGGCCTTGCGGGCGATTATTCGATGCTAGCACACTCGTTGAGCGGCACGGTATCGGCGGCATTACGCCAAGGCTATCTCAATGTTGGTGAACATGGTGAGCAAAGCTTACTAGAACAGAACTTTGAGCTAGATAACCTCTCAATCGATGCTGATCGCGGCAGAATCACCCTACAATCGCCACCACTAATGCAAGGAATACAAGTGGCTGGCAATATCGACCTCACTCAACCGTCGCTGGCGACACTGCTATTACACAGCCAGACCCAATGCCAAACATTGCAATGGGATATCGCCGCGAAGATTTATCAGTTGCGAGAGACTTGCCAGGCAGAGCCAACTCAAACATCTAATCTTGAATCGAGCACCGACTTGTAATTCGGCAATAGCATGTACGTACCGATAAACTCGACGGCGGCCGTTTTTCCGCTGTAAATCGTCACATGAATGACAATGCGCGCTTTACGGCCACTGGCTAAACGGTCTAAATCGCCACTGATGCCATCTAATGAAGTTTGTGCAACCGGATTTTGCTCGACCGGGTGACGATAGCGAATTCGACTGTCTGCCAGAACAATATCACCATGCAGACTGCGCTCTTTGAGGAGTAACCATGCCATACCCCAACCCGTTAAGGTTGCGAGCGTAAAAGCCGAACCAGCAAAGAGAGTGTTGTGAGGATTAAGGTTGGGATTGAGTTGCGCGCTACATTCAAACTGATAACCCGTGTACTGGTTTATCTTAATGCCCATTTTGTCACTGATCGGGATATGGTGTGCCCAGCGTTCTTGCAGATCAGTGCACCACTCTGGCTTGCGCAGTACATTAGCCATCGGATCAAGTGGCTTTACCATTTGTAAATGGCGTGTCGGCCCGCGTTCATCAGAGAGATCGCCGCGACGTTCAAAGCCATTGCGCTCATAAAAATCGATCGCCTCTTCCCGAGCATTACACACCAAGCGCTTCACGCCATCTTGGCGAGCAAGAGATTCAAGTGCCACCAGCAATAGTGAGCCCATGCCTTTGCTACGGCGATTACTTTTCACCGCCATGTAGCGGATCTGCCCTTCGTGGTCGGGCGTCACATACAAGCGACCAATCGCCATTGGGCGGCCTCGCCCATCAACGATCATGCGATGATGACTCATCGCATCAAACTCATCGCGCTCTGAGCCTGCTGGCATACGCCAAGGCTCACGCAGCATTTGCCAGCGAAAGTGGTAATACTTTTTAAGTTGATTGTCGGTATTTGGCGTAATCAGCTTAAACATAAAATTCCTTTTTCATTGCCGCTCACTCTCCGGTGAGCCTGCCAATTAAGTGCTTATGTCGCGCTTATGGCGGTAAATTAATACGGTGTGTACCGCAGCAGCAAACCTGCTAGACCTGCAGCCAAAACGTCACTGGGCCATCATTGACCAAAGAGACTTTCATATCCGCAGCGAAGCGGCCACGCTCCGTCGGCAGAACCATTGCACACTGATCGGCGAAGTAGTCATATAGGCGTTCAGCATCAACCGGATGGGCACCACGAGAGAAACCCGCACGTGTCCCTTTGTTGGTGTCAGCTGGCAGAGTAAACTGAGAAACCACCAACACTTTACCTTCCACTTGTTTAACGTTGAGGTTCATCTTGCCTTCTTCATCGCCAAATACGCGGTAAGTGGTGACACGCTCCATCAAACGCTTTGCTTTGGCTTCATCATCGTCTTTCTCGACGCCAAGCAAGACTAATAACCCATGTTCAATTTCACCCACAACGTCGCCATCAACACGCACCGTTGCTTCACTCACTCGTTGAATTAGAGCTATCACTCTGACTTCCTTCTGGTTTACTACTTAGGTATTTTCCGCTTGAGTGTACCACGCTTGTCTCGTCACTCCACTGTTCCTGCTCGCCTAATGCCGCAGTAACTTCCGCCCCCACTAATACAATCAACCAACACAAATAGACCCAGATAAACAGGATCGGAATCGCTGCCAATGCGCCGTAAATCACTTGATAGGATGGAAACTGAGTGATGTAGGCAGCAAAGCCTTTTTTACTCAGTTCAAACAACAGTGCCGCCACAAGTGCCCCTATCATGGCATGGGAAAGTTTCACTTTTTTGTTCGGCACCACCATGTAGAGACTGACAAACGCAAGGAAGGATAAAATCAGCGGTAGCCAGCGTAAAAACTCATCATACGCGCTGGATAAAACATGACTCTCCAAGACACGTAATGAGGTGACATACGAGCTCACCGCAATGCTCGCACCAACGAGAATCGGCCCCAAGGTAAGGAACATCCAGTACATTGAAAAAGAGAACACCACGCGGCGCTTTTTGGTCACTCGCCAAATGTAGTTGAGGTTGTTATCAATATTTGAAATCAGCATCACAGCGGCGACAAACAAGAAAGCACCACCGACCGCGGTCATCTTGCCGGTATTGCTAATGAATTCCAGTAACGCGTTTTTCACCACATCGCCCGCCGTTGGAACGAAATGGGTAATAACAAAATCCTGAATGGTGTTGCCGACATCGGCGAAAATTGAGAAAGAAGACAATACAGAAAGTAATACTGTCAGCATTGGCACAATGGAAAGCAAGGTAATGTAGGCCAAATAGCCCGCATTGACATTAATTCGATCGTGCAACATACGCGCTAGGAGGTAACGCGCAAATTGAATACACTGTTGAATGAAGGGGGTCATTTTCAACTTGTATCTCCCTATCATCTGATTCATCCTAATTCTGTTATTGCTCAATTTTATTATTAATCGCTTAAAGGGACGCTACGATGCCTTATCTGATTGCTTTGCTGGTTGCACTGACGACCTTGACTGGATGCCAATCCACCTATTATGCGGCGATGGAACAAGTCGGCGTACATAAACGCGATATCATGGTCGATCGCGTCGAAGACGCTAAGCTCTCACAACAAGAAGCACAACAAGAGTTTACCAGCGCACTGGATGCACTGTCAGCCCTAACCCAGTTTGATGGTGGTGAGCTAGAGGCCGTTTACAATCAAATCAATGATAAATATGAAGCCAGTGAAGACGCCGCGCAAGAAGTAAGTGATCGAATTGCGGCGATTGAAGATGTCTCAGCTGCACTCTTTAGCGAGTGGGAACAAGAACTCGATCTCTACACCAATGCTTCTCTACGTCGCTCTAGTGAACAAAAGCTACGTGAGACACGTACATCCTACAATACTATGATTAAGGCGATGCAGCGTGCTGAGCAGCGTATGACACCGGTTCTCAATGCCCTACGCGACAATACCTTATTCTTAAAACATAACCTCAATGCCAGCGCGATTGGTTCCTTGCAAGGTGAGTTTGTCAGTCTCGAAAAAGAAATTGAACAAGCGATTAAACAAATGAACCAAGCGATCACCGAATCCGATAAATTCCTCAATAAGCTACAAGCGAAATAAGCGCTATTCAGTGACAATCGAGAGTGCCAGTGCGCTCTCGATGAACCTCACTCGCTCATCCAACGTCCCCCAAGGCACTTCCACTACCTGATAACCTAGTTGCTGATATATTGCCACCAGTGAGTCATGAATCGCTAATGCCCCATCAAATGGATACGGGCGAACGTCATCTTGCACATAGATCGCTTGGTGCGGACGACAGAAAAATACCTGCGCATGATAGCCTGCACTCGCCTGACGATAACGCGCATCAATCTCTAACTCTGCTTGCGCTAAATAACCACAAATATCGGGAATAGCTCGATCCAAAAACGCCACTTCCTGCAAACTTGCTTGCTGCTTTTGCTCGCCCATGCTGTCTAAACACAACGCGGCAAAACCGGGCAAGTCATGCCAAGGTAAGATGCCATTCTCTAATTGCGCTTGCTGCTCGATTAACGTGCGAGAAACTTCCGAGAAAGTCGCATAGCCTTTACTTGCCAAGGCATTAATTAAGCTGGTTTTCCCTGCACCCGGGCCACCGGTAATAATGATCGGTAACATCTCAATTCCTGAATTTTAAGACCAAACTAATCTGGCTGCTGTCGCGAGCCAAAGCGTGCTTTCACTTGCGATATGACAGCTATAAAAAAGGCCCTGATATTATCAGAGCCTTTGATTTAATCGACTAGCGACTAATTATTTTGGTGCACGACCTGCGCGTTTACGATCGTTTTCAGTCAGGTGACGTTTACGAATACGAATGCTTTCAGGTGTTACTTCTACTAGTTCATCTTCATCGATAAACTCAAGAGCTTGCTCTAGCGTGTATTTGATTGCTGGAGAAAGAACTTGCGCTTCATCTGTACCAGATGCACGAACGTTGGTTAGCTGCTTACCTTTTAGACAGTTTACAGTCAGGTCGTTTGAACGGTTGTGGATACCGATAACTTGACCTTCGTATACTTCGTCAGCGTGCTCTGTAAATAAACGACCACGATCTTGTAGGTTGAACAGTGCGTAAGTCAGTGCTTTACCTGTTGCGTTTGAAATTAGTACGCCGTTGTTACGCATACCGATTACGCCACCTTTGTGTGGACCGTAGTGATCAAACGTATGGTAAAGAAGACCAGAACCAGAAGTTAGCGTCATGAATTCAGTTTGGAAACCGATTAGACCACGTGAAGGCATCATAAAGTCCATGCGAACACGGCCTTTACCATCTGGAGCCATATCTGTTAGCTCACCTTTACGTAGACCGATTTTCTCCATGATGCCGCCTTGATGCTCTTCCATAACATCAATCGTTACCACTTCAAATGGTTCAGACAGATCGCCGTTCTCATCTTTCTTGATGATTACTTCTGGACGAGATACTGCTAGCTCGAAACCTTCACGACGCATGTTTTCGATCAGGATAGATAGGTGAAGCTCACCACGGCCTGATACGCGGAAACGGTCTGGGTTGTCAGTTTCTTCAACACGTAGTGCAACGTTGTGTACTAGTTCTTTTTGCAGACGCTCAAGAATGTTACGTGACGTTACGAACTTACCTTCTTTACCCGCGAACGGAGAAGTGTTTACTTGGAATGTCATCGTTACTGTTGGTTCATCAACAGAAAGCGGAGTCATTGCTTCAACCGCGTTTTGGTCACAGATAGTGTCTGAAATCTTCAGCTCACCAAGACCTGTGATTGCGATGATGTCGCCCGCGTTCGCTTGCTCGATCTCGTGACGGTTAAGACCTAGGTAGCCCATTACTGTGCCAACTTTGCCGTTACGTTTGCTGCCATCAGCACCAACGATAGTGACTTGTTGGTTTGCACGAACGCTACCACGAGTAACACGAGCAACACCGATAACACCTACGTATGAGCTGTAATCTAGCTGAGAGATTTGCATCTGTAGTGGACCATCAAGGTCAACGTTTGGCGCGTCAACAGTATCAACTACTGCTTGGAACAATGGTTCCATGTTCTCGCCAGTTTCGCCTTCTTCAAGCGTTGCCCAGCCGTTTAGTGCTGATGCGTAAACGACTTGGAAGTCTAGCTGTTCGTCAGTTGCGCCTAGGTTGTCGAATAGGTCGAACACTTGGTCCATTACCCACTCAGGACGTGCGCCTGGACGGTCAATCTTGTTGATTACAACGATTGGCTTAAGACCGTGAGCAAATGCTTTTTGCGTTACGAAACGAGTTTGAGGCATTGGGCCATCAACTGCGTCTACGATAAGCAATACAGAGTCAACCATTGACATGATACGCTCAACTTCACCACCGAAGTCCGCGTGTCCCGGAGTATCTACGATGTTGATGCGGTAGTCGTTCCAGTTGATTGCTGTGTTCTTAGCAAGAATGGTAATACCACGTTCTTTTTCGATGTCGTTCGAGTCCATGACACGCTCTTCAGCTTCGCCACGAGACTCCAAGGTACCTGATTGCTGTAGCAGTTTATCAACCAGTGTTGTTTTACCGTGGTCAACGTGCGCGATGATCGCGATATTTCTCAATTTATCAATCTGTGTAGTAGCCATGGATTATGATTCACTTATAAAAGAAATGACCCTCAGCGGATATAATTCAGCCAAGCATCACTTATTTGATTAAAAAAACGTCCGTAATGTACCAGATTTTAGCGAAAAACCTAGAAATATGTGATCCATCCCCGAGGTTTTCGACAATATTAGGCGTTTTAAGCAGCTAACTTTTTACTCAACTCGCCGCAACACCCTAAGCATAGTCAACAATCTCGGCGTCTTGGGCGAAATTATTGACGAAATAATGGAAATCGCTCTCCAGTTTAATCGTAAAATCGTTGACATCTTGTGCAAACGGCGGCTGAATGGAATCGCCTTTTTTGCTGCATTATTGTGCACCACACTTTTATTGCACCAATGCAGTGCAATCGCAAACCAAAGTGGTGCAACAAAATAGCGCAAATACAAGGTAAATCACATAATGCATTGAAATTAATGGATTAATTTTTTTGGCACGAATTTGGCTTAGTATAAATCAGCATCGATTAATTAACTCTATTCAAGATTAATCAATGCTAGATTACCCAAATCGAGCTAATACCGCTTTAATAACACTGGAGGTTATCCAAGATGTCAGTTGAAAACGTTCTATCGCTGATCCAAGAAAACGAAGTTAAGTTTGTTGACCTACGCTTTACTGATACAAAAGGTAAAGAGCAACACATCTCTATCCCTTCTCACCAAGTCGATGCAGACTTCTTTGAAGACGGTAAGATGTTTGATGGTTCTTCAGTTGCTGGCTGGAAAGGCATTAACGAATCAGACATGGTGATGATGCCTGACGCAACATCAGCTGTTCTTGACCCGTTCACAGAAGATGCAACGCTAAACATCCGTTGTGACATCCTTGAACCTGCAACAATGCAAGGTTACGACCGTGACCCTCGCTCTATCGCAAAACGCGCTGAAGATTACATGCGTGCAACGGGTCTAGCTGACACAGTTCTTGTTGGTCCAGAGCCAGAATTCTTCCTATTTGACGATGTTAAATACTCAAATGACATGTCTGGTTCTTTCTTTAAGATCGATGACGTGGAAGCAGCATGGAACACGGGTTCAGATTTCGAAGGCGGTAACAAAGGTCACCGTCCAGGCGTTAAAGGCGGTTACTTCCCAGTAGCACCAGTTGACTCTTCACAAGACATCCGTTCTGCAATGTGTCTAATCATGGAAGAGATGGGCCTTGTTGTTGAAGCTCACCACCACGAAGTAGCGACTGCGGGTCAAAACGAAATCGCTACTCGCTTCAACACGCTAACAACTAAAGCCGATGAGATCCAAATCTACAAGTACGTGGTACACAACGTAGCACACGCATTTGGCAAGACAGCGACATTCATGCCTAAGCCACTGGTTGGTGACAACGGTAGCGGCATGCACGTTCACATGTCTCTAAACAAAGATGGTCAAAACCTGTTTGCTGGTGACAAGTACGGCGGCCTATCTGAGATGGCTCTGAACTTCATCGGTGGTATCATCAAACACGCTCGTGCAATCAACGCATTTGCTAACCCATCAACGAACTCATACAAGCGTCTAGTCCCAGGCTATGAAGCACCAGTTATGCTTGCATACTCTGCACGTAACCGTTCTGCTTCTATCCGTATCCCAGTGGTACCAAGCCCGAAAGCGCGTCGTATCGAAGCTCGCTTCCCAGATCCAGCAGCAAACCCATACCTAGCGTTTGCTTGTCTACTAATGGCTGGTCTTGACGGTATCAAGAACAAGATCCACCCAGGCGAAGCGATGGATAAAGACTTGTACGACCTACCAGCAGAAGAAGCAGCTGAGATTCCAAAAGTAGCAGAATCACTAGAAGTGGCTCTAAAAGCACTAGACGAAGATCGTGAATTCCTGACTTCTGGCGGCGTATTCTCTGATGACTTCATCGATTCTTACATCAAGCTAAAAATGCAAGATGTTGAGAAAGTGAACATGGCAACACACCCACTTGAGTTTGAACTTTACTACTCAGTGTAATTTGTTTGCATCAATACCAAGGCTCGCCTAATGGCGGGCCTTTGTTTTTTCCCGCTTAATGTAAACTCATCCTCCTTCGCAGCAATCCACTAACTTCAAGTCACTGTACTGCATTTCCATCACAGCTTGAGACACGCCAAAGCGGCAAGCAAATTGCATTATCTCTTACTATTACAGAGCCCCTTTAACGCGCGAAACTTCAACAGCAAAAAGCGTGATTTAAAGCGCTCTAAACGGCACTTTCGCTTTCTCTTCAATAGGGAATACGCCATACTTGATTTACCATGCACCACATTGGTGCATTGATGGACCAGTATGATGTGAATGGAGAATATAGGTGAGTCACGATCTCGATACGGTAATACTTAATCATCAAGTCACTGCGATTTTGATCATGGATGAGTCACTGTGTATTCAGTATGCCAATCCGGCTGCCGAACAACTGTTCTCACAAAGTGCCAAACGTCTGATCAATACCGAACTTCAGCAACACATCCAACACGCATCGCTCGAATTGAGCTTGCTCTCTCAACCGCTGCAAAGTGGTCAAAGTATTACCGACAGCGATGTAACGTTTATTGTCGATGGCAAACCTTTAATGCTCGAAGTTACGGTGAGTCCGGTGAGCTGGCAAAAACAGTTATTACTCTTGGTCGAAATGCGCAAAATCGATCAGCAACGCCGTTTATCCCAAGAGATCAACCAACATGCCCAGCAACAAGCGGCAAAATTATTGGTGCGCGGATTGGCCCATGAAATAAAAAACCCGCTCGGCGGACTTCGCGGTGCGGCGCAATTACTCGAAAGGTGCTTACCCGAGCAAAGTTTAAAAGAGTACACCCAGATCATCATCGAGCAAGCCGATCGTCTGCGTTCTCTGGTTGATCGCCTGCTTGGCCCACAGCGGCCTGGGGTTAAAAAAGCCGAAAACCTGCATCTGATTTTGGAAAAGGTACGTCAATTGGTGGCATTGGATGTCGGCAGCCAAATTGTGATTGAGCGCGACTACGATCCCAGCCTGCCTGACATTATGATGGATGTGGAGCAAATCGAGCAGGCATTACTCAACATTGTCAGCAATGCCGGACAGATCCTCAGTAAACAAGAGCTCGGCCAGATCACCATTCGCACCAGAACAGTGCATCAAGCCAATATCCATGGTCAACGCTACAAATTAGCCGCCAGTATTGAGGTGATTGATAACGGTCCCGGCATTCCTGCCGATCTACAAGACACCCTATTTTATCCAATGGTTAGTGGCCGAGAAGGGGGGACAGGTTTAGGCCTCTCGATTTCACAAAATTTGATCGACCAACATAAAGGCAAAATTGACGTGGAAAGCTGGCCAGGTCGTACATGCTTTACCATTTATCTGCCAATTACATAATACATAACGTGACACGCACTGCCGTGAGGAACAAAAAATATGAGCAAAGGATACGTTTGGGTTGTAGATGACGATAGTTCCATTCGCTGGGTGATGGAAAAAACGCTCTCATCGGCCAATATAAAATGTGAAACCTTCGCCGATGCGGAAAGCGTGTTGCTAGCACTGGAGCGGGAAACCCCTGATGTGCTCATTTCCGATATTCGTATGCCCGGAATCAGTGGTATTGAGCTGTTGAATCAAGTCAATGAACGTTCACCAGATTTACCTGTGATCATCATGACGGCGCACTCCGATCTCGATGCTGCGGTCAATGCCTACCAACAAGGCGCGTTTGAATACCTGCCAAAACCGTTCGATGTGGATGAAACTCTTACCTTGGTTGAGCGTGCGATTGCCCACAATCAAGAACAACGCCAACAACAAGCGAAAGCGGATAATCAGCTTCAACCTACTCCAGAAATTATTGGTGAAGCACCCGCAATGCAAGAGGTGTTTCGCGCGATTGGTCGTCTCTCTCGCTCTTCTATTTCGGTGTTAATTAATGGCGAATCCGGTACTGGTAAAGAGTTGGTTGCCCACGCTTTGCATCGCCATAGTCCACGTGCTAAAAGCCCGTTCATTGCCCTTAACATGGCGGCAATTCCCAAGGACTTGATTGAATCGGAACTGTTTGGCCATGAAAAAGGCGCGTTTACCGGCGCAAATAGCGTGCGCCAAGGACGCTTTGAACAAGCCAATGGCGGCACACTGTTCTTAGATGAAATTGGTGATATGCCACTGGATATCCAAACGCGTTTGTTACGCGTATTAGCCGATGGTCAGTTCTACCGTGTTGGTGGAATTTCGCCAATCAAAGTCGATGTTCGTATCGTCGCAGCAACTCACCAAAACCTCGAGAAATTGGTGCAACAAGGCGATTTTCGTGAAGATCTTTTTCACCGCCTCAATGTTATTCGCATTCAAATCCCATCGCTAAGAGAGCGACGCCAAGACATCGAAAAACTCACCCTACACTTTCTGCAACTGGCCTCAGAAGAGCTCAGTGTCGATGTTAAAACCTTACACCCAACGACCGTTGAAACGTTATCCAAACTCGATTGGCCGGGTAACGTGCGTCAACTGGAGAATATCTGTCGTTGGCTTACGGTGATGGCCAGTGGCAGTGAAGTTCTGCCCAACGATCTACCGGCCGAATTAATGGAAGTGAAACCAGCCTTAGCCAACAGCGCGAGTGATAACTGGCAGCAGCAGTTGTCTGATTGGGCTAAAGAAGCACTGGCGAACGGCGATTCAGAATTGCTCAGTTACGCCCTGCCAGAATTTGAACGTATTCTACTAGAAGCGGCATTGGATCATACCAATGGCCACAAACAAGATGCCGCAAAGGTGTTAGGTTGGGGCCGAAATACTCTGACCCGAAAACTCAAAGAGCTGTATTAGCCATGCTTTGAGCCATCAACAAGCAAAAACAATAACTCTCTAACTGAAAAAGATGTTTTTGTTTTTGCTTGTACCGCCATACATCACTGTTCTCAATTAAACACCTCGCTCATATACAGTAAAGAATATATCATTACAGAATGGTATACCTGAATATTTAATCCCATGCCGGCGACCACCCAAATCTCACTTAAAACCGCTGTTATACTGCCTTTTGTATTGATATTTCTCTTTACTATTGGCGTCATCACTGCAGTACAAAATAACAGCTATGAAGATATGGTGTCTGATATCAGCCGCTCACAGCTCAATACACTCAGCGATAACGTAAGACTAGAGCTAGATTCATTCTTAAACCGCCCATTCCAAGCCAGTGTTGCGTTACGCCACACCATTGAATCGAATCAACTTTACAGCAGTGATGATCTGTCAGCGATGCAAAACGTCATGTTTGCAAACTTCCAAGCACTCTACTCTGATATTCCGCAACTGGATAATATTGGCTTTGGCGGCGAAGGGGGTGAGTATGTCGGCCTACGCAAAGAAGATGCCGAGCACTATTCATTGATGCTGCAAGATCACCGTACCGACAACACACTGATCATTTTTAAAGACCATCAACCAAGCAACAACATTCGCTCAGTGATCGCCGATTATGATCCACGAGAGCGCCCTTGGTACACTGCGGTTGCTAACAACCGTCGTACGCACTGGTCATCCATCTATACAAATGCCGATGAACGCCAAGAGATCACCCTCTCCGCGATCAGTCCTGTGTGGTATCAGCAAGCCTTTCAAGGTGTGGTCGTTAGTGACATCAAGCTAGAAACGTTTAATGTCTTTCTGCGCAACCAACAACAAAAAACCGCGGCGATCATCTACCTCTTTGATGAACAGCAGCGCCTTGTGGCGCATTCTGAAGAAGGTAGTATTGTCTCTTGGGGAACCGAACTGAGCCAGCAAGGCCAACGTCTTTTGGCACAAGAAAGTAATAACCCGGTTATCAAAGCCACCGCGCATTATGTAAGTCACCGCACGTTACCTACTGAGGCCAACTACCTGACCAACAATGTATTAGGTGAGCGCTACTTTAAATACATTACCCCTTACCATGACCAATATGGCTTGAAGTGGTACATCGGCGTCGCGATCTCAGAACATGCCTTGCTCGGAACAATGCCTGAAGCACAACAACATAGCTGGATCATCGCCCTTATCATTAGTACATTAGGGATTATTCTGGGTCTTATCACCTTTAACCGTGTCGTGACCCCGATTACTTCTACCGCCACAGCAGCCAAACAGCTTTCCACTGGCGATTGGGATAGCGAATTACCTAAAGCTGGTCATGTTTATGAAACCACAATGCTGGTGCAAGCTTTTAACGAAATGACTGATAACCTCAAAATTTCGTTTCATAAAATCCAATCACAACTGCTGTATGACTCACTGACCAAACTCTACAGCCGCGAAGGCTTAGTCGACACTTGCGATAAGATTGGCCCAATGAATGGCTGTTTGTTGCTTATTGGCATTAATAAATTCCGCGAAATTAATGACAGCATGGGGCATATTCGCGGAGATCAGTTGCTGGTGATTATTGCCGAACGCCTAAAATCTGCTTTTGATGACCATGTACTGATTGCTCGCATTGGCGGTGATGAATTTGCTCTTTATCTTACTGAGCCCCAATCACAAGAAGCGATCTCTCAGGCAATCAGTCGTATTCAACAAATTTTTTCAGCGCCCTATACCATCGAAAAAGAGAGTGTCTTAATTCAAGTTTCACTTGGCATCGTAACGGCGGTTGAATCCGATAATATGACACTCTGGTTGCGTAATGGCAGTATCGCTCTGAGTAATGCTAAACAAGACCAAACCATGTTCAGCCACTACAAGCCTGAAATGGCAGATATTTCACGCAAGCGAACGCAGATGCACGCAAAAATGAAAGAGGCTTTGGAACAAGATGAATTTGTTCCTTTCTACCAACCGATTGTCGACCTGAATACTGGAAAAATAATTGGTGCAGAAGCACTTGCTCGTTGGATATCGCCTACTGAAGGGCTCATTTCGCCACTCGACTTTATTCCCATAGCAGAAGAAAGCGGCTTTATTAGTGCTATTGGTAAACAGATTTTAACTCAAGCATGTAACGACACCGTAAGAGGCATTAAGGAGAGTAAATGGGATGAGAACTTCCATCTGCATGTAAACCTTTCGGTAAATCAACTCTCTCAACATGATTTGATCGCGATGCTCAAACAGATTCTCACTTCATCTGGTCTTGAGGCGAATAACTTAACGCTGGAAATCACCGAGTCGCGCTTGGTCGATAATGATCCCATGACCATTGAAAATATGCAGGCGATTCGCGATCTCGGCATCCATATTGCCATTGATGATTTTGGCACTGGCTATAGCTCTTTAGCTTACTTACACAAACTGCCTTTTGATTGCCTGAAAATCGATAGAATCTTCGTCAACAAACTGAATCAAGAGCAGTTAGACAACTCGATTGTTGCCGCCATCATCAACATGACGCGTGGCATGAAAGTGGAATTAGTCGCCGAAGGCATAGAAACCATCGAACAAGCGGAGCTACTTAAACAACTGCACTGCCCTCAAGGACAAGGATTCCTCTACAGCAGACCCCTTCCGTATGATGAGTGGCCAACAGATTTAGTTAACATGAAGTAAAACTCATCAAAATCAGATGAGTTTTAGCGCTTTCTGGGCTGACACTGATCAATTTGATTCTTATACTTAGCTCAATTTACACCATTGAGATAAGTATAATGATAACTAAGAATTTGCCGCTCACTGATTTGCATCGCCACTTAGATGGCAACATCCGCACTCAAACCATTCTCGAACTGGGTCAGAAGTTTGGTGTAGCGTTGCCTGCGTATGATATTGCAGGCTTAACACCCCATGTACAAATCGTTGAGGCGGAACCTTCGCTTGTCGCTTTCTTATCTAAATTGGATTGGGGCGTAGCGGTTCTCGGTGATCTAGAAGCCTGTCGACGTGTCGCCTACGAAAACGTAGAAGATGCTCTCAATGCACAAATCGATTATGCCGAGCTACGCTTTTCTCCTTACTACATGGCGATGAAACATAACTTGCCAGTGGCTGGCGTTGTTGAAGCGGTTGTCGATGGCGTACAAGCGGGTGTGCGTGATTTTGGTGTTAAGGCTAACCTGATTGGCATCATGAGCCGTACGTTCGGTACAGACGCTTGCCAACAAGAGCTTGATGCCATTCTTTCGCAGAAAGATCATATCGTTGCTGTTGATCTTGCCGGTGATGAACTTGGCCAACCTGGCGATCGTTTTGTTAGCCACTTTACTCAAGTTAAAAATGCCGGTCTTAATGTCACCGTTCATGCTGGTGAAGCCGCTGGCGCAGAAAGTATGTGGCAAGCCATTCGTGAGCTTGGCGCAACGCGTATTGGTCATGGCGTAAAAGCGATTCACGATCCAAAATTAATGGATTACCTAGCGGCTAACCGCATTGGTATTGAATCTTGCTTAACTTCGAACTTCCAAACCAGCACGGTTGAATCACTGGCTCATCACCCAATCAAACAGTTCCTTGATCATGGCGTTTTAGCGTGTCTAAACACCGACGACCCAGCTGTAGAAGGCATCGAGCTGCCGTACGAATATGAAGTGGCTGCACCGCAAGCAGGCCTATCTCAAGCGCAAATTCGTCAAGCACAGATCAACGGTTTAGAGTTGGCATTCTTGTCTGATGCAGAGAAACAAGCACTGCGCGATATGGCAGCCAAACGCGTTTAAGCGATGACATAAATTGAACTTCAAAGCCGGCCTTAGGGTCGGTTTTTTTGTATCTGCACCAATTGAGAATTGAGAATTGAGAATTGAGAATTGAGAATTGAGAATTGAGAATTGAGAAT
>NZ_AFWE01000176.1 GCF_000222585.1 Vibrio scophthalmi LMG 19158 | reverse complement strand
TAAAAAAAGGCTGACGATATTTCGTCAGCTTTTTTGTTTATCGCTACTTAGCCTGTGAAGTGCAGCTTAGAATAACCCTTCACTTTCATCACTGGTGTAGATGGTGTCGGTGAGTTCTTCGGAGACATACTCAGTAGGCTGGTGGCCTTCGCGGAAGTATTCAAACATTGAACTGCCATCAAATTTGTTGGTGAGCAGGCCTGAGTCACGGTCGATACGAATACGGACAATCCCTTCTGGAATGGCTTTTTCTTTCTCAGGAGAGAGAGAGAGCGCTGTACGCATAAAGTCAATCCATGCAGGTTGTGCTGTTTTCGCACCCGCTTCAGCACCGGTGATCTGGTCTTTGCCTAGGTTCGCGTTGCGAGTGGTGCGGCCTAGCTTGCGGTTATGATCATCAAAACCAACCCAAGCGACAGCAACCACACCCGGGCCATAACCGTTGTACCATGCATCTTTTGAATCGTTGGTGGTACCGGTTTTGCCGCCAATGTCGCGACGTTCCAATTTTTGACCACGCCAACCAGTCCCGTTCCAGCCAGTGCCTTCGCGCCAGTTGCCGCCACCCCAAATATTGCTGTACATCATTTCACGCACTAAGAATGCCGACTGTTCAGAAATCACTTGTGGTGCATATTGTGGCTCTTTCGCCACCGCCTCACCGTTAGCATCTAGCTCAGTTTCCAGCGCAATATCTTGCTCATTGAAATCATTCGCCGTTGGGTTGATTTCAGGACAATCTTGCTGACAAATCTGTTTTGGTGTTGCTTGGTATTCAACCTTGCCGTATGGGCCTGTAATGTGGTCAATGTAGAAAGGTTCTACGTAGTAACCGCCATTGGCAAATACCGAGTAGCCTTGTGCCATCTTCATTGGTGTTAAGCTACCAGCACCCAATGCAATGGTTTCAGAACGTGGTACTTCATTAATATCAAAACCAAAACGAGTGAGGTATTGGCGCGTTTCGTCTAAGCCCACTTCACGTAAGACACGAACGGCCATAACGTTTTTCGATTGCGCGAGACCAACACGTAAACGAGTAGGGCCCACGTAAGTTGGTGGTGAGTTCTTTGGACGCCACGCGGTGCCTTGGCTCTTATCCCACTGGTTGATCGGTGCGTCATTGATCAGGGTTGCTAGAGTTAGACCCTTATCAATTGCTGCAGAGTAGATGAATGGTTTGATACTTGAACCAACCTGACGGACAGACATGGTCGCACGGTTAAATTTGTTGTGGACGAAGTTAAAGCCACCCACTAACGAAAGTACCGCACCATCTTCAGGGTTCATGGCGATAAACGCGGTGTTTGCATTTGGCACTTGGCTTAGTTGCCAATGGTAAACCACATCGCCTTTTTCTTGCTGAGTTTCGATTTCACGTACCCAGATTTGCTCGCCTGCGGCCAGAATATCGCTGGCTTTATTCGGCGCAGCACCTTGGCGTTCGTCAGTTCGGAATTGACGCGCCCACTTTAAACCATCCCAAGTTAGAGTGGTTTCGCCTTCACGTTTGATCACGACAGTCGCTGTTTTGCCTTCCACCGTAGTGACAACTGCCGGGATCAGTTCACCGTAGGTAGGGACGTTTTTCAGCGTTTTCTCGATCTCTGCCAGTGACATTGGCGTTGCATCTGGTTTCCACAACACTTTTTCTGCACCGCGATAGCCATGACGCTCATCGTAGGAGAACAAGTTGTTGATTGCGGCGGTATTAGCGGCATTTTGTAGCTTTGAATTGACGGTGGTATAAACGTTCATACCCGAGGTGTAAGCCTCTTCACCGTAGCGTTCAACCATCCATGCACGTGCAAGCTCGGCCACATATGGCGCGCTTAATTCAATTTCTGCACCATGGTAGCGCGATAGAATCGTTTCTGAGCGTGCCTGGTCATACTCTTCTTGAGTGATGTATTTCTCTTCCAACATGCGCATCAGAACCACGTTACGACGGTTGGTTGCACGTTCAACGGAATAAATAGGGTTCATGGTTGATGGTGCTTTTGGCATGCCCGCTAATGTCGCAATCTCACTTAGAGTTAGATCTTTAAGATCTTTACCGAAATAGACACGAGCAGCAGCGCCAAAGCCGTATGAACGGTGACCTAAGAAGATCTTATTGACATACAGCTCCATGATCTCTTGCTTAGTCAGCAATTGCTCAATGTGAATCGCAATAAAGATCTCTTTAATTTTACGCATGATTTTCTTCTCGTTAGACAAGAAGAAGTTACGTGCGAGCTGCTGAGTAATGGTACTCGCACCTTGCTTGGCAGAGCCTGACATCATAACCACGATCGCGGCACGCGTGATACCAATTGGGTCAATACCAGGATGGTCGTAGAAACGGCTATCTTCGGTCGCGATAAGAGCTTCCACCAAGTGAGGTGGGATCTCATCATATTTGACTGGGATACGACGCTTTTCACCAAACTGAGAAATCAGTTTGCCGTCTTGACTGTACACTTGCATTGGCGTTTGCAGTTTCACGTCTCGTAAAGTCGCTACATCTGGTAGCTCTGGCTTCACGTAAAGGTAGAAACCGAAAATTGTTCCCACTCCAAGAATCATGCAAACCAATGTGAAAATGAGCAATCGCTTTATGAACTTCACCGGATATTCCCTGATTGATTGGGCTAACTAGACCCGTGCCTAGTAACCTTAGCTAACAATTTAGCCTGCGTTTATTTTGTGCTCCAAGTGTCGGTGCATATGCTGTTTACGCACATTGAACCGACACTTGGAGCACAGCGAAATGAGTTTTTCATTTATCACTGGCATTGATATCGGTCACTACAGCATTAAAGCCGTCGTTCTCAAACCAGTAAAAGGTACTCTCACGCTCTCGGCTTATCGAGAGTTGACAGTGGAGCAGAGTATTTTCTCCGATAACCACCTATTAAGTTATCAGGAAATTGTAAATAAACTAAAAGAACTAAGGAAGTCTTTACCGCTTTTTAGTCATAAAGTTGCATTGTCGCTACCTGACAATGCGGTCATTACCAAGCAGGTGCATATCGATAAAGGCTTATCTCCTCAAGAAAGGGATTATGCCATCATCGAGGCTTTTTCTCACCAGTCACCTTTGGAGCTCGATGAGCTCTCTCTCGACTATTGCCAACTAAACGCTGAAAAAGAATCCCATCCTTCGCACTTGATACAAGTGTATGCGACAAAAAAAGAACTGGTTGAGAACCGTCAGTGTATCTGCCGTAAGGCGGGTTTACGGCCAGTGTTATTTGAGGTACATGCGCATAGCTTAGTCAGGTTATGGCAAGCGGCATCACAACGAACTCAACGAGATCATTGGTTACTGATCGATGTCGGCCACACTCATTGCATTATGGTGATGGATCTTGTCGAGCCATTACCATTGACCAAAATATTGCCGATCGGTACTGCAACGGGCGCTGAATTTTTTGAGCAATTTATCGAGCGTATTGAGCGTCATTTACCCTTGATTGGAGCGATGAGCGCCGTCAATTTGGCGGGGATTTGGCTCACGGGTGGGGGCGCAAATAAACAAGGGCTAGCCGAGTCGCTGTCGCATCGATTGAATCTTGCGTGTGAATTGCTCGACCCTTTGGGTTTATTTTCTGCAGATCACGAGCCAGCAGAAACGCTACCAATGTCATCTGCGCTAACCGTGCCAGGCTACTGTTTTGCTGCTGCGGTTGGTTTAGCACTCCTTGGCCGAGATTGGCAGGAGAAAAACCATGCTTGCTAGTATTAATTTGTTGCCGTGGCGAGAGCAGCGCCGCCGCGATCACGCTCAACGTTTTCTCATTCTGTTGGGGCTGAGTGTGCTGGTCAGTGGTTTAATTCAATATTCGTTGAGTTGGTCTCTCACCGAACAACAAACCGAGCAGCAACGGCGTTTGGATTTATTACAACGCTACAGCCAGCAATTGGATGCCCGTTTAAGCCAATGGCAGGCGCTTGAGCAGCGACATGAAATGATTCTTGGCCGGTTGAGCGTTATTGAATCACTGCAAGTACAGCGCAGTAAAATGACTCGGTTGATGAATGTGTTACCGCCTTTGATTCCCGAAGGGGTCTATGCTGATCGCGTCTCTATTTCTGGGCAAAAAGTGGTGATGAGCGGCATCAGTGAAACCACCTCGCATTTGGCCACCATGCTTAACCGCTTAGAGCAGACCATTGGACTGAGTGAGGTGGAAATGCATTCGATCGTGCATGACAAGCGACGTTTCGGCCAAAAATATCAGAGCTTTCATGTCTCTTTTTCTTTTACTCCGCAACTTGATACGCCATCGCAACGCAGTAGCAATATGCTTAACGGGGGCAAGTATGATTGATTATCGCGAATTGGACATTGAAGAGTTGCTTCAATGGCCGCTCTCGGTGCAACTGTTATTGCTGCTGACGCTGATCGCCGTACTTCAAGTGGGCGGTTATTGGTGGTCTATTAAAGGCGAGATGTTGCAACTGACACAGCTTAAACAGCAAGAGCAGAGCGGATTAAAAAGCATCCAGAGCAAAGTGAGCCAATTAGCGAACAAGCCTCATTTATTGCCTCAGTTCGATGAGGTGTCACAGCGCTATGCCGAGCTGACTCACCAGTTTGTGCAAGAGAACGAATTAGCCACGATGTTGGCAGCAGTCAATGAGCAAGGTTTGCAAAACAATCTCACATTCAGTCGTATTGATTGGGGCAAACAAGAGTCTCAGGCCTTCTATGTTCGCTTGCCTCTTGAGTTTGAACTTACCGGGCAGTATCACGATATCGGCCGTTTTTCACAGGCAATTGCAGCGTTATCTCCGATGATTAATGTGGTCGATGTGAGTTGGCAACGGGTCAGTCCGGCTAGCCAAAAGTTGCATTTGCGAGCGCGTGCTTTTAGCTACCAATTAACGTTGCCGGTGAATGATGAAAACTAACCTCTGGCGAATAGCGGTGATCAGCTCTCTGTTATTAGTGGGTTGCCGAGCGCATCAAGCCTCTTTAGAACATTTACGCGAGCCGATTCAATCACCACCACCTGATGTTGATGGTGAAGCTTGGAAAGTGAAACCACTCAATCTGCCAAAGAGCCATATTGAAGAGTCGCTTGTCGTCTATCACGCCTATTCCTCACGCGATCCATTTAGTTTGCCTCCCATCGCTTTGTTGGCCGAATCACCCTTGTCGTTAAAAGCGTGTTGGCAGCCGAAAGCAATAACGATTCAGCATGAGTTGCAGCGTTATCCTCTGGAGCAATTGCATCTCAAAGGCATGATCAGTCGTGATGCTCAATACACTGCTCTGTTGCAAACCCCGAATGGTAAGGTTATCGCCGTCGCCGAAGGACAGCCTGTGGGCGTCAATTATGGTCGCGTGATGAGAGTCTCCGCCACACAGATTGAAATCAACGAAAGCTTGCCCGATGGATTGGGCTGTTGGAAGCGGCGTGAGGTCAAACTGGTGTTACAGCAATCCCGCTTAGATATTGAGAAGAGTAAATGATTCAAGGATGGAAGGTGACTAATCAAAAGAGGATGAGATGCTTACAGGTTATCTGCGTTGTTATTGTTGCCCTGCTCACGGCGCAGCCCCAAGCTTGGTCGATGAGCAATCAACTGCTTTCGGTTGATTTTCGTTTGGATGACACGAACCGCGGCAAAGTGATGTTGCAGCTTAGCAGTGATCAACTCGCGCTGGATATTCAGGAGGATCCACAAGGTTTGGTGATTGAGCTGTTTGATACCTCGGTTGATGATGCGCTTTTATCACGCTTTGACGTGGCTGACTTCGGTAACAATGTTCAAACCATGGAGGTGTTTCGTTTGGACGACCGCGTGCGAGTGCACATTCAAATTGAGGGCCGCTTTGCTTATCAGCATACTCTTGATGGAGGTTTGTTAGAGTTAGTGGTCGCCGAGGCTGAAAGCGATGACAAACACGACCTGAGTATGCTGGGCAAAGCCTCTGCCAATAAGATCGCGATTAATTTTCAAGACATTTCGGTGCGCAATGTCTTGCAGTTGATTGCTGAATATAATGATTTTAATTTAGTCGTGTCAGATGCGGTGACTGGTAATCTCACCTTGCGACTGGATGATGTGCCATGGCCACAAGTGCTAGACATTATCTTGCAAGTTAAAGGGTTAGATAAACGAATCGAAGGTAATGTCGTTCTGGTGGCTCCAAAAGCAGAATTCGATCTGCGCGAGCAGCAACGATTAGAGAATGCCCGTATGGCAGAGCAATTAAGCGAGTTGCATTCTGACATCATTGCCGTCAACTTTGCTAATGCCAGTGACATTGCAGAGATGATTGGCGGTAGTGGCGCCATCAGTATGTTGTCTGAACGTGGTTCGATTACCGTTGATGAGCGCACCAACGCGTTACTCATCCGTGATTTGCCAAGCCATATTGAGATGGTTCGCAGCGTGGTGGGTTCGCTTGATGTCCCTGTTAAGCAAGTACAGATAGAAGCGCGCATTGTCACGGTTAACCAAGGCAGTTTGGATGAGCTTGGGGTGCGTTGGAGCTTAAATTCAACCACCGGCAACCTTGGCGCTACGCTAGAGGGCAATCTCAATCAGCGAGACTCGGATGGTCTGTTATCGCCAGGGGATAACATCGATGACTTTCTTAACGTTAATTTAGCCGCCACCGCGGGTCATTCATCAAGCCTTGCGTTCCAAGTGGCCAAGTTAGGCTCCTCAACCTTGTTGGATTTAGAACTGTCGGCACTGCAAAGTGAATCGAAAGCAGAGGTCATTTCTAGCCCACGCTTGATCACCACCAATAAAAAACCAGCCTATATTGAGCAGGGCACGGATATTCCTTTCCTTGAATCCACCTCAAGTGGTGCCAGTAGTGTTTCATTTAAAAAAGCGGTGTTGAGTTTAAAAGTCACGCCACAAATTACGCCGGATAACCGATTGATTCTTGATTTGAGTGTGACCCAAGATCGACCGGGCGAAGTGGTCAAAGTGGGTACGGGAGAGGCGGTATCGATTAATACTCAACGCATTGGTACACAAGTATTAGTTGATAACGGGGAGACCATCGTGCTGGGCGGGATATATCAACACAGTGTGACCGATACTGTCGATAAAGTTCCTCTGCTTGGCGACATCCCATATTTAGGCGCACTGTTTCGTCGCAGCTACCAACGAATGGGCAAAAGTGAGCTGCTGATTTTCGTCACTCCCAAAGTTGTTATGCAGTAATTGGAAAAATAAATTTGCATTAGATCCTCCTTACCCTGATAATTTCGGGTCTTATCACGAATTATCGGTGAGGAATCGGTGCCACAAGCATCTTCAATGTCAGGAACTTCCTGGCCCTTCTTGTGGCGATGTCATTGAATTAACGTTGTAAATTACTGCTAAACATGGCTGAGAAACGCAATATTTTCCTTGTTGGCCCGATGGGCGCCGGCAAAAGTACAATTGGTAGACACCTTGCTCAACAACTTCATATGGAGTTTGTTGATTCAGATACTGTTATTGAAGAACGCACTGGTGCCGATATCGCATGGGTATTCGACGTAGAAGGCGAAGCTGGCTTCCGCGATCGTGAAGAGAAAGTGATTAACGACCTAACCGAAGAGCAAGGCATCGTACTTGCAACAGGTGGTGGTTCGATCATGAGTAAAGAAAACCGTAACCGTCTTTCTGCTCGCGGTATCGTTGTTTACCTAGAAACAACTATTGAAAAACAACTTGCACGTACAAACCGTGACAAGAAACGTCCTCTGCTACAGACTGACAGCCCTCGTGAGGTGCTAGAAGCATTAGCCGGTGAACGTAACCCACTATACGATGAAATTGCGGATTACACTGTACGTACGGATGATCAAAGTGCAAAAGTGGTAGCCAATCAGATCGTAAAAATGCTAGAAGAGAGTTAAGAACCACTTAACTCAAATTGGAGCATACCCATGGAACGGATTACGGTCAGCTTAGATGAACGTAGCTATCCAATCTCAATTGGTGCCGGATTATTCAATGATCCGGCCCACCTTTCTTTTCTTTCTTGCGTAAATAGTTCGGCAAAACAAAAAGTCGTGGTGATCAGTAATGTCACGGTAGCCCCTCTATACGCAAAAAAAATCCTCTCTTTGCTTGAACTGCAAGGTTGCCAAGTTTCTCTACTTGAACTGCCTGACGGTGAGCAATACAAAACTCTCGATACATTCAACACCGTAATGAGCTATCTGCTGGAAGGGAATTACAGCCGAGATGTGGTGATCGTTGCTTTAGGTGGTGGTGTGATTGGTGACTTAGTCGGTTTTGCGGCTTCATGTTACCAACGAGGCGTGGATTTTATTCAAATTCCAACCACCTTACTTTCTCAGGTTGATTCGTCAGTCGGTGGCAAAACAGCAGTGAATCACCCGTTGGGTAAGAACATGATTGGTGCCTTTTACCAACCAAAAGCGGTGGTGATTGATACTGATTGTTTACGCACATTACCAGAACGTGAATTTGCCGCCGGTATGGCAGAAGTCATCAAGTACGGCATCATTTATGATAGCGAATTTTTTGCTTGGCTAGAGAGCAACCTCGACAAATTGTACGCCTTAGATGAGCAAGCTTTACGCTATGCGATCGCTCGTTGTTGCCAAATTAAAGCCGAAGTTGTCGCGCAAGATGAGAAAGAATCTGGAATTCGTGCGTTGCTGAATCTAGGTCATACTTTTGGTCATGCGATTGAAGCTGAACTGGGGTATGGTAATTGGTTACATGGTGAAGCGGTATCGTCTGGCACTGTGATGGCGGCGAAAACGGCGCAATTGCAAGGGCTGATCAGCCAAGAGCAGTTAGAGCGTATTGTCGCTCTATTGCAACAAGCCAAATTGCCAGTGCACACTCCAGAAAGTATGTCGTTTGACGATTTTATCAAGCATATGATGCGCGATAAAAAAGTGCTCGCTGGTGAGCTTCGTCTGGTATTGCCAACCAGTGTTGGCAGTGCCGAGGTTGTCAAAGGCGTTCCGGAAACCATCATTGAGCAAGCCATCGATTTTGGTCGTGGTATTTAATGACGATATAAAGTGAGGCGATAGGCGAAATGACGAACGAGTTAGATCGCCTCTCGTGTGACTGAGTAATATCGATCTAACGGTTTAGGTAGGGTATGAGTTTTACACATCAATCCAGAGTTCTGGAACTCGATAGCCAAATTGAGTTATTGGAGCGTTTGCAATTGCTGACGCATTTTAACTCTAATTTTGTCAGTGTTTCTGGCGTAAGTGGCGCAGGTAAAACATGGTTAGCTCAGCGCTATCTCGAAGCGTGGGCTGATGATAAAAACCAAGCGCTATTGATGTGTCACCCCAATCAAAATGATGAACAGCATCGAACGACGATACTGACGCAAGTTTTGTCTGAACCGTTATTTAATCCCGCTGATAATTTAGCGGAAAGTTTTAGTCGTTGCATGGCGCACGAGCCGTGTGATGTCGTGATTGTCGTGGATAACGCCCATCTGCTCAGTGAGACATTGGTCTCGGAGTTGTGGCTACTGGCATTGCAAGCCCAGCACCAGAGTCGTTGGACTCTTAATATCATCCTCTTTGCAGAGCCAAAGCGATTGGATAGTGTGTTAACTCGTCTGAGTCGTGGCCAAGAATTTCAGCCGGTTGATTTAGACATTGAGCCGCTCACTTCACAAGAGGCGGGGCGGTTTTTTGAACAGTTGGTGGTTCGATTTGTCGAAGATGACATGGAAAGACGCGTGCGTAATGCATATCGCACTGCTGCTCGTCGTCCGGGCGTGATTATGGCATTAGGGGAACAGAAAGTGGAAAAACGGATTATTGTTCGCTCAATTGTGGGCTCTCCATTTAATATCGCTTTAGTGGTGTTGGTGTTATTAGCGCTGATTTCTGGCGGCTATTGGTGGATGATGAGTCAGCCAACCCCGGGTGAGACAGCAGAGAAAATCACCAGTCAACTTGAACAAACGGTGATTCCAACCATTAATCAACCGGATGCAACAGTGAGTGATGCTGACGAAAGTATCGCCGCGGATAACCGCGATGAAACGGAGTCTGAGCTGAGTGTTGATCCTGCCTTTTCTGGCGCCGAAGATGACTCTGCGGCTTTACCTCCGGAAGTGGTCGACATGCCACAAAGCGTTGGCGTGATTGAAGATAACTCTCAGCGTGTTGTGATCACCTCTGAAGTCGTCGATGCGCTGATAGAGAGTGAATCTGAGCAAGTGGACACCAGCAATATTGAACAAGTGGTCGATGACTCGCGTGCGGAAGTGCCCGTGGTGAGCGAAGCACCCGCGAAGATCAGTTTCTCTTTCGCTAAAGATGAATTAAACAGCTTTTCTCCGCGTAGCTATACTTTGCAATTGGCCGCGGTGAATAACTTAGCGGAAGCGCAAAATTTTCTGAATCGTTACGATCTGGATGACAAAGTGTATGTCTACCCAGCGCTACGTAGCGGCGTTGAGTGGTATATCATTACTTATGATAATTTCCCAACCATCCAACTAGCGCGTGATGCGGTAGTACAATTGCCTGAAGCACTACAAAAACTGAGCCCTTGGGCGAAATCGCTCAATCAAGTTCAGCGTGAAATCGCTCGTACTAACTAGTTCGAGATAGGCTGAGTCGCTTTCTGCTCACTCAGCCGAATTGAGTACGCCAATCGCTTTGGGTATGGCGTGAAATATGTTACATTCCGCACCCTTAATTTGTGGTTGATAAATAGAGCAGTCAATGAAAAAGCAGCGTGCCTTCCTTAAATGGGCTGGTGGAAAATACGGATTAGTTGAAGACATTCAGCGTCATCTGCCTGAAGCACGCAAGTTGGTAGAACCGTTTGTTGGTGCAGGTTCGGTTTTTCTTAATACCGACTATGATCAATATCTGCTCGCGGACATCAATCCTGATTTGATTAATCTCTACAATCTTCTCAAAGAAAGCCCAGAAGATTATATCAGCGAAGCGAAACGTTGGTTTATTGCCGAAAACAACCGCAAAGAATTTTACTTAGATGTACGCGCACAGTTTAACCAAACTGATGACGTGATGTATCGCTCACTCGCTTTTCTCTATATGAACCGTTTTGGTTTTAATGGCCTATGCCGTTACAACAAAAAAGGCGGCTTCAACGTGCCATTTGGTTCGTACAAAAAACCGTACTTCCCAGAAAAAGAGTTGGAGTTTTTCGCAGAGAAAGCGAAGAAAGCCACTTTTGTTTGCGAAGGCTACCAAGAGACTTTTAAACGCGCGCGTAAAGGCAGCGTGGTTTATTGTGATCCTCCTTATGCGCCACTTTCAACCACGGCAAACTTTACCTCGTATGCAGGCAATGGTTTTTCGTTAGACGATCAAGCCGCGCTGGCCAATGTTGCTGAAACGGCGGCAAAACAACGCGGTATTCCGGTTCTTATTTCTAACCATGATACGACCTTAACTCGTCGTCTCTATCATGGCGCTGAATTGAATGTGGTGAAGGTTAAACGCACCATCAGCCGCAATGGTGCCGGTCGCAATAAAGTCGATGAGCTGCTCGCTTTATTCCGTGCTGAGAACCCGTGTGAAACCGAAACCGGTCACAACGGCGAATAAGCCCAAGCACACATTTCTGTTAATACCTCTATCATCTGCCTGATCGCTTCGGTAGAATTGCGCCAAATTTACGCAATGATGCTAATTATTATAGAGGTCAGGTATGAAAGATTTCCTTATCGCTCCGTCGATTCTGTCTGCAGATTTTGCTCGTCTTGGTGAAGACGTAGAGAAAGTTCTCGCCGCCGGTGCTGATGTTGTGCACTTCGATGTTATGGACAACCACTATGTGCCAAACCTGACTTTTGGCGCGCCTGTGTGTAAAGCCCTGCGTGACTACGGTATTACTGCCCCAATCGATGTACACCTAATGGTGAAACCGGTTGATAGTATCGTACCTGACTTTGCTAAAGCCGGCGCGAGCATGATTACCTTCCATATTGAAGCTTCAGATCACGTTGATCGCACCCTACAACTGATCAAAGAACACGGCTGTAAAGCAGGTGTGGTTCTCAATCCAGCAACGCCACTGGCACACCTTGAATACATCATGGATAAGGTGGATATGATCTTATTGATGTCAGTAAATCCGGGCTTCGGTGGTCAATCATTCATTCCAAATACCTTGGATAAATTACGCGCTGTGCGCAAAATGATTGACGAATCAGGTCGCGATATTCGTCTAGAAATCGACGGTGGCGTGAAGGTGGATAATATCCGCGAAATCGCAGAAGCCGGTGCAGATATGTTTGTGGCAGGTTCGGCTATTTTCAGCCAGCCAGACTACAAGCAAGTGATCGATGAAATGCGCACAGAACTCGCTAAAGCGAAATAAGTAAGCTGAGTAGTAGGATAGAGCATTGAAAGAGTTAAAACTGATCGCCTTTGATCTTGATGGTACATTGCTTGATAGCGTGCCAGATCTCGCCGTTGCTGCTGATCAAGCGGTACAAGCACTGGGTTTTTCTGCCGTGAGCGAAGAGCAAGTTCGTGACTACGTTGGCAATGGCGCAGACATCTTAATTGGTCGTGCATTAAGCCAAAGCTTGACGATTAACCCAGAGCTAAGTCCTGAACTCTTAGCACAAGGGCGTGTGTTGTTTGATGACTTCTATGATAAGAGTGGTCATAAGCTCAGCCACCTTTACCCAGCAGTAAAAGAGACCTTAGCCGCGTTACAACAAGCGGGCTTTATTTTGGCGCTAGTCACCAATAAGCCATCGAAGTTTGTCCCTGATGTGTTGGCTAAGCACGACATCGCCAAATACTTCACTGATGTATTCGGTGGTGATGCGTTTCCTGAGCGTAAGCCAAATCCAGTCGCATTAAACTGGTTGCTAGAGAAGCATGGCTGCACACCAAGTGAGATGTTGATGGTTGGCGATTCGAAAAATGACATCTTAGCGGCGAAAAACGCCGGTTGTCATTCGTTTGGTCTGACTTATGGCTACAATCACGGTGAAGCTATTTCAGTCTCAGAGCCAGATTTTGTCGCGGATAACATCGCAGAATTACTCGAAGTGATCGCTGTTTCTGCCTAAGCGCAACAAAAGATCTTTCAAAATACTTATCAATGAGTACACTGAGAAAACCGTCCAGCTAAAGGCTGGACGGTTTTTTCTATTTTATTAAATTAAGAATTCAAAGGAATCCATCCATGAGCAAGCCCATCGTATTGAGTGGCGTTCAACCATCAGGTGAACTAAGTATCGGTAATTACTTGGGTGCTCTACGTCAATGGCAACAGATGCAAGATGATTACGATTGCCAATACTGCGTGGTTGACCTGCATGCGATTACGGTTCGTCAAGACCCGAAAGCATTGCACGAAGCAACTCTAGACGCATTAGCAATCTGTCTTGCCGTTGGTGTTGATCCACAGAAGAGCACGCTATTTGTTCAGTCACATGTACCAGAGCATGCTCAACTTGGTTGGCTTCTTAACTGCTACACCCAAATGGGCGAATTGAGCCGTATGACTCAGTTTAAAGATAAGTCAGCACGCTACGCGAATGATGTGAATGCGGGCCTATTTGGTTACCCAGTGCTAATGGCTGCCGATATTTTGTTGTACGGCGCGCATCAAGTCCCTGTGGGCAATGACCAGAAGCAGCACTTAGAATTGGCTCGCGATATCGCGACGCGTTTCAACAATATCTACAGCCCAGAAGCGCCAATCTTCCAAGTGCCAGAACCGTACATTCCACAAGTGAATGCGCGTGTAATGAGCTTGCAAGATGCGACGAAGAAGATGTCTAAATCAGATGATAACCGTAAAAACGTTATTACTCTGCTTGAAGAGCCTAAGTCGATCATTAAGAAGATCAACAAAGCGCAAACAGATGCTGAAACGCCACCGCGTATTGCCAGCGATTGGGAAAACAAAGCGGGTATCTCAAATCTAATGAGTCTGTACTCGGCAGCAACGGGTATGAGCTTTGCTGAGATTGAAGCGAAGTACCAAGGCGTAGAAATGTACGGCCCATTTAAGAAAGATGTAGGCGAAGCTTTGGTGACAATGCTTGAGCCTATTCAAGCAGAATACCACCGTATTCGTGCTGACCGTGCTTATATGGATCAAGTGATGAAGCAAGGTGCGGAAAAAGCCTCAGCTCGCGCAGCCGTGACATTGAAGAAAGTTTATGAAGCGGTAGGTTTTGTTACTCGCCCATAAGCGGGTCAATTAAGTCAGTCTATTCATGAATATTTAAGGCCAGCAGAATGCTGGCCTTTTTATATGATCCACATCAGTCGTCTATCGGCAGACGATAAGTTTTACTTTGCCTTTGTGGCGCACTATTGCACAATACGCCTCCAATAAGTGGAGAGCTGTATTTCTGTCATGTTGCTGATCATCGATAATTACGATTCGTTTACCTACAACCTATACCAATATTTTTGCGAACTTGGCGTAGAAGTGCAGGTAGTGCGAAACGATAAAATTGATTTGGCTGGCATTGAAGCTTTGCAACCCACCCATCTGGTGATATCTCCTGGCCCATGTACACCCAATGAAGCGGGCATCTCATTAGCTGCGATAGAACACTTTGCCGGTAAGCTACCGATTTTAGGGGTTTGCCTTGGACATCAAGCGATTGCTCAGGTATTTGGCGCTGAAGTGGTTCGAGCACGACAAGTGATGCACGGTAAAACCTCACCGATTCGCCATACTGGTCGTAGTGTCTTTCAAGGACTGAATAATCCGCTAACGGTCACGCGATACCATTCATTAGTCGTCAAAGCTGACTCACTAGCGGATTGTTTTGAATTGACGGCTTGGACTGAGAATGAAGATGGCAGCATGGACGAAATCATGGGCTATCAACATAAAACCTTGCCGATTGATGCGGTGCAATTTCACCCAGAATCCATCAAAACGGAGCAAGGCCACCAGTTGTTGGCAAACTTCCTCGCTCGCTAATCACTAAGTAAATTATGGCGACTTTGTTGCTGTCCGAGATGCTGTTAAAGGCTGAGGTGGATCACCTTTCTTAACATTGTTGTCGTTATCGCCGTTATCTAATTAATCTGCAAAACTATTCGTTATGTCGCGGTTATGTCGCCATTGTGTTGCGGCATTTTGCGCCATCACGTAGTCGCCTCATTAAGCTGTTCCACCCTACATCATCGCTATTCTGTTAATCCTATCGACTGCGATTTAACTTCTGCTTATAGCAAGCATAATAATAAATCGCTTCTCTCTTTCGCCGTTGTGGTGCATAAATAGTCATCTATAGTGATGCGGCTTAATCTGTATTGAATTTAAAAAGCATAAACCACTATTGAAAAGGTTAATTAAATGTAAATACAATGCCGTATTAGTCAATGTGCAATATAAATTCTGGTTTCTATACTTATTAGTAGATGTGATATGCCTAACTGACATTGGCTGCGGTATTAAGAGGGAATGTGCGATGACGGAAGAAATGCAAGTACAACGCGGTTTATTTGATGAGGTGATGGTGCCTTGCTATAGCCCGATGGAGATGGTTCCAGTAAAAGGCGAGGGCGCGCGCGTTTGGGATCAGCAAGGTAATGAATATATCGACTTTGCTGGCGGGATCGCGGTGAGTTGTTTGGGGCACTGCCATCCGGCAATGGTGAAAGCATTAACCGAGCAAGGGCAGAAAATATGGCACCTGAGCAATGTGATGACGAATGAGCCTGCTTTACGTTTAGCAAAAAAACTGACCGATCTGTGTTTCGCCGATAAAGTCTTTTTTGCCAACTCAGGCGCGGAAGCGAATGAAGCGGCTTTAAAATTGGCTCGCCGTTATTCTGCTGATGTGTATGGTGCCGAAAAATCAGAGATCATTGCCTTTAAACAGGGGTTTCATGGTCGCACCTTCTTTACCGTAACTGTCGGTGGGCAGGAAGCTTATTCCGATGGCTTTGGCCCAAAACCTGGCGACATTACTCACCTTCCATACAATGATGTTGAAGCGCTACGTCAGCATGTTTCGTCGCGTACTTGTGCGATTATGATGGAACCTTTGCAAGGTGAGGGCGGCATCATTGAACCGAGTGAGGAGTTTATTCAAGCGGTTCGTGAGGTCTGTCATCAGCACAACGCACTATTGATTTTCGATGAAGTACAAACGGGCAACGGACGTACCGGCCACTTTTATGCATATCAAGGCTTAGGCATTACGCCAGATATTTTAAGTACCGCTAAATCACTCGGCGGTGGCTTTCCTATCGGTGCGATGTTGACCACCACTAAGCTGGCCGAGCACCTAAAAGTGGGCACCCATGGCTCAACTTATGGGGGTAACCCTCTAGCTTGTGCAGTAGCAGAAGCGGTCGTGGATGTGGTTAGCCAACCGGAAACCCTAGCGGGCGTGGCGGAGCGTGAAGCGCTATTTCGTCAAGGATTGGCTAAGATTAATGATAAGTATCCAATATTTAGCGAAATCCGTGGTAAAGGGTTACTACTTGGTGCTGCGCTCAATGAACAGTGGCAAGGGCGTGCGCGTGATGTCCTTGTGGCTGCGGGAGAACAAGGTTTGATGGTGTTGGTTGCAGGGCCAAACGTGGTGCGTTTTACCCCATCATTGGTGATTAGCCACCAAGATATTGCTCAAGGATTAGAAAAACTGGAGAAAGCGATCGCTTCACTAGTTCAATAATATCGCAAGAGGTGAGGTTAGCCATCCGGTTAACCTCCCAAGCATCAGGAGGGAGTATCGATGCTGGTTGTTCGTCCTATCGCTATGTCAGATTATGATGCGCTGCATACCTGTGCAGTGGAATCCGGTCACGGTTTTACATCACTTCCGGTCAATGAAGAATTGTTGACCAACCGAATTACCCACTCTGAATACAGCTTTGCCAAACCGAATGTGAGTGAACCGGGCGATGAAGGCTACCTGATGGTCGGCTTTGATAGTGCTAGCGGTGAAGTTGCCGGTTGTACAGGGATTGAAGCGGCGATCGGTTGGGATGTGCCATTCTATTCTTACCACATCAGCACCATCGTTCACTCTTCGCCGAAGCTTGGGGTCAACAATGTGGTGAAGTTACTGACCTTTGGTAATAACTACACCGGCTGTAGTGAAATCTGCACCTTATTTTTGCGACCTAAATTTCGCGGTGGCAATAATGGTCGATTGATGTCGAAATGCCGTTTTCTGATGATGGCTGAACATCCCCATCGCTTCTCTAAAACAGTTTTTGCCGAAATGCGTGGTGTTTCCGATGAAGAGGGCAATTCCCCTTTTTGGCAATGGCTGCAAGAACACTTCTTTTCGATTGATTTTACCTTAGCCGATTACTTAACGGGTATTGGTAAGAAAGGCTTTATTGCCGACTTAATGCCAAAACTCCCCATCTACGTCAACTTACTCAGCAAAGAAGCGCAAGCGGTGATCGGCCAAGTGCATGACAACACCAAGCCCGCTTTACGCTTACTTGAAAAGGAAGGGTTTACCTGCCGTAACTATGTCGACATCTTTGATGGTGGCCCTAGCGTGGAATGTGATCGTGAAAATATTGAATCGGTACGTCACTCATTTCGCGGCAAAGTGCATATTGATCAGCACGCCAGTGCACAAGATTTTTTGATCAGTAATACCTCATTTGAACAATTTCGCGCTGTCGCAGTGAAAGCAGCGTTTGATCAAGCAACAGATACGGTGATTATCTCCAGTGATGTCGCCAATGCCTTGCAAGTACAGCAGGGCGATAACGTGCGTTTGCTTCCCCTATAACGCTAACAGACTCTAAGGAATTGGTTATGTCACATTGGATTGCAGGACAATGGATCGCCGGGCAGGGTGAACCGATGAGTTCAATTAGCCCTTATAACGGCGAGTTGATTTGGCAAAGTGATAGCGCCACTGCCGCTCAGGTCGATGCGGCAGTAAGCGCCGCAAGAGAGGCGTTTTTATCATGGAAGAAGACGCCTTTTAGTGAGCGCGAGAGGCTGGTATTGCGCTTTGCTGAGTTAGTGAAACATCATTCCGAGTCGATTGCAGAAATGATTTCGCTGGAAACTGGTAAGCCATTATGGGAAACCCGAACAGAAGCGGCGGCCGTTGCAGGCAAAATTGCTATTTCGATTCGTGCTTACCATGAGCGAACTGGCGAGAAGCAACGTGAAGCCGCAGGGAATCAAATCGTACTGCGCCATAGACCACTTGGCGTGATGGCCGTTTTTGGCCCATATAACTTTCCGGCCCACTTGCCAAATGGTCATATCGTCCCAGCATTACTCGCTGGTAATACGGTGGTGTTTAAGCCTTCTGAGCAAACTCCGGCAACGGGGGAGTTTATGATCAAACTATGGCAAAAAGCAGGACTGCCAGATGGAGTGATTAATCTTATTCAAGGCGCGAAAGAGACCGGAGTGGCGTTAGCCCAATCTAAAGGCATTGATGGCTTGTTGTTTACCGGGAGTGCGAATACGGGTCATCTGCTCCATCGTCAATTTGCCGGACAACCGGACAAGATGTTGGCATTGGAGATGGGCGGTAATAACCCGATGATCATCTCACCTCACTATGGTGATGTGGGTGCGGCTGTGTATACCATTATTCAATCGGCCTTTATTAGTGCCGGTCAGCGCTGTACTTGTGCGCGTCGACTTTACCTTCCTAGTGGTGAAAATGGTGATGTGCTGCTGAATAAGTTACTCAGCGCGACGAAAAAGATCGTCATCGATGAGCCATTTGCCGAACCCGCCCCTTTTATGGGCTCACAGATATCTTTAGCCGCCGCGCAGGCTATTTTGGCGGCTCAAGCTAACTTGCAGTCATTGGGTGGGCTGAGTTTAGTCGAAGCTACTGCAGGTGATGCTGCGTTCGTCTCACCGGGTATTATTGATGTCAGCGAGATTACGTCGCTACCGGATGAAGAATACTTTGGGCCACTCCTGCAAGTGATCCGTTATCAAACCTTAGAGCAAGCGGTGGAGCTTGCGAATGATAGCCGCTTTGGTCTATCAGCAGGATTGGTGACAACCCAAGAGAGTGAGTGGGCCTATTTTGTGGAACATATTCGCGCTGGCATCGTTAATCGCAATCGACCGCTAACCGGCGCGAGCGGTGATGCACCATTTGGCGGGCCAGGAGCGTCGGGAAATTTACGGCCAAGCGCTTACTACGCAGCTGATTATTGTGCTTATCCGATGGCCTCGGTGGAAGGGGATCAAACCGAACTTCCCGAGACATTGAGCCCGGGCTTGTCACTGTAATTAACCGACCATCGAAAAGGCCAGAGAAAATGCTCCACTGGCCTTTTCTTTTACTACACTAATAATCCTTACCAAGAATATCGAGACAAAAATAATTCCAAGGAGGCGTTATGACGCCAGATCGACTGTTTGAATCATTATGGAATGATTATATTGAACGCTTATGCCCGTCAGCTGGAAACGTCCACAAACTATTGCAACGTAATGAGCCATTGATTAACGACCATATTGCTCTGCGTACCTTTAGCCTTTCCCCTGTCGCGTTGGATGTTTTGGCGAAACCTTTTATTGAGCTGGGTTATCAAGAAGCGGGGGATTACTTGTTTGAAAGTAAAAAATTGCTGGCAAAGCATTATGAGCACCCTGACGCCACTCAACCCAAGGTATTCATTAGCCAACTTAAAGTGGAAGAATGTTCTGAGCAGTTGCAACAGATTGTGCAAAAGCTGGTTGAACAGGTGGATCCAAATGAGATGCAAGGTGAGGCCTTTCTATATGCAGGTCGACCTTGGCAACTGAGCCATAACGATTATTTATTGTTGGCCGAAGAGAGTGAGTATGCAGCTTGGTTGGCGGCTCATGGTTATGGCGCGAATCATTTCACAGTCAGTGTCAATCAACTTGAGCAGTTTGATGAGGTTCAACAGGTGAATGATCACCTGTCGTCAGTGGGGTTTGTCATTAACCAAGCGGGTGGGGAAGTCAAAGGTTCACCTGAAGTACTGCTAGAGCAATCATCAACCATGGCCGATAAAGTACAGGTCGAATTTGATGATGGCGTGGTGTTGCTGCCTGGTGGTTTTTATGAGTTTGCCAAGCGTTATCCGATGCCTAATGGTGAGTTATACCGTGGGTTCGTCGCCGCCTCTGCAGATAAGATCTTTGAGAGTACCAACTCGTAAACGAAGGGACTTCGTTTGAGATTGTAGAAATGAGAGTCGAGAGGGTTGGCGTGTCGGCTCTAAAGTCTCGTTTCTCAACTCTTAGCTTTTTAGCGCTTAAATATAGAAAAAGCCACCCGAAGGTGGCTTTATAAATCTTGCTTAATTCAATGTGAATTAACGCGTACCGTAAACAACGATAGTCTTACCGTGAGCAGAGATTAGGTTCTGCTCTTCCAGCATCTTCAAGATACGACCAACGGTTTCACGAGAACAGCCAACAATCTGACCGATCTCTTGACGAGTGATCTTGATTTGCATGCCGTCTGGGTGAGTCATTGCATCTGGTTGTTTCGCTAGGTTTAGTAGCGTTTGTGCAATACGGCCAGTTACGTCTAGGAAGGCTAGGTCGCCGACTTTTTGGCTAGTCACTTGTAGACGACGAGCCATCTGTGAAGAAAGACGCATTAGGATATCAGGGTTTACCTGAATCAACTGACGGAATTTTTTGAACGAGATTTCCGCTACTTCACAAGGAGATTTAGCACGAACCCAAGCGGTACGCTCTTGATCTTCTTCAAATAGACCAAGCTCACCGATGAAATCACCTTGGTTTAGGTAAGAAAGGATCATCTCCTTACCTTCTTCATCTTTAATAAGTACGGCAACAGAACCTTTAACAATGTAGTACAAAGTTTCTGCTTTCTCGCCCGCGTGGATTAGCGTGCTTTTTGATGGGTACTTATGAATATGACAGTGTGAAAGGAACCACTCTAATGTTGGATCGGTTTGAGGTTTACCTAGAACCATAATATCTCACTTCCTCTGCAGGGTACGCTTGCTGCTTTCCATAATTTAGCTGGGCCCGAAATCGGGATAACTAGGCTAGGAGCACTTAAATGAGTGCTGCAAGCTATCTTGTGTTTCGGTTTCAAATAGTATCCTTTTTCCGGAACGATTTCTTGATTTTAATCGGGTCCGAGAGACTATTTCCTAAGCAAAAACGTGCACATGATCACGGTATGAAAAGTAATCGTGTTCTAATGCTGATTTTTAGCCAATTTTTCCAGTTTCGATTAATTGCTGAAGAATCGGTCTGACGATTAACTCCATTGCAAAACTCATTTTACCGCCAGGCACAACTAAGGTGTTATGACGCGACATAAACGAGCCATCTATCATTGCCAATAGGTAGGGATAGTCAACGTTTTTAAAACCACGTAGGCGGATTACAACAAAGCTTTCATCTAAGCTTGGAATCCCCTTCGCATCTAACGGGTTTGAAGTATCAACGGTTGGCACACGTTGGAAGTTAATATGGGTACGTGAAAACTGTGGGGTGATGTAATTGAGGTAATCGTCCATCGAACGCACGATTGAATCCATCACCGCTTCTTTAGAGTGGCCTCTATCGCGAGTATCGCGAACAAATTTTTGAATCCACTCAAGGTTAACGATAGGCACCATGCCAATCAAAAAGTCGACATGCTGGGCGACATTAATATCCCCATCTACCACGCCACCATGCAGCCCTTCGTAGAACAGCACATCACTGTTTTCTGGCAGATCTTGCCAAGGTGTAAATGTGCCAGGCATTTGATTGTAGGGAACCGCTTCATCGAAGGTGTGTAGATAGCGACGGATCTTACCACTGCCATCTTGGCCATATTGGTGGAAGAAGTCGGCTAAGCCGGGGAAGTCATTAGCTTGCGGGCCGAAGTAACTAATATGACGACCTTGTTCGCGTGCTTTACGAATTTCTACATCCATTTCTGGGCGAGTAAATCGATGGAAGCTATCGCCTTCCACCCATGCGGGCTTGATGTCCATCATATTGAACATTTTACGAAAGGCTTCAGAAGTGGTGGTCGTTCCGGCGCCAGAGGAACCGGTGACGGCAATGATCGGATGCTTTGCTGACATGACAAACCTTGTCTAGTGATAACGTTCCTGTGATTACTCGAACTTAACCTTTGTCGATGACAAGCATGTTAAGTTCGAAAAGCATTACAGTTTGGACGCATCAATATAACATGATTTAACCTTTTCGCATCTTCTTCGTGGGAAAGACTCGGTTAGAACTGCGGACTCAGTTCGGTTTCGTTATTAGCGGACCATTAGAACTTGTGGCGTAATTGCACATCGACAGTTTCATGTAATTCAGAGAAAACGATGACCGCTTCTCCTGTCTCAAGTTGCTGCTTAACTTGATCAATTTTATCTTGTACTGAGATTTCAATTTCGCCGTAGTCTGTTCCTTCTCGTAAAACAAACTCTCGAAGCAAGCTCTCCAGTGTTTCTGGTGCGATTTGCTGCCAAGGAACAATCATAAATACCTCTTTATTCTATGACCTTGTATCGGTGAGGCTCAATTATGCCGTTTTTAGTGCTTGATAGTAAGCGGGGAGCATCTCTTCCAGCCAAAAGCGGGGCTTCATGACACTACCAGTGACAAAACCCACGTGTCCGCCTTTTTCAAATAGGCGGTAGTGAATATTCTCCGGTAGGACAAAATGCGGAATGACCGCATCGGTCATAAACGGATCATCTTTGGCATGAATGATTTGGGTTGGCAATTTGATTTGCTGTAGGCGATGAATCCCAGAGCAACGCTGATAATAATCATCGGCATCTTGAAACCCGTGCAACGGAGCAGTGATCAAATCATCAAAATCATACAATTTGGTGACTCGTTTGATTGATTGATAAGTCAGCCCTAACTCACCTTTTAACAGGTGGTGTTTACGCAGAGCATTACGTTTGAGAGAGCGCAGTAGGTAGGTTTTATAGACCTTAGAAAAGCCTTGTTCGATACGCTCAGAACAGGCTGATAGATCGAGCGGGGCAGACACAATGGAAGCGGCATCCAAGAGCGGATCGTCGGCGTACTGGGCTAAATAGTTGGCCAGCATATTACCGCCAAGAGAAATACCAACCGCGACTTTGACTCGATTAGGGTATTGCTGATTGAGGTACTCTAAGAAAAAACGCGCGTCTTCGACTTCACCTGAATGATAGGCGCGTGGTAGACGATTGGGCTTACCGCTGCAACCGCGAAAATGCATCATTACCGATAGCCAGCCTTCTTTGGCAAAGGCGTGCATTAGACCATTGGCATAAGGGCTATAGAAGCAGCCTTCAAGTCCATGAAACAACACAAACAGGGGTTTCTCTTGCGCGGCTGGCGTTTGGCTATCTTCACTCCATGCTAGATCGAGGAAGTCACCATCTTGGGTATCAAGGGTTTGCCAAATCGGCTCAAACAACGCTTTTTTACGAATGAAGCGTGGTGCGAGAGTTTGAAGGTGCGGGTTTGAAATCCCGCTGGCAGCAGTAAAATGAGTCATAGGCGTCAGTCGCTTTCTCTTGCATCCAAATCAGGTTCAAAAGGGTGTGCAAAGGTGGAGTACAAATGTTCTCCACCCAACTGACGACAGTAACGTAGCGTAAGCGATTGTTCATCCGCATTGTGCAATGAGAGTTGGTTTACGCAATCGACCAAGTCGGCCTGTTGCTGTTTTTCCAACTGCAGCTCAAATTGCAGCGCTTCGCGATAGAGTGTATCGGCCAGTGGCTGCTTGAGTTTGCGTCTTAGCTCACGAAAGCTATTGAGTAATGCTTCTGAACGACCAAGGCATTCTTCGACCTTGTGCCAGTCCTGCTCCGCAATCGTGACTTGTTGTTCATCAAGCCACTTGAGTAACAATAGCAGGTTCACGTTGCCTTTGAACTGATTCTGTAAATTTAGGCACGCCTGCTTCACTTCACGGACACTGTAGTACTGCAAACTGAATTGCCATAAACGTTCTAGTGTTAGCGAAACGGGTACGTGCTCTCTATTCATCAGCTATTGAACTCCTGTTCCATCTCTTCAAGCTCCTCTTGTAGAGCCATCCATTCCATTTCTATCTCTTCTAGCTCTGACTTCCCACTGGCTTGTTGGGCGAGTACTTGAGTAAGTTTAGCTTTATTTTCGGCATCATACAGAGAGTTATCACTCAATTGCTCTTCCGCCTGTGCAATCACTTGGCCAAGTTTATCCATTGTTTCTTCTAACTTGGTGAGCTTTTTACGCAGTGGCGCGGTGAGGGTACGAAACTCTGCTTCACGACGTTTTTGTTCTTTCTTCGCCGCTGCGCTGTTTTGGTTATCTTTTACCGGTTGCTCTGCTTGTGCTTCGCGGCGCTCGACTTTTTGCTGCTCAGTTAGCCACTTGTAATAGTCGCTTAGGTCGCCATCAAACGGAGCGACTTGGCGATCATGCACTAAGTAAAGATCGTCAGTCGTGGCGCGTAGCAGGTAACGGTCGTGCGAAACAATCACCATGGCGCCTTCAAATGTTTGCAGGGCAAAGGTCAGAGCTTGGCGCATATCGAGATCCAAGTGGTTGGTTGGTTCATCGAGTAACAATAGGTTAGGTTTTTGCCATACCAGAAGGGCCAGAACCAGACGCGCTTTTTCACCACCGGAGAATGGGGCGACTTTTTCTAGCGCTTTATCACCTTGAAATCCGAAGCTACCTAAGTAATCACGCAGCTGCTGCTCAGTGTGCTTAGGTGCAATTTGCATCATGTGCTGCAGAGGTGTTTCCTCTGGATGCAATGTTTCCAATTGATGTTGTGCGAAGTAACCCATTTTCACGCCTTGTGAGTAGGTTAGCTCGCCACCTTGTGGATTCAATTCACCTGAGAGCAATTTGATTAAGGTTGATTTACCAGCGCCGTTACGACCAAGCAAACCAATGCGACTACCCGGCACGAGGTTAAGACGAATCTTTTCTAGGATCAGATTATCGCCATAACCTGCAGAGACTTCATCCATCATCATTATTGGGTTTGGTAGTGCATCAGGTTCACGGAACTCAAAACTAAATGGGTTATCAAATTGTGCTGGCAGCACTTGTTCCATTTTTTCTAAAGCTTTAATACGGCTTTGCGCTTGGCGTGCTTTTGATGCTTTGTAGCGGAAGCGATCGATATAGCTTTGCATATGCGCCATCTGCTTTTGCTGCTTCTGGAACATTGCTTGCTGCAAGATTAATTTCTGCGCACGTTGTGATTCAAATGAAGAGTAGTTACCGGTGTACTCATTCAATTGTTGGTTTTCAACGTGAATGATGCGGTTAACAATCGGGTCAAGGAAATCACGGTCATGCGAGATCAACGCGAGAGTACCTGGGTAGTTTTGCAACCAGCGTTCTAACCACATTACCGCATCAAGATCCAAGTGGTTGGTTGGTTCATCGAGCAGTAATAGGTCTGAGCGGCAAAGTAGGGCTTGAGCGAGGTTCAAGCGCATACGCCAACCACCGGAGAACTGGGTTAAGTTCCAGCTCATTTGCTCTTGACGGAAGCCCAGACCATCGAGCAGTTCCGAGGCGCGAGCGCGAATGCTGTAACCCCCAATGGTTTCAATTTTACCGTGCAGTTCCGCCACCAAAGTGCCGTTATCGGCGAGATCGGCGTCCACCAATTGTTGCTCTAGAGAGCGGTACTCGCGATCGCCATCAATGACGTATTCTAGCGCGGTTCGGTCAAGTGCTGGGGTTTCTTGCGCCACCCATGCCAATTCCCAATGCGCCGGTTTGCTAAAGTTACCCGCATCAGTGGATAGCTCATCTTTGATCAGAGCGAATAAGGTTGATTTACCACAACCGTTTTTACCCACCAAACCGATCTTATCGCCGGGGTGAATGGTAGCCGAAGCGTTCTCAAGTAATGGCTTGCCACCACGTAAGAGTTGAATGTCAGAAAAGGTGATCATAGTACTTTGCTTTATCTTTAATCGTTTCGCCACGCATAGTAGGAGGATTAACCGGAAAAGTCGATCGTTGCGTTTTCAGCGTCAACCGCGTATAACAAATTGATAACGAAAATGATAAAGGCAGTTGTTCACGGAATGAATCGATCAGCCACTCCGAAGCCACAAGCAGCGAAAGCAAAAGTATTAGTCATTTACGCTCATCCGGAGTCCTCCACTTCTATCGCTAATCATGTGATGCTAAAAAAAATTGCCTCACTTGAGCACGTTACCGTGCACGATCTTTATGCTCGCTACCCAGATTTTTTTATTGATGTGAATGCTGAGCACGAATTGCTCTTGGCACACGATGTCATTGTCTTCCATCACCCAATGTATCTTTATTCTTGTCCGGCACTGATGAAAGAGTGGCTCGATAGAGTATTGGGCAAAGGTTTTGCCTACGGCAATGAAAGCGCCTTGCAAGGTAAGTATTGGCGTAGTGTCATTACTACTGGTGGCAAGGAAGAAGCCTTTGGGGAGCATGGCTACAACAAATACCCACTTGAACAAATCTTACAGCCTTTTGAATTAACCGCGGCATTGTGTCGCATGCATTGGATTGAACCCTTGGTGCTCTATTGGGCGCGCAATGTCTCCGACATGGAACGCTATCAGCATGCGGAGCACTATCGCCAGTGGTTGAATGATCCATTGCCGTATGATTTATCCTTACCGCAAGGAGGTGAGCATGGCTCTGGAAAGTGATTTTCTACAAAGCAGTGCAATCTTTCTCACTGCGGCGGTTATTGCGGTGCCTCTCGCGCAACGATTAGGGCTAGGGTCTGTACTCGGCTATCTACTGGCGGGTGTGGCGATTGGCCCATGGGGGTTGGGTTTAATTCGCGATGTCGATGCCATCCTTCACTTTGCTGAATTTGGCGTGGTGTTACTGCTGTTTCTAATTGGCCTTGAGCTGAACCCGAAAAAACTGTGGCAAATGCGAGGGCCTATCCTTGGTCTCGGTGGTGCGCAAGTACTGATTACAACGGCCTTAATTGCCGGCCTTGTGTATTTATTTGGTTTTACTTGGCAGATGAGCCTCGTTATCGGCATGGGGCTGGCGCTCTCTTCGACCGCGATTGCATTAAGAGTGATTGATGAGCAGGGGTTAGCTGGAACGGAAACTGGACAGTCCGGTTTTGCTGTGTTGCTCTTTCAAGATATTGCTGTGATTCCAATGTTAGCGTTATTGCCTGTATTGGCTGGTAACACCAGTGGCAATTGGTTAGATGGCTTATGGATGTTGGTTGGTGTGACCGCATTATTGATTGGCGGGCACTTTTTGCTGCGACCACTTTTCCGTTATGTGGTGATGAGCGGGGTGCGCGAGTTGTTTACCGTTGCTGCTCTGCTACTGGTGATTGGCATTGCATTGGTAATGAAACAACTAGGCCTATCGATGGCGCTGGGCGCATTTTTAGCGGGCGTGTTGTTGGCGGAGAGTGAATATCGCCATGAGCTTGAAATTGCCATTGAGCCGTTTAAAGGCCTATTACTCGGGTTGTTTTTTATCGCCGTCGGTATGGCGGTCAACCTTGGTTTGCTAGCGTTGCACCCTTTCAAGATCTTGGCTTGCGTGATCGCGTTGGTGATGCTGAAAGCCTATACCCTTTATTTTCTTGCACGACTCTACGGCAGTCGTGCCAAGTCGCGCAGTCGTATTGCAGCGATTCTCAGTCAAGGTGGTGAATTTGCTTTTGTTATTTTTACCGCCGCACTATCGCAAGGCATCTTAACCACAGAACAAACCGCCTTTTTGCTGGTGGTGGTGAGTTTATCGATGGTGACGACACCACTGCTGCTGATGGGGCAGAAGAAATGGTACGCCAAAAGGCTTAATTTTGATGATGAAGAGCATATCAATACCGATGTGGTTGATAAGCAGTCGCGCGTTATTATTGCGGGTTTTGGCCGCTTTGGTCAGATCGTCGGGCGCTTGTTGTATGCCAACAAGATCAAGCTAACCATTTTAGAAAGTGATGCCAGCCAAATTCGACTGTTACGTAAATATGGCTACAAGGTGTTTTATGGTGATGCGACGCAGCTTGATTTATTGCGTGCCGCAGGGGCAGATAAAGCGAAGGCAATTGTCCTTTGTACTGATTCGCCTGATGACATTATGAAAACTGTCGAGTTGTGCGAGCAACATTTCCCTCATTTGAAAATATTAGCTCGTGCTCGCAGTCGTGTTGAAGCGTACCAACTACTCAGCCATGGGATTGATAAATACTCGCGTGAAACGTTTCTTGGTGCGCTCGATCTTGGCAAACTCACCTTGATTGAGCTAGGCATGCACCCATACCAAGCGCAACGCTCTGAAGCGCACTTTCGTAAACTTGATAACGCGATGTTGAAAGAACTCCTTCCGCAGCACCATGAAGATAAGCAGCTCGCACTGAGAGCCAAAGAAGCACGTAAAGAGCTGGAAGAGATCTTTGGCCGTGAGATGGAAAACGATAAGCAAGGTAAGCATTTCTGGGATTAAAGTGCCGTTCGCCTTTAAGCCATGAATCTCGATGTATTAATGATTTGATGAGAGTGACATGAAGAAACGATTTATCGCAGGCGCTAATTGCCCTAAGTGTCAGCAACAAGACACGTTACGTTGGTGGATAGAGAATAATATTGAGCTGGTGGAGTGCGTCGATTGCGGTCATCAAGATCAACGCAAGCCAGAGTCTGTAGACAAAAGTGAACACCAGAGTGAACACCAGAGTGAACAAATGATCGGCATTTTTAAACCGGACTGATTGAGTTTCTCGAATTCATCCCCATAATAGCAGGGTTATTGTTTTATTCTCCCTTTGATATGGGGAGCTAATCGCCTTGGAGCAATTATGAAAATTGAAAAGAACGTAGTCGTAAGCCTAGCGTACCAACTGAAAGTAGAAGATGCAGTCGTTGATCAATCAACTGTTGATGCGCCACTAGATTACCTACACGGTAACAACAACCTAATCACTGGCCTTGAGAATGAGCTAGAAGGTAAAGTTGCTGGCGACAAATTCGAAGTAACTATTGCCCCTGAAGATGCATACGGCGAGCACAACGATGATCTTGTTCAACGTGTTCCTGCAGACGTATTCCAAGGTGTGGATGAAATCGAAGTTGGCATGCGCTTCCTAGCGGATACTGACCAAGGTCCAATCCCAGTAGAAATTACTGAAGTAGATGGCGACGAAGTTGTGGTTGATGGTAACCACATGCTTGCTGGCCAAACACTAACTTTCGTTGTTGAAGTTGTCGCGGTTCGCGAAGCAACTGAAGAAGAGATTGCTCACGGCCATATCCACCAAGGTGGTGGTTGTTGTGGTGGTCACGACCACGATCACGACCATGAAGGTGGCTGTTGTGGCGGCGAAGAGAAAGGTGATGATCACGAATGCTGCGGTGGCGGCGGTTGTGGTTCACACTAATCGCGCGATGAGATCTTTATAGATCATCATAAATCGACGAAGAGGCGTTGCTTGGAAACAAGCGACGCCTTTTTTATCGGATTAAGTCATTCAGCAAAACGACTCGGTTAAGTTGCTAAGAAGGATAGTGAGATGAGTTTTCCATTTGCCCTTGCCGTACATGGTGGAGCGGGCACCATTTTACCCGAGCAGATGAGTGCACAACTGGAAGCGGATATCCGCGCCGCGTTAGCGCAAGCTGTGAATGCGGGCCATAAGATATTAGCCGCGGGCGGTGATGCGCTTGATGCCGCAGTGGCTGCGGTTAAGGTGTTGGAAGATTCAGAGCATTTCAATGCAGGTAAAGGTTCGGTGCTCACCGCCAAAGAGATGGTTGAAATGGATGCCTCGGTTATGCATGGTTTACAAATGCAGGTCGGAGCGATCGCGGGGGTTCGTCATATTAAGAACCCTGTGGAGTTGGCGCGCGATGTGATGCATCACTCCGCCCACGCATTCTTGATTAGTGAGGGGGCAGAAGAGTTTGCTTTCAAGCAAGGCCATCTTTTTACGGAACAAGATTATTTCTTTACCGATCGCCGTTACGACCAACTGATGGTGCTTAAAGAGTCAGGTGACAGTGCCTTATCCGAAGCAAGTTATCCTGATGACAATAAACATGGCACGGTTGGGGCGGTCGCGCTTGATCAGCAAGGCAACTTAGCAGCGGCGACAAGTACCGGAGGCATCGCCAATAAGCGTTTTGGACGAGTGGGGGACTCCGCAATAATTGGTGCGGGAACCTTAGCTGAAAATGGTAATGTGGCGATCTCTTCCACCGGTGTTGGTGAGCTATTCATCCGTAAAATGGTCGCCAGTGATATTGCTGCACGCATGCGCTACCTAGGGGAAGATGTTAAAACCGCCAGTGAAACAGTCATTCATGGTGAGTTAAAAACGCTTGGTGGTGAAGGTGGAGTCATCGCGATCGATAAGCAAGGAGAGATACACTTTGCGCTCAATTGCGCTGGTATGTATCGCGCAAGTATCGATATTGAAGGCAAGCTTAGTATTAAAATCTTTGCCAACGAGTGATTGAGTTGTTATGTCACCGGATTCGTTGGCTGCTCAATCGTTTAATTCTGTGTGACACCGGTATGACCAAAAAATGACTGCAAGAGAGCGGATTCAGTGCTAGAATCCTTTTTTAACTAGCAATCAGACTTGGAAAGATGGGAAATAACGTAGTCGTTCTAGGCACCCAATGGGGTGACGAAGGTAAAGGTAAAATCGTAGACCTTTTAACTGAAGATGCAAAATACGTGGTTCGCTACCAAGGCGGTCACAATGCAGGTCACACACTTGTAATCGACGGTGAAAAAACCGTACTTCACTTAATTCCATCAGGTATCCTTCGCGATAATGTTAAATGCATTATCGGCAACGGTGTAGTTCTATCACCTGACGCATTAATTAAAGAAATGAAGCCTCTTGAAGAGCGCGGCATTGCAGTACGTGACAGTCTTTTCATTTCTGAAGCATGTCCTCTAATTCTTCCTTACCATGTTGCTTTAGACCAAGCGCGCGAAATCGCACGCGGTAAAAAAGCAATCGGTACGACTGGTCGTGGTATCGGTCCTGCTTACGAAGATAAAGTTGCTCGTCGCGGTCTACGCGTTGGCGACCTATTCGATATGGAAGCTTTTGCAGAAAAACTAAAAGAAGTAATGGAATACCATAACTTCGCACTAGTGAACTACTACAAAGCTGAAGCAGTAAGCTACGAAGAAGTACTTGAGCAAGCGAAAGGCTACGCTGAACTACTTACTTCAATGGTTATTGACGTAACTGACGAACTAGATGCAGCACGCAAGCGCGGCGACAAGATCATGTTCGAAGGTGCGCAAGGTACGCTACTTGATATCGACCACGGTACTTACCCATACGTAACTTCTTCTAACACGACTGCTGGTGGTGTTGCTGCAGGTTCTGGTTTTGGCCCTCGTCACCTAGGTTACATCCTAGGTATCGCGAAAGCATACTGTACTCGTGTTGGTTCAGGTCCATTCCCGACTGAACTTTACGATGGTCTAGACAAGCAAGATCCAGTGGGTAAACACTTGGGTACTGTTGGTCATGAGTTTGGTGCAACGACTGGTCGTCTACGTCGTACTGGTTGGTTCGATGCTGTTGCTATGCGTCGTGCAATCCAAATCAACTCTATCACTGGTTTCTGTCTAACTAAACTAGACGTACTAGATGGCCTAGAAGAGCTAAAAATCTGTACTGGTTACAAGATGGACGATGGCTCTGTACTAGAAGTTTCGCCAATGGCTGCTGAATCATTCGAAAAAGCGACGCCAATTTACGAAACAATGCCTGGTTGGTCTGAAAATACTTTCGGTGCTAAATCTATCGATGCGCTTCCACAAGCGGCTCTAGATTACATCAAGCGTATTGAAGAGCTAACTGGCGTTCCAGTAGACATCATCTCTACTGGCCCAGATCGTAACGAAACTATCATCAAGCTTCACCCATTTGAAGCTTAATCGATAAGCGTTATTGATTGAAAAGAAGTCGACACTCAGTGTCGGCTTTTTTTATATCTGCTATTTTCTGCTTTCTCTATCCTACCACATCACTTGCTCTTATCTTCACGAGTTAATGGTGGAAATGACAACGTGAACTTGATTCCTTTCTTTCCATGACGCTTGCCGTTGTGATGGATTTTTCATCACCCTATGGCAAACTATTGCCAACTTACGGCAATTTTTGTCTAAAGAGTTTTTTGTTTTTGCCGATACAAATATCGAACCTGCCTATAATGCTAATTACGTCTATGATTGGCGAAGGTAGGGTGTCGGATTCAACAAAGAGTGCAGGTATGAAGCTACGAACAGTAGCAGCTTCGTTGATGCTGGTATTGAGTTCATCATTCAGTTTTGCAAACGCAACTGACATTGGTGAGCCTGTGCCAATCTACTCCGAAGCTGAACTTATTAAACTGATCGAACAGAATAAACATTTAGAACGAGTGAAAGCAGACAACTGCCAATTGGTGGAAGATATTGTCGCGCGCGCAACCCGTATTAGCTTACCTTCGTATGAATTTCTTTACGGAGATATGTTGGCGTGGGGTGTGTGTGTCGATCAAGATGTCGAGCTCGGTCTTTACTATATGGAAAATGCGGCCCATCAGGGCTTACCAACCGCATTGGAGCAGCTTGGTCGTTACTACTCACGCGGTACACTAGTACAGCAAGATAAAGAGCGAGCGATCCCATACCTACGTGAAGCAGCGGCAATGGGTAACCTAAATGCGCGTATCCATTTGGCTGAATTGCTACTGCGTGATTACGGCAGCCCGTTAGATTATGAAGATGCTTATCGTTGGTTGTATAACTCAGTGACCGCCGATCAGCGTCAATACAAACGTATTTCCCGTTTACGTACCGGCTTAGAGCAGCGCATGCCTGAGAACATCATTGCCCGCGCTAAGCGCCGTGAGACTTTCTGGTAACGTAGCGCAAAATCGAACACCACATAGACGTTAAACCTGCACTTACAAAAATGCCCAGCGATTGCTGGGCATTTTGCTATCTGAAAGCAGGGGATTATTGAACGACTTCACCTGATTCGATAACCGTTTTACGCACCACATCGGTAAACTCAAGTGCTTCTTTACGGATTTGGTCTTCGTCTACCGTTAGGATTTGACGATCTTTCATCAGCAGTTTGCCATCCACAATTGAGTGGCGCACGTTGGCTGAGTTTGCTGAGTAAACCAGCGCTGAGTATGGGTTGTAAACTGGAACCATGTTAGGTGCTTTGGTATCGATAACGATGATATCCGCCAGCTTGCCAACTTCGAGAGAACCAATTTTGTCTTCCATGTGCAGTGCTTTTGCTGCGCCCATGGTTGCCATATCAATGACTTTTAGTGGTGGCATCGCCGCACGGTCTTTGTTCACTAGCTTATGAACTTTGGCGACTTGGTTGAACTCGTCGATGGTGCTTAGCGTGTTGCCAGACATTGGGCCATCAGTACCTAGGCCGATACGCACATCTTCGTCATACATTTTCAGCGCAGGAGAAACACCTTTGGCTGATTTGATGTTCGCACTCATATTGTGTGCCACACCCATATCTGATTTTTTCACCAACTCGATGTCATGCTCATCAACCAGAATCATGTGTGCGCCGACTAAGTTTTTGTTTAGTGCGCCAATGCTTTCCATGTAAGCCACTGGTGATAGGCCGTTTGAACGCTCCGCAATCACCTGTTGTTCACGGTCTGATTCTGCCAAGTGCATCATCACCGGGACATCTTTCTCTAGAGAAAGCTTTGCCACCTTCTGCAGTGTTTCAGTGGTGTTGGTGTATGGGCCGTGTGGGGCAAAAGCGGGTGTAATGCGAGGGTGATCTTTGTACTGCTCAATAAAGTTCAGCGTGTAATCGATACCAGCATCAGCATTCTTCGCAGAAGCAACAGGGAACTTGATGATGGTTTCACCTAAGATCGCGCGCATACCAATTTTATCAACGGTTTTGGCTACTTCATCTTCAAAGTAGTACATGTCAGCGTAAGTGGTTACGCCACCTTTTAGCATTTCAACGTTACCAAGGTTGGCACCGATACGCACCATATCACGAGAAACCAGTTTCGCTTCTAGTGGGAAGATGTAGCGGTGTAGGCGATCTGGCACGTCATCCGCAAGTGAACGGAAGACGGTCATTGATACGTGGGTGTGCGTGTTGATAAGGCCTGGCATAACGATATCGCCATCCACATCCAACACGTTATCCGCTTGGTATTTTTTCTCTAACGACTCATCGCCGACTGCGATGATTTTGTTGTCTTTAATAACCACTGTACCGTTTTCGTAAACGGTTTTGTCTTGGTTCATGGTTAGAACCATGGCATCAGTGATGATCAGATCGGCTTGTTCTGCTGCTTGAGAAAAAGCAGAGAATAGACCTAAGCTTGCAATCGCAGTAGCTAATAGAGTGCGTTTCATAGAGATAATCAAACCTAAAAAGGGGGAATAGGAAGTTGGCGCAGAATATCGCAACAAGTCATACTTATTGCAATCGTTTGCTTTATTGGTTACATCCAAGTGTGATCTGGATCATTATTTGGCTGTGGGGTGAATTTTGATAAATATGCACCCCTTTTATCTGGGTGATTATTGGCCTGCAAAGGGCTGCGGAGTCGCAAGTTATTCGCCATGTGCGAGCTCTCATGGCACTGGTAAGTTATGAAAACTTCGAATCTATTTAGTCTTTTTGTAACCACTTCGCTGTAGCTTATGCCATGACTCGGATATACTAGCCGTATACCTTCCTTGCTAAGTTGGGCTTGCTTATGTCAGACCAAATCCAAAACGATCCCTTTGCTGATCGTGAATCACAAAATTACGACAATCCTATTCCAAGCCGTGAGTTTATTCTCGAGTTCTTGAAACAGGCCGGCGTTCCGATGAACCGCAATGACCTGTTTGAAGCACTTAAGCTTCAAGGTGAAGAGCAATATGAAGGCTTACGTCGTCGCCTACGAGCGATGGAGCGTGATGGTCAATTGGTCTTTACTCGTCGTCAGTGTTACGCATTGCCTGAAAAACTAGAGATGGTAAAAGGCTATGTGATTGGTCATAAAGACGGCCATGGCTGGGTTCGCCCAGAAGGCAGTACCGGCAAGGATAACGACATCGTGCTGCCGCACCACCAAATGAAAAACATCATTCACGGTGATTTTGTTTTGGTGCAACCGACGGACAACTCAAAACGTGGTCGCAAGGAAGGCCGTTTGGTTCGCGTACTTGAAGAACGTAAAACGCAAATCGTCGGTCGTTTCTTCTTAGAATATGGCTACTCATACGTAGTGCCAGATGATTCTCGTATTTGCCAAGATATCTTGATCCCTAACGAGCACAAGTCTACGGCGCGCATGGGTAATGTGGTTGTGATTGAAATTACCGACCGCGGTACACGTTCACGCGGCATGATGGGCCAAGTGGTCGAAGTGTTAGGTGAGAAAATGGCGCCGGGCATGGAAACGCAAATTGCGATTCGTACCCACCAGATCCCACATGAGTGGCCAGAAGCGGTCGATAAACAAATTGAACACCTGGGCGAAGAAGTTCCTGAAGAGGCGAAAGCTGGCCGTGTTGATTTGCGCCAATTACCATTGATGACTATTGATGGTGAAGACGCACGAGACTTCGATGACGCAGTATTCTGTGAAGCGAAAAAAGGCGGCGGCTGGCGCTTATGGGTCGCGATTGCTGATGTGAGCTACTACGTTCGTCCAGAAACCGCATTAGATAAAGAAGCGATTAACCGTGGTAACTCGGTTTACTTCCCTTCGCAAGTTGTTCCTATGCTGCCAGAAGTGCTTTCAAATGGTCTGTGTTCTCTCAACCCGCAAGTTGATCGCTTGTGTATGGTATGTGAGATGACGATTTCTGCGACGGGTAAGCTATCGAGCTATAAGCACTATGAAGGTGTGATGAACTCGCATGCTCGCCTGACCTACAACAAAGTGGGCGCAGTATTAGATGGCGATGAAGAGTTGCGTCAACGTTACGCACCTTTAGTGCCGCATCTTGAAGAGCTACATAAGATGTACAAAGTGCTGAAAAGTGCTCGTGATAATCGTGGTGCGATTGAATTTGAAACGGTTGAAACTAAGTTCATCTTCAACGCAGAGCGTAAGATCGATCGTATTGAGCCGGTGATTCGTAATGATGCGCATAAGCTAATCGAAGAATGTATGATTCTGGCTAACATCGCTTCAGCATCATTGGTAGAGAAAGCTAAAGAAGCCGCGTTGTACCGTATTCATGAAACTCCGGGTGAACTGCGTCTGCAAGGTTTCCGTGACTTCCTGGGCGAGCTTGGTTTGAATCTTGGCGGCGGCTTAGAGCCATCACCAACCGATTACGCGGACTTGGTAAAACAGATTGCTGAGCGTCAAGATAAAGAGCTGATCCAAACTATGCTGCTACGCTCAATGAAGCAAGCGGTCTACAGTGCGGATAACTGTGGTCACTTTGGCTTAGCACTCAAACGCTACGCGCACTTTACTTCACCGATCCGTCGTTACCCAGACTTACTACTTCACCGTGCAATCAAATACCTGATTGCTAAAGAAGAAGGGCGTAACCAAGATCGCTGGACACCAACCGGTGGTTACCACTATTCGTTTGATGATATGGATTTCTACGGTGAGCAATGTTCGATGACCGAGCGTCGTGCGGATGATGCGACACGTGAAGTATCGGATTGGCTGAAATGTGAATACATGCAAGATCACGTCGGCGATGAGCTTGAAGGTGTGATTGCCAATGTGACCAGTTTTGGTTTCTTTGTCCGTCTAACAGAATTGCATATCGATGGTTTAGTGCATATTTCGTCACTGGCGAATGACTACTATCACTTTGACCCAGTAGGTCAAAGACTTATCGGTGAAAGCTTCGGTGCTATCTATCGTTTAGGTGATGCGGTTAAAGTAAAAGTTCAGGCCGTAAATCTGGATGACCGCCAAATTGACTTTGCATTAGTTGAAACAAGTCGTAAGCTACGCGGCGAAGGCAAGACGGCTAAAAAGCGTGCGGTCGAAGCTCAGCTTAAAGCGAAAGCGAAAAAACGCGCAGCGACCGGTGGCCGAGAGGATCGCAAAGCAAAACCTGCGATTGAGCCAACCAAGGCACCAGTAAAAGCTGAAGCCAAAGGTGAAGTGAAAAAGCCGAAGGTGAAAAAAGCGCGTAAGAAAAAACCGCACAGCAATTCCAAAAAGGGAAAGCGCAGTAGCACTAAGAGCAAGAGCGAATAGTCGTTTCAACAACAGGTTTAGAAAATGAGTAACGAATTTCTTTATGGCATCCATGCTGTAAAAGCAGTACTGGAACGCGAGCCGGAACGTTTTATTGAAGCGTACGTGCTAAAAGGTCGTCAAGACGATCGCTTAATGCCGATTTTGAATGAACTGCAACGCTGCGGTGTATCGATTCAACAGATGGGACGTAAAACACTGGATGACAAAGCACAAGGTGCGAATCACCAAGGTGTTATTGCCCGCGTTAAACCAGCTAAGCAGCTGAATGAAAATGATCTCGATGACATCATCGATCAGCATGAAGCGCCACTACTGTTGGTGCTTGATGGCGTGACTGATCCGCACAATCTGGGTGCGTGTCTACGTAATGCTGATGCTGCTGGTGTGGCTGCGATCATTGTACCTAAAGACCGTTCAGCACCAATGACCGCGACAGTAAGTAAAGTGGCCTGCGGCGCTGCGGAAATTGTGCCGCTGATCCGTGTGACTAACCTTGCTCGTACCATGCGTGCGCTGCAAGAGAAGGGCGTTTGGTTTGTTGGTACTGCTGGTGAAGCAACGCATGATATCTACCAAGCGAAATTGACTGGTCCACTGGCAATCGTTATGGGTGCAGAAGGCGATGGTATGCGTCGCTTAACTCGCGAAACCTGCGATGACTTGATTAAGATCCCAATGGCGGGAACGGTATCGAGCCTTAACGTATCAGTGGCATCAGGCATCTGCTTGTTTGAAGCGGTTCGTCAGCGTAGCTTATAAAACGAAGTTGCCGGAGTGATAGCACAAGAGTTTCACGTCGAAAGGCAAAATTGAGCAGCGCAAACTCACCATGAGTTTGACGAAAAGGGAAGGGGGTGTGTCGCTATTTAAGCGCACATCCCTTTTTATTCTCCATTTCTCTATTCTCGCTTCTCGTCTCTCAATTCTTTTCTTCTCTCGCCTCTCAACCTGGCCAAGATTATTTTTCACTCGCCTCTTGAAGTTAAAACTGTGATCTGTATAATGCCTCGCACTGGTTAAGCCAGTTGTGAACCAATGAGCAGTGAGGAGCTGATAAATCTTCGATTTATTAGGTAATGTAGACTCAGCTTATGTTCGCGGTTAATACAATTAGGTATCTATTCTTCGGAATAACTGCTTTTAGAGGTGACTCTTTAAGCGGGGGTGGTTAATCGAAAATTAACTGACAATGCGTCCTAATCTTGGATGCTACGGTTTCACATAAATCAATCGGCATTCTCTCGCCTTACGCGAGTTTGAGTGGCGATATTGTTTGTGTAATATTTACTAATTGGAGCTCTGTCTCATGCAGAACCAACGTATCCGTATCCGCCTTAAAGCGTTCGATTACAAGCTAATCGATGCTTCAACAGCGGAAATCGTTGAAACAGCTAAGCGCACAGGCGCACAGGTTCGTGGTCCAATCCCACTACCTACTCGTAAAGAGCGTTTCACAGTTCTTATCTCTCCACACGTTAACAAAGATGCACGTGATCAGTACGAAATTCGTACTCACAAACGTCTAATCGACATCGTTGAGCCAACAGACAAAACTGTTGATGCTCTGATGCGTCTAGACCTAGCTGCAGGCGTTGACGTTCAAATTAGCCTAGGTTAAGGGAGATTAGAATAATGATTGGTCTAATCGGTCGTAAAGTGGGCATGACCCGCGTATTTACTGAAGACGGCGTTTCTATCCCAGTAACTGTTGTTGAAGTTGAAGCAAACCGTGTAACTCAAGTTAAATCTCTTGAGACTGACGGTTACGCAGCAATTCAAGTTACAGCTGGAACTAAGAAAGCTAACCGCGTTACTAAACCAGAAGCTGGTCACTTTGCTAAAGCAGGTGTTGAAGCTGGTCGTGGTCTTTGGGAATTCCGTTTGGAAAACGGTGAAGAGTTTGCAGTTGGCGCTGAGCTAACAGTTGAACTATTCAACGAAACTAAAAAAGTAGACGTTACTGGTACATCTAAAGGTAAGGGCTTCCAAGGCGCTGTTAAGCGTTGGAACTTCCGTACTCAAGATATGACTCACGGTAACTCATTGTCTCACCGTGCACCGGGTTCAATTGGCCAATGTCAAACTCCAGGTCGCGTGTTTAAAGGCAAGAAAATGGCAGGTCACATGGGTGCTGAGCGTGTAACGACTCAAAACCTAGAGATCGTACGTGTTGACGCTGAGCGCAATCTGCTTCTTATTAAAGGTGCAGTCCCAGGCGCAACTGGCGGCAACGTGATCGTTAAACCAGCTATTAAAGCATAACGTCTCAGGAGTAAGTAATGGAACTTATGGTTAAAGGTGCTGATGCACTGACTGTTTCTGAAACTACTTTCGGACGTGAGTTTAACGAAGCTCTGGTACACCAAGTAGTTGTTGCGTACGCAGCAGGTGCTCGTCAAGGTACTCGCGCTCAAAAAACACGTTCAGAAGTTTCTGGCGGTGGCGCTAAGCCATGGCGTCAAAAAGGTACTGGCCGTGCACGTGCTGGTACAATCCGTAGCCCAATCTGGCGTTCGGGTGGTGTTACTTTTGCTGCGAAACCTCAAGATCACAGCCAAAAAGTAAACAAGAAAATGTACCGCGGTGCTATGAAGAGCATTCTTTCTGAGCTAGTTCGTCAAGAGCGTCTAATCGTTGTTGATAACTTCTCTGTAGAAGCTCCAAAAACTAAAGAGCTAGTAGCTAAGCTTAAAGAGCTTGAGCTTAACGATGTACTAATCGTAACTGGCGAAGTAGATGAGAATCTATTCTTAGCAGCTCGTAACCTATACAAAGTTGACGCACGTGATGTTGCTGGTATTGATCCAGTATCTCTAATTGCATTCAACAAGGTTCTAATGACTGCTGATGCAGTTAAGCAAGTTGAGGAGATGCTAGCATGATCACTGAAGAACGTATCCTAAAAGTTCTACGTGCTCCGCACATCTCTGAAAAAGCAACTATGGCTGCAGAGAAAGCGAACACTATCGTTTTCAAAGTAGCTAAAGATGCAACTAAGAAAGAGATCAAAGCAGCTGTAGAAAAGCTATTTGAAGTTGAAGTTAAGTCTGTAAATACTCTTATCACTAAGGGTAAGACCAAACGTCAAGGTCTACGCCAAGGTCGCCGCAGCGACGTTAAGAAAGCGTACGTTACTTTGAACGAAGGTCAAGATCTTGACTTTGTTGGCGGCGCGGAATAACAGGAGTAGTTGAGAAATGGCTATTGTTAAATGTAAGCCGACTTCCCCTGGTCGTCGTCACGTAGTTAAAGTTGTTAACGCTGACCTACACAAGGGTAAGCCTTACGCACCTCTTCTAGAGAAAAACTCTAAGAACGGCGGTCGTAACAACAACGGTCGTATTACAGTACGTCACATCGGTGGTGGTCATAAGCAACACTACCGTTTGATTGACTTCAAACGTACTAAAGACGGTATCCCAGCGAAAGTTGAACGTCTAGAATACGATCCAAACCGTAGCGCTAACATCGCTCTAGTTCTGTACGCAGACGGTGAGCGTCGTTACATCCTAGCACCTAAAGGTGTTAACGCAGGTGATGCAATCCAGTCTGGCCCAGATGCGGCAATCAAAGCTGGTAACGCTCTTCCAATGCGTAACATCCCAGTAGGTTCAACTGTACATAACGTTGAACTTAAACCTGGTAAAGGTGGTCAGCTAGCTCGTTCGGCTGGTGCATATGCTCAAATCGTTGCTCGCGACGGTTCATATGTAACTATCCGTCTACGTTCTGGCGAAATGCGCAAAGTATTGTCTGAAGGCCGTGCAACAATCGGTGAAGTAGGCAACTCTGAGCACATGCTACGTGAACTTGGTAAAGCTGGTGCTTCACGCTGGCGCGGCGTACGTCCAACCGTACGTGGTGTAGTAATGAACCCGGTTGATCACCCACACGGTGGTGGTGAAGGTCGCACATCTGGCGGTCGTCACCCTGTATCACCATGGGGTATGCCTACTAAAGGCTTCAAGACTCGTAAGAACAAACGCACTGACAAGTACATCGTACGTCGTCGTAACAAATAATCTATAAAGAGGAATCGCCATGCCACGTTCTCTCAAGAAAGGTCCTTTTATTGACCTACACTTGCTGAAGAAGGTAGAGAAAGCGGTGGAAAGCGGAGACAAAAAGCCTGTTAAGACTTGGTCCCGTCGCTCAATGATCATCCCTACGATGATCGGTTTGACCATCGCTGTCCATAATGGTCGTCAGCACGTACCAGTTTTCGTTACCGAAGAAATGATCGGTCACAAACTAGGTGAATTCGCACCAACTCGTACTTACCGTGGCCACGCTGCGGATAAGAAAGCTAAGAAGCGTTAAGGAGTAAATGATGGAAGCATTAGCTAAACATAACTTTGCTCGCATTTCTCCTCAGAAAGCTCGCTTAGTGGCAGACCAGATTCGTGGTAAATCAGTTGATCAAGCTCTAGAAATCTTGACGTTCAGCAACAAAAAAGCTGCTGAACTAATCAAGAAAGTTCTTGAATCAGCTATCGCGAACGCGGAGCACAACGAAGGTGCAGATATCGACGATCTAAATGTCGCTAAAATCTTCGTAGATGAAGGCCCAACCATGAAGCGTATTATGCCTCGTGCTAAAGGTCGTGCGGATCGTATCTTGAAGCGTTCAAGCCACATCACTATTGTTGTAGCAGATCGCTAAGAGACTAGGAGAGTAAGCAATGGGTCAAAAAGTACATCCAAATGGTATTCGTCTAGGCATCGTTAAGCCTTGGAATGCTACATGGTTTGCTAACACCAAAGATTTCGCTGACAACCTAGACGGCGACTTCAAGGTACGTCAGTTCCTTACAAGCGAACTGAAAAAAGCATCACTATCACGCATCGTTATCGAACGTCCTGCGAAAAGCATCCGTGTGACTATTCACACTGCTCGTCCAGGCGTAGTTATCGGTAAAAAAGGCGAAGACGTAGAGAAACTACGTGCAGCTGTAGCAAAAATCGCAGGTGTACCAGCGCAAATTAACATCGCTGAAGTACGTAAGCCTGAGCTTGATGCTCAACTTGTAGGTGATAGCATCGCGTCTCAACTAGAGCGTCGCGTTATGTTCCGTCGTGCTATGAAGCGCGCGGTACAAAATGCTATGCGTCTAGGCGCTAAAGGCATCAAAGTGCAAGTAAGCGGCCGTCTTGGCGGCGCTGAAATCGCACGTGCTGAGTGGTACCGTGAAGGCCGTGTGCCTCTACACACTCTACGTGCTGACATTGATTACGCAACTTCTTCGGCTCACACCCAATACGGTGTGATCGGCATTAAAGTTTGGATCTTCAAAGGTGAGATTCTAGGCGGTATGCCAGCAGCTAACGCTGTGGAGCCGAAAGGCGATAAGCCTAAGAAGCAGCGCAAAGGCCGTAAGTAAGGAGTCGACAGATGCTACAACCTAAACGTACTAAGTTCCGTAAGGTTCAGACAGGTCGTAACCGTGGTCTAGCTAAAGGTACTGATGTAAGCTTCGGCGAATTCGGTCTTAAAGCTGTTGGCCGTGGTCGTCTAACTGCTCGTCAAATTGAAGCGGCACGTCGTGCAATGACACGTCACGTTAAGCGTCAAGGTAAAATCTGGATCCGTGTGTTCCCAGACAAACCAATCACAGAAAAACCACTTGAAGTTCGTCAAGGTAAGGGTAAAGGTAACGTTGAGTACTGGGTAGCCCAAATCCAACCTGGAAAGGTAATGTACGAAATGGGTGGCGTTCCTGAAGAATTGGCACGTGAAGCGTTCCGCCTAGCGGCACGTAAACTGCCATTCAAGACGACATTTGTAACTAAGCAGGTGATGTGATGAAAGCACAAGATCTACGCGAAAAAAACGTTGAAGAGCTTAATGCTGAGCTTTTGACTTTGCTACGTGAACAGTTCAACTTGCGTATGCAAGCTGCGACTGGTCAACTACAGCAAACTCATACTCTAAAAGCTGTACGCCGTGATATCGCACGTGTGAAAACTGTTTTGACTGAAAAGGCAGGCGCATAATGAGCGAAGTAAAACGTACTCAACAAGGCCGTGTTGTTAGCGACAAGATGGACAAGTCTATCGTTGTTGCAATCGAACGTTTCGTAAAACACCCGATTTACGGTAAATTCGTTCGCCGCACGACTAAAGTACACGCACACGACGAGAACAACGAATGTGGCCTAGGCGACAAAGTTGAAATCGCTGAGTGTCGTCCACTGTCTAAGACTAAGTCTTGGACTTTGGTAAGCGTTCTAGAAAAAGCGAAAGGTTAATCCCTAGCTAATTCTATGAAACGAAACGGCTCCAAAAAATATTTTGGGGCCGTTTATTTTTTGACTACCCAATCACAAAAAAGGGTGGTACAATTCGCGTCCCTTTTAAAGAGGCAGCCCGACCCGTGATGGGTCTAGTTATTAATATTTAGCGGAGCACTAACAATGATCCAAATGCAAAGTACACTTGACGCTGCAGATAACTCTGGTGCGCGCAAGGTAATGTGTATTAAGGTCCTGGGTGGTTCTCACCGCCGTTATGCACATATCGGTGACGTCATCAAGGTTACAGTGAAAGAAGCAATTCCTCGCGGTAAAGTTAAAAAAGGTGATGTTCTGAAGGCGGTAGTAGTGCGCACCCGTAAAGGCGTTCGTCGCCCAGACGGTTCTGTCATTCGCTTCGACCGTAATGCTTGCGTATTGCTTAACGACAATACAGAGCAACCAATCGGTACACGTATCTTTGGCCCTGTGACACGCGAACTTCGTGGCGATAAATTCATGAAGATCGTTTCACTTGCTCCAGAAGTTCTGTAAGGAGCGCTATAATGGCAGCTAAAATCCGTCGTAATGACGAAGTAATCGTTCTTGCTGGTAAAGACAAAGGCAAGAAAGGTAAAGTAACTAAGGTTCTAGCAACTGGTAAAGTTGTTGTTGAAGGTATCAACCTAGTTAAGAAACACCAAAAACCTGTTCCTGCTCTAAATATCCAAGGTGGTATTGTTGAGCAAGAAGCAGCTATTGATGCTTCTAACGTTGCAATCTTTAACGCAGCAACTGGTAACGCGGACCGAGTAGGTTTCCGTTTTGAAGAAGGCAAAAAAGTGCGTTTCTTCAAGTCTAACGGTGAAACAATTAAGTAATTTGGAGTTCTACTATGGCGAAACTGCATGATTACTACAAGTCGTCTGTAGTCGCTGAACTGACCAAAGAGTTCAGCTACACAAGCGTCATGCAAGTCCCTAGAATCGAAAAGATCACCCTAAATATGGGTGTGGGTGAAGCAATCAACGATAAGAAACTGCTAGAAAACGCAGCAGCTGATATGGCAACGATCTCTGGTCAAAAGCCACTTATCACTAAAGCGCGTAAATCTGTTGCAGGTTTCAAAATCCGTGAAGGCTACCCAATCGGTTGTAAAGTAACCTTGCGTGGCGAACGTATGTGGGATTTTCTTGAGCGTTTGATTAACATCGCTCTACCACGTGTACGTGACTTCCGTGGTGTTAGCGCTAAGTCTTTTGACGGACGCGGTAACTACAGCATGGGCGTTCGCGAGCAAATCATCTTCCCGGAAATCGACTTTGATAAAGTTGATCGTGTACGCGGTCTTGATATTACTATCACGACGTCAGCTGGCACAGATGCGGAAGGCCGAGCTCTGCTGGCTGCCTTTAACTTCCCATTCCGTAAGTAAGGTGAAGGGTTACTGTTATGGCTAAAAATTCGATGAAAGCACGTGAAGCTAAACGTGCAAAACTAGTAGCTAAGTTCGCTGAAAAGCGTGCTGCGCTAAAAGTTATCATTAGCGATGTAAACGCATCTGAAGAAGCTCGTTGGGAAGCAGTTCTTAAACTGCAATCACTTCCACGTGATTCAAGTGCATCACGTCAGCGCAACCGTTGCAACCAAACTGGTCGCCCACACGGTTACCTGCGTAAGTTCGGTCTAAGCCGTATTAAAGTTCGCGAAGCTTGCATGAAAGGCGAGATTCCTGGACTTCGTAAGGCTAGCTGGTAATTGCCACTTAATCATTTGGAGTAAATCTTATGAGCATGCAAGATCCGATTTCGGATATGCTGACCCGCGTTCGCAACGGTCAGGCAGCAAACAAAGTTGCTGTAAAAATGCCTTCTTCAAAGCTTAAAGTTGCTATTGCTGCATTACTTAAAGCTGAAGGTTACATCGTAGACTTCGCTGTTAACAGCGAAGCTAAACCTGAGCTAGAAGTTACTCTTAAGTACTTCCAAGCTAAACCAGTTATCGAGCAACTTAAGCGTGTTTCTCGTCCAGGCCTACGCGTTTACAAGAAGAAAGATTCTCTTCCTTCTGTAATGGGTGGTCTAGGTGTTGCTATCGTTTCAACTTCCAAGGGTCTTATGTCAGACCGTGCTGCGCGTAAAGCAGGTCTTGGTGGTGAAATCATCTGTTACGTTGCCTAAGGAGTAGACTATGTCTCGTGTTGCTAAAGCACCTGTCGCTATTCCAGCTGGCGTAGAGGTGAAACTAAACGGCCAAGAAGTTACTGTAAAAGGTGCTAAAGGCGAACTAACTCGCGTTCTTAACAACGCAGTTGTTATCGCTCAGGAAGAAAACAACCTTACTTTCGGTCCACGTGAAGGTGTTGTAAACGCATGGGCACAAGCAGGTACTGCTCGTGCACTAGTTAACAACATGGTAATCGGTGTGACTGAAGGCTTTGTGAAGAAGCTAACGCTTAAAGGTGTAGGTTACCGTGCTGCTATCAAAGGCAACGCTGTAGGTCTAACACTAGGCTTCTCTCACCCTGTTGAGCATGAACTGCCAGCGGGTATTACAGCTGAATGTCCAAGCCAAACTGAAATCATCATTACTGGTTGCGATAAGCAAGTAGTAGGTCAAGTTGCGGCTGATATTCGTTCTTACCGTGCTCCTGAACCTTACAAAGGTAAAGGTGTTCGTTACGCAGATGAAAATGTGCGTACCAAAGAAGCTAAGAAGAAGTAAGGTAACACTATGGATAAGAAAGCATCTCGCATCCGTCGTGCTACACGTGCACGTCGTAAGATTGCAGAACTTGGTGCAACTCGCCTGGTAGTACACCGTACTCCTCGCCATGTTTACGCTCAAGTTATCGCGGCAAACGGCTCTGAGGTTATCGCAGCTGCTTCTACTGTAGAAAAAGCGATCCGTGAGCAAGTGAAATACACTGGTAACATCGATGCAGCTAAAGCAGTTGGTAAAGCTGTTGCTGAGCGCGCTCTTGAAAAAGGCGTGACTTCAGTTGCATTCGATCGTTCTGGTTTCCAATACCACGGTCGAGTAGCGGCGCTAGCAGATTCTGCTCGCGAAGCTGGTCTGAAATTCTAAGGTAGGGTTGGAAGATGGCTAAAGAACAACAAGTTCAAGCGAATGATTTGCAAGAAAAGCTAATCGCAGTTAACCGCGTTTCTAAAACGGTTAAAGGCGGTCGAATCATGAGCTTTACTGCACTAACAGTAGTTGGTGACGGTAACGGTCGCGTAGGTTTCGGTTACGGCAAAGCACGTGAAGTACCTGCAGCGATTCAAAAAGCAATGGAAAAGGCACGTCGTAACATGACTACGATCGCGCTTAACGAAGGTACTCTTCACCACCCAGTGAAAGGTCGCCATTCGGGCTCTAAAGTTTACATGCAGCCTGCTGCTGAAGGTACTGGTGTTATCGCCGGCGGCGCAATGCGTGCAGTACTTGAAGTTGCTGGTGTACACAACGTACTATCTAAAGCATACGGTTCTACGAACCCTATCAACATCGTTCGTGCTACGATCGATGCACTAGGTAGCGTTAAGTCACCAGAAATGGTTGCTGCTAAACGTGGTCTAACTGTTGAATCTATTTCGGAGTAAGAACACGATGGCAACTATTAAAGTAACTCAAACTAAAAGCTCAATTGGTCGTCTGCCAAAGCACAAAGCTACTTTGCGCGGTCTAGGCCTTCGTAAAATCAACCACACAGTAGAACTTGAAGATACTCCGTGCGTGCGCGGCATGATCAACAAGGTTTACTACATGGTTAAAGTTGAGGAGTAATCACAAATGCGTTTGAATACTCTATCACCGGCTGCTGGCTCTAAACATGCTCCTAAGCGTGTAGGTCGCGGTATCGGTTCAGGCCTAGGCAAAACTGCTGGCCGTGGTCATAAAGGCCAAAAGTCGCGTTCTGGCGGTAAAGTTCGTCCAGGTTTTGAAGGCGGTCAAATGCCTCTGAAACAACGTCTACCTAAATTCGGTTTCACTTCTCGTAAGAGCCTAGTGTCTGCTGAAATTCGTCTAGCTGAGCTAGCGAAAGTTGAAGGTGACGTGGTAGATCTAAACAGCCTTAAAGCTGCTAACCTAATCACTAAGAACATCGAGTTCGTTAAGATCGTTCTTTCTGGTGAAGTTAACAAAGCGATGACTGTTAAAGGTCTACGCGTGACTAAAGGCGCTAAAGCTGCAATCGAAGCTGCAGGCGGTAAAATCGAAGAATAATCTTCGAAGGAAAGGTACAGATGGCTAAAAAACCAGGACAAGATTTTAGTAGTGCGAAAAATGGATTGGCGGAGCTTAAATCGCGCCTTTTGTTTGTATTAGGTGCTCTTTTAGTATTCCGCGCCGGTTCATTCGTACCAATCCCTGGTATTGACGCTGCTGTACTTGCCGATTTGTTCGAACAGCAAAAAGGTACCATCGTAGAAATGTTTAACATGTTCTCCGGTGGTGCTCTTGAGCGTGCGTCTATATTAGCGTTGGGCATCATGCCGTATATTTCGGCTTCAATTGTTGTCCAACTGCTAACCGTAGTTCATCCAGCGTTAGCTGAACTCAAGAAAGAGGGTGAAGCAGGCCGTCGTAAGATAAGCCAATATACACGCTACGGCACGCTTGTACTTGCAACATTCCAAGCTATTGGTATTGCAACTGGCCTACCAAACATGGTCGATAATCTGGTTGTTATCAACCAAACCATGTTTACGCTAATTGCTACCGTAAGTTTAGTAACCGGTACCATGTTCTTAATGTGGTTAGGTGAACAAATTACAGAGCGCGGAATTGGTAACGGTATTTCGGTACTGATCTTTGCAGGTATTGTTGCTGGATTGCCTTCGGCAATCGGTCAAACAATCGAGCAAGCGCGTCAAGGTGAACTGCATGTACTTCTTCTGCTGTTGATTGCGGTACTTGCTTTTGCGGTAATTTACTTTGTTGTTTTCATGGAGCGTGGTCAACGTCGTATCGTTGTAAACTACGCGAAGCGTCAACAAGGTCGTAAAGTATTTGCTGCGCAAAGCACTCACTTGCCACTTAAAATTAATATGGCAGGTGTTATTCCAGCAATCTTCGCATCAAGCATTATCCTGTTCCCAGGAACATTGGCGCAGTGGTTTGGTCAAAATGGTGAGAGCAGCGCGTTCGGTTGGTTAACTGACGTGTCTTTGGCTCTTAGCCCAGGTCAACCTCTGTATGTAATGCTTTATGCAGCAGCGATTATCTTCTTCTGCTTCTTCTACACGGCGTTGGTTTTCAACCCGCGTGAAACAGCAGATAACTTGAAGAAGTCTGGTGCATTCGTACCCGGTATCCGCCCAGGCGAGCAGACAGCGAAATACATTGATAAAGTGATGACACGTTTAACCCTAGCGGGTGCACTGTATATTACCTTTATCTGTCTGATCCCAGAGTTCATGATGGTCGCGTGGAACGTACGTTTCTACTTCGGCGGTACATCACTACTAATCGTAGTGGTTGTAATCATGGATTTCATGGCACAGGTACAGACTCATATGATGTCCCAACAGTATGATTCTGTGTTGAAAAAAGCGAATCTGAAAGGCTATGGCCGTTAATACGGCGGTAACCTCAGATTTCATTTACGGAGTTTAGCAATGAAAGTTCGTGCTTCCGTTAAAAAAATCTGCCGTAACTGTAAAGTAATCAAGCGTAACGGTGTCGTTCGCGTGATTTGCAGTGAGCCAAAGCATAAACAGCGCCAAGGCTAATCAGCAGAAATTTTTACTTGAAATGTAAGGTAGTGTCGAGTATATTCCTCGGCCTACCTTTTGCGTGCAAAAGAAGTAGTACTCCGCAGCGTATCCGAGACGGGCTTTGCTGCGGCTAATTCTTTTATGAAACACTATGGAGTGAATAATGGCCCGTATAGCAGGCATTAACATTCCTGATCAAAAACATGCTGTGATTGCACTAACGTCAATCTACGGCATCGGTAAGACTCGCTCAAAAGCTATCCTAGCTGAAGTGGGTATTGCTGAAGATGTTAAGATCAGTGAACTATCTGATGAACAGATCGATCAACTGCGTGATGGTGTAGCTAAATACACTGTAGAAGGTGATCTACGTCGTGAAGTATCTATGAACATCAAGCGTCTTATGGACCTTGGCTGTTACCGTGGTCTTCGTCATCGTCGCAGTCTACCACTACGTGGACAGCGTACTAAAACCAACGCTCGCACCCGCAAGGGTCCGCGTAAGCCGATCAAGAAATAGTCGGGAAGGTAGAGTACAATGGCTAAACAACCAACTCGCGCGCGTAAACGCGTTCGCAAACAAGTTGCAGACGGTGTTGCGCACATCCATGCTTCTTTCAACAACACAATCGTAACCATTACTGACCGTCAAGGTAACGCACTAGCTTGGGCTACTGCAGGTGGTTCAGGTTTCCGTGGTTCTCGTAAGTCTACTCCGTTCGCTGCACAGGTTGCTGCTGAGCGTTGTGCTGAAATGGCTAAAGAATACGGTCTAAAGAACTTGGAAGTTATGGTTAAGGGTCCAGGTCCAGGTCGCGAATCTACTGTTCGTGCACTGAACGCTGCTGGTTACCGCATCACGAACATCGTTGATGCTACACCAATCCCTCATAACGGTTGTCGTCCACCTAAGAAACGTCGCGTATAACGTTTCTAGGACAATTGGAGAAGAATCATGGCAAGATATTTGGGTCCTAAGCTTAAGCTTAGCCGTCGTGAAGGCACAGACTTATTCCTTAAGTCTGGTGTTCGTGCGATCGATACCAAGTGTAAAATTGATAACGCACCAGGTGTACACGGCGCTCGTCGCGGTCGTCTATCTGAGTATGGCGTTCAGCTTCGTGAGAAGCAAAAAGTTCGTCGTATGTACGGCGTTCTAGAAAAACAATTCCGTAACTACTACAAAGAAGCTGCGCGCCTTAAAGGCAACACAGGTGAAAACCTGCTTCAACTTCTTGAAGGTCGTCTTGATAACGTAGTTTACCGTATGGGTTTTGGTGCTACTCGCGCTGAAGCACGTCAGCTAGTTAGCCACAAAGCTATCGTAGTTAACGGTAAAGTTGTAAACGTTCCTTCTTTCAAAGTAGCGGCTAACGACGTTGTTGCAATTCGCGAGAAAGCTAAACAGCAATCTCGTATTAAAGCATCTCTAGAAGTTGCTGAACAACGCGAAAAACCAACTTGGATTGAAGTAGATGGCGGCAAGATGGAAGGTACATTCAAGCGTATGCCTGAACGTTCTGATCTGTCAGCTGACATCAACGAACAATTGATCGTCGAGCTTTACTCTAAGTAAGGTTTAAACTAAAGAGAGGACACAATGCAGGGTTCTGTAACAGAATTTCTTAAGCCACGTCTTGTTGACATCGAACAAATCAGCACGACACACGCAAAAGTAACTCTTGAGCCGTTAGAGCGTGGTTTCGGCCATACTCTTGGTAATGCACTTCGCCGAATTCTTCTATCTTCTATGCCGGGTTGTGCGGTTACTGAAGTTGAGATTGAAGGCGTTCTACACGAATACAGCACTAAAGAAGGCGTTCAAGAAGATATTCTTGAAATCCTACTGAACCTTAAAGGTTTGGCTGTACGCGTTGCCGAAGGCAAAGATGAAGTGTTTATTACGCTGAATAAATCAGGCTCGGGCCCTGTGGTTGCAGGTGACATCACCCATGATGGTGATGTAGAGATCACTAACCCTGAACACGTTATTTGTCACCTAACGGATGACAACGCTGAGATCGCTATGCGTATCAAAGTTGAACGTGGTCGTGGTTATGTTCCTGCTTCTGCTCGTATCCATACCGAAGAAGATGAGCGTCCTATTGGTCGCCTACTGGTTGACGCAACATACAGTCCAGTAGACAAGATTGCTTACTCTGTTGACGCGGCTCGTGTAGAGCAACGTACAGACTTAGACAAGCTTGTTATCGATATGGAAACGAACGGTACTCTAGACCCTGAGGAAGCAATCCGTCGTGCAGCTACTATCCTAGCTGAACAACTGGATGCGTTCGTAGATCTTCGTGATGTACGTGTACCTGAGGAGAAGGAAGAGAAGCCTGAATTTGATCCTATCCTACTGCGTCCTGTAGACGATCTTGAACTAACAGTTCGCTCTGCTAACTGTTTGAAAGCAGAAGCGATTCACTACATCGGTGATCTTGTACAGCGTACTGAGGTTGAGCTACTTAAAACGCCAAACCTTGGTAAAAAATCTCTTACTGAGATTAAAGACGTACTTGCATCACGTGGTCTGTCTCTGGGCATGCGCCTAGAAAACTGGCCACCAGCGTCTATCGCTGAAGATTAATCGATACTAGTTAGAAGGATTAGGTCATGCGCCATCGTAAGAGTGGTCGTCAACTCAACCGCAACAGCTCACATCGTAAAGCGATGTTCAGCAATATGGCTAGCTCTTTAGTACGTCATGAAGTTATCAAGACTACATTGCCTAAAGCAAAAGAGCTACGTCGCGTAGTTGAGCCTTTGATTACACTAGCTAAGACTGACAGTGTTGCTAACCGTCGTCTTGCATTTGCACGCACTCGTGATAACGAAGTTGTTGCAAAACTGTTTAACGAACTAGGTCCACGTTTTGCTGCTCGTCAGGGCGGTTACACTCGTATCCTAAAAGCTGGCTTCCGTGCTGGTGATAAAGCTCCAATGGCTTACATTGAGCTTGTAGATCGCCCAGCTGCTGAAGAAGCTGCTGAGTAATCAGGTTCGAAAGACAAAAAAAGCCGAGCATTAGCTCGGCTTTTTTATTGTCTGGAATTTAGGATTTAGACATTCTTGTCTATTTCACTTCTTAGCTGCTTAGTCAGCGCTTTTCCAAAGATCACCCAGTGAGCCTAGTAGGCCTTCACTTGCACCACTATCCCCTAGATATCCTAAAATGACAGGTACAAACTGATTGATCATCGATGGATCAAGACCTGCTTTTTCGAATACGCTTTTCACTGCATCCATGTTTTCAACTTTGCCTAGCAGGTTCTGTGCGTCAGGAATGTTCGATGACCAAGGGATCAGCGATTCCAGCTCAGAAAGGTCGCCTGAAGATAATTGATTTTCAGCGAGTGAAAACAACGCGTTGGTCCCTTTTAGCGCTTCTTCAGGAGACACATCAAGTTTTTGCGTTAGCAATTCAGTCATCGGTAGTGAATGACCAGCGACATCATATTTTTCTGAGACACTGCTGATCAAGTCGGTTGTATCTTTGCTGGTCACTGAGTCTAAGAATGAACTGGCATTCACGGTAGTGGCGAAGAGTAGCACTGCGAAACCGGCGGCACATTTTTTCATTGTTATATTCCTTTTACGTTGTTCGTCCCTATATTTTAGTTAAAAAAAAGCGACGCTGTGCGCCGCTTTTTCGATAACTAAGTTTTAACTCAATTATAGGATGTCTAGTAGTTCTACTTCGAACACAAGTGCTGCAAACGGAGGAATTGCAGCGCCAGCGCCACGCTCACCGTATGCAAGGTCTTGTGGGATGTATAGTTTCCACTTAGAGCCTACAGGCATTAGTTGAAGTGCTTCAACCCAGCCTTTGATTACGCCAGTTACTGGGAACTCAGCAGGTTGACCGCGAGATACAGAGCTGTCGAATACAGTGCCGTCAGTTAGTTCACCGTGGTAGTGTACGCGAACTTGCTTGTCAGACGTTGGGATCTCGCCAGTACCTTCAGTGATGATTTCGTACTGAAGACCAGATTCAAGCACAGTCACTTCTGGACGAAGAGCGTTGTCAGTTAGGAATACTTCACCGTCAGCCGCTGCCGCTTTTGCTGCTTCTTGACGAGCTGATTCAGCGCGAGTGTGAAGCTCTTGCAGTGCGTTGTTGATTTCGTCGATTTCGATCGCTGGCATGTCACCAGTTAGTGCAGTTGCAATGCCGGCAGCGATTGCATCTACATTAAGACCTTCAATACCAGAACCCGCTAGTTGCTGGCCCATTTGTAGACCAATACCGTAGCTTGCTTTTTGCTCTACAGTTTCAAATTTAACTTCAGACATGATGTCTCTCTTTCATCGCTATATAAAGTACCAAAGGATACCAGCATTAGTGCCTTGAGGAAACGTCAGCCCTGACACTTTGTTGCAGAGCGATTATAGTGAGAGCTAGGTCTTAATTTTTGCCACAAACGGTTAGTTTTGACAGCAGCATTACTTTCAGAGGCGAAATTCCCTATACTCAAGAAGAGTAGGTTTTTATACTTGGTACTCAGTTGTTTGGAGACAGGTTCAATGAATCGCCGTAAGAAAAAACCACAGCAAGTCGATTATGTTCAGTTGATGAAAGACAAGTTTGCTGAATTTGATTGGGCAAAGATCAAAGATGACACTCTTAGCCAGTGGGCACGTTTGCCTAAGTTGCACCAGCGCGGCTTAATGGTGTTAACGCCTTTGGTGTTGATTCTATTGGTGGTACCTTTCCCGCAGTCGGCTGATGAGCCACAACCAGAATCCAGTCAACGAGTCGCGATTGATATCAATACTCAAAGTCTCAGTGAGCAAGGTGAAGTGCAATCGCCGGAAACGCTCAGTGATGAGTGGAAAGAGTATACGGTGAAAAATGGCGATACTTTGGCACAAGTTTTCCGTTCTAATGGCTTGCCTATGTCGGATCTCAATGCCTTGGTTAAAGTTGAAGGTAGCGATAAGCCACTGAGCCGAATCAAAGCAGGTCAATTAGTGCGTTTTAAACTTGCACAAGATGGCTCTTTAGATATTCTGCAATTGGAAAAGTCCGCCCAATCGGTGATGTTTTTCCGTGTATCCGATGGTGGTTTTGGCCGCAGTAAGTAATTACTTACTCGCCAATGATGGCCTCGTTATAAATCTCTCTTTCGTCGTTGAATCAACTCCTTCAACGGCAAGAGCGGAATAATGATCAGCAATATTCCTAGCGCTGTCATGCTATCTGGAATTTCATTAAAGCCCCACACGCCAAGCAACACTACAAATACCAAACCAGAATACTCCGCCAAGGCGATTTGTCCGGCGGGGGCGGCCTTATAGGCTTTTACCGCCAAGCCATTGTAGAGCAAAATTAAGCCTGCACTGCAAGCAACCAGCAGCAGTGCCTGCCAGTCTAGAGGCTGCCAAGTTAAATACGCCAACAAAGCGGTTATTGGCAAGGAAATGAGTGAAGTCCAAAACAGAGCCGTAATCACGGTTTGTTGCGCCGGAAGTTTTCTTGCGAGTAGATTAAATAGCGCTAAGGTAATTGCAGTGCCGAGAGCAAAATAGCCCGCCCAGTGAAATTGTGAAGGCCGTAAGACAATCAGTACACCGATAAAGCCAATCATGGTTGATAGCGTTTTTCCCCATGGTGGTATCTCTTTCAATAACAATACGGACAGAGGTAGCATTAATAGCGGGGCTGCGTAAAAAATTGCGTTAGCGGTGGCTAAGGGTAAGTGAGTAACCGCTATCATCATACAACCACTGCCGATGATGATCAGCAATGCGCGAATAGTAATGATAGCTGGCGCCGTCAATGCCCGTTGTAGCTTGCTTTGTTTCAGCCACAGCGGCAATACGATGAGCACTGAAAATAACTGGCGCAGAAAAACATACTGAAAAGTTGAAATCCCCCCTTCGAGCATTTTGACCGCCACATCTGATAAAGAAGCGGCCAAATTACCAACGACTAATAACGTTATGGCGATCGTCGTGATCGACCAATTCATTATTGCGCCATTTCGCTTGTGACACTTATCTTCATATCAACATGGGGAATACCATCTTCTAGGTACATTGTTGATGTTTGCACAAAGCCATGTTGCTGATAAAAAGCAGTAAGGTGTTGTTGAGCGCCTATTTCGATTGCTTGATTTGGCCAAAGTTGCAGGCATTGTGCGATAGCTTGTTGTAATAAATGATGACCTAAGCCAGCGCCTCGCGCACTTTGTTTAGTGGCGACACGGCCAATACTGACACTCGGATAGCTGGTGCCCTGTGGTAATAAGCGCGCGCATGCCACCAACTGATTTTGCTGGTAACCAAGTAAATGCATCACGCCATCGAGGGTGTCTTTGTCATCCAGTTCAGGATATGGGCAGGTTTGTTCAACAACAAATACATCCACGCGTAACTTAAGTAATTGATACAACTCGTGGTTAGTAAGTTGTGCAAAGGGTATTGCTTTCCAAGTGATCATAGAAATCTTCGAATAATTAATCTTTACTCACCATAGCAAGCGAGGCGTTTTTCAACATTAACATTTGTTAAGCTCAGCGCCAATTTTGCCATATATCTTGAGATGGCGATGAGTAAAATAGCGTGGGTTTTCGACTAACCCTGAATGCGGTGTTTTATTCGACTCAGGCTAACCGAAGAAATACCAAGGTAGGCGGCAATCTGATAGTCAGTCAGACGCTGCTCAAGCTGTGGGAAATGGTGACAGAACAGTTGATAGCGTTCTTCAGGGCTATACAGCAACATAAAACGCTCTTTATTCTCTTTATGCATCAGTTGCGCCTCGACCAATTTCAAATAGATAGGATGATGAGCCAAACGCCATTGTTGTAGTGTCTTGATAGGTAAACAAAGGATCAAACACGGTGTAAGAGTTTCAATTAAAAAGGGTGAACCTTGTTGTTTGATTAGGCTTTCAAAACCAATGACCCAGTCTTGCTCCCAATAAAACTCTTTACTGAACTCTTTTCCTTGTTCAGTGAGATAACTGGCGTGGCAAAGTCCTTCTAAAACAAAATAAAAAGCATTAGCTCGCGCACCTTGTTCTACTAATATATGGCGTGTTGGCAACTCTAATGGACTTGCGAGTTCGACCAGTTGTGCAATTTCATCATCTGAGAAATCATGCTGGCGAAGGTGGTCTGTAAAGCGTGAATCCATAAAGTGCTTCCTTCCTCATACGGGCAAAATAGCCATAAAAAAGCCGCTATATAATGATAGCGGCTTGAGTTTAACTGCTTGCCCTACAACAAGGTAGGTAACAAGTGATTATTTTTGTAGATCAATTTGGTAAATCGCGAAGCCAACATCATCGGTTGCGACTTGCTTCATTGGGTATTGACCTTTGTCTTTAATAAACTGAGTTGCTTTTTCGCTTGGCGAGGTTTCAAAACGAATATCAAGTTTCTTATCCGCAGTGATTGGTGCAAATGTCCAGTTGTTATCAGCACTTGGCGTTACTTCACCTTTCTCTTTGCTTACGCGAGAGATATAAGCGGCAACTACTGAGCGGTTTTCATCTGGTGAATCAAACGCAATGTGGTCGCTACCCGTACCGGCAAATTTGTTGCTGTATGCACGGTAGTTGTTGGTTGCCACGATGAACTCTTGGTCCGGGTTGATTGGTTTACCTTGGAACGTCAAACCGACGATACGTTTAGCGTCTGCGTTAACCAGTTTACAGTCACCGTCGTATTTTGCAGGTTGAGTGATATCCACTTGGTAGTTAACGCCATCCATTACATCAAAGTTGTAAGTACGGAAACCATCCCAGTTAATCAGAGATTGTGGTGCTGTTGTGTTGATGTCGATTTGGTTAAATTGACCCGCAGAACACTCTAACCACTCTTGTACATCTTTGCCGGTCATCTTCAATGCAACCAGTGTATTTGGGTATAGGTAAAGATCCGCTGCGTTACGGAACGTTAGCTGACCAGATTCAACTTCGGTAAAGCCTGATGGGTCATCTTTACGGCCGCCCGCTTTGAAAGGCGCAGCAGCAGAAAGTACTGGAATGTCAGCTAGATCTGGGTCACCTTGAATAAAGCGTTCAACGTAATCTTGTTGTGCAAGGTTAACGATTTGTACCGTTGGGTCGTCTTGAACAAGAGACAGGAAGCTGTACATTACGTCATTCGCTTTACCGATTGGCTGGTTAACAAATTCACGTGTACCTTTGTGGTCAGCTTGTAGTGCTTGAACCATGCCTTCGTCGGCTTTAGCTAACGACTTCTTGTTGATGCCATCGTAGATAGGGCGAGCTTCTGCTTTGCCTTCAACGACTTGCCACTTACCATCTTTTTGTGCCAATTGCAGATCAATCACGCCAACATGGCTACCCCAACGGCCTGGCATCACTGATGCTACGCCATTAATGGTACCGTTTTCATTGTCAACGCCAGGAATGTTATCAAAACCTTTACCAGGGAAAACCGCGTGCGAGTGGCCAAAAGCAATCGCATCGATGCCTTCAACGTCCGCTAGGTAGTAAGTCGAGTTTTCTGCGCCTGATTTGTGCGGATCAGAGGCAACTCCTGAGTGCGGGATCGCCACGATAACGTCAGCACCTTCCGCTTTCATTTGTGGGATCAACTCTTCTGCTGATTCCTTGATATCTTTGGCGAAAACTTGGCCTTCTAAGTTTTTCTTATCCCAAATCATGATTTGAGGTGGCACGAAACCAATGTAACCCACTTTGATTTGATGCTCTGCGCCATCAACATCTTTAAATGTGTGTGTTTTGATGATGTAAGGCTTGAAGTAGTGTTTGCCGGTTTTCTTATCAAATACGTTAGCACTCACGTATGGGAAGTTGGCGTCATTGATGGTTTCTGCTAGAAACTCTAGACCGTAGTTAAACTCGTGGTTACCAATGTTGCCCACATCGTAGTTTAGTTGGTTCATTGCCTTGTAGACAGGGTGAACTTCGCCCGCATCAATGCCTTTATCAGCCATGTAGTCGCCCATTGGGCTACCTTGGATCAAATCACCATTATCAACCAGTACGCTGTTTTCAACTTCAGCGCGAGCTTGTTTAACTAAAGTAGCAGTACGTGTAAGACCGATTTTCTCAGAGGCTGAGTCTTTGTAGTAATCGTAATCCATCACGTTAGTGTGAATATCAGTTGTTTCAATAATACGAAGTTTGATCGTATCTGCCATTGCAGGGCCTGCCATGGTCAACATGCCACCAAGCACTGCTAGGGTTAAAGGTTTCACTGCTACTTTCATTTTTTTCGCTCCGATAGCGTTATTTTCACTGCGGCTAATGTAACAAAATGTCATGTAACTAGATTCTAGATGCATTTCAAAATGTGACATTGAGCTGCTGTTTAATGCGGTTCTGTCGTTACATTCTCAGATTTTTTGGCGTTTATTTCACCGTTCCATTTTTTCTCTTATCAGTTATTGATATAAAAAATGAAATTTTAGAATTTCAGGTAATATGCCTAGAAGTCCATAATGCAGTTATTCACATGGAAGGATGGCAATATGGCGAGCAAGGAAACAGTGTCTCAGTTCCCCCTGAACCACTTAAGAGCAAAACAAGAAACACCTCTTCGCCCAGTCTTGAGCGCAGTAAGTCAGTTGCGTCACGGAGAAGTTGCACTGGTTGGCGCAGGCCCTGGTGATGCTGAGCTATTGACGGTCAAGGCATTGAATTTTATTCAACAAGCGGATGTGGTGCTCTACGACTACCTTGTCTCTGATGACATTTTAGCACTGATCCCAGATGACACGATTTTAGTCTGTGTTGGTAAGCGAGCTGGCCATCACAGTGTACCGCAAGAAAAAACCAATCAATTGTTAGTGGATTTTGCCAAGCAAGGTCATCGCGTTGTACGTATTAAAGGCGGCGATCCGTTTGTCTTTGGTCGTGGTGCTGAAGAGCTCGAAGTGCTTGCCGATGCGGGTATCCGTTTTCAAGTGATCCCTGGAATTACTGCTGCCGCTGGCGCAACCGCTTATGCGGGGATCCCTCTTACTCACCGTGATCACGCGCAATCTGCCATGTTTATTACCGGTCACTTGAAAGCAGAAAGCGATGAAATGGATTGGTCAACATTAGCGCGTGGTAATCAGACGCTTGTGATTTATATGGGATTGATGAAATCCGATTACATCCAAGAGCAATTAATTCGTCATGGGCGCCAATCAAGTACGCCAATTGCGATCATCGAACGCGGTACTCAATCGTGCCAAAAAATCTTTAAAGGTCAGCTGTCACAGCTTGCCGAATTAGCGCAAGACGCTCAAGCCCCATCCTTAATCGTGGTGGGAGAAGTGGTCGCACTATCAGAAAAATTACAGTGGTTTAATCAAGAAGATCAATCACTCCAGCAACGTCAATACGCATAACGAAAGACTAGCCGAAACGCTCATAGAGCTGCAAAGGAAGCACCAACATGGACCAAGAACGTTTAACTCACCTTAAACAGTTAGAAGCCGAGAGTATTCACATCATCCGTGAAGTCGCGGCAGAGTTTGATAATCCGGTAATGATGTACTCAATCGGTAAAGACTCATCGGTAATGTTGCATTTGGCAAGGAAAGCCTTTTATCCAGGCAAGATTCCTTTTCCACTGCTGCACGTAGATACCGATTGGAAATTCAAAGAGATGATCGATTTCCGCGATAAAGCTGCGGAAAAGTATGGCTTTGAGCTTTTGGTTCATAAGAACCCAGAAGGCATCGCGATGGGATGTAGCCCATTTGAGCACGGTTCATCAAAGCACACGGACATCATGAAAACCCAAGGGTTAAAACAAGCACTGAATAAATATGGCTTTGATGCCGCTTTTGGTGGTGCGCGTCGTGATGAAGAAAAGTCTCGAGCCAAAGAGCGTGTTTATTCGTTCCGCGATAAAAACCATACCTGGGATCCAAAAAATCAGCGTCCTGAATTGTGGAAGACCTACAACGGTCAAATCAACAAAGGTGAGAGTATCCGAGTCTTCCCGTTGTCAAACTGGACGGAGTTGGATATCTGGCAATACATCTACCTAGAAAATATCGACATTGTGCCGCTCTATCTTGCCGATAAGCGCCCTGTGGTTGAGCGTGATGGCATGTTGATCATGGTTGATGATGACCGAATGAAGCTTGAACCGGGTGAAGTGGTAGAAGAAAAGAACGTGCGTTTCCGTACGCTTGGCTGTTATCCACTGACAGGAGCTGTTGAATCAGACGCGAACACGCTGACCGGTATTATTGAAGAGATGTTGGTGGCGACATCGAGTGAGCGCCAAGGGCGCGCGATCGACCACGATCAGTCAGGATCGATGGAGCTGAAAAAACGCCAAGGCTACTTCTAATTAGGATCTAAGGAAAGAACATGAACAGTGCAGTAGAAGCGCAATTAGCGGAGCTGGGTATTGAAGGATACCTAACCCAACACCAATACAAGTCACTACTTAGATTTCTAACGTGTGGCTCAGTCGATGATGGCAAGAGTACTTTGATCGGTCGCTTGCTGCATGACTCAAAGCAAATTTATGAAGATCAATTGGCCGCCGTTCACAATGATAGCCAACGCGTAGGAACCACGGGCGAACGCCCAGACCTTGCGCTATTGGTTGATGGCTTACAAGCCGAGCGTGAACAAGGCATCACCATTGATGTTGCTTACCGTTATTTCTCTACCCAAAAGCGTAAGTTCATTATCTCAGATACACCAGGGCACGAGCAGTACACGCGTAATATGGCCACGGGTGCATCAACGTGTGATCTCGCGGTGATCTTGATTGATGCGCGTAAAGGCGTATTGGATCAAACCCGTCGTCATTCGTTCATTGCTAACTTGTTAGGTTTGAAGCATTTTGTCGTCGCCGTGAACAAGATGGATCTGGTGGATTACTCACAAGATCGATTTGAACAAATTCGCGATGAATACTTAGAGTTCTCGAAGAACCTGCGTGGTGAAACCAACATTCAGATCTTGCCACTCTCAGCGCTTGAAGGTGATAACGTGGTTGAACCGAGTTCAAAAATGAGCTGGTTTGATGGACAACCTTTACTGGAAATCTTGGAAAATGTCGATATTGACCAAGACAAAGGTGCGGGTGATTTCCGTTTCCCAATTCAATATGTGAACCGACCTAACCTCGATTTCCGCGGTTTCGCTGGCACGATAGCGTCTGGCACCATTAATGTGGGTGATAGCGTGCAAGCATTACCATCGGGTAAAAGCTCGAAAGTCGCGCGTATTGTTACCTTCGACGGGGACTTACCAACTGCGTATGCGGGGCAGGCGGTCACACTTACCCTAGAAGATGAAATTGATATCAGCCGTGGTGATTTATTGGTATTGGACAATACCCAAGTTGAATCGAGTAATCATCTGTTAGCTGATGTAGTGTGGATGACAGAGCAAGCTCTACAGCCAGGCCGCGAATACGATATCAAAATTGCTGGTAAGAAAACCGTCGGTCGAGTTGAGTCGATTCGTCATCAATATGATATCAACAATCTATCCACCCACAATGCAGTAGAGCTGCCACTTAATGGTATTGGTTTGTGTGAGTGGACACTGACTGAATCAGTAGCACTAGATCGCTATACCGATTGCCAAGATACCGGTGGCTTTGTCGTGATTGACCGTTTAACTAACGTGACGGTGGGGGCTGGATTGGTACGTGAAAGCTTGAACCAGGTGGAATTGCAAACAGGTGATATCTCTGCCTTCGAAGTGGAATTTAACGCTTTGGTTCGCAAACATTTCCCTCACTGGGAAGCAAAAGACATTAGTCAGTTACTTAAATAAGCACATATTTAGTGGCTATTTAAGGCATCGAAATCTCGCGCAGGATCAGGATGTGAAGCGCGAGTTTCGATGGATGATGGATGTTCGTATCAGTTCTTTATTCGGTTGGTTGAGTGATGTTTTGAGTCGCACATCGCCGATAAAGACAATGAATGGGTGAAGTAGGGAAGCGGTATGTGGCAACAAGGATTTGTGTTAGCTATCTTGCTTGGTATCGTGATATGCCTTGTCGTGACACGCGCTAAACCAAGCTATATTTTTGCTGGCGCGGCATTTATCGCTTTTATGGCGGGCCTAATTGAACTTAATGAAGTCGCGACCAATTTCACCAATTCATCTTTATTAACTTTAGTGCTATTGATTTTAGCCTCCAGTGCACTAGAGAAAACATTACTCATCAGCTGGGTTAGCCGCAGCCTGTCGACGGGAAGACTAGCCTCGGTTGTCGCCAAAATGGGTATTTCGACTGCGCTACTGTCGTCATTTACCAATAATACTGCCGTGGTAGTGTCTCTTATTGGGGCGATTAAGCGCAATCAGCAACATGCGCCATCAAAGCTACTTATTCCTCTCTCTTATGCCGCCATTTTAGGTGGTACGCTGACCTTGATCGGCACTTCAACCAACTTGATCATTAATAGCTTTGTCGAAGACGCCGGGCTACCCAGTTTAGGTTTTTTTACTCCAACCTTGATCGGTTTGTCTGTTCTGTTTGGTGGCATGTTGATCTTGATCCCATTGAGCTACTTGTTACCCAATTACGATGATCAATCACAAGATGATTTACCTTATTTTCTTGAAGCGCGAGTTGAACCTGGATCGCCACTCGTAGGACGCAGTATCGCGGAAAATAACTTACGTGCGTTACGTAAGCTGTTTCTTGCCGAAGTGATCCGCGCGGGTAAAACCATGCCGTCGGTTGATCCGGAATTTGTGCTGGAAGCCAAAGACCGATTACTGTTTTGTGGTGATATAGAGAGTGTCGCCACTCTCCAAGAGATACAGGGCTTAACCCTATTTGGTCAGCACCACTTAAATGGACAAAGCTTTATTGAAGTGGTGGTCAGTTCCTCGGCCAGTTTTTGCAATAAGACGCTAAAAACCAGTCACTTTCGTGATCGTTTTGATGCGGTGGTCGTCGCGATTCGTCGTGGTCATGAACGTTTAGAAGGTGGCTTAGGCAATGTCACGCTCAACGCGGGTGATACTTTAGTTTTGGTGCCCGGCAAACGTTTTGAAGCGGAGCGTCGAGCACACCGTAAAGAGTTCGTCTTAGTCAATGACCTTGATTCGAGCGCACGCCTTGATTTCCAAAAATCGAGCTTAGTGCTACTGGGGTTTAGCTCGGTGATCGCATTAGCTCTATTAGAGTGGGTGCCATTGATCAAAGGGCTGCTGGTTTATCTATTAGCCTGCTTGGTATTTGGTATTGTTCAGCTTGGCGAACTGCGTCGTCGCTTTCCAATTGATATTGTGGTGATTGTCGGCTCGGCACTTTCTATTGCCCAACTGATGCTCTCATCTGGGTTGTCGGTGAAACTTGGCCAAGTGTTTATTGAAACTTTTAATGGCTGGGGAGTTTTTGGTGCGCTGGTGGCGACATACTTACTCACGCTCATCTTAACTGAGCTTGTCACCAATAATGCGGCGGCTGCTCTGGCTTTTCCTATTGGCTATAGCATGGCGCTCGGTTATGGCGTTGACCCAATGCCCTTTATTATGGCTGTGCTATTTGGCGCCAGTGCGAGTTTTATCTCTCCCTATGGCTATCAAACCAACTTACTGGTTTACAGTGTTGGGAATTACAAATTAACGGATTATGTGCGAGTTGGGATCCCATTATCGATTGTCTATTCGGTACTGGTGCTGACATTGATCCCACTCTTCTTCCCTTATTAAGGATGTAAATAATGACAACGGATACAGCAGTGAAAGATGAAAACATCGTTTGGCATCAGCACAGTGTTGATAAAGCCCAGCGCGCCAAACTCAAACAACAAAAACCGGTGCTACTGTGGTTTACCGGCTTATCGGGCGCGGGTAAGTCGACCATTGCTGGTGCGTTAGAAAATAAACTGGCAGAACAAGGTTTTCATACCTATCTACTGGATGGCGATAACGTTCGCCATGGCTTGTGCAGTGATTTGGGTTTTTCTGATCAAGATCGCCGCGAAAATATTCGCCGTATTGGTGAGTTAGCCAAGTTGATGGTGGATGCTGGACTAATTGTCTTGTCAGCGTTTATCTCACCACACCGAGCTGAGCGTCAGTTAGTGCGTGACTTGTTCCCTGATGGTGAGTTTTTAGAAGTGTTCGTCAATGCTTCTTTAGATGTCTGTGAACAGCGCGATCCTAAAGGCTTGTATAAAAAAGCCCGTGCAGGTGAGATCGCTAATTTCACCGGGATTGATTCTGACTACGAAGCGCCATTAAAAGCTGAGATTAATTTACCGGCAGGAGAGTTGCCGATTGAAGCATTGGTTGAGCAATGTATCAAGGTGCTAAAACAACAAGGTGTCATTCAGTAATGGGATTAGGTTAAATAGCTTTTGGTTAGCTATGTGCTAATTGCTGTTTAACCTGCTCTTGGGTTGCCATGATCCAAAAGCTATCGAGGTTGTACGACAAGCCCGAAAACAAAAAAAGCTTCCATGAGGAAGCTTTTTTATCATTGGTGGCCTAATGCTTATTCAAAACAGATTTCAATAAAAGCATTACCCCATTGAGAGGTAAAAGGCATGATAATGATCGCCCCTTCGCATTTGTGGCGAATGGTGTGGCCTTTACCTGATACAACGATCGGGGTTGCCATATCAAAATCAAAACCACTTTCGGCAAGGATGCGTTTTGCACCGCCGGTAACCATATTGGTGATTTCACCCACCATATCGGTTACTTCATCATTAAGACCATTAGGGCGTTCACCCAACATGTTCTCCATGATTTCTAGCGCTAAACTTTCATCAAAAGTAATCGACATAGAACCGCGAGTTTGCGGACCAACCATCCCGATTAGGCCTGATACATCACCACGTGCAATCTCGTCTTTTTTTACACGAGGCTTTTGCGGCTTCAACTCTAGCGAAGCCATCGTTTTTAGGACGTTCATCAGTGAAGCCAAAAACGGGTTTACAAATTCAGCGCGCATAATACTCTTCTATATCTTTATTCTTTGTTATCAGAGGAACATGACTGACAAATTCCATGTGATTCAATCACATGATTCGTAATCTCAAAGCCATATTTCTCTGCGTTACTCGCCAACAAGGCTACCAAACTATCATCTTGCAGTTCAATCACGTTACTACATTTGTCGCAAATTAGCAGATGCGAATAATGTTTATGTGCGTTACACGAGCAACATTGAATAAAACTGTTGGTTGACTCGACTCGATGGATAAAGCCTTGCTCTAATAAAAAGTCCAGCGCTCGATAAACCGTGGGTGGCTTTGCTTGTGGTTCACTGACTTTTAGTTGCTCTAATAGCTCATAAGCACTGGAGGCTTTTGGGCTCGCACAAATCAGTTCAAACACTCTTTTTCTTTGAGGTGTAAGCCGAACACCTCTCGCGGCACAAATCTCTTCGATTTGCTTTGCTAGCTCTTGATCCAAATCCATCACCATAACCATCGGATTTTATTAATAATATACCACTTAACGCTTAATAGTATGCATTGTTAACGTATAAATGAGTTAACCATCGAGACTTTGATAATTCATCGTGGTGAATCAGCTTGCTGTACCGTCGAACGTTCTAACTTATCAAAATTGCTCTAAAAACGATACATTGGAAGATAAATTGGCGCACATCTTGGGAAGTGATTACAATATTCGGCCTATTTTAATCGCAAAACTAACGCCAATAGACTGGAATTTAGATTTATGACTCATTCGTGCAAGTTCTCCATCGCTCCAATGCTTGATTGGACCGATCGCCACTGTCGTTACTTTCATCGCTTGTTGTCTAGCGAGACGCAACTGTACACAGAAATGGTGACAACGGGTGCCATCATCCACGGTAAGGGAGACTTCCTCGCATACAATGAGCAAGAGCATCCACTTGTACTGCAATTAGGTGGTTCAAATACCGCCGATCTTGCTACGTGTGCAAAACTTGCCGCTGAGCGTGGTTACGATGAGATTAATCTCAACGTCGGTTGCCCATCGGATCGTGTACAGAACGGTCGTTTTGGTGCTTGCTTAATGGCTGAGCCTCAATTGGTGGCAGATTGCGTGGCAGCAATGAAAGATGTTGTCGATATTCCAGTAACAGTCAAAACCCGCATTGGTATTGATGATCACGATTCGTATGAGTTCCTAACGGATTTCGTATCAATCGTATCGGAAAAAGGTGGTTGTGAGCAATTTACTATCCATGCACGTAAAGCATGGTTATCAGGTTTGAGCCCGAAAGAAAACCGTGAAATTCCACCATTGGATTATCCACGAGCTTACCAACTGAAAAAAGATTTCGCTCATTTGGTGATTGCGGTGAACGGTGGTGTCAAAACACTGCAAGAGGCACAAGAGCATCTTAAGCATTTAGACGGTGTCATGGTGGGTCGCGAAGCGTATCAAAACCCATATATCTTGGCGGAAGTTGACCAACTCATCTTTGGCCTTGATAAGCCGGTGAAGAAGCGTACCCAAGTGGTTGAAGAAATGTATCCGTACATTGAGCAACAGCTATCTAATGGTGCTTATCTTGGTCATATGACTCGTCATATGTTGGGCTTGTTCCAAAACATGCCTGGTGCGCGTCAATGGCGTCGTCACATTAGTGAAAATGCGCATAAACCGGGTTCAGGTATTGAAGTGGTTGAAGCGGCACTGGCTAAAATTCCCAAAGAATTGAATGTGTAAAAATTGCCACAATTGAGTGGCGAAAAATACCTCACTCTTAATGAAAGCGTTCTAAATAATAGAGCGCTTTTTTATTTATCTATATATATTAGTCGGTTAGGTTTTTTCTGAAATTGGCATGCTTCCTGCGATAGGTTGTGTAAAGAAGAGGGGAAACGGTATGTTTGAATTAATCTTTATATTAGTGTTTATCGCAACTTTATTAGTTACGGGATTAACCATGGTGACGGTTTTTGCCGCCGCGGGTTTTGCTCTATTGGTGATGGTGTTGCTTGGTATGCTTGGCGCCGTGTTTAAAATCTTGCCGTGGTTGATTGTGATCGCGCTAGGCTTTTGGTTCTTTAAGCATTACGTTTATTGCTCAAGATAGCGAAGTACAGAGGATGTGATAATATTCTGGGTAAGAACTTACAGCGTTGTCTTGCTTAGGAGCAAATATTCGATGAACAGATCCGCATTCACACTTATAGCAACACTATCGATGGCCTCAACATCGGTAATGGCCCAATCTTTCACTGGTGATATTGGCGCTGATGTGTGGTTTGGTGATAGTAAAATCGATGAGACTCGTCGAGATGATGCTTCTGTGCCAACCCTTTATTTTTCGCTAGAGCATGATATGGACTACGTGCCGAACGTTGGTTTTCGCTACACGAGTGTTGATACGGACTACGCAGGGTTTGATAAATACGACTTTACGTTTTACTACAAAATTCTTGAACGTGAGTTAATGACATTTGATGCGGGTGCAACATTAACGCAGTACAGCAATAGTCATTACCGAACCAAAGAGTCTGCAACGCCTAAGTATGACTTTAATGAGTTAACCTTTAATTGGTATGCCTACGCAGAGCTTTATATTCCTAATACCAATTTTGACATCATCGGTCAGTTTGATTTTGGTAACAGTAAAGGCATTAAGAGTGCTGATGTATTAGCTGGGCTACAATATAAAATCAAAACCAATTCAGGCAATGTTGTTTTACGCGGTGGTTATCGCGTTATCGACTTGGAGTTTGAAGATCTTGCCAAGCAATCTCCGGCGACAGCGGAGTCTTATGTTTTTGTAAATGGTTTCTTCCTTGGAGCGGAATACAATTTCTAGCCTTTCTGAGAAGATTTTTTTAAAACGTCGCTTTTTAACGCGGCGTTTTTTTATATCTTTTTTTTATAATAAAGGGGGATTTGTTAGCAGTTCTAGCACTATGCGCCATGCTTATACGATGAAAGGGAGTTTTAACTAGGGCTAGTGAACATGACAATTAATGAGCTTAGAAATCTTTATCGTGAGAACAAGTTGGTTGAGGCCATCATTGAACCTTCCGCGGAAGAGGGCTTTTGGGTGGTGGAGTTTCGCCATGCGCATGGTGAATTCTTACTTTTTAACCGATGTTCATGGTGAAGAGTGTCATTACGGTGATTTAAACTTAGCCTCGAAATCGGCCATGGCGGTGGGTTTCAATCAGGTACGTGTTGAGAACTGATTTAGCCCTCTTTCCCAATGCTTTAATTCCAAAAGTTATAAAACATTCACTTCTATTCTTTCTTGTTATTAAAAAGAGTGGTTAATCTATAATCACGCAATGAACAGGGATGTCGAGACCATGTCTTTAAACAAGAATGTGTCCTCTCAAGGAAACACACAAGAATTACCATCAGTCGCTAGCCCACTGAATGATCAACAATTAAATCAACTACAACAAACAGTGACCGATTTATCGTCACAGCAATTAGCTTGGGTGAGTGGGTATTTTTGGGGTTTAGCCCAGCACCTACAACCTGCTGCCGCTGCTGCGCCGATTAATCAAGCCGCTGCCGCCGTTGCTGCCAAACCTGCGGGCAAGTTAGCGATTATCTATGCGTCGCAAACTGGTAATGCAAAGGGGGTTGCAGAAGCTCTGGAACAAGAAGCCAAGGCACAAGGTATTGCTGTGCAACTTTTTGATGCTAGTGATTATAAAGGTAAGAACTTAGCTAAAGAGACGCACGTTATCATCGTGGCCTCAACTAACGGCGAAGGCGAGGCGCCAGATAATGCCATTGAATTGCACGAGTTTCTGCAATCAAAGAAGGCGCCTAAATTACCTAACCTACAATATGGTGTCATTGGCTTAGGCGATTCTAGCTACGAATTTTTCTGTCAAACCGGTAAAGACTTTGATCAGTATCTAGCAAAACAGGGAGCGACAGCTTTCATCGATCGTATTGACTGTGATGTTGATTACGAAGCGCCAGCTGGAGAATGGCGAGCTAAAGCACTGGAAGTGGTTAAAGAAGCGCTTTCTTCTGGCGCAGAAGCGGAAGTTGTACAGCTACCTGTCGGCCAAGCGGCAGGGCATTCTCAATACACCAAACAAAATCCTTACACCGCAACGCTGTTAACCAGCCAAAAAATCACAGGCCGTGATTCAGGTAAAGATGTTCGTCATATTGAGATTGATCTCGATGGCTCAGGTATTACTTACCAGCCAGGCGATGCATTAGGTGTTTGGTATGAAAACAGTGCAGAACTTGCCAATGCTATTTTGGCTAAAGTTGGATTGTCAGGCGTGGAGAGTATCGATGTCGATGGTGAAAGCCTATCTATCCACAGTGCACTGGTCGCCAAATATGAAATCACGACTGCTAATCCGCAATTTGTGACTAAGTTTGCTGAGCTATCAGCGAGCAAAAAATTGCAAAAGCTGGTGGAAGATAAAGATAAGCTGCGTGAATACGCGGGTAATACTCAGATTGTTGATGTATTAGCAGAGAAGAAAACCAAACTTAACGCAGAACAATTGGTTGGTTTACTGCGTCGCTTAACGCCACGTCTTTATTCAATTGCTTCGGCTCAATCGGAAGTTGATGAAGAAGTGCATTTAACAGTCGGCGTGGTCGAGTATCAGCAAGGTGAAGAAACTCGCTTTGGTGGCGCATCCAGTTATCTTTCTCATCGCCTTGAAGAAGGTGGTGAAGTGAAAGTCTTCATCGAGAACAACAATAACTTCAAGTTACCTCAAGATGACAATACACCAGTGATCATGATTGGTCCTGGAACGGGTATTGCGCCATTCCGCAGCTTTATTCAAGAGCGTGATAATCGTGATGCGGAAGGAAAAAACTGGTTGTTCTTTGGCGATCGCACCTTTACTCAAGATTTCCTTTACCAAGTTGAATGGCAAAAGTATTTAAAATCAGGTGTTTTATCCCAGCTTGATGTGGCCTTTAGCCGTGATCAGCAAGACAAAGTTTATGTACAACATCGTCTTTTAGAGAATGGTCAGCAGTTATGGCAATGGATAGAAGAGGGTGCTTATCTCTACGTGTGTGGTGATGCGACCCGCATGGCGAAAGATGTTCATGAAGCATTGATTGAAGTAGTGCAAGAACATGGCAAGTTAAGCAAAGAAAAAGCAGAGGAATTTATTACCACTCTGCGTAAGGAAAAACGTTACCAAAGGGATGTGTACTAATGAGCAAAGAACAACAAGAAGTACTCGGTGAAGTATTGGGCCCTTTGGCTGACAACGAACGATTAAAGCGTGAAAGTAACTATCTACGTGGAACGATTGAGCAAGATTTACAAGATAAAATCACGGGTGGTTTTACGGCAGACAATTTCCAGTTGATTCGCTTTCATGGCATGTATCAACAAGATGACCGTGATATTCGTAATGAGCGTGCAAAACAAAAACTTGAGCCGTTGCACAATGTCATGCTGCGTGCACGTATGCCAGGTGGCATTATTACGCCAACTCAATGGCTAGCGATTGATAAGTTTGCCACTGACCATTCACTTTATGGCAGCATCCGTCTGACTACGCGTCAAACGTTTCAGTTTCATGGGGTATTAAAGCCAAACGTGAAACTGATGCACCAAACGCTCAACAGTATTGGTATTGATTCAATTGCGACAGCGGGTGATGTAAACCGTAATGTTCTATGTACCACTAACCCAGTTGAATCAGAGCTTCATCAAGAAGCTTATGAGTGGGCGAAAAAAATCAGTGAGCACTTATTGCCGAAAACCCAAGCCTATGCCGAAATTTGGCTTGATGGTGAAAAAGTAGAAACCACTGAGAATGATGAACCGATTCTCGGAAAACATTACCTACCACGTAAATTCAAAACGACGGTTGTGATCCCTCCGCAAAATGATGTTGATGTGCATGCTAACGATTTGAACTTTGTGGCGATTGCGGAAAACGGCAAACTGATCGGTTTCAACGTGCTGGTGGGCGGTGGTCTTGCTATGACTCATGGTGATACTTCAACTTATTCTCGTCGAGCGGATGATTTTGGTTTCGTTCCTTTAGATAAAACATTGGATGTTGCCGCGGCAGTCGTGACGACTCAACGTGATTGGGGTAACCGTTCTAACCGTAAAAATGCAAAAACCAAATACACCTTAGACCGTGTTGGGATTGATGTGTTTAAAGCGGAAGTCGAAAAGCGTGCAGAAGTTAAGTTCTCCGATAGTCGTCCTTACGAGTTCACTGAACGTGGTGACCGAATCGGCTGGGTAGAAGGTATTGATGGCAAGCATCATCTTGCTCTCTTTATAGAGAACGGTCGTTTGCTCGATTTTCCAGGCAAACCACTCAAAACGGGAATGGCTGAGATAGCCAAGATTCACAAAGGTGATTTCCGTATGACCGCCAATCAAAACTTAATTGTGGCTGGGGTATCTAAAGCAAATAAAGCCAAGATTGAGAAGATAGCGATTGCACATGGTTTGATGGATGACACCGTGAGTGAGCAGCGTAAAAACTCAATGGCGTGTGTCGCATTCCCTACCTGTCCTTTGGCGATGGCAGAAGCAGAACGTTTTCTACCGCAATTTGTAACGGATGTAGAAGATATCTTGGTGAAGCATGGCCTACCCAAAGAAGACAACATCATTTTACGTGTAACTGGTTGTCCTAATGGCTGTGGTCGCGCGATGTTGGCGGAGATTGGATTGGTCGGAAAAGCCCCAGGACGTTACAACTTACATTTAGGTGGTAACCGTGGCGGTACCCGTATACCGAAAATGTACAAAGAGAACATTACTGATAAACAGATCTTAGAAGAGATTGATCAGCTGGTGGAGCGTTGGGCTAAAGAGCGTAATGACGGTGAGGGTTTCGGTGATTTCACCATTCGCGCTGGCATTATAGAAGAAGTCTTCGTATCTAAGAGGGATTTGCATGCTTGAGTCGACAACACAAAAGGTAGAGCTTCAGCAATTACTGGCACTGACAAAAACAGAGCAAATATTGCAACTCTCTTCTATTAACCACCAACTAGAGCAAATGACAGCGCAGCAGCGTGTTGCTTGGGCAATCGAAAACTTGGGCGGAGAGCACGTGGTTTCGTCGAGCTTTGGTATTCAAGCGGCACTCATGCTTCATCTTGTGACGCAAGCAAAACCAGATATCCCAGTTATTCTGACTGATACCGGTTATCTCTTTGGAGAGACCTACCAATTTATAGAGCAATTAACCAAGCAGTTGACTCTAAACCTCAAAGTGTACCGCGCAAAGCAAAGTCCAGTGTGGCAAGAAGCTGTGTACGGTAAGTTGTGGGAGCAGGGGATTGAAGGTATAGAGAAGTATAACAAGCTAAATAAGGTTGAACCGATGCGCCGAGCGTTGGATGAACTGCAAGTTGGTACTTGGTTTTCGGGGTTGCGTAGAGAGCAATCCCAATCCAGAGCAAATTTGCCAATACTCTCAATCCAAAATGGTGTGTTTAAATTCCTACCGGTGATCGACTGGAGTAATAAAGATGTGCATTACTATTTAGAAGAGCATGGTTTGGCTTACCACCCACTGAGAGAAGAAGGTTATCTCTCGGTAGGGGATACTCATACCACAAAGAAGTGGGAACCTGGAATGAAAGAAGAAGAAACACGGTTCTTTGGCCTAAAACGTGAGTGTGGGCTACATGAAGATGATGGAGAGCAGTACGGATCCGGTATTTAGCTCTATATAGAAGTAAAAAAGGCTGCATTGTGCA
>NZ_AFWE01000177.1 GCF_000222585.1 Vibrio scophthalmi LMG 19158 | reverse complement strand
GCGGCTAGAGAGGGTTTTTCTGCAATAAATACGCGCATAGGTTGTTTCCTTTAGGTACGCCAAAATCTCGATGCAATGATCGAGTGTTCGGTTAAATAGTTGGATTTATTTGGTTTTTAAGAGCTTGAGTTCGTCGAGTGTGAAAACTCGAACAAGATTTTTTCTGTATTCAGAAAAAGGGTGATTGGATTTATCAAACGGGATGTATTTAACGCTATCAAATCTTCGTTCTAGCGCTTGCTGCATTTTATTGTCTTCAACAACGTAGAAGACCATTTCCCAGTAACCTTTTTGTTTCGCTAAAATGTGACTTTTAAATATGGCGCGGTATCTATCCGCCGTTTTGAGAGTGCGCTCCGTTTCAATGGCAACGGTTACGTTACTCTGCGTGTTGATGATGGCATCAGGCCGATTGTCCGTTTCATATTTTCGCCTAAATGAAAATTGGTCTGCGTTTTGCCAGTTTGTCCAGCCGTTACGTTGTAGGTAGATATACGCCTTTTGATTAAGCAACTTGTGTGTTGCGGTTGAAAATTTCATTCGTGATGGTTCAAAGGCTCGGTAATCTTCATCGTCGTTGTCGATAAACTGAGCCAGCCCTAATGAGGTTATTCCCCATATCGAATATTTCCCCGTAGGGAAGTCGAAGACTTCTTTACGTAGGTAATTAAATGCGATCATTTTATTGAGTAAGCGGTCTAGTGGCGCACGATCTTTATATGCCAGTAGCAGCATGAGGTTTGTTTTATCTGAATAGGTTTCCTGCTTCAAAAAACGGATCACTTTTGCCATTTTTTCGGCATTTTGTTGATCCCTTATTTTCCTCGATGCAATTAATTGACTCATTCTTTAGCCTCAACACTTTTACGTACTTTGTGGTACGAGATACACATCTTGTTTATGTCGTGTAAGGTTTGAATGACTAATGCGATGATCTCTTTTCGATTTTCTTGTTGCTCGGTATCGAGTAGCTCACCGTCTAATCTTGCTTGATTCAAATGGGTAAAGTATTCGTCACTTGCTAGGAATACTTTAATCAACATGACGGTTGTAGGCGTGTGCTTAGATTCGTCTATATGAATTTTTTTACTTTCTCTTTTATGAGCGCTTGTATTCATAGGTATGCTGCCTATTCTGCTCACTAACTCCCGATCCACTTTAGATATGTTATTGCGTAAATCTCTAAGAGTGATCAGCAATTTGTTGGTGGTCATTTGAGCTAATAGAGTAGCTGGCGTTTGATCTTGTTTTGACGCAAAAGCAGAGACGGAAAACAAGCTATTGTATACAAACAGACCGTCAATAGGCTTGGTTCTAGTTTTGTCATTGCTGTATTGATTGTGATCCCAAAGGGAGAGTAATCGTTGACTTTGTAGTTGCATAATCATGCCTCCTAAGCACCTTTTTCTACTTGTTTCATTAGTTCATCAATGTCAAATTTTGGTTCTTCTGGTTCTTCTGGTTCTTCTGGTTCTTCTGGTTCTTCTGGTTCTTCTGGTTCTTCTGGTTCTTCTGGTTCAATAGCCGAATCTAAAAAAAGGCTTTCGCTGAGTTCAGACTTAGCACTATCCAATAGCTGAGGTTCGGTTTGCTCCTCTTTGCTTGCGCCTAATGTATTTGCTTGTATCTCGTTCTCTTCTACATTGGGTTCAGGTTCAGAAGGGAAAATTTGAACGTGATTTTGTGCAATTTCACGCTCAGCCATAACTTCGTCGTAAGTCACGAGTTTTTGTTTTTTTACTTTGATTGGTGAAATCAAAGAGGGCTTTGGTACGTCAGTTGTGGTGAAGATGTAGCTAACGAAACTTGGAAGATTGAGCAGCATGTTGGTATCAACAAACTGTCTTTCGGCCATTCGAATGTTGCGCTTGCTATCGACAATTTCGGAAAGTGATTTATTGGATTCAACGTAACGTGTTTCATCATCCACCAAAATTGTGCCTGACATTTCAGATACCCATTTGGCTGTGTCGGGATCTTGTAATCGGTACACTAGTTTGAATTTTGTGTTTTCAACGACTGCGCCCACAACTGCATCCCCGTTCAAATCAGCGGGACAATCTTTTAAGTCGGCAACGGATTGGTGTGCTAAATACATATGAACCCCTTTATCACGAGCTGCCCCTAATCCTTCCATTGCTGGCTTAGAAATATGGTATTTCAATTCATCTAAAAAGATGGCGATAGGGCGAGGTTTTGAGTTGACGCGATCACGAGTTTCAGCAATTTGAAATAAACGAATTAAGATCATTTTTTGAGTGATCAAAATTTTAGAGTTGCGCATTGAACCGATAATGTAACAGCAGCCTCCATCATCAAATACGTCTTGTAACTTCATGCCACCAATGGCGTTAACTGAGTCAACGAGTGATATTTCTTCTAGCTTTCCATAGAACGCTTTGATGGTGTCTTGCAATCCTTTGACGTACACAGTGTTGAATAAATTTTTGAATGAGCGACGACCTTCTTCATCGGCTTTATTTGGTGCTTCACGTGCCGCTTTTCGGTCATCAATACGGTAGAAATCGGCAAGGTCGCCTTTCTCCGCAAAACTAAATCCCGCGACCATTAACTCTTCAATTTGTTCTGGTGTGGTGTTTGCGAGTAGATCTAGTTGGGGCGCTTTCTTATTGAGGTCGATTAAGTAAAAAGGCTTGCCCGCTTTTTCACACGCATACTTCATTAAATGAGGTGCCCATTCGTCATTTTTTGGATCCATAACAAAGACACCTTCACCGGCAAGAATGAGTTGGTACAAGATCAAACCAGACGCAACCCCTTTACCCGCACCTGTTGTTCCTAAAATATCAGCATGTTGTTTCTGCATATCTGGAAGCGGAATGTATTGCGCTTTATGATCTCGATCTAATCCAACGAAAACACCTTTGTTAAGGTCAATGTAATCTTCCGGATCGTACTCAATGGTCTCAGGTAAAAAGGTTTTTACCGTTCGAACATCGGTGCGTTCATCACGAGCAATGTTGGTCTTTTTTGTGAGTTTTTGTTTAAGCTCATTTATTAATGGAGAGTAGGTGCGACGAAGCCAAATGTGCGCAAAAATACCGAAGATAAACATCGGTAAATTGAGGTATGAATAAACGGGATAATGTAGCTCTGTTGTGCTTCCTATCATCGAGTTTTGTAGAGAGTGGATCATCCACGGGATCGTCATTGGACTTAACGTACCAAAGACAAAAAGTATAAAAGCAAAAACCAACATAGCACGTCGAAAGACAGTGTCTTCCTCCGTTTTTTCTGGCTTATCAAAGTAGATCATTGGTGTGATCAATCCAGATAAGAGACTCATCATTCCGCCACCATAAAAGGTGATAATGTAGAGTTTAGAGAGCACGATGATGCACAACTCAAAGAGCTTGTACTCGATGATTTCAGGCATAGTGGTTGTCCTTGGATTTAGTGTGTTTTTGATGTCTATCGGCGTCAGTGGTCGGCGTCACTGGTCGGTGCGTGGGTGACGCCGACCAGTGACGCCGATAAAAAGAAGCGAGATTGACGCTTGGAGGCTTACAATCTCTTTGTCACCCTTTCAGGGTGATATTAAAAAATCGGTGATTTTTCAATGAATTCAAATCAATATCCTCCCTCCTGAACGTCGGTCAAATATCGATTTGAATCCTAGAGCAAAAGAAGCCGAAAACCGTAGCGCTACGCGCGACCAAGCCCCTCTGCAAGGTGAATTAACCCTCATTTGGCGGTCGCAGGCTCCCATGCACAAATTCGAGTTATTCAACTACGCAGACGGGCTTGGTCTCGCCTACTCAACGGTTTTCGGGGGCAAGCCCCCAAAACAAACCGGCATCTGGGGATGCCTCGCTATTCCGCTGGGGCGGGCGTTTGTTTCGGCTCCCCCGTCTGAGTAATTTTCGCTGGGGCGAAAAGTTCCTCAGATGCTACGGATGCCTATCCTTCGCACTCAAAAAAGATTAACAATCAAGCCCCGCGGAGGGGGCGCTTGCGCGATTGAATCCTTTTTGAGCTAAGGCTACGGGACTCGCTTTCAAGCGGAGCTTGAGTCTCATCTCGTAGCAAAAAAAACCGCCTTTACGTCGCGTCTTTCACAATCAAAGTGGGGGCATGGAATGCCCGAATTCCCACTTTTTGATTGTTCAATTTGGCTCGTTGTAGCGGTCTTTTTTACTCACTCCTCATGCTTCGAACACCACTTTATTTCTTTAACAATCCTAGGGGATTGAAAGAAAAGTGGTGTTGGCATTCGACGTTCGTAGAGGAAATAAACCCGTAACAATTCTTAGGAATTGACGTGTTTACTTTGATTTCATTTAGCAATCCTTTGGGATTGAAATGAATCAAATTAAGCGAGGTGGTTCGTTCTGTAGGAAGCGGGTAGGGCTGTTTTCTTATTGGATAAAGTCTGCTAGTTCGAAACCTTCATCAAGCTGAATTTGTAGATTTCTCGGCACTTCTCCTTCACCGTTCCATGTTTCGTTATCACCAAAAACGTAGGTAATTGTGGGCGTTTCTGGTGCGATCTTTTTGGCTTTTCGTGGTCTTTTTGAACCACTCATCATGGCGGTCAACTTGTCAAAATCGATATTTTTATCGAGGATTTGAGCTTTTAAAGTTTCAAGTTCCCGTTGTTCTTGCTCTGCTTTTTCAGCTTCAATTAGTCTTTCTACCTCTTTTTCATCACGTACTTCTTGTAGTGTTTTTATGATGTGATCTACTTGTTCTACGGTTGCATTTTTGAAGAGAACTTTCGCACGACGTAGGCTACTTAGTTGTTTTAAAATATCAGTCATTTTTTCTACTGCTCCTATTAATGAATTCTAGTTTGCTGTATCTAAAGAAAAGCCCCAAGCTTAGTTATGCTTGGGGCTTAGTGGTGTGTGTGAATATGATTTATTTGAAAATATTTTTTCTGATTTTTTGTATATAAGCTTTGACTTTCTGTAAGCGGGAAGTTGATGCTGCTTGAACAGCAACCTCAGCAACCTCAGCAACCTCAGCAACC